>NZ_JAOTBD010000039.1 GCF_026162625.1 Paracoccus beibuensis | reverse complement strand
CTCGGGCGTGCCGACCGAGAACTCATGCGCCTGCCCCGTCGCCGGGGCCGAGGGAAAACGCCCCTCGGTCCGGATCTTCTCGCCTGCAATCAGGTGGTCGCCATGGGGAATATGAGTCATGTCAGCGTCCTGTCCGTTCACGCCATTCGGCGTATTTCGTCAGATTGTCCTCATCCGTCGCCGGATAGAGGCCGATGATGCCGGCGCCTGCCTGCACCTGCTCCAGCACGAAATCCTCGTAGGACTCCATGCCGGTGCATTCGTCCGCGATCTCGTCCGCCAGATGCGCGGGGATCACCATGACCCCGTCGCCGTCGCCCAGCATCACGTCGCCCGGGAACACCGGGGCGTCGCCGCACGAGATCGGCACGTTGATCTCGATCGCCTCGTGCAGAGTCAAGTTGGTCGGCGCCGACGAGCAGGCGAAATAGGCCGGCATGTCCAGCGCGCCGATGCCCGCCGCGTCGCGCACGCCGCCGTCCGACACGACGCCCGCCGCGCCGCGCATGGCCAGCCGCGTGATCAGGATCGAGCCGGCGGTCGCCGCGCGGCTATCCTTGCGCGCATCCATGACAAGGACATGACCATGGGGGCAGGTCTCAACGGCAACGCGCTGCTTGTGGTCGCGCTGGCGGAACACCGTAAGCGGGTTGCGGTCTTCACGAGCCGGAATATAGCGCAGGGTGAAGGCCTGGCCGACCATGGTGACGGGCTTCTTCTCGACGGGACGGACGCCCTGGACGAACTGGTTGCGCAGCCCGCGCTTGTAAAGTGCCGTCGCGACCGAGGCGGTGGACACCTTCTTCAGCTTGTCGCGGGTCTCGTTCGACAGGATGTAATCGCTCATCGCATGTTCCTCAGATAAGGCCGTTCGCGGCCATGAAGCGGTCCAGGTCGGATTGTTGCAGCGCCGTCAGCGGCCAGGCGGAAGGCGGGCGTGTCGGCCCGCAGTCCAGACCCTGCGCGATCAGCGCAGCCTTGACGCCGGTGACGTTCGTGCCGTTCATCTCTTGCGCTCGGATGTCCTCGAAGACGCGCATGCGGTCGATGAGGGCGTTGGCCTTGTGATAGTCGCCCGCCTCCAGCGCGGCATGGATGGCGACGGAATGTTCTGGCCAGACGTTGATCAGGCCCGAGGTGAAGCCCCGCGCGCCGACCGCGTAGAAGGTCGGCGCCCAGACTTCGGCCAGGCCGCCGACCCAGACGATCGACGGATCGCAGGCCGCCTTCGCCTCGGCCAGCTTCTGCGGGTTGGGCGTCGCCCACTTGACGCCGCGCACGCCCGGCACGACGCACAGATCGGCGATGGCTTTGGTGCCGATGGCGTCGTTGCGCAGATAGATCATCATCGGCAGCCCGCCGGATGCGTCCGACACCGCCTTCAGGTAATCGACCACCCCGCGCGGCGTCACAAACGGATCGGGCGGCTGATGCACCATCAGCGCCGCCGCCCCCGCATCGGCCGAGGCCCGCGCCAGCCGCTGCGCATCGCGCAGGCCGCGCCCGACGCCCGCCAGCAGCGGCGCACGACGGTCCAGCAGCCCAGCAACCTCCTGCACCATGGTGCAGGCCTCGTCCGTGGTCAGGGCGTAAAACTCGCCCGTGTTGCCGTTGACGACCGGCATGTGCAGCCCCGCCGCCAGCGCCCGATCCAGGATCGGGGCAAGGCGTGCGGGCGCGATGTCGCCCGCATCGTCATAGGGCGTCACCAGGATGCCCGAGATGCCCGTCAGGGCCTGATCCAGCGCCATCATCAGAAGATGTCCGGTTCACCGGCGGCCGGGCCGAAGTCACGCTCGAGGAAGTCGAAGTCGCAGCCCTTGTCGGCCTGCGTGACGTGCTTGGAAAACATCCAGCCCCAGCCCCTCTCGAAGTGCGGTTCGGGGGCTTTCCACGCGGCACGGCGAGCCTCCAGTTCGGCCTCGTCGACCAGCATGTCCAGACGGCGGGCGGGCAGGTCCAGCCGCACGATGTCGCCAGTCTTGAGCAGCGCCAGCGGTCCGCCCACATAGCTTTCGGGCGCGACGTGCAGCACGCAGGCGCCATAGGACGTCCCCGACATCCGCGCGTCCGAGATGCGCAGCATGTCGCGATGGCCCTGCTTGATCAGCGCCTTGGGGATCGGCAGCATGCCCCATTCGGGGAAGCCGGGACCGCCCAGGGGGCCGGCGTTGCGCAGCACCATCACCGTGTCGGGCGTGACGTCCAGGTTCTCGTCATCGACCGCGGCCTTCATCTGGGGGTAGCTGTCGAAGACCAACGCCGGACCCTCGTGGACGTGGTACTTGGGATCGCAGGCGGCCGGTTTGATGACCGCGCCGTCGGGACACAGGTTGCCGCGCAGCACCGCCAGCGAGCCTTCGTGATAGACCGGGTTCGACAGCGGCCGGATGACGTCGTCGTTGAAGACCTTGGCGCCTTCCAGGTTCTCGCCCATGGTCTTGCCGGTGACGGTCAGGGCCGTCAGGTCCAGCCGGCCCTCGATCTGCTTCATCAGCGCGCGCAGGCCGCCCGCATAGAAGAAGTCCTCCATCAGGTAGGTCTTGCCCGAGGGCCGGACATTGGCGACCAGTGGCGTGGTCCGGCCAAGCGCGTCCAGGTCGTCCAGCGTCAGGTCCACGCCCGCGCGGCGGGCCATGGCGATCAGATGGACGACGGCGTTGGTCGAACAGCCGGTGGCCATCGCCACGGTGGCGGCGTTCCGGACGGCGGCCTCGGTGACGATGCGGTCGGGGGTCAGGTCCTCCCACACCATGTCGACGATGCGGCGGCCGCAATCGGCAGCCATGCGCTGGTGCCCGCTGTCGACCGCCGGAACCGACGATGCGCCGGGCAGGGTCAGGCCCATCGCGTCGGTGATGGCGGTCATGGTGCTGGCGGTGCCCATGGTCATGCAGACGCCCGCCGACCGGGCGATGCCGCCCTGCAGCCCCTGCCATTGTTCATCCGTGATGTTGCCGGCGCGGCGTTCGTCCCAGTACTTCCATGCATCCGAGCCAGAGCCCAGCCTGGCGCCCGCATAGTGCCCCGACAGCATCGGGCCGGCAGGCAGGTAGATCATCGGCACGCCAGCCGTCAGCGCGCCCATCACCAGCCCCGGAGTGGTCTTGTCGCAGCCGCCCATCAGGACGACGCCGTCCAGCGGGTGCGAGCGGATCTGCTCCTCGGTCTCGATCGCCAGCAGGTTGCGGTAGAGCATCGAGGTCGGCTTGGTGAAGCTTTCGTCGACCGACAGCGAGGGCAGCTCGACCGGAAAGCCGCCGGCCTGCAGCACGCCGCGCTTCACGTCGGCGGCGCGTTCGCGGAAGTGGGCGTGGCAGCTGTTCAGTTCGGACCATGTGTTCAGGATGCCGATGATCGGGCGGCCCATGAAGTCGGACTCGGAATAGCCCAGCTGCATCATGCGGGAACGGTGGCCGAAGCTGCGCAGGTCGTCGGGGGCGAACCAGCGCGCGCTGCGCAGTTCGGCGGGTGTCTTGGTGGTGGTCATGTCTGCCTCGGATCGGTCTGCGTTTGGGAAAGTAGGGCGGGGATCATTCCTCGCCGCCCAGCTTCAGGGGATTGGCCGTGACCGGCCCGCGCGAGGCGCGGTATTCGCCCCACAGCTGCCATGCGATCGACACCACGGCCAGCGCCAGGAAGGTCCCCGAGATCGGGTTGGTCAGGAATCCCGTATAGTCCCCCCGCGACAGCTGCAGCCCGCGGCGGAAGCTGGTTTCGGCCATCGGGCCCAGGATGAAGCCGATGATGAACGGCGCGGTCGGGATGCCGGCCTTGACGAAGGCATAGCCCAGGACGCCGAAGCCCAGGATCGTCCAGATGTCGAAGATGCGGCTGGCCAGCCCGAAGGCGCCGACGGCACAGAGCACCAGGATCACGGGCAGCAGGATGTGCTTGGGGATCGCCAGCAGCTTGATGAAGATCCGCAGGCCCCAGAATTCCAGCACAAGCATCAGCACGGCCGACACGATCAGCGCGGCGAAGATGGTATAGACCAGCGGCGCCTGCGTGATGAACAGCATCGGGCCCGGCTGGATCCCGTGGATCATCAGGCCGCCCAGCATGATCGCGGTCACCGCGTCGCCCGGGATGCCCAGTGTCAGAAGCGGGATCATGGCGCCGCCGATTCCGGCGTTGTTGGCGGTTTCCGAGGCGACCACGCCTTCAAGCGTGCCCTTGCCGAACTCCTCGGGGGTCTTCGAACGTTTCTTGGCGGCGATATAGGCGATGATGTTCGACGTGCCCGCACCGATGCCCGGCAGGATGCCGATGCCGATGCCGATCAGCGCGCTGCGGAAGGCGTTGGGGATCTGGCCCAGGAACTCGGCCATGGAAAAGCCGAAGCCCTTGATCTTGACGGGCTGCGGCGCGGCGCCGCCGTCGACCGGGTGCCGGGCGGATTCGGCGACCTTGATGACCTCGGCCACGGCGAACATGCCGACCAGCACGGTCAGGATCGAGAAGCCGGCGTTCAGTTCCACGTTGCCGAAGGTGAAGCGTGCCGTCGCATCAACGGGCGCGATGCCCACGGTGGACACGGCAAAGCCCAGAACGCCCGCGAAGACACCCTTGGCCATCGACCCCGACGACAGCGTCGCGATCAGCGTCAGCGAAAAGACGGCGATGGCGAAGTATTCATGCGGGCCAAAGGACAGCGCGACCTTGGCCAGTGACGGCGCGATGAACGCCAGCGCGGCGATGGACGCGATGGTGCCGAGGAACGAGAACACGATGCCGGCGCCGAGCGCCTTCGCGCCTTCGCCCTTCTCCATCATGGGCGCTCCATCGAAGGTGGTCGCGATGGACGACGGCGTGCCCGGAATCTTCAGAAGGATGGCCGAGATGAGGCCGCCCGAGGTCGCGCCGACGAACAGCGCGATCAGCAGGCTGATGCCCGCCGCCGGGCCAAGGCCGTATGTCATCGGAAGGCACAGCGCGATTGCCATGACGGCGGTCAGGCCGGGGACGGCACCGAAGACGATGCCTACCGCGACGCCCGCCGTCATCAGCAGGAAGATCTTCAGCGACAGGACGGCCGCGAATCCCTGGATCAGAAGGTCGAACATGTATCTGCTTTCAGTTCAGCCAGGCCACCAGCGGCCCTGCGGGCAGCAGAAGGTCGAAGGCATAGCGGAAGGTGGCGAAGATGATCACGGACGACACCGCAGCAAGACCTGCATAAAGCGGCACGGACCGCGATGCGGATTTGGGCGTCAGCACCAGGAACTGCAGGAACAGATAGATCGCCGTGGCGATGGGAAAGCCCAGGGGCCGAAGGGCGGCGATGAAGCCCGCGATCAGCAGCAGCGTCAGGCCGACTGTGACCAGCCCGCTTGTGGCGGCCCTGGTCTCGGCCTGGGTGGCGGGCGGGCGACGCAGCGCGCTGACCAGTTCGATCAGACCCAGCCCGATCATCATCCAGGCCAGGATGGTCGGCACTGTTCCCGCATCCACGCCGTCGCGTTCGGGCAGCACTGCCGCCATGCGCAGATAGGCGATTCCGGCGCCGGCCATGACGGCACCGACGATCACGTCCTTGAGCCGCATCCCGCAGCCCTCCCTTGCTGAAATGGCTGGAAGCCCGGCGCGGGTGGCGCGCCGGGCCGCCGATCCCTAGCGCGCAGCCTGCAGCGCGTCGCGATACGGCATGTAGGTGTCGCGGATCGCATTCAGGCGCTCGACCGCCTCTTCCTTGGGCAGGAAGGCGACAGGCTGCTTGAAGCCCTCTTCAAGATCCTCGGCGTATTCGGGCATCTCGGCGATCTGCTTCATGACCTCGCCCATCTTGTCCACGATCGCCTGGTCGGTCCCATCGGGGAAGGCAATGATGTAGGGGTTGTTCATGACGAAGTCGACGTCCTGCTCGACGAAGGTCGGGATGTCGCCCAGAAGCGGGTTCGGCTCATCGTTCGGCTGACCCAGAACGACCATCTGGCCGCCTTCGACATAGTCCTGCACGGCACCATAGGCGATGCCTGCGACGTCGATCCGGCCGCCCAGCAGCGAGGCGATCTTTTCGGCCGCCGAACCAGTGTCGACCACGTTCATCTCGACGCCTGCGCCTTGCTGGAAGATCAGGCCCTGCAGGTGCGAATAGCCGCCGAACTCGGTGCCGAAGGTGACGCTGCCGGGCTCTGCCGCCTGGAGGTCCTTGACCGAGGTCAGGCCGGATTCGGCGCTGGCCACCAAGACGGCGCCCTGGTCGATGGCGGGCACGCAGCAGATCTCGAAATCGGCGATGCCGTAGTCGGCAAGACCCGAAACCTCGGCCACGATCAGGTGACCGGTATGGCCGAACAGCATGGTGTAGCCGTCAGGCTCGGCCTGGCGCACGGCCGAGGTCGCGATGGTCGCGCCGCCGCCTGGCATGTTGGTGATCACCATGCCGACGCCGGTAACTTCCTCGAAGTAGCGCGCCATGGTCCGGGCGTTGAAGTCGGTATCGCCGCCGGGGCTGGCGCCGATGATGACGTTGATGGTGCGCTGCGGCCAATCTTCCTGGGCCACCGCCGCCGTCGACACAAGTCCCGCTGCAAGTGCGGTCATTGCGAGAATCACTGTGCTTTTCACCGGTCGTATCCTCCCTTGAACCCATTGGGTCTTTACCTCACTTCACGCATTAATATATTTGTGCGCAGCGGGCAAGCGCTTTGCATGCTGTCGCCGCTGCTGCTAGCTGACTGCAGAAGAAGCGCATCCAGATCACGAGGAGCATGTTTCGTGCACACGCACACACGCAGGCAGTCAAGGGCGGACCTGATCCATGACCGGCTGCGGCACAGGATCGTCACGCTTGATCTGCGGCCCGGGCAGACCCTGAATGAAAAGGAGCTATGCGAGGATTTCGGCGTCAGCCGCACGCCGCTGCGCGAGGCGATCATGCGGCTCGCCGAACACGGCATGGTCACGGTCGCGCCGCAGCATGGCACCTTCGTGTCCAACATCTCGCCACGGGCGGTCAAGCTGGCGCACTTCTTGCGCGAAAGCCTTGAAGTGCCGGTCATCCGGCAACTGGCGCAGCAGCCCGAGCGGCGGCTGAACCGGCTTGAGGATCTGGTCCTGGAACAGAAGATCCTGGCCGCGCGCGACGATCAATCCGGCTTCATCCTGCTGGACGACCAGTTCCACGAAGCTCTTTTCGCGGCTGCGGGCCTGGCTGAACTGTGGAGCGTGATCCACGCCAAGAAAGGTCACCTGGACCGTGTCCGGTTCCTGCAGAGCAACACGCGCGGCGGGGTCACGACGCCCCTGACCCAGCACGAGGCCGTTCTTGACGCGGTGGCCCGTGGCGCGGTCGGCGAGGCCGAGGCCCTTCTGCGCGAGCACGTCGCAGGCTCCCTGCATTTCCTTGAACAGCAGCTACGGGATCGCCCAGACCTCTTCATTGCCGACGCGGGGGGCAGATCCGTTCCGGCCAGCCGCCCTGCATCACCTGCCGACCAGTCCGGCCAGAGCGAGACATGAACCTTTCCGCGACAACGGGCATCCTGGAAGACCTGCGGGTGCGCATCCTGTCGTTGGACCTGCCCCCCGGTGCGCCCCTGTCACGCGCCGACCTGGCCGAAACCTACGGAATCAGCTCGACCCCGCTGCGCGACGCGCTTCTGCGCCTGCGGGACGAGGGGCTGGTCGATATCCACCCCCATGCCAGGACGTCGGTCAGCCTGATCGACCTGCCTCACGCCCGCCAGACCCACTTCCTGCGTAGCGCCGTCGAGGTCGAGGTCGCCGGCACTCTTGCCAAGGCGCCGCCCGCAGGGCTGACGGACGAGCTTGTGCAGCTGATCGACATGCAGGACAGCGAGGCGCGGCGCGGCAACCTGGGCGGGTTCGCGCATCTGGACCTGGCCTTCCATGCCGCGCTGTTCCGCCATGCCGGTGTCGAGCAGGTGCACCGGGTCGTCCGGCGGGAAAGCATCCACATTGACCGTCTTCGCGCCCTGCACCTCATGCAGCCGGAAAAGGCCCGGCAGATCCTGTTGGACCACAGGCGGATCGTCGGGGCAATCTTGGAGGTCGATCCTGCAGCCGCAGCCGGGGCGATGCGCCAGCACCTGTCGCAGTCGATCCTCTCCGGTGAACGGCTGACGTCGGACAACCCCGGCTATTTCAAGACCTATCGTGATTGAGCCAATCGCGCTCAGCCCGCGCGACCTGCAAAAACAGCGCCGCCTCCTGCGTCGCTGATGGTCCTAGTACCTTCGGCTGCGCAACCGGCCGTAGCATCTGCAGGCCTGCCTTCTGGGAATACAGACCCGCCACACTATCGCGATACGCTCAGGCATCCCCAGATTCCGCCACGCTATCCGATGCGCCGTACGCGTGCCCTTGTCTTTGACTTCAACCTGAGGCGCGGCGGGACCGACAATACGTCACTGCACCTTCTGGAGGCGCCGCACCGGAGACGTTTCGCCATGACGACTTACGCCCCTTGGCGCCAGGACGGCCAGCCCGATCCTGCACCCCATGTCGTGACTGACAGCGTTTACGGCATTGGGAGAAGCTACGGGCGGCGGCGCCTGATCGGGCACCTTCTGCGACGCCCACCCGGAAAAAACTGCATGCGTAGTCATGGGCGCAAGGGGAACGCGCCGGGCCTGGCCCAAGCCGCCGGCAGAATGATGCGTCGATCGGCTGTTTCCTGGCTGCATGCCGGCTGGCGGAACCTCTCGCAGTTTCAGCAGCGGATGTCATGCGCGGTGGCCCGTCGAGGATACCGTCTTCGGCATGACGACCTGCTGATTGCAGGCGCATGCGCGGGCCCGCCAGACTGTGCCGAACATCGGCTGGAGGTTCTGGGCGACGGGCATCTCAGGGCGATACTGGCAAATGATCGGTCGAGGCTCGGTCGGCGATTGCCGGATGTCTTCTCTTTCACGACAAGCAGCACAGCTTCATGGCGCAAGCGACGTTCTTCGTGCGGACATCCCGGTTCGAAGGGTTTCGTGAGGCCCCTGCCCTACCCTGAACTGGATCCGGTCGTGACATCCGGGCCTATCTGCCGCGTCATCGCGGACTTTGACACCCACGACGACAGTGTCGACCGATGCTGCAACGCATGAACCGCCTTCGCCAACGACCCCTGCGCATCCAATCGTTCGCAACAGTGCATTGCCGGGGCTACAGTCCTTCCGGCTGGACGACAACACATGAAGGGTCGAGCGTCTCGCCGCTGGAATGCGCGAGGATGTTGACCGTCCAGTGGCGGACGATCCGATGGAAGTTCTCTCGGCATCGTCCGCCGGAATGAGCGGAGAGCACGACATTGGGGGCCGAGAGCAGCGGGTTTCCGGGTCGGGGTGGTTCCTCCGAAAAGGCATCTATCGCGGCGCCGCCGAGGTGATGTGCCGATAGGGCGTCGGCCAGAGCGACCTCGTCCACGAGGCCGCCCCGGGCGGTGTTCACGAGGAACGATCCCGACGGCATCCTGGCCAGGCGGTTCCTGTCGATCAGGTGCCGGGTCGGGGCCGACAGGGGAAGGTGCAGCGACAGCACATCGGCCCACCCGATCAGTTGGTCGAGTTCCATGTAGCCGGGCACGGCGGGATCCGGCCCCGAGCTTCTGGTGTAGGCGATTTCGCAATCGAAGCCCAACAGGCGGCGCATGACCTGCCGACCGATCGCGCCCAAGCCGACAAGGCCGACCTTCGCACCGCAGAGATCCCGGCCGACGGAGTAGAGGTCGGGCTCGGCCCAACCGCCGGCGCGAATCCTTGCGTCTGCCTGGGGGATGCGCCGGCGGATCGCCAACATCAGGCCGATGGTCAGGTCCGCGACGGAGGGCGCGTTGAGCCCGGGGCTGCGGGCCACGACGATGCCGCGGCCTTGGGCGGCATCCAGCGGAATGCCGTCGGTCCCCGTCCCCCACTGGTGGATCAGCTTCAGGCGCGGCGCGCCAGCCACCAGTTCCGCTTCGAGCGGAACCGAGCGGACGACCGCGTAATCGGCCTGAGCCAGGGCATTCCGGCGCGACTGGATCCCGTTGTCGGGAATGAGCACGAGCCGGAGCCGGTCGCCGACGATATCGCGCAGCCGGGCCTGCGTCGGACCGTCGAACGCCTCCAGCACGGCGACGTGGGGCACGGTCATGCGCGATTGCCGATCAGTTCTTTCAGCATTTCTTCCTCCTCGCCGGTCAGGTCGACCAGCGGGGCGCGCATCCGGCCGGCCGGGATGCCGCGCAGGCGCACGCCCGCCTTGATGGCCGAGACGGCATAGCCTGCCTTGCGATCCCGGATCTTGGTGAAGGGATAGTAGAACTCGGTCAGCAGGCGTTCGCAGGTGGCGTCGTCGCCGGCGGTAAAGGCGCGGTGGAAGTCGACAGCCGTTCCCGGCACGAAGTTGAAGACGGCCGAAGAATAGGTTGGCATGCCGGCGCCCCGATAGGCCTGCGCGAAAAGCTCGTGCGTGGGCATCCCGCCGATATAGCTGAGCCTGTCACCCATCCGCAGCGTGACCCGGCGCACGGTGTCGATGTCGCCCGTGCCGTCCTTGAAGCCGATCAGGTTCGGACATTCAGCGCAGAGCTGTTCGAGCATGTCTGTCGTGACCTGCGCCTGACCGCGGTTGTAGACGATCACCGCCATGTTGGTGGCCCGGCAGACAGCCCGGATCCGGTCGGCGATGCCGTCGGCCGGTGCCTCGGTCAAGTAATGTGGCAGAAGAAGGATTCCGTCGCCGCCCGCAGCCTCGATGGCCTGCGCCAGGTCGCACGCCATGCGGGTGCCATAGCCGCAGCCCGAGATCACCGGCTTGTCGGGGTTCGCCTGCCGCGCCGTCCGGACCGTCTCGACGATCTCTGCCGGGGTGAGCGAGAACATCTCGCCCGTTCCGCCGGCAACGATGAGGCCTGCGACAGGATGTTCCGACAGCCATTCGAGGTGCTGCCGGAAGGCACGGGGATTGAAGGCGTCGTCGTCGTCGAACGGGGTGACGGGGAACGACAGAAGTCCGGTCCGGATCATGGACTGCAGGTCGGTGGGATCGATCATGGTGAAGGTCCTTTCGGGGCTCTTGCGGCTCTCGGTCATGTCCGAGCGTGGGGATGAGGGCGGCACCAGCTGCTGGGCCGGCCGTGACGGTAACAGCAGGGGTGTCTGACCAGCAGGGCTGGTCAGTGCGGCGCCAATGGCGGTTGGTGAGATCGGGGCCGGTCCGGCCGGACGTCAGGCGGCGTCGATGCGCGTCAGCAGCTCGTGGCCCGCGAAATGCGCGGCCAGGTTCCGGACGACAAGCATCGCCATGGCGTCCCGTGTCTCGACCGTGCCCGACGCGTGATGAGGATAGAGGATCACGTTCGGCAAGGCGGTCAGCCGTGGATCGGGCCGGGGCTCGTTCAGATAGACGTCGAGGCCGGCATTCCCGAGGCCACCGGAGGACAGCAGGTCGATCAGGGCCTCCTCGTCCACCACGGACCCTCGTGCCACGTTGACGAAGGTGCCTTGCGGACCAAGGGCCGACAGGACCTCGCGCGAGATGATGCCCCTGGTGTCCGGCCCGCCGGCGACGGCCGCGACCAGGATGTCGCAGTCCCGGGCCAGCTGGACCAGGTCCGGTTCGAAACGCCACGACAGGTCCGGCTTCCTGCGCCGACCGGTATAGGCGATCTCGATGTTCGATGCGGCGGCACGGTGGGCGACGGCTTGGCCCACATGACCCATGCCGACGATGCCCATGCGCTTGCCGGCGGTCCGGGACTGCAGCGGATACATGCCGCTGCGGCCCCACTCGCCCGATGCGGTATAGTTGTGCGCGCGAACCAGATCGCGCCGGGCCGCCAAAGTCAGCAGCATGGCCATGTCCGCCACGTCGTCCAGAAGCGCCGGCGAGGAGTTCGTCAGCGGGATATCGCGATCCGCCAGGGCACGGGTGTCGATGCTCTCGACCCCGGCCGACACGGAGGCCACGATCTCGAGCCTGGGCAGGGCCGCGATCATGTCCGCGGTCAGCGGCGTGTGGCCGTTGGTCACGATCGCCCGGACCCGGTTCTTCGTCTCGGCCCGCAGCCTGGCCTGGCCATCGGCGTCCAGCAGATCGTGACGATGCAGCGTATAGGCCTCCTCAAGGCGGCTCATGGCTGGTTGGCGGATCTGGGTCATCACGAGGACGTCGGGTTTCATGCCATCATCTCCTGGCGTTGTCTGCGTCGTGCGGCCTGCACATCGGGATCGGGGTCGAGCGATGCGGCCATCAGGTTTCGGGTATAGTCTTGGCGCGGGGTGTCGAAGATCTGCCTGACCGGGCCCTGTTCGACCACACGGCCCAACTTCATGACCACCACGCTATCGGCAAAGTCGCGCACGACGGGAAGATCGTGGGCGATGAACAGGTAGGCGATGTTCAGCTCTCGACCAAGCCGGGCCAGCAGGCGGATCACCTGCGCCTGCACCTGCACGTCCAGCGCCGACACGGCCTCATCGCAGATGATCAGCCGCGGCTCCAGCGCCAGGGCCCGCGCAATGGCCACCCGCTGCCGCTGACCGCCCGAGAATTGGTGCGGATAGCGGTGGGCATGGTCGGGCTCCAGCCCCACCTGCTCCAGCAGTTCGGCGACGCGGTCCCGCCAGCGGTGCCTGGGCAGGATGTCGGGGTGGATCACCCAGGCTTCGGAGATGATGTCCTGGACGGACATCCGCGGGTTGAGGCTTTGCGTCGGGTCCTGGAACACCATCTGTACCTCGCGCCGCACCTCCAGCAGCCGGCGCGGCGGCATGGTGAACAGATCCTCGCCCTTCCACATCGCCGTGCCGCCCGAGGCCGGTTCAAGGCGCGTGATCAGCTTGGCGACGGTCGACTTGCCAGAGCCGCTTTCGCCCACCACCGCCACGCACTCGCCAGCGTGGATGTCCAGATCGATCCCGTGCAGGACCGCGACGTCGCCATAGGCCTTGGTCGCGCCGCGCATCTGCAGCAGCAGGCTGCGCCCGTCCCCGCCATCGCTCATCTGGCCCTTGCCGGGGGCGGCTGCGATCAGCTTCTTGGTGTAGGGATGCTGCGGGTCGTTGTGGATCTGTGCAGGCGTGCCTGTCTCGACGATCTCGCCCTTGTTCATGACGATGCAGCGGTCGGCGATCTCGGCCACCACGCCAAGGTCGTGGGTGATGATCAGAAGGCCCATGCCGGTCTCGCGCTGCAGATCCTCCAACAGGGCGAGGATCTGGGCCTGCACCGTCACGTCCAGCGCGGTCGTCGGCTCGTCCGCGATCAGCACGTCCGGCTTCAGGGCCAGCGCCATGGCGATCATCACCCGCTGCCGCTGACCGCCCGAGAACTGGTGCGGATATTTCGCCGCGGCCTCTGCCGGATTGGGCAGGCCGACCTTGCCCAGCAGCTCGATCATCTTGGACCGTGCCTCGGCGCGGCCGGTGCCATGGATGACCATCGCTTCCTCGATCTGCCAGCCGACGGTCCAGACCGGGTTCAGGTGGCTCAGCGGGTCCTGGAAGATCATCGCGATGCGCGGACCGTTGATCTTGCGCCGTTCCTTCGGGGACATCTTCAGCAGGTCGCGCCCCTCGAACAGGATCTCGCCGCTGTCTATGCGTCCGGGCGGGATGTCGATCAGGTCCATGACGGCGCTGGCCGAAACCGACTTGCCCGAACCGCTCTCGCCCAGGATCGCCAGCACCTCGCCGCGGGCCAGGTGCCAGTTGACGTTGCGGACGGCACGGACCGGCCCGCGGGCGGTTTCGAAGGTGACCGAAAGGTCGCGGACCTCGAGGATGGGGTCAGGCATCGTTGCTCCTCCGCGCTTCGAGGCGCCAGTTCTGTTGCGGGTCCAGTGCGACGCGCAGCCAGTTCGACAGCAGGTTCAGCGACAGGGCGGTCAGGATGATCGCCAGGCCCGGCCAGAAGGACAGCCACCACGCGTTGGTCAGGTACGGACGCCCCTGGCTGACCATCAGACCCCAGGTGATCTCGGGCGGCTGGATGCCGATGCCCAGGAACGACAGGGAACTTTCGGCCAGCATCACGAAGGCGAAGTCCAGCGTCGCGATGGTCAGAAGCGTCGGCAGCACCACGGGCAGGATGTGGCGCAGGACGATCCGCCTGCTGCTGGCGCCCATTACCAGGGCGGCCTGCACGAACATCCGTTCGCGGATTTCCAGCACTTCGGCGCGCGCGGTGCGCAGGTAGACGGGGATTCGCGTGATTGCCAGCACCAGGATGATGTTGCCCACCGCCGGTTCCAGCATGAAGAGCACGATCACCGCCAGAAGAAGCGACGGGAACGACATGATCACGTCGGCCAGCCGGGGGATGATCTGGGACATCCGGCCGCGCGAATAGCCTGCTATCAGCCCCAGCCCGGTCCCGATGACAAGAGACGCGGCGACGGCCCCTGCCGCGACCATCAGCGTGTTGCGGGACGCCACGATGATGCGCGCCAGCAGCGGGCGGCCCAGTTGGTCGCCGCCCAGGACGAAGGCCCAGCCACGGCTGATGTCGAAAGGCGGGGCGTTGCGGCCGCGCAGGTTCTGGCGGGTTGCCAAATCGCCAAGAAGCATCGGCCCCAGGATGGCGCAGAGCACCATGACCATCAGGAAGATGGCCGCGACCAGGGCGGTCTTGTCCGCGACCAGCATCCGCCCATAGCGGAGAAGCATCGGCGCATCCTCGGCCGAGGCCGAGACATTGCGCGTGGCAGCGGTGTTCGGGGTGCTTTGGTTGGTCATGGCCATCTCAGTACCGGATGCGGGGGTCGAGCAAGGCATAGGCGAGGTCGATCAGCAGGTTCATGATGAAGATGGCGACGGCGGTGACCATGATCGCGGCCAGGATCACCGCGAAGTCGCGCTGCAGGATCGAATCGATCATCAGCTTGCCGACGCCGGGAAAGCCGAAAATCGTCTCGACGATGACGGCGCCGTTCAGCATTCCCGCCGCCTGATCGCCCATCACCGTCACGACCGGCAGCATCGCGTTGCGCAGCGCGTGGGTGAAGATGATCGGCTGGGGCGCCACGCCCTTGGCCCGGGCCGTCTTGACATAGGCCGAGCCGAGCGCGTTGATCATCGATCCCCGCACGACCTGCAGGATCAGACCGAAGGGCCGGATGAACAGCACCGACACCGGCAGGATCCAGTGCCAGATCGACCCGGTCCCCGAGGTCGGCAGCCAGCCGAAATTGACCGAGAAGATCACGATCGCGACGATGGCGAGCCAGAAATCCGGAGCGGATGCGCCGATCAGCGAAAAGAACGTCGCCACCCGGTCCAGCACGCCGCCCACGTTGAAGGCCGCCAGCGACCCCAGGATCACGGCCGCAACGGTGACGAAGGCCATGGTCACCAGCGCCAGGACCAGCGTCCACTGGAATGCCTGCAGCACGACCGCCAGCGCGGGTTCGGCGCTGCGCAGCGACGTGCCGAAGTCCAGCCGTGCCATGTCGCCAAGGTAATAAGCGAACTGCAGCAGGATCGGATCGTTCAGGCCGTTCAGTTCGCGGAAGTTGTCGCGCACCTCTTGGCTGGCATCAAGCGGCAGGTAGAGGTCGGTTGGGTCCCCGGTCAGGCGGCTGAGGAAAAAGACCGCCATCACCAGGAAGGCAAGGGAAATTGCACTCGCCACAGTGCGTCGCGCGATGAAACGGCCCATTGATCGTCCTTCGGTTCGAGGAGGGAACCGGCGCGTGGCGCCGGTCCCGATGCGGCGATCAGTCGAACTTGATCTCGGCTAATTCCAGTTCCGAGTTCGTCGCGATGGACGGACGGAAGTCGAGGCGCTCGGCCACGCGGCTGAAGCCGACCATGTGGAACAGCAGCACGTCGGCGACCAGTTCCTCCTGCACCTTCTGGAAGGTCTGGCTCCACAGCTCGTTGCGCTCGTCGCCGGTGGCCTCGGTGGCCTGGGCGATCATGGCGTCCAAATCCTCGTTGCAGGTGGCGGACTGAAGCCCCCCGCAGGCGTACTTGAAGTACATCGAGAAAACCGGGTCGCCGCGGTTGTTGTCGTGCATGGCAGCGACGATGCGCGGCTTGCCGTCATCCGGGAAGGGCTTGGAGTAGTATTCCGTCCACTGCGCCACGTCCATCATCTGAAGGTCGACGTTGAAGCCGACATCCTCGAACATCTGGGTCAGGGCTTCCATGACCTCGGTAACGTTGGCAAACAGGCCGGTGCGGCCGATCAGCACGATCTCGGTGTCGACGGGGACGCCATCGGCGCGCGCTTCCTCCAGAAGCTGGAGGGCTTGGTCGGGATCGAATGCCGGCGGGACCAGCGATTCGTTCGTTCCCGCCGTGGTCGGCACGACGATCTGGGTTGCAAGCTGGGTGTCGGCGGGCAGAAGCGTGCCCAGGAACGCCTCGCGGTCGACGGCCAGGTTCAGCGCCTTGCGGACCCGCAGGTCATCCAGCGGAGCAGTCATCGTGTCGATCCGGAGATAGGTGGTCTCCGAGTTCGGGTACGAGAAGTCCGTCGCCTCGTTGGTGGCGTCGATCTCGCTGATCAGGGGCGCGATGTCGGCCTCGCCCGTCTGGACCATCGCCGCGCGCACGGCGTCGTCCGACCGGAAGACATACGTGGCGCGGGTAACCTCGGGCGTCTCGCCCCAGTAGTCGTCGCGGCGGTCCAGGATCAGGTTCTGGCCCACGTTCCATTCTGACAGCACATACGGACCGGTCCCGATGGGGTTGCGGGTGTATTCGTCCATCGGCGTTTCTTCCGGCACGATGGTCAGCGTGGACATCAGCAGCGGCAGGATAGGCTGAGCAGGATCGGCGGTGATGCTGACCGTGTGGTCGTCGAGCGCCTCGGCGGTGATGTCGAGACCGCCGAAATACTTGGCACCCGTTTCGCAGATCAACTGGTCCGAGGTCGTGCGGTTGATCGAATGAACGACGTCCGCGGCGGTAAACTCGGTCCCGTCCGAGAAGGTCACGCCGTCGCGCAGCTTGAAGGTCCAGGTGCCGTCCCCGCCTTCCTGCCATTCGGTCGCGAGCCGAGGTGTCAGGCTGCCATCGGCCGGGTTCAGCTCGGTCAGCGTCTCCGAGATGTTCTGCAGAAGCACCCTGCCGATGTTGGATTGCGCCGCCATGCAGGGGTCGATCAGGTCCAGATCCTCGTTCAGCGCGATGGTAATCGCGCGATCGTCCTGTGCCTGCGCCGGTGCGCTGGTCGTGAGGCCGATGCCGACTGCCGCGCAGCACAGCAGGCGCCTGATGACCGGCTTCGATCTTGGTGCGATCGTCATTCGTTCTCCTCCCATTGATGAACGGCATCGTTCAGCGCCTTGCGCCCGGCCGTTTTCAGGTGCTGCTGGTCATGCCTCCCACTCCGGCAGCATGGGTAGGATTGTCCAGTTCCGTCGCCTTGTGAACCACAAAACTTTTGCGCAGTGATGCGTTCTGTGTATCATTCAAGTGCGTCGGTGTATCAGGCAGGTGGTCCGATCCCCGGTCTTGACGTGGCGGAGCGGGCGGTGGCGCCGATCAGGACGGTCGCCGCCAGGATCAGCACCGCCCCGCCCCAGACGGCCGCGCCGATGACCTCGCCAAAGAACACATAGGCCAGCGTGGCGACCAGCGGCAGCCGCAGGAAGTCCAACGGCGCGATCAGGGACGCGTCGGCCATCTGCAAGGCCTGGGTCACAAGGGACTGATTCGCGGCGCCGATTGCGCCCTGCAGTGCCAGAAGGGCCCAGACCTCGCCGCTGACAGGGCTCCAGAAGACCGCGGCGGGGATGGCGGCGATCGGCACCGTGACGATCAGGTTCCAGGCGACCAGTGTCGTCGCCCCGTCATGGCGGCCCATGACTTTCAGAAGCAACTGGATTGCCGCTGTCATCACGGCCGATGCCAGGGCCAGCAGAAGGAAGGTATTCGGTCCGCCCTGATGCGCCGCGATGCCGGGTCGCAGGATGACGATGATGCCGACGAAACCCAGGGCGACCGCCCACAGACGCAGCGGGTGGGGACGTTCGGCCAGGAACATCCAAGCGCCGACCATGACGAACATCGGTGCGGCGAAGCCGATGGCGGTGACTGTCGCCAGCGGCGCGCCTGCCAGCGCGCCGAACAGCGCCACAAGCGAACCCAGCTTCAGGATCGCGCGCAGCACGTGAAGACCCCGCCAGTGGCTGCGGAGCAGCGCGGGGCTGCGCAGGATCATGGGAAGAACCGCCAGAGCGCCGAACAGGGTCCGCGTGAAGCCCATGACGAAGGGATGCACATCCGGCGAAAGAACACGGACGATGCAGGCGTCGATCGCGTTGATCAGTGCGACAAGCACCATCAGGCTGACACTTGTCAGCGGTTGGTTGTCCGGCATGCCGCCCCTTTCGTGGCAGAGGGTGGATCGACATCCCCGGCCGGGCCGGCCTATCCTGCGCATCTGCAGGCAAGGGAGATCAGAATGGGCGGCCACCCCTTCGAATTGGGCCAGCTGCGTGCGTTCGTCGCCGTTGCGGAAGAGCTGAACTTCCGCCGTGCGGCACAACGCCTGAACATGACGCAACCACCCCTCTCGCGCAACATTCGTTTGCTCGAGGATGCGATCGGTGTCCGGCTTTTCGACAGGACGAACCGGTCCGTCCGTCTGACGGCGGCCGGCGCAAGGTTCCTGAAGGATGCGGTCGACATTCTCCAGCGGGCGGAAAGTGCGGCACTTCTGGCCCGGCGGGCCGCAAAGGGAGAGGCGGGAAGCGTGGTCCTGGGCTTTGTCCCGTCAGCGTCGGTCGAGATCATCCCGCGCATCGTCGCCCGGCTTTCCCGCACGATGCCCGAGGTCGAGATCCAGATCCGCGAGATGATGACCTTCGAGCAGATCGAGGGCCTGCATGCCGGCACCCTCGATCTTGGCATCTTTCGCCTGACGGCGCGCGGCCCGGGGCTGCCGATGCGTCGCATCTGGTCAGAGCCCTTCATCCTTGCGGTTCCCAGGCACCACCGTCTGGCGACCAAGCCGGTGGTCGAGCTGGCGGACCTGCACGGCGAAAGCTATGTCGGCTATTCGACCGAACGGGGCGGCTTCCTGCACGAGGTAGTGCAGGGCTTCCTCAACACGCGCGGGGTCACGCCGAATGTCGTCCTGACCATGGCGCAGAGCCATGCGATAATGCAGATCGTGAATGAAGGTCTTGGGGTAGCGCTGGTTCCACGCGCGATGGCCGTGATCGCCTCGGCCGACACGGTCATGCGGCGCGTGGTCGATCTGTCCGACAGCTTCCGGTCCGACCTTTACCTGGCGACGGGGCCATCGCTTATCCCGCTCCTTGTCCAGCGGGTGGCCGAGGTGGTCGAGGAGGAACTGTCCACCGACCGCATCGACTTGATCGAGGGCGACCCCCTGCCCCGCGTTTACCTTTCTTCGACAAAGGATCAAACATCTTAGCCTTTGCGCGCGAGACCCACGATGTAGCTGCGGTGACACAGGTAGCTGCCAGGCTTCTGTTGCGAGATCGTGTTGACGAAGGAACGATCAACGGAACCAGGAACTGCGGACCGGTTGGGACGAGTTTGTAACGCTTCTGGACCGAAGGATCGATCAAGCCGTTGACCAAGCTCATGCTGAGGTTACGCGCCAAGACGGAGCGAGACGGCCTCATCGGCGGAGACGAGCGCCTTTTGCACGGCAAGATGCGTCCTCTACTTTGGTAGATTGGCCCCGCGCCCGCACGACTGGCGCGTCTTGCGCTTCCGGACAGGCTGCGCCGGCTCGGGTCTTTTCTGGTCACTGTGCTTGCTCATCGGCCGGCGCTCCTTCTGGCAAGGCATCTTCAAGATCGGGCCTGTTCCTGCGAAAGCGGCCCCCGGCATGGCGGACCCGATTCTGCCGCCATCACGGGTTGTCTGCCAAACCTCCGAGGGCCCAACTACCGGGCGCAAACGCACCTCGGCATACAGCGCCGCCGCGGCTTCCGTTCCTGCACCTTATGCTTCCCGCGTCCGTCCAACTACGCAAAGACATCGCTCCAGTTGGTCACCCCGAAGAGCGTGACTCCGGTGCGCCCGAGCCTCCGCCACCCAAAGGGCAGGTATCTTGTCCGATAGACGTCGATATCGACAACCTGCCCTCCCGCAGTATTCCCGCCCAGGCCGCAAGGGGCGTTCGCCGAGATTTCCAGATCGAGCCAGTCCTCGAACTCCGCCAGGGTCAGGGCTGCATCCTTCTCACTGTCAAAGTCGCCCTTCTCAAGGGTTGAGAACTGGGCATTCCCCGTCAGCACATGAACAGCCCTCATGGTCGCACCGATCAGGCGCTCGACATGGCCACCATAGGGTTTGCCGCCAAACGGACGATACTGAACAGCAATACCCCAATCCTCGCAGGCCATTGTGAAGGCGTCGCCGTGGAACTCCTGCGCATTGTCAACGTGGATCGCCTTTGGGATGCCGGCCGCCGGCCAAACCAGATTCTTCAGTGTCCCCGGAATGTGCACCGATTTCCGGCGCAAACAGTGATCGAGACAGAGTGTCATCGAAAGAACTGACGCCGCATCGAAAGTGACATAAACCCCGAGAACAATCCGGCTCGCAACGTCGATGGCAATCGTCAAACTGCCACGAGACAGGCATCACCACAACCGTGTCGCGCCCGGCCGCCTCCGTCAACGCCGCCTAAGGCATGTATGTGAAGGCTGACTTCACCTATGACGCCGGGCACGATTTCTACATCTACCCCGCGGACGAGGAGTTGACCTATCACAACACCGGCGACGAGCGCGGCGTTCAAGTCCGCCGATCCTGGGTGAACGGATGCCGGACCTGCCCCGTCCAAAGCCGCTGCACCACCGGCACCGAGCGCAGGATCACCCGTTGGGAGCATGAGGATCTCGCCGATGCTGCGCGTGGGAGGCTCGGTTGCGACCCCGACCCGATCACCCTGCGCCGCGGCACGGTCGAGTATCCGTTCGGCACGATCAAGGCCTGGATGAGCGCCACTCATTTCCTGACCTGGCGGCTGAAGAATGTGCGCAGCGAGATGGCACTGCAGGCGCTGGCCTGCAACGTCAAGCGCATGGTAGCGCTGATCGGTATCCGGCGGCTGATGGTGGCCATCCAGACCTGACCGTCAGTCAGCGGGCCACTTCTGTGCCATCGGGACACTCTCACCAGCCTCTCGGCTCGAACGGCGGTGCATTCGCGAGAAAAGGAAGAAGCCGCCCAGCCACACGGAAGCGGCCTCATCGCCGACGCGTCAGAAGGATTATGACAGAGGCTCGGCGTTACATGTCGGTTTGGCGGGGTTGGGCGCTTTCGAGAGTCCGGTCGTTTGCAACTCAACGACGGTGGAGGGCGTCTTTTGATTTGTTTAACTTCCGGCCGGAGCTGCCTTCAAGTTGCGCTGCAAGGGTTGGGGCCTTCGCGGAAACGCATGGGGATAAAACGTTCCTAAAGTTGACAGCTGTCAACCCCGCGCCAACCTCGAGTCGCACCGGCCAGAGTTTTTATCATTCCGGCAACGTTCAGCGTCGCAGCAACGGCTTTTTCTGAGAGTGCCCTTAGATACGCGCCAGGGCTTCGAATATGGTCCGATTTCTGAAGAATAAAAGCGACCGCCGCTGCTGCCGTATCGTCTCCCATCCGCTGACGCGCTAGGGACCAAACATGGGTTGATATCCCAAGCATCGGCGCAACGAATGCGCTAACGTCGAGCAAGTCCTTCCAACTTCTTATCGGATGAACGCTGTAGGCAGCGACATCTGGTGTCGCTGCAAGTAGCATGTCGAGAGGGAAACTTTCCGAGCGTTGGCGTTGCTCCTCACCTTTCTCAGCAGGTTCAGAATCAGATTCTTCTGGTTTTGTATTCTGATAGTGCCGCTCATTTTGGCTGCCATTGCCCGCCATTTCTTCTGTCTCAGCCTGTATGTGAGAGTGGAGTTCATGCAACGCAGACTGGCTCTTCGCGTGCAAATCGTACAGGGCATCCAGCATCAGCTTGCGCCTGATGCACCGCTGCATTGCCGCGAGGGCCGCTGCGAGACGAACTCGTGCGGCCTCATTGAGCGATTCTGATAGTCGTTGCAGAAGGGCAGAGGCCTCGCGCAGGTTGGCGCCGACGTCTTCGCGTAGTCTTCGCACTTCAAGTGCTGCCGCGCGGGCATTTGCTGCTGCGGCTTTGATTGTTGCGGCACGAGCATGGAGAGGAGTGAGGTCAAATCCAAACGCGCGATTGATCTGGCCATCTTGACCACGACGTGCGAATCTCTTGCCATTGGGGCTGTCACGTCGCGCAATGAGCCCTGCCTTGAGCAGCATAGCGACGTGCCGGCGGAGCGTGCTTTCCGGCATGCCGTGGAGCCGCGCTGACAGTGTCGCGTTCGAAGGGAAAACGATCAGCTGTTGAGCGTTATCCAACTCCGGATGTGGATGAAACGAAAGTAGCGCAGAAAGCACCGCCAGATCGCGGTCGCTGACGCCCAAGGCTTCGCGAGCCTCAACTGCGTCCTTAAGCAGCGACCACTTATCAATCGCACATGTCGGGGCAGGGCAGCCGCTATCGGAATCGTGGCCCATACGGACAGCCGAAACCGCGCGACGCCCAATCGGGGTCGTTGAAAAATGATGCATATGATACCACTAGGCATCAAGAAGCCGTGCGCCGGGAAAGACGCGGTTGACAGCTGTCAACCAAAGCCGTTATCAACGAGATGCTAGATCGTGAGAACGGCCCTTCGGGATGTCATGTCCTGGGGGGCTTTTCTTTGTTGCCTGTCGTGCCTCCTTTGTTGTTATTGCTCAGTCGCCCGAACCGCTGCGGCTTCTCAGCCAGCTACGGTGAACCTCTTGGATGTTTTCGATCAGCCAATCGCCGAATTCCTTCCCGTCGCCGCTGAGTTCGATCACGTTCTTGCTGCGGCCGCGACTTGCCGAGCCCAGCCTGATGTCTTGGTCCTGAAGGGGCAGGGCAGCAGGCTTCTCATTGCGGCTAGTCACGAATGCCAGCGCGGCTGCGAAACGCGCGTCCGAATCCTCGCCCTGCGCCGCCGCAATGACGCTGTCGTGGGTCTGGCCCTTCATCCGCGCGGCAAGGGAGAGCCATCGGTCGCGTCCTGCTGCCGGCGCTGCTCCAATTGCACGGATGATCGCCTCGGGAACGGCGTCCGTGACGGACAACATGCGTGAGATCACCGTCTTGTCGATAGAGAGGGCGTCGCAGATGACTTTGCGCTCGAAGCCGGCCTTGACCATCTGGGCAGCAAAATTTGCCTTCTCGATGAAGCTCAGATCCTTACGGGCAGAGTTCTCTTGGCCCTGCGCGACCACCAAAGCCTTGTCGTCAAGATGCCGGACCATCGCCCGAACGGGCATCCGCAGCCCGCGCATCGCTTCGACGCGACGGCGTCCGAAGACCACCTCATATCGTCCGTCCACATCAGGAGAGGGCCGCAGAAGAACCGGCACCTGCTGGCCGTACTCGCGTATGGATTCCCGCAGAGCATCAATGCCCGCTGCGTCGTGGTCCATCCGATCGGCTATCCCCGCATCGTCGATCATGTCGGGCGCGACTTCAATGATGGCCCGACTCCTCAGCTCGTTGATCGATTTCGAAACCGCACCGATTGCACCGCGGTCGCTTCGCTGGACGGGTCGTGTGTCGTCCGGAGGCGACGAAGGGTTCATCAAGTTCTTCAACAGGTCCTTGCGTGCCATTACGAACCCTTTCTGCCCCATGCAGCCTGGATCAGCCCTTCGATCTCTGCGTGAACGGAATTCAGGCTCTCTAGTGCCCGTTCATATGTCGATCTGGTAAATTGAGCCTTTTCAATCTCATAGAGAGTCTGCTTGGTGATGCCGGCGTCGGATATGGCCGTCGACTTCAGGACTGGATGGTTCAGTACGTTCTCACCGAACATTGACCGCATGAAGCTGACCATCTGGTTCTGCGGCCCGTCACCGGGCTCGTACCGGGTGATGACATAGCGCATCCAGTCATAGTCCATGCTGCCACCAGCATCCGCCACGACGCTCAAAAGGTTCGACGTCATCAAAAGGAACTGGCACATCGACATGACATCCAGCATCTGCGGGTGAACTGTGACCAGGATTGCCGTTGCCGCCGAAAGGGCGGACATTGTCAAAAACCCCAGTTGTGGCGGGCAATCGATGACGACCGTGTCATAGTCTTCCTCGACCTCGGCCAAAGCGTCGCCGATCCGGGTGAAAAAGAGGTTGCCTGACCGTTCGCGCAACGCCATCGGCGTCGTGTGTTCGAATTCCATCAGGTCCAGGTTGCCGGGGATCAGGTCGAGGTTGGTGAAGTAGGTCTTTTGGATCACGTTGCGCACGGGCAGGGGGTCGTCATAGCGAATGGCATCATAGATCGTGCCGCCATCAGGCAGGTCGAACTCGGGCTGAACTCCGTGCAAGGCCGACAGGCTGGCCTGAGGGTCTAGGTCGATCGCCAGCACACGGTAGCCGTCCAGCGCCAGCTTTTGAGCCAGATGGGCTGCGGTTGTCGTCTTGCCGGACCCGCCCTTGAAGTTGATGACAGTGATGACCTGCAGGTGGTCACCGTCCCGCCGACCCGGAAGGTAAGTGCCCGGTGCCTTGGCGCCCTTTTCAAGCATCTCGCGAAGCGCCTGGATGTCGGACGGGCTGTAATAGCGCCGCCCGCCGGCCCGCGTCTCGGGCGAGGGGCCTCGACCGTCAAGGTCCAGCTTGCGCAGATAGGCGTCCTTGACGCCCAGCAACTCGGCGACTTCGCCAGAAGTAAACTTGCGGAGCACACGCTTGGCGTTTGGTGGAAACAGCTGTTCGCGATGTGCCTGCAGCCGCTCGGACAGCGCCCTTGCGTGATCCCCAACCAGCTTGTCGATACGCGTCTTCGGTTGTACGCCGTCCACTTGTGCCCCTTACTGCCGTGGCGGTCACTTGCTGTTACGCTTTCCGCCGTCTTATTCCCTTTGTGCCGTAATTTAATGGGGAACTACGATGATTCTGACAAGCAGTTTTTGGCGGCACAGGCTAAAGACCTTCTAGGATCCGATCTTCCTTCCTTGTCCACGCAACGCCGAGCGGCTTGGTGCGATGTGGAAGTTGCCGTTGCGGTAGTGACCTGAATGTGAGGGTCTGGCTTCTGTCTGAACGATCGAACGGCTTTTCCTTAAGTTTATCCGCCCGGCACTTGATCTGATTCTTGGCGTCAATCTGCGCTTTCCTTGATGGGGAACAGGCCCGGATCATGCGGCCCCGTCCCGTGACTCGTTGGTTAGAAAGCCGGCCGCGCAAAGAGCAAGCGGCCGCAGATGGAAGCGGCCATCGTACGCGGTGCGAATGAACTCGGTTAATACCAACGTCGCGGTACGCTTTCTGGCGCAGGACGATCCGGAGCGGGGTCCTTGGCCAACGCCATATTCCCGCCGGCTCGCGTTCCTGCCGTGTGGGATCATGTCGGGCCGGCCAGGACGCAGGAAGGCGCCTATGGCCCGCCGCGCCCGCTATTGCTGCCGCAATAGATGGCTTGTCTTGGTCGGGCGGACTGATAGTCGACGCCGACGATTGGCTCGACGTAGGGATCTCGAGCTATCGATACAGCGGCGCGGGAATTCTCAGTCGACCAGCGAGTGGCTTCGCGGATCGTCGCGACAGTCAACATTCGCCGGGGGATCGGCAGCTTTCTTCGGTCCGGCCGCCCCCTCGCGGCACGAAGTCAGAGCCTTGATCTCGCCACGATGGCGCCCGGTATCGGTCGAAAGGCATCCAGATCCGGAAAGCGGTTTGGATGATGGTTGGTTACGTGCAGGTTCAGCAATCCCTAGTCACCCCTGCCGATGCGATGTCCGTGATCGATTCGATATCGGGCAAGGCCCTGCCGCCGACAATCGGGAAATACGGATTAAGGCGCCGCACCTCTTTGGCAAACCGGTCAAAGGCGTGGTCGTCTTCACCCGCAGGCCCCCAGCCCATGTCGCATGGTCGTGGAGTTGCGATGTCGGCGATTCGGGACGAAGACGAAGCCGCTCCGCGGCATTGGCGCTCTTGGCTGATGGCGCGCGTCGCGTGTCTTCTTAACCTTCTTTGGCTGACGAATGACATGCCGGTCTCGACCGACCTGCGGCCCATGTTGCGATAGCGGAGATGTGGCCGTTCTGGGTTGCAGTGGATGAGCCGGGCCTCGAGCTCGGCCTGCAGGGCCTCGATGCTGTCGTGGAACGTCTCGTGCATCTTGATGCGGAAGAAATCTTCCAGGGTGGTGCCGGCGAATCGTTCGACGAAACCGTTGGTTTTCGGCATCAGGACTTGCGCGCGACGATGCTCGATGCCGTTGAGGTCGAGGTGATCTCATGAGCGAGACCCGTCAAGGCCGAAGCCGCCCCGCCGGCGGTGGTATGAGTATTCCGAAGGGGCAGCCTCCCCGACCGATCGCGCGCGCCTGGTCAGAACCGATCCTCGGGGTCGTGGACCGCGTCGGGCGGGCGACCCTTCAGCACATCACGAACATCAGGCAGCCGACCATCGAGGCCGCACTTGTGCCGCAGGTGGCACCGGACGCGATGCTGCCTTTCGATGGGGCGCCCCAGTATGAAACGATCCCGAGAACACGCGGCATGGCCTGCGAAGTGCTGATCGCGGGCGCCAGCGGATGCCCAAGGCCTATCACCTCAACAGCATCAACAGCCTTCACGCCCAGTGGAAGAACGACTTCCGCAAGCGATGGCGAGGTTCGGCAACGAAATACCTCGACGGCTAGGCGCTATGGATGGTCGCCCGCCGCGGCGCCGATCCGCTGGCTATGTTCCTGGCGGTCATCGCGTGATCAGCACTTCGCCGACACGATTTGCTGACATGCCCAAGCCTTCGATGAAGGCTCTCGCCATGGTCCTCGGACCAGGCGGACATACGGCTCGATGCTGCCGCTTGCCGGGATCGATGTAGTGCCAGGCGACGCCGTTCTGTTTGGCCCACTTCAGGATAGCGCGACTGGTGAACTCGGTCCCGTTGTCGCTGACGATACAGTCGGGCTTGCCGTAGATCCGCACCACTGCATCCAGCGCGCGGGCCACCCTGGCGCCCCAGATGCCGGTGTCGGCGATCAGACACGGGTTCTCGCGGCAGCAGTCGTCGATCACCGCCAGGATCCGGAAGTTGCGCGACGCCCCGAACGTGTCCGCCACGAAGTCCAGCGACCAGCGGCTGGTTCGGCATCAGGGCCAGCAGCATCGGCGTTCGTGCGCCTCGGGCACGCTTGCGGCCACGCCGGCGCCGGACCGACAGCCCTTCATCGAGATAGAGCCG
Organism: Paracoccus beibuensis; assembly: GCF_026162625.1. Classification (GTDB taxonomy): domain Bacteria; phylum Pseudomonadota; class Alphaproteobacteria; order Rhodobacterales; family Rhodobacteraceae; genus Paracoccus; species Paracoccus beibuensis. The sequence continues at coordinate 26 of NZ_JAOTBD010000039.1, read as the reverse complement.
ATACAGCTTCTTCGGGTTCATCAGCA
>NZ_JAOTBD010000038.1 GCF_026162625.1 Paracoccus beibuensis | reverse complement strand
GTTCCTTGATCATTCCGATGATCTGCGCCTCGGTGAAGCGGCTCTTCCTCATGTCGTCTGCTCCTTCTTGATGAAGCAAACTCTACATCAGAGCGAGGGACGTTCCGGGGGGCAGGTCAGAAACCATCAATATCAGAAAGATCGGCGAACTGCGTAGCGAATGTCGGCCGGTCTAAAGACGGTGAACGGAGCCTCTTCCACCTTCTTTGACAGTGGTAATTGCCAGACCCAGCTTTTTCTTTAGCACGCCGGAGATCATGCCCCTCGCGCTATGGGCCTTCCAGCCAGTAGCCGCCACGATCTCAGCAATGCTCGCGCCGTCCGGCCGTTGCAGCAGGGCGATGATCGTCGCCTGTTTTGTACCTGCGCGGCCCAGAACCGGCGCCGCCCCCCCGGTTGCCGGTGCAGGTTCCGCATTTGCGTTACGCGCGCTGGCGACGGCGCGAGAAACCAGCGGTTCGATGCCGACCGCCGCCAGCCCGGCCTCGGTGGCGATCAACGTCGTGCCATGCCCGTCGCCGGTCTCGCGCCAGAGCGGTTCCTTGCGCCGGAGATTGGCATCGGCCTCTTCGATGAGGCCGAGCTTGATCATCCGACCGATAGCCATCTTGGCGGCGGCACCATGCAGCCCCTCGGGCAGCGGCAGGGCGAGATTGCCCGACCGGGCGCTGGCCCGGGTCAGGATCAAGGTCTGGGTTTCGGTGAGTTTCGTCATGACGGACTCCGTGCATCACCGCCGCAGGCTGCGGTCGGCTTCTACAGAGCCGGGCCCCGCGTGGGGCGGGGCTCAGCGGTCGGTATCTGCAGTGGCGTCAGGCTGCGTGCTCGCCCTCGCCGAAGGCAAAATCGCTGATCTGCCTAAGAAGGTACGCCTGATATTCGAGGCTGCCAACATCGGCCCAGTTCAGCCGTTCCGGATCTGCACCGAAATGGTCCTCGCCGAAGGCCTGCAGCCGGCCCAGCATCGTGTCGATTTCGGCTTTTTTCGCGATGAAGGCGGCGAGGGCGGCGTCATTGCCGCGGGCGATATTGCGGGTCATGGTCAGGTTTCCAGCAGTGAGTTGCTTGCGTTTGGTGAAAACAGAATCGCTCTGATCCGCGGCCATATCAAGTAAATCACAAGCAATTTCATTGCCTTATGATCGCGCAGGAGGTGCCAATGAAAGGCATGAGCGAACGCGCCTATGCAGCCCATTCCGGGCTCTCGCGCGGCGGAGTGCAGAAAGCCCGGAAGAACGGCCGACTGGTGGTCTATAGTGACGGGTCCATCAATGCGGCCGCGTCCGATGCAAGGCGCGCGGCCACGACGGACCCGGACCAGCAGAACCGGGCGAAGGGCGGCACCGCGCGACAGTCAACGGCAGCGCAACGCACGCCGGGCGCCAACCTCGCCGCCCCTTCGATCTTCGGCCCCGGCGACAGTTCCTCCTATCTGAAGGCCCGGACGGCGCTGACGGTCTATCAGGCGCAGGAGCGTCAGATCGCCATCCAGAAGAAGAAGGGCGTGCTGGTCGACCGGGCGCGGGCCGAAACGCTGGTCTTTCGGTTGGCCCGGCAGGAACGCGATGCCTGGGTGACATGGCCTGCCCGCGTCGCCGCGATCATGGCGGCGAAGTTGTCAGCGGAAACCGAGAAGGCGACCGGTGAGGCCGTCACGATCAGCACCGGGGTGCTGCAGAGGGTGCTGGAAACCCATGTCCGAGACCAGCTTGCCGCCCTCGCCGATCTCAAGGTCGCGCTTGACCCATGACGATGGGACCGATGATGAAGATGTAGCACCCGACCTGAGTTTGGACGGCGCCGAGGATATCCTGCGCGCCTGGTCGCGCGGAATCCGGCCCGATCCGAATCTGACGGTGTCGGAATGGGCAGACAAACACCGCTGGCTCAGCTCGCGCGCAGCGGCCGAGCCCGGTCGCTATCGCACGGCGCGGACCCCCTATCTGCGCGAGATCATGGATGCGCTGTCGCCCGGGCACCCGGCGCAGCGGATCAGCTTCATGAAGGCCGCGCAGGTCGGTGCCACTGAAGCCGGAAACAACTGGATCGGCTTTGTGATCCATCACGCCCCCGGCCCGATGCTGGCGGTGCTGCCGACGGTCGAGATGGCGAAACGCGCCTCGCGCGGGCGGCTCGATCCGCTGATCGCCGACAGTCCCGCCTTGCGCGAACGTGTCAGTCCGGCCCGGTCGCGCGATGCCGGCAATTCGATGCTGTCGAAAGAGTTTACGGGCGGCATTCTGGTGCTGACCGGGGCGAACTCGGCCACCGGTCTGCGGTCGATGCCCGCGCGCTATCTGTTTCTGGACGAGATCGACGCCTATCCGCCCTCCGCCGACGAGGAGGGCGATCCGGTGACGCTGGCCGAGGCGCGCAGCACCACTTTTGCGCATCGCCGAAAGGTGTTACTGGTCTCGACCCCGACGATCCGGGGGCTGAGCCGGATCGAGCAGGAATTCGAGGCCAGCGATCAGCGGCGCTTTTTCGTCCCCTGCCCGCATTGCGGGGTGATGCAATGGCTGGAATTCGAGCGCCTGCGCTGGGAGAAGGGTCGGCCGGAAACGGCGGCTTATGCCTGCAACGCCTGCGACACTCTGATCGCCGAGCATCACAAGACCGCCATGCTGGAGGCGGGCGAATGGCGCGCGACCGCAACCGCCGCCGATCCGCATCATGTCGGCTATCACCTCTCGGCGCTCTATTCGCCCATCGGCTGGAAAAGCTGGGAACAGATCGCCCGGGAATGGCTGGCCGCGCAAGGCAATGACGAGATGCTGCGCGCGGCGCGCAACACGCTGCTGGGCGAGACCTGGGTCGAGCGCGGCGAGGCCCCGGAATGGCAGCGGCTGGCGGATCGGCGCGAGGTGTATGGTGCCCAGATCCCCGAAGGCGGTCTGTTCCTGACCGCCGGGGCCGATATCCAGAAAGACCGCATCGAGGTCGATATCTGGGCCTGGGGACGCGGGCTGCAGAGCTGGCTTGTCGATCACATCGTCATCCCGGGCGGACCGGACTGCCCGGCGGCATGGGCGGAACTGACGAAGCTTCTCGGCCACACATGGCAGCATGCCAATGGCGCGGTGATGCCGATTGCAAAACTGGCGATCGATACCGGCTATGAGGCGGCGGCGGTCTATGCCTGGGCCCGAGCGCAAGGCTTCGAACAGGTCGTGCCGGTGAAGGGTCTCGAGGGCTTCAACCGGGCGACGCCGGTGTCAGGCCCGACATTTGTCGATGCGACAGTGGGCGGCAAACGCCTGCGGCGCGGCGCCCGGCTCTGGTCGGTGGCCACCGCCACCTTCAAGATCGAGACCTATCGCTTCCTGCGGCTGGAACGGCCCACGGACGAAGAACGTGCGGCGGGCCAGCCCGATCCGCCGGGGATGATCCATCTGCCGGACTGGGCCGACAGCGAATGGCTGAAGCAGCTGGTCGCCGAGCAGCTGGTCACGGTCAGGAACAAGCGCGGCTATGCAAGGCAGGAATGGCAAAAGCTGCGCGAACGGAACGAGGCGCTGGATACCCGCGTCTATGCCCGCGCCGCCGCCTGGATCATGGGTGCGGATCGCTGGGACGAGCGGATGTGGCGGCAGCTGGAGGAACAAGCCGGGGTGGCACCGCCAGTAGCGGATGCGGGTGGCACGGCTGCGAAGGCCGATGACCCGTCCGTGCCGACAAATGGCCCGCCTGCCCGTCAGGCGGGCGCCCCGCCAACCACACCGCGCCGCAAGCGGCAGACTTACACACCGCGTTTCATGAGGTAAGAAATGGACATCGACCGGATGCGGGCGCTGCTATCAGCCCTGCAGGAAGCCAGGTTCAGCGGGCTGCGCAGCGTCAGCTATGACGGCAAGACCCTGACCTATGGTTCGGACACCGAACTGGCCGCTGCCATCGCCGATCTGGAAGCCCGAATTGGACGGGCATCCGGGACAACCCGTCGCCGGCGCTGGGGTACCGTCGCGACCAAGGGGCTCTGAGCCATGGCATTCGATGGCATCCGCGCGCGGCTCGGCGCGATCATCGGCGGGTTCGATGCGGCACAGTCGCATCGCCGGTTGCGCGGGTTCCGCGCCAGCCGCGCCCATGTGAACACCCTGATCGCAGGCGCGGGCGAGACCATCACGGCGCGGGCCCGCTGGCTGGCCCGGAACAATGGCTATGCGTCGGGGGCAGTCGAGGCCTTCGCCAGCAATGTGGTCGGCGACGGGATCAAGCCCTCATCCTCGATTGCGAATGCGGCGCAGAAGGAAGCCTTGCAGAAGCTCTGGCTCGCCTGGACCGATGAGGCCGATGCCGAGAGTCTGACGGACTTTTACGGGCTCCAACGCCGCGCCGCGCGAGAACTGTTCCTGGCGGGCGAGGTGTTTCTGCGCCTGCGCCCGCGTCGCCCCGTGGACGGGCTGTCGGTGCCGCTGCAGTTGCAGATGCTGCCCTCGGAAATGCTGCCGATGGATCTGAACCGGGAACTGCCGGGCGGCGGCACGATCCGTCAGGGCATCGAATTCGACGGCATCGGGCGGCGCGTGGCCTATTACCTGCTCCGCCGCCATCCGGGCGATATGACCGATCCGGGGTTGGTGGGTGAGACGGTCCGCGTCCCGGCCTCGGAGATTGTCCATGTGCTCGACCCGGTCGAGGCGGGTCAACTGCGCGGCGTGTCCCGCTTCGCGCCTGCCATCGTCAAACTCTTCACGCTGGATCTCTATGACGATGCCGAGCTGGAGCGGAAGAAGACGGCGGCGATGTTTGCCATGTTCATCACCTCGCCCGCCCCGGAAACGCCGCTGGAACCGGCCGAAGAGGATCTGGAGGTCGAACCCGGACAGGTGGTCCGTCTGGACCCGGGCGAGGATGTCTCGACCCCCGCCACGCCGGATTCAGGCTCGACCTATGAGCCCTTCCAATACCGGACATTGCTGCAGATCGCAGCGGCGCTGGGGATTCCCTACCCCTATCTGACCGGCGATGCCGCGCGCGGCAACTTTTCCAACACCCGCGTGGCGCTGCTGGATTTCCGGCGCCGGGTCTCGGCGATCCAGCACAGTGTCATCGTCCATCAGCTCTGCCGCCCGGTCTGGCAGCGCTGGCTGGATCTGGCCGTGCTGTCCGGTGCCATCGATCTGCCCGGCTATGAGCGCGACCGGCGCAGCTTTCAGGCGGTCAGCTGGCTGCCGACTCGCTGGGACTGGGTCGATCCGATGAAGGACGCATCGGCCGAGATCCTGCAGATCGAGGCGGGCCTCAAATCCCGCAGCCAGGCGATTTCCGAGCGCGGCTATGACGCCGAACAGGTCGACCGCGAGATTGCGGCAGAACGGAAACGCGAGGCCGCGCTGGGTCTCGATTTCCGCCGCCCTGGATCGCCTGCGCAGGGTCCGAAGGGCGAGGCGGCTGGCGATGGCAAGGACGCCGCCAACGGAAAGGACGATGACGAGGATCGCGTCGCCAACGCTGGTGGCGACGATACCGAAGACGATGCTAAAGCCAAGGAGGACCGCTGATGCATCACGCCCAGATCGCCCAGCGCGCCTTCGACACGCCGCTGATGATCGCCCCGGCGAAGGCACTGGCCTTTCTCGGCGGCCTCGGACCCCGGATCACCGGGCAGGAGATCAGGTTTGATGGAGCATCCATCGCCGACCACGATCTGACAGCGGCGCGTCAGACGGCCCGCGCGTCTCTGATCGGCGGCGATCTCGTCGGGCGTTATGACGCTGATGGCGATGCGCCGTTCCCGGTCATCGATGGCGTGGCGGTCATCGCCATTGCCGGTACGCTGGTTCATCGCGGCGCCTGGATCGGCCAGAGTTCCGGGCTCACATCCTATGAAGGCCTCGCCGCCCAGATCGACGCGGCGGTTTCTGACAATGCCATTCGCGGCATCGCGCTGGAGATCGACAGCTTTGGTGGCGAGGTCGCCGGGGCCTTCGATCTGGCTGACCGCATTCGTGCCGCGCGGGCCAAAAAACCGGTGCATGCTTTCCTCGCCGAACATGCGCTCTCGGCCGGATACGCGCTTGCCTCGCAGGCGGATCGCATCACCCTGCCCCGCACCGGAGCCGCGGGCAGCATCGGTGTCATCACCATGCATACCGACATGTCCGGCATGCTGGCCCAGAAGGGCGTGGCGGTGACGCTGATCCATGCCGGGGCCCAAAAGGCCGACGGCAATCCCTATGCCGCTCTGCCCGAAGGCATCCGCGACCGGCTGCAGGCCGAGTTGGAGGATCTGCGGATCCTTTTCGCCGAAACCGTCGCCGCCGGACGCGGGGCGAAGCTCGGCAAAGATGCGGCGCTGGCCACTGAAGCAGGAGTGTTTCGTGGCTCTGCCGCTGTCGAGGCCGGTCTGGCCGAGGCCGTGACCGATCCTCGCGCCGCGTTTCGCGTCTTTGCCGACAGCCTCAGCCGCCCTGTTCTGCCAGTCGGACGGACGCCGCCGCGCCGAACCCTTTCACCAACCTACCCTACACAGGATATGATCATGACCGATCAGACGGATGAAGATGCCCGGATGCCGGACCAGCAAGCCGCGGCGCGTGGTGCTGCCGCCACGCCGAAGCAACCCGCAGCGTCGACGGCCCAGCAAGCGGCGGCGGAACCGTCCGCGCCCGGTGCCGCACCGGCTGCCGCCCCGAGCGATGCCGATGCCATCCGTGCGGAAGCCGCCGAAGTGGCCTCGATCTGCGCCCAGGCGGCAAAGCTGGGCGTCGCCCTCGACGCCGCCGATGCGGTGAGGCGTGGCGTAAGCCCCGATGCGCTGCGCGGTCAGATCCTCGACAGCCTTGCGGCCGAAAGCGATGCCAGCGGCATTCTGGCCAGCGCGCCTGCGCCGACGAACAAGCCAAGCCCGCTCGTGGCTGCCGCCCGCAAATCTGCCGACAGCGCCCAGCGCTGATCGCCTGACACCTTCCGGAGACCAAGATGCCCGTCCTGACCCAACCGCCCTCGATGGGCGATGCGCTCAAATATGAGTTGAACCCCAACTATACCCGCGAGACCGTGACCCTCGCCGAGGGAACCGAATATCCGGCCGGAGCGGTCATGGGCCGCATCACCGTCAGCGGTCAATACACCTATGCCAGCCATGGCGGCAGCGATGGCGCGGAAACGGCTGCGGGCATCCTGCTCTATCCGGTCGACACGCGGCTCTCGGCAGCGACCGGTATCCTACTGGCGCGGGGCCCCGCGATCCTGTCGCGTGATGCCCTCTTCTACGATGGCAGCGTCGACGATGCCGCCAAGATCGCCGCCAAACATGTCGAGCTGACCGCGCTGGGCATCGTCATCCGCGACAGCGCCTGACGGTTTACGAACCGGCCCGAGGGTCGCGGACCCGCCCGCCGGCTGCGGCTGCGGCTGCGGCTGCAGCGCTTTCTTTCTTATCCTTCTTCCCGACAAGGCTTCCCCATGACCATCATCCGCAATCCCTTCGATGCCGGCGGCTATTCGCTGGCCGAGATGACGCAGGCCATCAATATCCTGCCGAACCTCTATACCCGCCTCGGCGAGTTGGGCCTCTTCCGCTTCGAGGGCGTCTCCCAGCGCAGCGTCATCATCGAACAGATCGAAGGCGTACTGAACCTCCTGCCCTCGGTCCCGCTGGGCGGCCCGGCCACCGTCGGCTCGCGCGAAGGCCGCGCAATGCGCAGCTTTGCCCTGCCCTGGATCCCGCATGACGATGTGATCCTGCCCGCCGATATTCAGGGCGTTCCGGCCATCGGCGCAATTGACGAGGCCGATCCGCTGGTCGCGGTGATGACCCGAAAACTGACGCTGATGCGTCGCAAACACGCCCAGACCCGCGAATATATGGAGATGAACGCGCTCCGCGGCATCGTGAAGGATGGGGCTGGGACCACGCTCTACAACTATTTCAGTGAATTCAGCATTGCGCAGATCAGCGTCGATTTTGTCCTCGGCACCGCCGGGACCAACATTCAGGGCAAGGTCCGCGAGGTGCTGCGCGCCGTCGAGGACAATCTGCTGGGCGAAAGCATGTCGGGCGTCCATGCCCTGGTCAGCCGCGAATTCTTCGACAAGCTGATCTCGCACCCCAAAACCGAGGAGGCCTATAAATTCTACGCCGCGACCGGCGCCCAGCCACTCCGGCAGGACGTCCGCCGCAACTTCCCCTTCGCGGGCATCCTCTTCGAGGAATATGCAGGCACGGTGACGCTATCGACCAAGGCATCGGAACGGCTTGTCCCGGTCAATGAGGGCATCGCCTTCCCGACCGGCACGATGGACACATTTACCACCTATGGCGGACCAGCGAACCTGCTGGAAACCGCCAATACCATCGGATTGCCGCTCTATGCCCGTCAGCATCTCGACCCCAAGGGCCGCTGGATCGATCTGATGACCGAGGCCTCTATCCTGCCGGTCAACAAGCGCCCGCGTCTGGCGATCCGGCTGCACACATCGAACTGATGAACGCCTTCGCAACGGCCATGGATCGCATCTTCGGCCACCCGGACATGAGCACCTCCGCTGTCTGGATCGCGGGTGGCACATCGGAGGAACGCCCGATCCGCCTGATCCGACGCGCGCCGGACCGGATCACCGAATTCGGATCGGCGCGGATCCTGTCGGAAACCCAGACCGCCGATATCCGTGTCAGCGATCTCCCCGATCCCCGGCCCGGCGATCTGATCGTCATCGGCGCAGACAGTTTTTCCGTCCAGGGCGAGCCCATCCGCGACCGCGACCGGCTGATCTGGACCGTGGAACTGGTGCCCGCATGAGGCTCAAGCTCGACATCGATCCTGATTTCGTCGCCATGATGCAGGCCGAGATCAGGGCGGGCGAAAAGGCCGTGACCGGTGCCATGCGCGAAGCGGGCGCGGGCCTCAAGACCGCATGGCGCGGCCAGATCACTAGCGCCGGGCTGGGGCGGCGGCTGGCGAATTCGATCCGGAACGCCACCTATCCCAAGGCGGGCGACAGCCTGAACGCCACCGCGCTCGTCTGGTCCAAGGCCCCGGTCATCATCGGCGCCCACAACGCCGGGCCGCTGATCCGCTCCCGCGACGGGTTCTGGCTGGCCATCCCTACGGAGGCCGCCGGAAAATCCCTGCGCGGCGGGCGGATCACACCGGGCGAATGGGAACGTCGCACCGGGCTACGCCTGCGCTTCGTCTATCGCAGGCGCGGGCCCAGCCTGCTGGTCGCCGAGGGGCGGCTGAACACCAAGGGCCGCGCGGTGGCGTCCAGATCGAAAACCGGGCGCGGACGGACCACGGTGCCGATCTTCCTGCTGGTACCGCAAGTCAGGCTGCCAAAGCGGCTGGATCTGGCACGGGATGCGGAACGGGCGGCGGATGGGGTGCCGGGGAGGATCGTGGGGCAGTGGGTGGAGGGGAAGCTATGATGAAGAAAACAAACCGGTACGAAGATGACGACGCTTGCCTTCGCCTACCTTGCGGTGCTTGCTGCCCAAGCTGGCAATCATAAGCAGGGGCATTAACCTATGAGAAAAGTTCATAACCAAGCAGGCATCGAGAAGATTGAGCGGGAGCGGGCGCTTGTCGGTACCTACATCGATCGGGTGTATAATCCTGAAAAAATCGGCTGGGTTCTCGAGGCTAGAGAGGGCTTTGACGAACATGCGAGAGATGCATGGCATCTGCTAATCCCCGTCAAAGAAGGCTACGGCGTGGACAGCTGGATTCAACCTGAGGAATACAGCGTCGCATTGGCAGCAAGCATAATCGATGAATTAGAGATAGCCTTTCCGGATTTGCCGTGCGTCGTATTCCGGGCAGGTGGCAACGAATTCTACTTTCTGAAGCTTGGCGGGAAATCAAAGGATCAGTTTTTTGAGGAAATTGGTCGAATCGCAGATATTGCGAGAAAGTGTCAGCAAGAAAGTAAGGCCGAAGGAATGGCTTTTCGTGACTATGTGAATATGCAGGTGGCAAACCATCTAAGGCGTAGAAAACTTCTTAGTGCCACAAGAAGCGCGCTTCCCGCATTGTCGGCGCTCTTAGGCGGAATAGTTGACTTCAAAGATCTGGTCTAACGGCAAAGACAAGCTCTATGCCCACCGTCCGCGAAACCATACTCGCCGCGCTGCACGCGCGCTTGCCCGCCACGGCCCTGCGCGGCGACGTCCTGGCCGAACGCGTGCCACCTGACGGCCTGCTGATCCTGCGCGACGGCGACCCGGGCGAACCTGAGGTGACGCTGTCGCCAGTCGCCTACCACTACCAGCACCGCGCCGAGATCGAGGCGGTCATTCAGGGCTCTGACCGTGACGCCGCCTTCGACGCCCTATGTGCCAGCATCGGAACGGCAATCGCCGCCGACCGGACGATGGGCGGACTTTGCGACTGGGTCGAGGCTGAAGCGCCGCGCCCGGTCGATCTGCCGGTTGAGGGCGCGGCCCGCCTGAAAGCAGCGGTGATTCCGGTCATCTTGCACTACACCACCGCAGACCCGCTGGCATAAGTGGCTCTCAGCAGGTGCCGTAATAATTGCCCGAGAAGCGGCAATATTCACGCGCAGTGCCACTGGCGATCATCGCGGCCCCGATGTCGCGACCGTCCGGCAGCCAGCATTGCCCGACGATGCGTCCGTAGCGGTCGACATCGCGGATACGGCATTGGACGGAACGCCCCGAGACCAGCCCAGCCAACTGACCCGTCGCGGCCGATCCTCCCGCCCTGCCGATCTCCGGCGCGTCCAGCCCCCAAACCCTGATGCGCGTGCGTTGGCCGCTGACCCAGAACGTGTCGCCATCGACGACCCGCGTCACCTGACCGGCAAAATCGAAGCGAGAGGGCGTCGCCGCGGGTGCCGCAACGTCCGTCGGCACACATCCTGTCAGAAGCATGGCCGTTACGACCGCGATGGTCGCCCTCCCTCCGGACAGCCAATCCGCCACTCGCCGCAATCCCGAACCTGCCATCCCGCTCCTCACCACCATTTTCCCGACACCTGCCCATTCTGTGGCGCGGCGCCCGGACCCGCAACTGCGCTCCGCGAATCTTCTTAACCTGACACCGACTGAAAGGACTTTTCATGGCACGAGCCCAGGGGGCGCGGGCGCAGATGGCACTTGCGTTCGAGACGACCTATGGCACCCCGCCCGCAGGCGGTTTCACCAGAATGCCCTTCGCCAGTACATCGCTCGGCGCCGAGCAGCCGCTGCTGAACTCCGAGCTGCTGGGCTACGGCCGCGATCCGCTGGCGCCGATCAAGGACGCGGTGACGGCCGATGGCGCTGTCGTCGTACCCATCGATGCGGAAGGCTTCGGATTCTGGCTGAAGGCGGCCTTCGGGGACCCGGTCACCACCGGCACCGGGCCATGGACGCATGAGTTCCGCTCGGGCGCCTGGACGCTGCCCAGCCTCTCCATCGAAACCGGTATGCCGGAGGTGCCGCGCTATGCGATCTATTCCGGCTGCGTGCTGGACCAGCTCAGCTGGCAAATGCAGCGCTCCGGGCTTCTGACCGCTACGGCACGACTGGTCGCACAGGGCGAGACGGTTGGGTCCGTCAGCAGCGCCGGCACGCCTGCCCCCATCGATCTGAAGCGCTTCGGGCATTTCAACGGATCAATCACCCGCAACGGCGCGGCGCTGGGCAATGTCGTCTCGGCCCAGATCGCCTATGCCAACAATCTCGACCGGATCGAGACCATCCGCTCCGATGGCCGCATCGATGGCGCCGATCCGTCCATTGCTGCCCTGAACGGATCCATCGAAGTGCGCTTCGCCGACAGCACGCTGGTGACACAGGCCCTTGATGGCGATCCCTGCGCGCTAGAATTTTCCTATGCCCTGCCCTCGGGCGAAAGTTTCACCTTCACCGTCCATGCCGTTTACCTGCCCCGCCCCCGGATCGAGATTTCCGGGCCGCAGGGCGTTCAGGCGAGTTTCGACTGGCAGGCCGCGCGCGACAGCGCGCTGGGCCGCATGTGCACCGCCACCCTGATCAACGACCGCGAGGAATACTGATGCTGACACTCGACCTGACCAACGAACCGCGCTGGCACGAGCTGGCGCCGGGCGTCCGCGTGCAGCTTCGCCCGCTGACCACCGCCCTGATGGTCGCCACCCGCAGCGATCCCGAGGTCGAGGCGGTTCCGGATGCGACCAGCGACGAGACCCGTGCCCTGATCTTCGCCAAGGCGCTGGCCCGCCGCGCGGTGCTGGCATGGGAGGGCGTCGGTGATGCTGGAGGCAATATCATCGACCCCAGCCCCGCAACCATCGATGCGCTTCTGGACATCTGGCCGATCTTCGAGGCGTTCCAGCTGGTCTATGTCTCGAAGGGCCTGCTGCTGGAACAGGAAAAAAACGTCTCCGCGCCCTCGCCGACTGGTCCTTCGGTGGGGGCGACAGCTACTGCGCGGCCTGCCCGAAGGCCTGCGAAGACTGCCCGACGCGGCAAAACCAACCCCTGACTTTCGAGGGCTGGCAGGTCTGGGATCTGGTCGGACGCCTCAGCGGTCAGCTGCGGGTGCTGCCCGGCGCGGTGATCGGCTGGGACCTGACCGCCGCGCTGGGACTGGCCACGGCGCTGGGCATCCCTGCCCCGGCCGCTGCCGAGCTGCTGCCGGTCATCGAGGCGGTGATGGTCCGGAAGATGAACGAACAGATGGAACGGTGACATGGCAGAAAAGCGGGTCAGCGTCCGCCTCGCGGCTGTTGGCGGGCGGCAGGTGCGTGCCGAGCTGGAAGGTGTCGGCGAGGCCGGAACTCGCGGCTTCGGGCGGCTCTCGCGTGAGATGGAGGCGGCGAATGCCCGCATGGCCGGGTTCACCCGCAAGGTCGGGGTGGCTGCTGCCGCAGCTGTTGCCGCCGCCTCCGCCGCAGGCATCGCCATGGTGCGATCGGGACTGCAAACGGTGGATGCGCAGGCGAAGCTTGCCCAGTCGCTCCGTACCACGGTGGCCTCGATCCAGACGCTGGAACAGGCCGGAGAATTGGCCGGTGTCTCGATGTCCGGCATCGAGCAGGCGACCAAGGACCTGACCCGGCGGTTGAGTCAGGCGGCCGCGGGTGGTGGTCCGGCGGCGGATGCGCTGGAACGGCTGGGCCTGACGGCGGGCGAGTTGTTGGCCCTGCCGCTGGACCAGCGCGTCGGGGCGATCAATGCCGCCATAGAAGCGTTCGTGCCGGTCGCGCAGCGCGCCGCCGTGGCGGGACAGCTCTTCGGCGAGGAAGGCTCCATCGCCATGTCGCGCATCGACACAGCCACGCTACGTCAGGCGACGGAAGATGTCCGCGCCTTCGGAGTGGTGGTCTCCGAACAGGATGCCGACCGGATCGAGCGAACGAATGACGCGATCTCGCGACTGGGGCTGGTCTGGCGCGGACTCTCGAACCAGCTGGCGGTTGCCGCAGCACCCGCGCTGGAAGCCGTCGCCGATGCCATGGCGGCGCTGGCCAGCCGCACGGGCCCGCTGGGGATGGCGATCTCTGGCCTCTTCGACCAGATCGGACGTCTGTCCACCTATGCGGCGAGTTTCGCTGCTTTCATGGCCGGGCACTGGGTGGCAGGGCTCGCGGCGGCGGCACTCTCCGTTCGCGGTCTCGCCACCGCGTTGGTCGTGCTGCGTGGGGCGATGATCCGCACCGGCATCGGTGCATTGATCGTCGGGGCGGGCGAGCTGATCTATCAGTTTGCGAAGCTGGTCAAAGGCGCGGGCGGCTTCGGCAATGCCATGGCGCTGATGGGTAATGTGGCGAAGGCGGTCTGGGAGGGTATCAAGACAACGGCCATGTCCTTCGCCGACGATTTCCGCGCCATGCAATCCGAGATCGAGGCGATCTGGACCCGGCTGATGGCATTTCTGGCAGGGAAATGGGCGGATTTTCTGGGAATGATCGGTCCAACCTTCAACAAGGTGGCCGAAGAGATCGGCTCGGACACCCGCATCGATGTGTTCGAGGCGCTGGGCCGGGCTTCGATGCTGGAGCATTCGGCCAGCAATGCCGCCCATATGGCGGACCGCTATCGCGACCGGGCCAGCACAAGCCGGGCCTCGGCTTTCGATGGTGTCGGACCGGCCATGGAGGCGCTGCGCGCCGCGATGACGGGCGGCGAAGATGATGCCGGTGGCGCGGCGCTGGACGTGGCGACAGAAGCCGCCGGGCGTTATGAGGATGCGTTGAGCGGGGTGGAAACCGCCGCCACCGGCGCGGGTGCGGCAGCGAAGGAGGCCGGGGCCGCAGGCAAGGCGGCGGCCGAAGACGCAAAACCCGCGACTGAGGCCACGGCCACCGGCTGGAAGGCGGTCACCGAGGCGCTGTCGGATTACGCCAAGAAAGCGAAGGATATCGGTGCGGATATTGGCCAGGCGCTGGTGGGCGCGTTTCAGAGCGCCGAGAACGCGGTCGGGGAGTTCGTGAAGACCAGCAAGCTCGATTTCCGCGATCTGGTCACCTCGCTGCTGGCCGATCTGTCGAAGCTGGCCGCGCGGCGTTTCCTACTGGGGCCGATTGCCAGTGCACTTTCGGGCGCGCTGGGCGGCGCAGGCGGAATCTTTGCCAACATCATGCATACGGGCGGGATGGTCGGTGCCACAGGTCCGGGCCGCATGGTCCCTGCACTCGCGTTTGCGGGTGCGCCACGAATGCATGCCGGTGGCATGGTCGGGCTGCGCCATGACGAGGTGCCCGCGATCCTGCAACGGGGCGAGCGGGTGCTGTCGCGCCGCGAGGCGAAGGATTACGGCCAGGGCGTCACCGTCAACATCCATGCCCGTGACGCCGAAAGCTTCCGGCAGTCCCGCACCCAGATCGCCGCCGATATTGCCCGCGCCGTCTCGCTCGGTCGGCGCGGATTATAGAAGAGAGATCAGACAATGGCATTTCACGAGGTCCGGTTTCCGGACACTATCAGCCGCGGCGCGCGTGGCGGGCCGGAACGGCGCACCCAGATCGTCGAACTGGCCTCGGGCGACGAAGAACGCAATGCCAGCTGGGCAAACAGCCGAAGGCGCTATGACGTCAGCTACGGCATCCGCCGCGCCGACGATCTGGCGGCGGTCGTTGCTTTCTTCGAGGCACGGAACGGGCGGTTCTATGGCTTTCGGTTCAAGGACTGGGCCGATCATCGGTCCTGCCTGCCGTCACGGACCCGGTCGCCGACCGATCAGCAGATCGGCACAGGCGACGGTGTGACGACCAGTTTCCAGCTGTTGAAGCGCTATGCCTCCGGCGGACAAAGCTGGGTGCGGACCATCGCCAAGCCGGTCGCAGGTACCGTCCAGATCGCGCTGAACAATGTGCCGCAGGCTTCGGGCTGGTCCGTCGACCACAAGACCGGCCTCGTGAGCTTCGAGACCGTGCCCTCCACCGGCATCACGATCACCGCCGGATTCGAATTCGACGTGCCGGTCCGTTTCGACAGCGACGCGCTGGACATGACGCTGGATATCGAACGGCTGGGCTCCATCACATCAATCCCCTTGCTGGAGATACGGCGATGAAGAATATCCCGCCCGCACTGCAGGCGCATCTCGACAGTGGCACCACGACATTGGCTTGGTGCTGGCGCATCACCCGCGCCGATGGCATGGCCTTCGGCTTTACCGATCACGACCGGATGCTGGTGTTCGATGGCACCGAATTCGAACCGGAAAGCGGGCTGACCGCCAGCGAGATCAGGTCGGGCGCAGACCTTTCGGTCGATGCGCAGGATGCAGCAGGCGCGCTGCGTTCCGACCGGATTTCTGAGACCGATATTCTGGCCGGGCGCTGGGACAATGCCGAGGTCGAGCTCTGGCGGGTGAACTGGCAGGCGCCCGGCCAGCGCGTTCTGATGCGGCGCGGCGCCATCGGCCAGATCCGGCGCGGGCGGCATGCCTTCGTGGCCGAGATCCGCTCGATGTCCCATCTCCTCGGTCAGACCGTCGGGCGGAGTTTTCAGGCCAGCTGCGACGCCGCGCTGGGCGATGCCCGCTGCGGCGTCGCTCTGGAGGATCCGGCGTTTCGCGGCGTGGGCACCGTGATCGACGGGTTGCGCGACCGGGCTTTCACCGCCTCCGGGCTCGGTGGCTTTGCAGCCGGCTGGTTCCGCTTCGGCACGCTCACATGGACCAATGGCCCCAATGCCGGACGCCGCGCGGAGGTGCAGGCCCATGATCGCAGCGATGGCATTGCGATCATCACGCTTCTGGAAGCGCCCATCCGTCCCATCAACACGGGCAACAATTTCACCATCCGGGCGGGCTGCGACAAGCGCATCGCCACCTGCGCGCAGAAGTTCGGGAATGCGGTGAACTTCCGGGGCTTTCCGCATATCCCCGGTCAGGACACCATTCTGCGCTATGCCTCATCGGATGGTGGGCATGCTGGCGGTGTGCTGTGACCAGGCGGCATAATCCCGTGCATATCTGACCGCATGATGCACTTTGCCCTCGGGCTCCCCCTTCGAATGCGAACTTATTCTTGCGTCATCATTTGCTTCAATTCCTCGGGTAAAAGAAGCCGATCACCTCGATGAAGCATATAGTGACAATTCGGGCAGACAGGCACGAGGTCTTTGATCGGATCAGTGTGCCTTCCAGACCGGGCCTGAGATAAGGGCTTCAGGTGATGGACATGGATAAAGCCTTTGCCATGGTCGCCAAAAGTCCGCTCAAAGCTGAAGCCGCACACAATGCACGAAGTGCCATGCGCCTCGATGCAGGCCTTTCGCGCCGCTGGGTCTCGCTCGTAGCGCGTCGTCACATGGACCGACAATGCGCCTTCTGAATAGGATCCGGCTTGCCGAGGGCGCAGTCCATCCAGAACCCAGTACTTCCGGTCGCGATTGACGGGAACAATATCAATCTTCTCACAAAGGCGTAGGAAAGACTCCTCAACCTTTGACCATTGGGGATCATCCGGCAAAATCTGCGCCCCCAGAATGCGGTTCAAGACTGGATTGGTTTCCTTTCCGTCCAACCGTTTTTGGTCGCCAAGCTCTTTGTGGGTTTTGATCGAAATGTTCTTGTAACCAATAAAACGGCTCGGGCCAAACAGGACATCCCCCTCTACCCAAGCCGCGACCAGATTGTATCCACGGCGCAATCGCTCTCGAGCAAAGAAGCGATCTTCCTCATTCGGTGAAAGAAGATAGCCGCGTAGCGTCCTCAGGTTTCGCCGTATGCCAGAAACGTCCTCAACAAACTGAACCAAGATAAACTCCATCGTCTGAACCAGCGATACGCTCCGCGATGGCAATCCAGGATGCAAGGCCTGACAAAATTGACTGGTAGACGATCCCCAAGTGCTTCGAATTCGGACTGCATCATCGCCGCCGCGCGCAGCTGGCTCGGCACGCCCTATCACGATCAGGCCAGTTTGCGGGGCGTCGGATGCGACTGCCTCGGGCTGGCGCGCGGCGTCTGGCGGGACGTGGTCGGCGATGAGCCTTTCCCGATCCCTCCCTATAGCCGCGATTGGGGCGAGACGGGTTTCCGCGAAGTTCTGGCCGAAGGCGCGCGGCGGATGATGATGGAACTGCCGGCCGCTGATGCCGGACCGGGCGCGCTGGTCGTCTTCCGCATGCGTGCAGGTGCCATCGCCAAGCATGTTGGGATTCTCTCCGCGCCGGACCGCTTCATCCACGCCTATGAACGGCTGGGCGTGATCGAAGAACCTCTGACGCCTGCCTGGCAGCGACGCATCGCTTTCGCCTTTCTCTTCCCCAGCATCTGAAAGCTCATCGCTATGGCAACATTGGTATTGGCCTCGGTCGGCGCCACGATTGGCGGCGGCTTTGGTGGCGCGATCCTCGGATTTTCGGGCGCCGCCATCGGCAGCATGATCGGCTCGGCCATCGGTGCGGCCGTGGACAGCTGGATCGTCTCCTCGCTCGCCCCGGCCCAGCGCATCGAAGGCGCCCGGCTCGACAATCTGCGCATCACCGCCTCGACCGAAGGTGCGGTCATCCCACGCGTCTTCGGCCGCATGCGCATGGGCGGCAATATCGTCTGGGCGACGGATTTCCGCGAGGAGACGAAGACCAGCCGGCAGGGCGGCGGCAAGGGCGGTGGACCCAAGGTCGAGACGACCGAGTATCTCTATTATGCGTCTTTCGCCGTGGCGCTTTGCGAAGGCGAGATCACCGGCATCGGTCGCATCTGGGCGGACGGCAAGCCTCTGGATACGTCGGGAATTACCTGGCGCTGGTATCCGGGCTCTGAGACGCAGGAACCCGATCCCTTCATCGCCACCACCATGGGGAATGACGCGACCCCGGCCTATCGCGGCACCGCCTATGTCGTCTTCGAGGATCTGCCGCTGAGTGATTATGGCAACCGCCTGCCGCAGCTTTCGTTTGAGGTCTTCCGGCCGCTGGCCGATCCCGACACGGCGGAGGGTCTGACCCGCGCCGTCACCCTGATCCCCGCATCAGGCGAGTTCACCTATGCCACTGAGGCCATCCGCAAGGGCGGCAATGGCACCAGCTCGGCCGAGAACCTGAACGCAGCGCCCGGAAACCCCGACATGATCGTGGCGCTGGACAGGCTGCAGGCCATGGCGCCGAAGGTCGAGAGCGTCAGCTTGGTCGTCGCCTGGTTCGGCAACGACCTGCGCTGCGGCCACTGCGCCATCCAGCCCGGGGCCGAGGTGGCCGAGAAAGCCAGTAGTCCGAGGACGTGGTCCGTGAACGGCGTGAGCCGAGCCGATGCCCATCTTGTCAGCCGTGATCAGGAAGATCGTCCAGTCTATGGTGGCACGCCAGCGGATTTCGCGGTGGTGCAGGCGATCCGCGAGATGAAGGCGCGCGACCTGCGTGTAACTTTCTATCCCTTCATTCTCATGGATGTGCCGCCGGGGAATACCCTGCCGGATCCCTATACGGACCATACGGCCGGGACCGGTCAGCCCGCTTTCCCATGGCGCGGGCGGATCACCTGTGCGCCCGCAGCTGGGCAGGCCGGGAGCGCCGACAAGACGGAGGTTGCGGCAGATCAAGTCGCGGCGTTCTTCGGCAGCGCTTCGCCGTCGGATTTCACCGTCACCGGCGACGAGGTGCGCTGGGCGGGCGATCCCGGCGATCATGGGCTGCGCCGCATGGTGCTGCATTACGCCCATCTCTGCGCGGCGGCAGGCGGGGTCGACGCCTTCCTGATCGGCTCGGAGATGCGCGGGCTGACCACGATCCGGTCCAACGGGAACAGTTATCCGGCCGTCGCGGCGTTTCGGGCGCTGGCCGCCGATATCCGGACTATCCTCGGGCCCGGTACGAAGGTCAGCTATGCCGCCGACTGGTCGGAATATTTCGGGCATCAGCCTGCAGATGGCAGCGGGGATGTGTACTTCCATCTCGATCCGCTCTGGGCCGACCAGAATGTCGATTTCATCGGCATCGACAATTACCTGCCGCTCTCGGACTGGCGCGACGGGTTTGACCATCTGGATGCGGATGCCGATTGGCACGCGATCCATGATCGGGCCTATCTGCAGTCCAATATCGCGGGCGGCGAAGGGTTCGACTGGTTCTATGCGTCAGAGGCCGACCGCGCGGCACAGGTCCGGACCCCGATCACCGACGGGACTTATGGAAAGCCGTGGGTGTTCAGACCCAAAGACCTGCGCGCTTGGTGGTCGAACCCGCACTATGATCGGCCGGGCGGCGTCGAAGCCGTGACACCGACGGCGTGGCTGCCCGGATCAAAACCGATCCGCTTCACCGAACTCGGTTGCCCGGCCATCGACCGCGGCACCAACCAGCCGAACGTGTTTTATGACCCGAAGTCTTCCGAAAGCTTCGTGCCGTATTTCTCGCGCGGCTGGCGTGACGATGCCATCCAGCGGGCCTATCTGGAGGCCAGCTATCTGTTCTGGGGCAAAGCTGCGAACAATCCGGTCTCGATGGAATACGCAGGCCGCATGGTCGAGATCTCGGAATGCGCCGCCTGGACCTGGGATGCACGACCCTATCCGTTCTTTCCGGCGCTGGACGATGTCTGGACCGATGGCGACAACTGGCGGCTCGGCCATTGGCTGACCGGGCGGCTGGGTGCGGTGTCCTTGGCCGCCCTCGTCCGCCATCTCTGCCTCCGCGCCGGGCTGTCGGAAAGCCGCATCGATGTCACGGGCCTTTGGGGCGCCGCCGAGGGCTATGCGATCACCGCCCTCGAAAGCCCCCGCGCCTCGATCACCACGCTGGCACGGCATTTCGGCTTCGACGCGGTCGAAAGCGAGGGCGTGATCCGCTTCATCATGCGCGGCCGGGCGCCGATTGCGAGTATCGCCTATGACGACCTCGTCGCGGGCAACACGGGCGGCGAAGCGTTCGAATTGACCCGGGCGCAGGAAACCGAACTGCCGCAGGCGCTCAAATGGCAGTTGGCGCGAGCCGATGAAGATTACGATGCCGCCTTGGTCGAGGCGTCCCGCATCACCGTCGACACCAGTCGCATCGCCTCCGAGAGCTTTCCCATGGCCGTGCCGCCCGAAGAGGCCGAGCGCCGCTGCCGCCGGGCTTTGCAGGAAGCCTGGGCGGGTCGGGAAAGCGCGGTGTTTCGCCTGCCGCCCTCGCGACTGGCGCTCGATCCGGCCGATGTCATCGCGCTCACCCACGATGGGCGCGCGCAGCAGTTCCGCCTGACGGCCGTGGCCGATGCCGAAGCGCGCAGCATCGAGGCCGTGCGGCAGGACCGGGAGGCCTATGACCTGCCGCCCGGCGCCGAGCGGCCCGCCACCCTGCCCCGCGCCGTCACTTTTGGGCCTCCAGAGGTGATCTTGCTCGATCTTCCGAAGCTGCGCGACGATGTTCCGGCGCATCGACCGCTGATCGCCGCCACGGCAAAACCCTGGCCCGGCGCTCTGGCGGTGTATCGAAGCCCAAGTGGTGACGGGTTCGAACTGGTCACCACGCTGCGCCGCCGCGCGAACATGGGCCGTCTGGCCGCCGATCTATGGCCCGGTCCCACCTCGCGTTTCGATCTCGGCAATGTCCTGATCCTCGATTTGGCGAGCGGCCAGTTGGACAGCGTCAGCGATCTGGCGCTGTTCGGGGGCGCCAATGCGCTGGCGGTGGAATCCGCGCCGGGGCGCTGGGAGATCGTCCAGGCGGGCCATGCCGAGCTGATCGCGCCCCAGCGATACCGCCTGTCCCGGTTGCTACGTGGCCAGCGTGGCACCGAACAGGCCATGGGCCATCCAACCCCAGCCAGGGCTCGGGTGGTGATGCTGAACGAGGCCCTGACCCCGCTGCCGATCCCGGAAGCCGATCTCGGCATTCCCTTCAACTGGCGCATCGGACCGGCCCGTCATCCGGTCAGCAGCGACACGTTTGTGGCGGTAAGCTTCACCCCTGAGGGCGAGGGTCTGCGGCCCTTCTCGCCGGTCCATGTCGACCAGCCATGGCGCCGCCCGCATGTGCCCGGTGATCTGGTGATCCGCTGGACACGCCGCTCCCGCACCCTCGCCGCCGATAGCTGGCAGGGCATGGAAGTGCCGATGGCGGAAGAACGAGAGGCATGGTCGGTCGAGATCCTTGATGGTGCGACCGTCCGGCGCGGTCTCGAATCCAGCAGCACCTCCGTCACCTATCGCAGCGCAGATCAGGTGGCGGATTTCGGCGGACTGTTGGCCTCGGGCGACAGCCTGACCATCCGCATCTGTCAGCTCTCTGCCCGGATCGGGCGCGGCTCCGCCATCACCACCACGCTTTATCTCTGACGACCGGGAAACCCAAAAATGTCCGACAGCACGACGAATCTGCTGCTGCCATATCTGATGGCGGCGCAGGCGCAGAAACACGTCACCCATAACGAGGCCCTGCGCCTGCTCGACGGGCTTGTCCAGCTCTCGGTCAAAAGCCGACAAATGACCGCAGCGCCTGCAAGCCCCACCGATGGCGACCGCTATATTGTCGCCTCTGGCGCGACCGGCGGCTGGGCGGGCTGGGATCTGAATGTTGCGCTCTGGACCGATGGCGCCTGGCTGCGCCTCCCGCCGCGCGAGGGCTGGCGGGCATGGGTCGAGGATGAGGCAGTTCTGCTGGTCCGGAACGGTGCCGATTGGCAACCGGTGATCCCCACCGGCCTCGACAATCTGACCCGCCTTGGCATCGGCATGGCGGCCAGCACGGGTGCTCCCTTTTCTGCCAAGCTGAACAGCGCCCTCTGGACCGCGCTATATGCGGCGGATGGCGGCAGCGGCGATCTGACCCAGACGCTGAACCGGGAAACCGGTACTGACGATGCCGGGCTGATCCTGCAGACCGGGTTTTCCACACGGGCCCTGATCGGCATGTTCGGATCGGATCAGCTGCGCATCGCCGTCTCGTCGGATGGCAGCAATTTCAGCGATGCGCTGGGCGTCGATCCGGCGACGGGCATCGCCAACCAGCCGAACCTGCCGCGCTTCAAGGCGTATACCAACTACGACAACTACGTGGCGACTGACAGCTGGACCACGCTCGGGATCAATGTGGCGGACTACAATGATCAGGGCTGTTTCGATGCGGGCACCAACCGCTTCGTGGCGCCGGTCGCGGGAACCTATCTCTTTGGCGCATCGCTGCTCTACAAGATCAACGCCAATACCAGCGCCCGGATGCGCGGGCGGCTGGTCCTGAACGGATCGACAGAGATCAGGGGATCGTTCGGCGAGATTTCCAGCGCGCATGTCTCGGGAGCGACCGCGCTCTGGCTGCAGACCTTGGTGTCGCTGGACTCAGACGACACGGTCGCGCTGCAAGGCACGTTTCGGGCGGCGGATGGGTATTTCGCGGCCGACCACACCACATTCTGGGGAACGAAGATCGGATGACACCCAAACGTCTCGACGACATACTGCAGATGAGCGAGAGCGAATTCGAGGATCTGCTCGCCCGGGCCGCGCAGGAAGGTGCCCGACGCGCCCTTGTCGATGCCGGGCTCGACGGCAGGGAAGCCGCGCTCGATATCCGTGACCTGCGGGCGCTGCTGGAAGGCATTCGCCTGATGCGCCGCACCGCCGCCCAGACAATCATCCGCATGCTGACCGCAGGCCTGATCCTGACCCTGCTGGCCGGGATTGCGCTGAAGCTGAAGCTCTTCGGCGAAGGCGGCTGATCCGCTGGGCGGCAATCAGTGCCAACCACAGACTCACCACCCCACGGCCCGCCATTCCGGTGGGCCTTTTTCTTGTCCGGAGGATCCTCATGACCACCCGTTTCTACAGCCATTGGCGCGACGTGCCGAAAGAAACATGGCGCTGGCCGAACTTCTCGCCCGCCGAGATCGCCTGCCGCGGCACCGGCGCGATCCTGATCCACGAGCAAGCCCTCGACCGGCTGCAGGCTTTGCGAACCCGACTCGGCAAGCCGCTGATCGTGAATTCCGGCTATCGCAGCCCGGAACATAACGCCCGGGTGCGTGGAGCGAAGCGCTCCAAGCATCTAGGAGGCACCGCTTTCGACATCTCCATGGCCAATCACGATCCGGCCTCATTCGAGAAGGCAGCCCGGGCCGAGGGCTTTTTGGGCTTCGGCAGCTATCCGCGATCCGGCTTCATGCATATCGATCTCGGCCCCGCCCGGCGCTGGGGCGATCCCTTCCCGGCCCGTGCCATGCCATTCGCGGAGGACCAACCGCCAGCCCGCGAACATCTGGCCGACAGCCGGACAATGAAGGGCAGCGGCGCGGCCGGGATTGCCACCGTCGGAGCGGCAGGCATCGAAATTGCTCAGGACGCGCTCGGCGATGCGCAATCGGCCATCGAGCCGCTGATCCCCTATCTCGACACTCTGCGCTGGGCCTTCATCGCGATGGCGCTGGCCGGGATCGGCCTGACCGTCTGGGCCCGGCTCGACGACTGGAACCGGGGAAGACGGTGATGGGCGCCCTCGTTGCGCTGCTGGCGTCGCACTGGGCGCGGCGTCTGATCATCGGGGCCGCGCTGATCGGCGCGATCCTGCTTTTCCTCATCAACCTGCGGCGGGCAGGCGAAACCGCCGGCCGCCACGCCGAACGCCTGAAACAGATGGAGCGCCAGAATGACATCCAACGCCGCATGCTGGAAGCAGCCAGCACCCGCCCTCGTGATCGCGACGATCTCGCTGACCGCCTGCGCGGCGGGCGGTTCTGATCCGGGCGGCGCAGTTTGTCCGCCGGTCGTCGCTTACGAAAAAGCGGTACGGGACCGGGCGGCGGTGGAGCTGGAGGCGCTGCCCGAAGATGCCGCGCTGGTCGGGATGATGGCGGATTATGCGGTGATGCGGGCGCAGGCGCGGGTGTGCGCTGGCTGATCGCTAATGTCAGGACGCCTCGGCCGGGGCGTCTACCAACGCTAATGCGCCATCCGGCAGCGGGCGTTGCAGCTTGCTGGCGACTTCGATCGGCGCCGAAAGCCAGGTCTTCCAATCCCGGTGATCGGTCAAAATGACCGGCATGGCTTTCGGATGCACCGATTTCACCTCGGCATTGGGCGCACAGGTCAGAAAGGCATAGAGATCGTCGGTTGTTTCGCCATCCTTCACCTTCCGGACCGACTTCCAGCCCCGGACCTCGATCCCGGCGAAGAACATCGGCGCTTCTGCTTTCGAGGGCGCGAACCACTGATTGCCGCCCTTGATCGGTTCGGCGAAGGCCGTGACAGGCACCAGGCAGCGATTTGCTGGCCCCAGCCAGCGCCGCCAATGCGGCGAGTTCAGGTTGCGGACATTGGTGACGCCCGGATCCCGCTGGGTCTTCAGAACCGAGGGCGGCGATGGCATCCCCCACCGTGCCTTCACCAATTCCAGCGAACTGCCATCATGGCGGATGATCGGTGCCAGCTGATCCGGATAGACCTTGCCCGGTGCGACATTGCCCGCGCGGTCGGTCATGGTCAGACCCTTGAAAAGCTGGCGCATCGCCTCCTGCGTGGTGGTCTGATTGTAAAGGTTGCACACGGTGTCGTCGTCCTCGGAGCTGCCAAAGGGCAGATAGGGTGAACTGTAGCCCGGCAGGCAGGTTCCGTCAGCCAGTTCCAGATCAGGAAAGGCCGTCAGGCAGGCGCTGGCCGCATCAGGTTCACGGAAATAGAGCGCAATCCGGTCCCGCGTGCCGCCGCGCCCGCCGCCATGCAAGGCATAGTTTCCCCTGCCTATCCGCGTCGCCAGCCACTCATGCAGCGCATCGGTCCGACGACCAAAGCCCTTCTCCGGCACGCAGATCAGCACCCGGACCGGGAAGGCCGAATCGTCGATCTTGGCTTGAGGTGTGCTGCGGCGCGTCATCGGTATGAACAAATACAAAACATTGTTGCGGTTTGATAGTCGATCTTGCGTAGCAGTCTGTTGCTGGGTAGTCGTCGAAGGCACCGAGAAGCGATTCCGCAGCAGAGAAATGCCGATTAATCTTTGACGTCAAATCCGTCGAAAGGTCGGCGAATTTGACCATGGGCGGCACTATTCATTTCGATTGGCAACGCGAGGCTTCACGTCTAGACTCGCTATACGAGCCCATGAAAACCAATGTCCAATACCAAGCAAATCCTTTCTATGTTGCGCAGTCGCGCAGAAGGCGACGAGGACCAGTTCCTTGCGATCGCCCTGCAAGTTGCTGCGGCTGAAGCGCGCCAGGGGCGACGTAGCAACGCCGAGCAGCTTCGAGCTGCAGTTGAGGACTTGCGGCGCAGCAGAGGGGACAAGCCATCGGTTCGAGTTTCCTTAGCTCGCCCTCGTGGTGATCTCGAAGGTTTACTCGATCTTCGTGAACCTAGGTTGAAACTTTCCCAAGTTGTTCTGGCCGGACCTCTCCGCGAAAAGCTAGATCGCGTTGTGGTGCAGCAAGACCGCCGCGCTTGGCTTCGCGAAGGCAATCGAACACCCTCACGACGCCTTCTTTTTGCTGGACCGCCGGGGTCTGGAAAAACTCTGACTGCGGAGGCGCTGGCAGGTGAGCTGCGCCTACCTTTCTTCGTCGTAAGGCTTGAAGGGCTGATCACGCGTTACATGGGTGAAACTTCCGCCAAATTGCGGCTGGTTTTCGACGAGACGATCAAGCATCGCGGAGTCTACCTCTTCGATGAATTTGATGCTGTCGGCGGGAGACGAGACGCGACGAATGATGTGGGCGAAATGCGGCGAGTGCTGAACAGCTTTCTGCAATTTATGGAAGAACCTACGTCTACAGATAGCCTAGTTTTAGCAGCGACAAACCACCCCGAACTTCTCGATCGAGCTTTGCAGCGCAGATTTGACGAGGTTCTGAGCTTCGATATGCCGTCTCCTGACGAGATCTGTGAGGTTATCCGCAATCATCTACGACCGATGAAGTACCCTCGGATTGCATGGAGCAAAATAGTCGAAGCGGGGTCAGGGCTTAGCCAAGCTGAACTTGCGCGCGCGGCCGACGAGGCGGCGAAGGTCGCCTTGTTGTCGGAACGCAATGTAGTGCGCACTGAGGATCTGTTACAGCAGCTCACGGCTCGTCACGATATGCGCAACATCTTTAACGGTAACCAAGAGATTTCGGGCTAGAGTTTGGCTGATTACGACCGTGGGCATATCGATATTACATCCCTGCTGACGCCGCATTCTTACATGGCTCATCAGGCGCGAGGCGGGACAACCTTTGCCCGTAACCGCGAGCAACATGGAGATCGATTGAGTGCGGGTCTTGCCGCATCGTTCGAAACCACAGAGGCCCGTCGTCCAAAGCAAGACGCGCTTCCGCCCGGAGTTGCTCTTGGCGAAGGGGCATTCGTGACAGTTTTACTCGACCGCGCCGCCAAAGAGCTCGACATCGAAAAGATCGATAAGGGCATTCGTCAAAGTGCTGCCGGAGAGGATGGCGATAAGCGCAAAATGGTCCTGCACGTCCGTGATCAGGACGCAAGGGACTATATCACCGAACGCGTCGAGCGTTATCGAACTGGAGCTTTGACTGAGAAAGGCAATCCTCCACTGGCGGGCGAAATGCAGCCGATAGAAGGCTTTGCACCAACAGAGCTCATCGACCTTTGGCGAGAGGATCCCGCACTACTGCCACCAGCAGATGGTACCGCGTCATGGTGGGGCCTATGGTGCTGGGACATTTACGTCGACGAGGTAGTTGGTCTTTCCCGCGCGCTCGATATGCAGGTAGCCCCCGAGGAAAGATGGAGTACTTTCCCTGATGTTCGCATCATCCCTGTCCATGCTACCCGTTGCCAGCTTGAAAAAATGCTCAATATTGGGCAACCTGGCCTAGCCGAGATCGGCTTTGCAACCGACGACCCCGCCATTTTGGTCGATCTTTCCGGCCGGGAGCAGGATGGTCTAGTAGACGATCTTGCAAATAGGATAGTTTGGCCTGGGACCGACGTTCCGGCAGTTTGCCTGCTCGACACCGGCGTGAACCGTGCACATCCTCTAATTGAGCCGGTTCTGGCGCCAGAAGATGTACAAACGATAGACAACGATTGGGGCGGAGATGATCACTATGATGGGCCGGGCCATGGAACACCAATGGCGGGCCTTGCGCTGCATGGTGACCTGACTGGGCCTTTAGCAGATGCCTCTACCCCGCGATTGCGACACCGACTCGAAAGCGTGAAATTTATACCGCCTATCCCGAGGGCCGATGATGATCCCGCCAATTACGGCGCAATTACGCAATCAGCAGTAGCGCTTGCTGAAGAGCGGAATCCTAACAGAAAACGAGTAATTTGCTCAGCAGCAACAGACCCAAAAATTCGCGGAGATCGCCCCACAAGGTGGAGCGCGGCCATCGATGACATGGCAGCGGGCGTCGATGCTGGCGATGAAGAGGAGCCTCCCCGGCGCCTATTCATTCAGGCTGTCGGAAACATCGGGCATAACCATACGTGGGCCACAATCAGCGAGCAGACGCTTCATGCGGGTAGCAATCCAGCACAGGCATGGAATGCACTGACCGTCGGAGGCGTAACCTTCAAAGATCAGATTGAGGTAAATCAGCGAGCCACCTGGTCTGCTTGCGCAGCTGTCGGCGATCTTAGCCCGTACAGCCGCACCTCGTCTGACTGGCCTGACGGCACAACACCAATAAAACCGGAAATCGTTTTCGAGGCTGGTAATCGAGCGACAAATGCGCGTGGTGATCAGGTCTCTGATGCAATGCCTTCCTTGTCGCTGGTCTCCACAGGCAAGGGTGGTACGCGGGACGCACTGACGGCGTTTTGCGCTACGAGTGCAGCGACAGCGCAAGCTGCCAGAATGGCTGCTCAAATCATGTCAAATCACCCAAGATACTGGCCTGAAACTGTTCGTGCATTGATGGTTCACAGTGCGCGTTGGACGCCACCTATGCTTGCCGAAGTGAATGCAGCAGGAGGTAAGACCGCCCGCGCCGCCCTCCGGCGCAAATTCGGCTATGGCATGCCAGACCTCGCTCGTGCGCTAGCTTCGGCATCGAACGATCTCGCGCTGGTAGCACAAGCCGACATTCAGCCGTTTGACCGTCCACAAGTTAGCAGCCGCGATCCCATGCGGCGCGTTGGCAGTATCACTTATGGCAATGCCCACTATTATGAACTGCCTTGGCCAACTCAAACACTTCAGCAGCTGGGCAACTGCCAAGTCAAATTGAAGATTACACTGTCCTACTTTGTCGAACCGTATCCGCTTAAGGGGTCCATGCTGGACCCGGCGCGCTATCGATCGTTCGGACTCCGCTTTGACCTAAAGCGGCCCAAAGAGACTGAGAGCGTTTTCCGGCGTAGTCAGAACGCTAAGATGGGCCAGAAATTGCGAAGAGGTGAGCGTGACGATGACCCGAACTGGGACTTTGGTCCGAAGGCGATTGCTGCGGGTTCACTTCATTGCGACACATGGACAGGCCCGGCAGTCGATCTCGCCTCACGAAATCAACTCGTAGTCTATCCAGTCATGGGGTGGTGGAGGGATCGACCGAGCCAGAACCGATTTCTCGAAAATGCGCGCTATTCTCTTGTTGTTACGCTCGAAGCTCCAGATGCCAGCATCGATCTGCAGGCTGAAGTGGCGGCGACAGCGGATGCAATGATTGCCGCCAGGACAGGCGTTCTGGTGGATGTCGCCAGGTAATCTCTATCATCCGCCCACCCGACTCCTCAAACGTTGATGTGGCGTTGATGTAAAGTGGGGATTGGGATGCTTGACTGCTTTAGTCGGCATCCAAGCGCTTGATCTTAGGGGCTTTTTTGGTTGCGGGGGTTGGATTTGAACCAACGACCTTCAGGTTATGAGCCTGACGAGCTACCGGGCTGCTCTACCCCGCGCCGGGATTGTCCTGATCGGGTTTGATCGTGATCAGAGAGATTACTGCGTGTCTTTCCAGGTCTGGCGGTGACCT
>NZ_JAOTBD010000037.1 GCF_026162625.1 Paracoccus beibuensis | reverse complement strand
CCAGACCGCCCGCATATCTCTTCAGATATCCATCAATGTCAAAAAGCAGAAGAAACAAAATCACCGATCAAGCGCCGCAAAAAGCAACACCAAACCAGGTCACCCATCCCCTAATTGTCTCCCAGGCGTCCAGAGCGTCAGCCCCGCAGTCCCGGCCCCTCAGGCGTCCCCGCCTTCGGTGAAGCGGTGTTTACGAGCCGCGAACGAGAGACGCAACAGAAAAATGAGGGGCGGAAGCCCGTTCATGTCTATGTTACTGAATTATATTGCTATTACCCGACGCTTTCGCTGCTTCCGGCTCCCGCACCCGTCGAATCGACCGACTCACGTCAGCCTCCCGGAGCGCGAGACGCCGTTGCCGATCGGCGTCTTGAAAAGCTGCGGCAGCGGTCTTACCTTCGACGGTGGCGGGCTTCTGCTCTTCGCGCGTACGGCCATTTTTCCACTGGCCTATAAGTTTTCCGAGGGTGCTGGCTCTGTCGTGACCTTGGTCACGTTACCCGGTGCCCACCTGATTGATCAGGCTTTCGGGAAATCTGACGCCGTCGCGGTTGCTGCGGTTCCCGCCACTTTCCCCTCATACCCCCGCCATCCGTTACCTGCCGTTCAGGCATGCGAAAAGGGCGGCCCGAGGCCGCCCTTCCAGAGAGACTTCGATCGAGAGGGACGATCAGAAGCCGTAGACGACCGCCACACCGAGGCTGTTGTCGGTGCGAATGTCGCGGTTTTCCTGATATTCGGTCGTGTAGCTCAGGCGGGTCGCCAGCTGGTCCGACATCTGGAAGTTCACGCCGAATTCGTTGGTGATGACGTCATCCGAGTCGCTCGACCCCAGGTAGTCGGTGTCGTTCGTGATGAAGACGTTCTCGTTGAAGCGGTGGTACAGACGCGAGGACGCGATGTAACCGACATCGGTGTTCGACGAATCTTCGACCGGCGTGCCATCGAAATCGACGCCGGCATACTGGGCACCGGTTTCGGTGTAACGGACGCCAACACCGGCCTGGACGCGCCAGGTGGTCTGCGGCGTGTTCAGGACGCGGTAGCCTGGGCCGAAGCCGAGGAAGGCGTCGCGGCGGAAGTCGCTGAACTCGGACGCAAAGTCCTCGTCCGACTGGCCGTCGCTGTTGCGCTCACCGTCGACCAGGCCGTCCTGGCTGATGCGGCCCAGGGCGAAGGCATAGAAGCGGTCGTTGAAGTAGTACTGCGCGTCATAGATCGCGTTGACTTCTTCCTGGTCCTTGTCGCCGTTGTCGTCCTCGCCGAATTCGATCGACAGGCCGACGCTCTGCGCGAAGACACCCTGATTGTAGCTGATGCGGCCCGCGACGGCGAGATCCTGGTTCTCGGTGTTGCCGGTGCGGCCGGTATAGCTCAGCGACATGGTGCCGAACAGGCCCTGACGGCGGTCGGCCGGACCGAAGCGGTCGGCATCGTTGTCACGGTCGAAGCGGTCGGTGACATCATCCTCGATGTCGGTGATACGATCGTCGATGCCGGAGATGCCAGTTGCGTCGGCGCCTGTGGCAATTTCGGACTGCGCGAACGCAGGCGCCGACAGAGCGGCCAGGATGGCGGCGGTGCCGGTCAGCAGCGTAACTTTTTTCATCTTGTCTTCCTCACGAGCTGAGTTTCGTTGTCCTGGCTCCACTTTGGCACCAGAGCATCTCTGCTGCGACATCAATTAGACCCACCCCCTGCAGGTTCAAAGGGCAGCCCGAGATAATGCAAAACCCTATGAAACACAGCATTCGGCGGCAGTAGGGCCACCGGCGAAAGCTCGCCGAACTCGCGCTGAAATCATTCTTGATGCAACCAATTGGCGCTTGATGTAACCGCTTTGCAACGTGACACAAATCGACGCGCGACTACGTTCACCACGGCAACTCTTGTGCAGCATCTCTGAAACACGCATGTGAGTGCTGAAAAAAAAGGCAATTTATGAACCGGGCAGTGCCACGCATCGTGTTGCATAGAAGTCACGCTTGATGTGCCACATGCGGGCCAGTCAAAGCAGCGGCCTGCCTCTTAAACAGCTTCCTGACCCGTTCGGTCAATGAAAAAGCCCGGCGATTTGGCCGGGCTTTCCAGAGAGTCGGTGCCGAAGCACGCTCAATCAAGCGAATCCGGCTGCAGTTCGCGCGCGATGTGGTCGAGGACAGCGTTCACGAACTTCGTCTCGCGTCCTTCCGGGAAGAAGGCCTGCGTCAGGCGGACGTACTCGCTGATCACGACCTTCGAAGGCGCCCGTCCGGTGACAAGCTCGGCACCGGCGGCGCGGAAGACGGCGCGCAGGACGGGGTCGATCCGGCCGATCGGCCAGCGCTCGACCAGCGCGCGGTCCGTCGCCTGGTCGATGCGGGACTGCCACATGACGACGTCGTCGATGATCCGCGCGAACAGCGCTTCATCCGCCTCGGCGGTGGGGCCGTCGCGGTCGTCGGCAGCGATCCGGAAGTTCTGGAACTCGCGGGTGACGCGGTCGGCGGACTGGCCGGCCGCCTCCATCTGGAACAGCGCCTGCACGGCATACAGCCGCGCGGCACTGCTGAGCGTGCGGCGGTCCGGTCGTTTTCCTGTCTCGGTCATGCCCGGCCCTGCCCTTCCAGCGCGCCAGCCAGCCGGATCACGTCATGGTCCGGGGCGACGCCGCCGGGCGTCTTGCGCCAGCGGCGCGCCAGCGCAACCAGGTGCAGCGCCGCGGCGGCAGCGCCACCGCCCTTGTTCTGCCCGGCGGCATCTGCGCGGACCTGCGCCTGCGCCAGGTTCTCGACCGTCAGGATGCCGTTGCCGATGCACACGCCCTGCAGCCCCAGCAGCGTCAATCCGCGAGAGCTGTCGTTGCAGACCGTGTCATAATGCGTCGTCTCGCCCCGGATCACGCAGCCAAGCGCGACGTACCCGTCAAAGTTCCCCCCCCGCGCGGCCAGCGCGATGGCGGTCGGGATCTCCAGCGCGCCGGGAACCTCGATCACGTCCAGGCTGGCCCCGGCTGTTTCAGCGGTGGCGCGAGCCCCGGCCAGCAGGCCGTCGGCGATCTCCTTGTAATAGGGCGCAACGATTGCCAACAGGCGGACCGGAGCGTCCAGACGCGGCAGCGCCAGTTCGTGATGTTGCGTGTTCGAGGCCATCTCTCAGTCCTTGGGAATAGGCCGGGTGGAATGGATCGAAAGCCCGTAGGCGTCAAGACCCACCACCTTCACGGGCGCGGAATTGGTCAAAAGGATCAGCTGCGACAGACCCAGGGCCGACAGGATCTGCGCCCCCAGCCCGTATTGGCGCAGCGTGTGCGGCCCGACCTCTCCGGGATCGGCGATGGCCTCGGACAGGTCGCGGATCAGCACGACGACGCCCCGCCCCTCGTCGGCAATGGCGCGCATGGCGGCGGGCAGACTGCCGGCGTCCTCGCGCCCGATGCCCAGAACGTCGTGCAGCGGGTCCAGCGCGTGCATGCGCACCAGCACGGGCACGTCGGTGGTCAGGTCGCCCTTGGACAGGACGATATGCTCGGTCCCCTGCGTCTCGTCGGCAAAGATGCGCATCATCCAGTCGCCGCCATGCATCGACTGGACCTGGCGCTGCGCCCGTTCGGCGATCAAGTTGTCATAGCGCCGACGATAGCGGATCAGGTCGCTGATGGTCCCGATCTTCAGCCCGTGCTTTTGCGCAAAGGCCATCAGGTCGGGCAGCCGCGCCATGCTGCCGTCCTCGTTCATGATCTCGCAGATCACGCCCGACGGGTTCAGCCCCGCCAAACGAGAGATATCGACCGCGGCCTCCGTGTGGCCGGCGCGGACCAGGACGCCGCCGTCGCGGGCGCGCAGCGGGAAGACGTGCCCCGGCGTGGCGATGTCGGGCGCGCCCTTGGTGGGGTCGATCGCCACGCTGATCGTGCGGGCGCGGTCATGGGCGCTGATGCCGGTGGTCACCCCCTCGCGCGCCTCGATGGACATCGTGAACGCGGTCTCGTGACGGCTCGAGTTCTTGGGGCTCATCAGCGTCAGGCCCAGGGTCTCGATCCGCTCGGCGGTCAGCGTCAGGCAGATCAGCCCGCGGCCGTGGGTGGCCATGAAGTTCACGGCGTCCGGCGTCGCCATCTGCGCGGGAATGCACAGATCGCCCTCGTTCTCGCGGTCCTCGTGGTCGACCAGGATGAACATCCGGCCGTTGCGGGCCTCGTTGATGATGTCCTCGATCGGAGAGATGGCGTTCGACAGGTCGCGCTCGACGGGGCCTGGCTGTTCGAATTGCATGGGGTCGTCCTTGCTGCTGCGCGCCGAGGGGACCGCGCCGTGATGTTACTGCCCGGCCTCGGCCAGCCGCGCGACATAGCGGGCCAGCGTGTCGATCTCGAGGTTGACCGCGTCGCCCTCGGCCGCATCGCCCCAAGTGGTCACCTGCTGCGTATGCGGGATCAGGTTGATGCCGAAGCGGTTGCCCTCCACCTCGTTCACCGTCAGCGACGTGCCGTTCAGCGCGACCGATCCCTTAGGCGCCACGAAGCGCGCCAGCGCCGCCGGGGCTTCGAATGTCAGCCGCAGGCTATCGCCGTCGCGAGAGGCGCAGACGATCCGCGCGACGCCGTCGACATGGCCGCTGACGATATGGCCGCCCAGTTCGTCGCCCACGCGCAGCGCGCGTTCCAGGTTCAGGCGCTGGCCGACTATCCATCCGTCCGACCCGATGCTGGTCTTCGACAGCGTCTCGGCCGAGATGTCGACGTCGAACCAGTCATCGCCCTTGGCGACCACCGTCAGACAGACCCCGTCGCAGGCGATGGATGCGCCCATGTCCACGCCAGCCATGTCATACCCGCAGCCGATACGGGCGCGCATGTCGCCGCGCATCTCGACCGCGCGCACGATGCCTATATCCGTGATGATGCCGGTGAACATCGTCGTCTTCCCCTTGCCGTTCGATTTGACCTAGGGCATCGGACCTGCCCGTTCAAGCGTCATGCCCTGTTTCCGCGGGTCGGCCATGATGCACAAATGTCTGGATCGACCCGGTTCCTCGTGGCATGGGGGACCGACAACCTGTCCAGTCAGGAAGGTTTGCTTCAGGTCGAGCATGCTGCACCAGAGCCCATCCCCGCCGCGACCGGCCGGCGGTGAATCCCCGGCGGCCGTGACGAACGGCGCCCCCGCCCGCGCGTTCCTGATGCTGCAGGGGCCTCACGGGCCGTTCTTCGACCGCCTGGCACGGCTGTTGCGCGCGACGGGCGCGCAGATCTGGCGCTGCGGCTTCAATGCCGGCGACGAATTCTTCTGGTCCGACAAGGCCAGCCTCATCCGGCACGAAGGCACGGCGCTCGACTGGCCGGACCACCTGCGGCGCATCCTGGACGACAAGGGCATCACCGACATCATCCTCTATGGCGACGTCCGCCCGATTCACGACGCGGCCCGCAAGCTGACCGCCACGCGCGGCGTGACGGTCCACGTCTTCGAGGAAGGCTACCTGCGGCCCTACTGGATCAGCTACGAACGCCACGGATCGAACGGCAACTCGGTTCTTTTAGACATCCCGCTGGCGCAGATGCGCCGCGTCCTGCGCGAACAGATCAACGAGGTGCGCCGCCCGCCCGCCCATTGGGGCGACATGGGGCAGCACAAGTTCTATGGCGCCTTCTACCACTTCCTGGTCCTTGTCGCGAACCGCAGGTACCGCGCCTATCGGGGCCACCGAGAGATCTCGGTCCGGCAGGAGTTCCGGCTGAACCTCCGCCGCCTTCTGCTGACGCCGATCCACCGGGTGGGCCAAGCGCTGCAATGGCGGCGACTGCGGCTCTCCGGCTGGCCCTACAACCTCGTGCTGATGCAGCTGGAACACGACTCTAACTTCCTCGGCCACTCGGCCTTCACCCGGAACGCGCAGTTCGTCCAGACTGCGGTCGCAGCCTTTGCCCGGTCGGCGCCCCGCCACCATCACCTGATCCTCAAGGCCCACCCTCTCGAGGATGGGCGCGCCGGCAACCGCGCCGCTATCCATGCCGCGGCCGAGGCCGAGGGCGTGGCCCACCGCGTCCACTATATCCGCGGCGGCAAGCTGGCCGAGATCCTGTCTCATGCCCGCGCCGTCGTCACCGTGAATTCCACCGGGGCGCAGCAGGCCCTGTGGCGCGGCATCCCTGTCAAGGCGCTTGGCCGCGCCGTCTACGGAAAGCCGGGACTTGTGTCCGATCAGTCGCTGGACGAATTCTTGGCTTCGCCCGATGCCCCGGACCCGCAGGCCTATCGGACCTTCCGCGACTATCTTCTGCAAACCAGCCAGATTCCGGGCGGATTCTACGCCAGCCGATCACGTGCCCATGCGCTGCGTCTCGTGGCTGACATGCTCTTGTCGCCGCACGACCCTTACGATGCCCTTGCGACGGGCCAGGTCTTGCCGCGCCAGCAGCTCTCGGACCGGCTTCGTTGAACGGCTTCGGAACATCCGGCTCTGGCATGCCTGCGCCGACGCGACTAAAACGGTCTACAAAATCGGCATCATCGGCCGAGGACAAGAACAGGAGTACCAGAGGTGACAGTTTTCATTCGATCCGCAGCACCGCTGCGACTGCTGATGCTTGCGTCGATGACACTTCTTGCCGCCTGCGCCTTGCCCCGGTCGGGACCCAACAAGAACGAGATCTTCGAAGGCGCCGTCGAGCGTGGCGGCAACACCCAGGTCATCTATGTGAACGACCACGTCACGCGCGCGTCGGCCTTTGCCCCGGCCTACGGGTTCTCGAACAGCTTCCGCAATGCCAGCCAAGTCGGCGCGGACGAGATCCGTTCCGGCGACGTGCTTGGCCTGTCGATCTGGGAAAACGTCGATGACGGCCTTCTGACATCGCTCGGCGCAAGCTCGACCGCGCTGACCGAGATCCAGGTCGACAGCGACGGCTACATCTTCGTGCCCTATGCCGGGCGCGTTCGCGCGGCAGGCAGCACGCCAGACCAGCTGCGCCAGACGATCACCGAACGGCTGTCCGTGCAGACGCCCGACCCGCAGGTCACGGTGCAGCGCGTGGCCGGCGACGGTGCGACGGTGTCGGTCATGGGTCGCGTTACGGCGCAGGGCGTTTATCCGATCGAGCGCCCGACCCGGTCGCTATCGGCGATGCTCGCCCGCGCCGGCGGCGTCGCCATCGCCCCAGAGGTTGCGGTGGTCACCGTCAAGCGCGGCAACGACAGCGGCCGCGTCTGGCTTACGGATCTTTACGCCAGCCCGCTGAACGACATCGCGCTCCGCCCCGGCGACCTCGTTGTCGTCGAAGAAGACCAGCGCAATTTCACCGCCCTCGGCGCGCTTGGTGGGCAGACCCGCGTCCCGCTCGGCAACGAGGTCATCAATGCGGTCGAGGCCATTGCCATGGTTGGCGGCCTGAGTTCGCAGCTGGCCGACCCGACCGGCGTCTTCGTCATGCGCGACGAACCCGAATCCGTCGCCAGCCGGGTTCTGGGCAAGCCGGTGATCGGCACGCAGCGCTTCGCCTATGTCCTCGACCTGACCCGGCCGAACGGACTGTTCCTGGCCCGCGACTTCGTCATCCGCGACGGCGACACCGTCTATGTGACCGAGGCACCCTATGTGCAGTGGCAGAAGACCTTGGGCGCCATCACCGGAAGCGCCTCGACAGCCGACAGACTGACCAGCCTCGGCAACTGACGCAGCCATGCGGCCTACTGATCCCGAAGCCGCCGGATCCGTCCGGCGGCTTTGCGTTGCAAACCTCGGCTTCTTTCGCAGTCCCCGGCTGTCGCGCATCCTGGCGCTGGCCGGCTACCGCCCCGCCCTTGCGCTGCCCCGGCCCGGCGAGCCGGTCGGCATCTGGGGCGCCAGCCCCACCGCCTGGCGGGGCATCGCCATCGCGGCGAAACGGAACTGCCCCATCGTCACCGTCGAGGATGCCTTTCTGCGCTCGATCCTGCCGGGCCGGGCGCGGGGGTCCCTGGCGGCGCGGGGTCCCGTGGGGCTGTTGATCGATCCCGACGGGCTGCACTTCGACCCCACGCGTCCTTCGAGGCTGGAACGCCTGGTGACCGCGCCACCGCCCGAGACGCATGTCCGCGCCGTCCAGGGGCTGGCGCGGCTGAGATCGCTGGACCTGTCGAAGTACAACGCCCACGATCCCGTATTGGACCCGCCCAGATCGGGCTATGTACTGGTCGTCGACCAGACCCGGGGCGATGCCTCGCTTCTGGGGGCCGACCGTTCGCTGTTCCTGCGCATGCTCCAGGCCGCCCGCGACGAGAACCCGGGACAGCGCATCGTCCTGCGGACCCACCCCGAGACCGCCGCAGGCCTTCGGCCCGGCCACTTGGGCATCGAGGACCTTCAGCCCGGCGACCAGATTTGCGCCGGCCCGGTCTCGCCCTGGAGGCTGGTCGAACAGGCTGACGCCGTCTACGCGGTCAGTTCCCAACTGGGCTACGAAGCGCTTCTGGCGGGTCACCGGCCGCGTCTCTTCGGCCTGCCCTTCTATGCGGGCTGGGGGCAGAGCCATGACGAGATGACCATGCCCCCCGGCCGCCGCGGTTCCGCATCCAGGGAGGCTCTGTTCACCGCAAGCCACCTGTCCGCGCCGACGTGGTACGATCCCTGCCGTGACCGGCTGACCGATTTCGAAGGTGCGCTCGACCAGATGGAGGCCGAGGCCCGCAGCTTCCGGCAGGACCGCAACGGACATGTGGCCTTCGGCATGCGGCTGTGGAAACGGCGCTTCCTGATGCGGGAGTTCAGCGACTCGGTGCCGCTGCGTTTTGCCCGCGAGCCAGGGCCGGACACGACGCTGGTCTGGGCCAGCGCATCAGCCAAGGCCCCCGCGGCAACGCATGTGGAAGATGGCTTCCTGCGGTCGCGAGGCCTGGGCGCGGCGCTGACGCCGCCCATTTCGGTCGTCGCCGACGACCTTGGCATCTACTTCGACCCGGCGGCCCCATCGCAACTCGAGGCGCTGATCGCCCTCGGCCCGCCACCGGGCGGGCGGCAACGCGCCACTCGCTTGATTGCCCGCCTGATCGAAGCGCGGTTGAGCAAGTACAACCTGCAAGGCAACGCACCACTCCCGCCGCGCGACGGCCGGCCGCGCATCCTCGTGCCGGGCCAGGTCGAAGATGACGCCTCGATCCTGCGGGGTGCCGGGGCCGAACGGACGAACCTGGCGCTGCTGGCACGCGTGCGCGCCGAGAACCCGCTGGCCTGCATCGTCTACAAGCCGCATCCCGACGTCGAAGCGGGCCTCCGCCCCGGCACTGTTCCGGACGAGGAGCTGAAAACCCTCGCGGACCTCGTCGCGGTCAACGCGGACCCGGTCGCGCTCATAGAGGCGACGGACGGCGTCTGGACCATCACCTCGACCCTGGGCTTCGAGGCGCTGCTGCGGGGCAAGCCGGTGACGGTTCTGGGCGCGCCCTTCTATGCAGGCTGGGGCCTGACGCGCGACCTGGGACCAGTGCCCGCGCGTCGGCGGGCGCAGCCGGACCTTGCCGCGCTGGTTCACGCCTGCCTGATCGCCTATCCGCGCTATCGGGATCCGCTGACCGGGCTGCCCTGCCCTGTCGAAGTTGCGCTGGACCGGTTGGCCGCGGGACATGCAGCCCAGCCCCCTGCCCTGCGGCTGCTGGCCAAGGCGCAAGGGGCGCTGGCCGGGCACAGCTGGATCTGGCGACGCTAGCGCGCCCGCCAGCGGTGGAACAGGTCGCCGCCGATCACCTTCGTCTCGACCAGGTCGAACCGTGGCACCTGCGCCAGCTGCGACCAGCCCGTGGCGCCCACGAAGGGCCGCGCGTCGGCACCCATTGCCAGGCCGGCGGTATAGCCGACAAGCTGGTCGACCAAGCCTGCCTGCAACAGACTTGCCGCAAGGCGGCCGCCGCCTTCGCAGAAGACGCGCGTGATGCCGCGGCTGCCCAGGTCGGCAAGGATGTCGCCGGGCGCTCCCTCGACCCTCCACAGCGGCCCATGATCGCCGTCCTGCGGCGGCAGCGGCGGCAGGGCCTGATGCGAGACGACGACCCGCACCGGCTGCTGCGGCGTCTGAATGCCGCGGACGTTCAGATGCGGCAGGTCCGCGCGCGCGGTCGCCCCGCCCACCATGATCGCGTCATGCTGCGCCCGCAGCGCATGAACATGCGCCCGCGCGGCAGGTCCGGTGATCCAGCGGCTCTCGCCACTCGCCATGGCGATGCGGCCATCGAGGCTGCTGGCCAGCTTGAGCGTGACGAAGGGTCGGCCCTTCAGGATCCGCGACAGGAAGCCGGCCTGCAGGTCCGCGGCCTCGGCGGCCAGAACGCCCTCGGTCACCTCGACCCCGGCCTCGCGCAGCATCGCATGCCCCCTGCCGGCGACCCGCGGATCGGGGTCGGTCAGCGCCGTGACCACCCGCGCCACGCCGGATTGCACCAGCCCCGCGGCGCAGGGTGGCGTGCGCCCGTGATGCGCGCAGGGTTCCAGCGTCACATAGGCCGTCGCACCCGCTGCCGGCGGGCCCGCGGCGTCCAGCGCCATCCGCTCGGCATGGGGACGACCGCCGGGCTGGGTCCAGCCGCGGCCGACGACGCGACCGTCACGGACCAGCACGCAGCCGACGGCCGGGTTCGGCCAGACGTTGCCCAGCCCGCGACGGGCCAAGCGCAGCGCATAGGCCATGTGGCTTGCGTCAACTGGTGAATCGAGGGTCAATCGCCGACGGCGCCGGGACGCAGTTCAGACACGAACTTGTCAAAGTCGTCGGCGTCCTGGAAGTTCTTGTAGACGCTGGCGAAGCGGACATAGGCAACGTTATCGATCCGCGACAGCGCCTCCATCACTATCTCTCCGATGGCCTTCGAAGGAATGTCGGTCTCGCCCGTGCTTTCCAGCCGGCGCACGAGGCCGCTGATCATCTGCTCGATCCGCTCCGGCTCGACCGGGCGCTTCTGCATGGCGATGCGGATCGACCGCGCCATCTTGTCACGGTCGAAGTCCTCGCGCTTGCCGTTGGCCTTCACGACGACCAGGTCGCGCAGCTGAACGCGCTCATAGGTCGTGAAGCGACCCCCGCAGGCGGGGCAGAAGCGACGGCGGCGGATCGCCACGTTATCCTCGGCCGGACGCGAGTCCTTGACTTGGGTGTCGGCATTTCCGCAAAACGGGCAGCGCATCGGGTTGTCCCTTCGGTCGGGCGATCCGCCAACACTATAGGCACCCCGGCAGAGATTGGGTAGTCTTATCCACAGCACACAAGATGCGCCCTGCGGAACCTGTGGCGTCAAAGCCGCGTTGGCGGTCGTCATCGGAAATTCCGGAGGAATCATGGCCAAGACCCTGTTCATCACGGGTGCCTCGTCAGGCATCGGCGCCGCCACCGCGAGGGCCGCCGCCAAGGACGGATGGAACGTCGCCCTGTTCGCCCGGTCCGCCGACAGGCTGGCCGACCTGGCGCAGGAACTGGGCGACGGCGGCTTCGCCACCGAGGGCGACGCAACCCGAATCGAGGACCTGCAGGCCGCCGTCGCACGGACGGTCGAGCGGTTCGGCGGCATCGACGCGGGGTTCGCCAATGCCGGTCGCGGACTATCGAAGCCCGGGACCGAGGCGGGCGAACTTGACGATATCCGCGGCATGATCGACCTGAACGTCATGGGCGTCATCCTGACCGCGCGCGCCGTCCTACCCGAATTGCGCAAGACCAGGGGAACGCTGGTCCTGACCGGCTCGGCCGCGGGCAGGCGGCACATCCCCGGCTCGATTTATGGCGCGACGAAGTGGTTCGTGCACGGCTATGCCGGCAACCTGGCCGAAGAGATGCGCGAATGGGGCGGGCGCTGTTCAGTCGTGGCACCGGGCATGGTCGACACCGCCTTCTTCGACGACGGCGCGCCCGACAAGCTGCAACCCGAGGACGTGGCCGAGGCCGTCCTGCACATGATCAACGCGCCCGAGCGCGCCGTGATCCGCGAAACCTTCCTGATGCCTCAGAACTGAGACGGCTGGAATATCGCCACGACCTGCCGCCGGTGCGGGGTGCGGCGGTGTTCGACAACATAGATGCCCTGCCAGCGCCCCAGCATCATGCGGCCGTCCGCGACCGGCACCTGCAGCGTCGTCGGCAGCATCGCAGCCTTCAGATGCGCAGGCATGTCGTCCGGCCCCTCGTAGCGATGCGTGATCCAGCCCATCGACGGATCGTCGGCCGGCGGCGCCATCCGGTGCAGCCAGCCCAGCAGATCCGCCTGCACCTCGGGGTCGGCGTTTTCCTGGATCAGCAGCGAGGCCGAGGTGTGACGGATCAGCAGCGTCAGCACGCCGTCGCCCTTCCCGCGCAGCCAATCGACCAAGCGGTCCGTGATCTCGTGACAGGCGGGGCCGTGGGTCTCGACCGTCAGGGTCAGGATCATTCCGCGGCCTCCGGCCCCGGCAGCGCGGGGCTGTCGTCCTCGCGGTCGTGGTCCAGCTCGATCTGCTTGCTGGCGCGCGCGCCCAGTCCGCGCAGCATCTCGACCTGGCGGATCACGTTGCCTGACCCTCGGGTCAGGCGGTCCATCGCCTGGCCGTGTGCGCGGTTTGCCTGGTCCAGCGCCCGGCCAACACCCTCCATCGAATCGACGAAGCCCGCCACCTTGTCGTAGAGCTGCCCGGCGCGGCGCGCGATCTCCATCGCGTTGCTTTCGCGGCGTTCCACGGCCCAGATATGTTCGACGGTGCGCAGCGTCAGCATCAGGGTCGTGGGCGTCGTCAACCCCACGCGCCGCTCCATCGCGAAGGCCGCCAGCGTGGGATCGGCGCGCAGCGCGTCCGAGAAGGCCCCTTCGATCGGGATGAACATCAGCACGTAATCGACCGAATTGTCGTCCATGCGCTGATAGCCCTTGCCGGCCAGAGTGCCGATATGGGTGCGGATGGCCGCCAGGTGGCGGCGCAGCGCGGCCTCGGCCTCGGCCGGGTCCTCGGAGGTCACCGACAGTTCGTAATCGTTCAGCGACACCTTGCTGTCGATGACCATGACCTTGCCGCGCGGCATCTTCACCACGACGTCGGGACGCCACAGCTTGCCTTCCTCGTCCCGCCAACTGGACTGCAGGTCGTAATGCGTGCCGGCCATCAGGCCAGAATCCTCGAGGATCCGCTCCAGCACCATCTCGCCCCAGGCGCCCTGCCGTTGCTTGTCACCCTTGAGCGCGCGCGTGAGGTTCACGGCCTCGCGCGATATCTGTTCGCTGCGGTTGTGCAGCGACAGGATCTGTTCGCGCAGCCGCGACGATTCCTCGTCCAGGATCTTGTTGCGGGCCTGAAGCTCTGTCTGAAAGCGGCCAACCTGGTCGCGGAACGGGTTCAGCAACGCGTTCAGATGCTCTTGCTGGGACTTTTGCAGATCGGCCTGCTGGACGCGCAGCGTTTCCGCCGACAGCAGCTTGAACTGGTTGGTCATCTCGGCCCGCAATTCACGCAGGGTGGCGATTTCGCGCGCCGCGGCCTCGGCATCCTTCTCGGCGCGAAGCCGCGCTTCGGCCAGTTGCGTTCCTAGACTCGCGACCTCCTGGCGTGCGCGGTGCAGGGCATCGGTCAGGCTGTCCCGCTCCTCGGACAGTTCGGACAGGCGCGCAGTCTGCGAATCAAGCCGCGCCTGTTGCTGCCCCAAGGCCAGCTCCGTCTCGTGCAGGCGCTCCTGCGCCGCGTCACGATCTTTGGTGATGCGTGCCTGAAGCGCCGCAACCTCGCGCTGCGCCGCGGCCCACTGGCCCCGCCAATACAGCGCCAGGAACAGCCCGCCTGCCGTCAGGACCCCCGCCAGCGCCAGATATGTCGTCATGTCACCTTGCATGTTCCTCCAAAATCTCGATATCGCGGAGGAAGGTGCCGATACTGCTTGCAGAGCTGTCGTGGCGCCGCTGCAGCCAGTCCATCAGCGAACCGGCCTTCCGGTCCGAGTAACGCATCTGCCAGTCGGGGAACAGCCGGCGCGGCAAGGTACCTTGGTCCAGGATCGTCATGTCCAGATGCCGGTTGTCGTCACGCAGCTTTTCCAGCAGCCGGAACAGCACGATGGGCGGACCTTCCAACCACTGGAAGAACAGCCCATCCTCGTGATGCAGGCAACCGGTCAGGTCCATGTTCCGGTTGTTCAGGGACGCCGTGTCGACGATCACCGACAGTTCGTCCGCCGTCAGGCTGGGCATTGCAACGCTGCGATAGAGGCAAAACCCGACCTCGTCCGGCTCGCCGGCGGTTTTGATATCCTGCATGACCACACCTCCTGCCCAAGGGATGTTCACCGCTGGTGCAGATAATGCAAGGCGTGACCTTTGAAGTATTTTAGGCAGCCGCCGACATCAGGAAGGCGGTGATGCCGCCGGCATAGTCCCCACGATGGACGGTGGAGCTTTCCGTGACGGCGAACCAGTCCATCAGCGACGCCCGGTCGCGATCCGAGAACCGCATCCGCCACTCCTGGAACCGGCGGTGGTCCAGCGCGCCCTCGTCCAAGACCTCGAGGTTGAGGTGACGCGGATCCTGGACCAGCAACTCGATCACCTGCAGCAGCGCCGGAGATGGCCCTTCCAGCCATTGAAAGAACAATCCGTCTTCGTGGTGCAGGCAGCCGGTCAGCTCGAGCTGCTGGTTGCGTCGCCGCGCCGCCGTCAGGATGTCGTGCATGTCGCCCTGGTCCAGACCGGGGCGCGCCGTGCTGCGATAGAGAAAGAAGCCGAGGCCTTCGACGTTGGTCAGGTTACTGATCAAGGAAAGACCGCAGCTTTCTGCTCCTTGATGGGTGCTTGAGCTTGCGCAGCGCCTTGGCCTCGATCTGACGGATGCGCTCGCGGGTGACGCTGAACTGCTGGCCGACCTCTTCCAGCGTGTGGTCGGTGTTCATGCCGATGCCGAAACGCATCCGCAAGACACGTTCCTCGCGCGGGGTCAGGCTGGCCAGGACGCGGGTCGTGGTCTCCTTGAG
Organism: Paracoccus beibuensis; assembly: GCF_026162625.1. Lineage (GTDB taxonomy): Bacteria > Pseudomonadota > Alphaproteobacteria > Rhodobacterales > Rhodobacteraceae > Paracoccus > Paracoccus beibuensis. Next base: position 19,784 of record NZ_JAOTBD010000037.1, on the reverse strand, counting down.
GTTTTCCTGAATCGCGCTGTCCAAGGGCAGGACGGCGTTCTTGTCCTCGATGAAATCGCCAAGCTGGCTGTCCTCCTCGTCCCCGATCGGGGTTTCGAGGCTGATCGGTTCCTTGGCGATCTTCATCACCTTGCGAACCTTCTCCAGCGGCATCTGCAGCTTTTCGGCCAGTTCCTCGGGCGTCGGCTCACGGCCGATCTCGTGCAGCATCTGGCGGCCGGTGCGGACCAGCTTGTTGATCGTCTCGATCATGTGGACCGGAATGCGGATGGTCCGCGCCTGATCGGCGATGCTGCGCGTGATCGCCTGGCGGATCCACCAGGTTGCATAGGTCGAGAACTTGTAGCCGCGGCGATACTCGAACTTGTCCACGGCCTTCATCAGGCCGATGTTGCCTTCCTGGATCAGGTCCAGGAACTGCAACCCGCGGTTCGTGTATTTCTTGGCAATGCTGATCACGAGGCGCAGGTTCGCCTCGACCATTTCCTTCTTGGCCTGGCGGGCTTCCTTCTCGCCGCGCTGGACCTGGCTGACGATGCGACGGAACTCCTCAATGTCGACGCCGACATATTGGCCGACCTCGGCCATGTCGCCACGCAGCTTCTCGACCTGCTCGCGCGAGCGGTCGAACAGCGCCTGCCAGCCGCGCCCGGCCTGGGCGGACATGCGGTCCACCCAGGTCGGGTCCAGTTCGGACCCGCGATAGGCGTCGATGAATTCGCGACGGTTGATCCGGGCGGCGTCGGCCAGCTTGACCATGCCGCTGTCGATGGTGACGATCCGGCGGTTGATGCCGTAGAGTTGATCGACCAGCGCCTCGATCCGGCCGTTGTTCAGGTGCAGCGAGTTGACCAGCGCGACGATTTCCGACCGCAGGGTCTGGTAGTCGGATTCGGCGGTGGCCGAGAAGCTGTCATCCTCGTTCAGGGTGGCGGACATGCGCAGGTCCTGCATGTCGGCCAGCCGCTCGTAATAATGGGCTATGGCTTCCAGCGTCTCCAGCACCTTGGGCTTAAGGCTGGCTTCCATGGCGGCCAAGGACAGGTTGGCGCCCTCGTCCTCTTCCTCGTCGTCCTCGACGCGCAGGGGGTTGCCGTCGGCGTCGTATTCCTCGCGCTTGGGCGCGGCGGCGTCGGCCTCGCCCTCGACGGTCAACTCCTCCTCCTCGCCTTCCTCGCCATCCATGGACTGGCCGAAGGTGGTTTCGAGGTCGATGACGTCGCGCAGCAGGATCTCCTCGTCCAGGAGTTCCTCGCGCCAGAGCGTGATGGCCTTGAAGGTCAGCGGGCTTTCGCAGAGGCCCGCGATCATCGTGTTGCGACCGGCCTCGATGCGCTTGGCGATGGCGATCTCGCCCTCACGCGAGAGCAGCTCGACGCTGCCCATCTCGCGCAGGTACATGCGCACCGGATCGTCCGTGCGGTCCAGCTTTTCGGTTTCGGTCGCGGCGACGGCCACCTCGCGAGAGCCCGACCCGGTGGTGACGATGGCGCCGCCCTCGGCCTCTTCGCCGCCCTCTTCGTCCTCAATCACGTTGATGCCCATTTCCGACAGCATCGACATCACGTCCTCGATCTGCTCACTGCTCACCTGGTCGGGCGGCAGGACCGAGTTCAGCTGGTCGTAGGTGATGTAACCACGCTCTCGCGCCTCGGCGATCATTTTCTTGACCGCCGCTTGGCTCATGTCCAGCGAATGGGCGTTGTCGTCCTTGTCGGTCTTTTCGTGGTCATCGTCCTTGGCGGCCATCCGGGGCTCCTTCTCGGCGGTCTCGGGCGGGCGATTCGCGGGCTGGGCCGAATCGTCGCGAAAGAAGTTCGTATCTAGCGCGGTTCTCGGCCGAATCAAAGGCCGTGCGCGTTGTCGATTCGCGACCTGAAGCGGAGGCGATTCGGCGTTACCTGCCGGACGGCTTGCGCCAGATCTGGCCGCTGAGCCAGTCCGACAACTGCGCCGACAGGGCCGGGCGATCCTCATTGAGATCGCTGGTCGCTTCCAGCTCGGGACGCTCGGCCCGGTGGCGGGCGCGGGCGATCTGGCTGATGCGCCAGGTCAGGCCTTCGTCGGCCTCGCCCTGGATCTCGGATTCCGCACGGGCCAGCTCGTGGCTGGCGGCACGCTCGGCTTCCAGACGGTCGAGCAGGTTGTCCAGAATTGCGGCTGCGGCCTCGTCCTCTTGCTGTTGGATCACTGCGGGGGTCAGGCCCAGATGGGCGTCGCGGCGCAGCGTTTCAAGACCGCGCCGACCGGCGGCGCTGTCGCCCTGCGTCAGCAGATCGTGAAGCAGGGCGGCACGGTCTGGGTTTTGCGGCAGGAGCTTTTCCAGCCGCGCCTCGACGGGCGGGATCATCGCGGGGCGCAGCGCGCAGATCAGCAGCGTGGCGCCTTCCAGAAGGTCGGCGCCCGGCGCCGGGGCGGCAAGATTGACGGGCACGCTCGGCCCGCGCGGGCCCATCGAGGCCCCTCCGCGCCGGGCCGGGCTGCGCCCGGCCGTCCCCGACCGCACGCCCTGCCCCTGCTGGCGCTGACGGTTGCCCGGGCCGAAGACCTCCCACCGCTTGCGGCGGATCTCCTCGGTATAGTGGCTGCGGGTCAGGTCGTCGGGAATACGGGCCACGGCCTCTTGCAAGCGGCGGTCGAGGGCGGCCTTGCGTTCGGGACTGTCGAAGACCTGCCCCTCGACCTCTCGTGCCCAGAGCAGGTCCAGAAGCGGGCGGGCCTGGTCCAGAAGCGTGCCCATCGCGCCGGGACCGGCTGACTTGATCAGGTCGTCGGGATCTTGCCCTGCCGGCAGGACGACGAAGCGCAGGGCCTGGCCGGGACCCGTCAGCGGCAGCGCCAGGTCGATCAGGCGCTGCGCGGCCCGCTGGCCCGCCGCGTCGCCGTCCAGCGCGATGATCGGTTCCGGAGACACCCGCCACATCAGGCGCAGCTGGTCTTCGGTGATGGCGGTGCCCAATGGGGCCACGGCGCCCTCGAACCCTGCGCGGGCCAGGGCGATCACGTCCATGTAGCCCTCGGCCACGACCATGCGCTGGCCCTTGGCGACCGCGCTGCGCGCCGGACCGAGGTTGTAGAGGTTGCGCCCCTTGTCGAAGAGCGGGGTCTCGGGGCTGTTGAGGTATTTCGCGCGGGCGTTCGCTTCCATGGCGCGGCCGCCGAAGCCGATGCAGCGGCCCCGCCCGTCGCGGATCGGGAAGATGATGCGGCCGCGGAAGCGGTCGTAGGCCGCGCCGCCACCATCGGGGCGGGCGGACATGCCTGCCTCGACGATCTGCGCCTCGTCGAAGCCCTTCTCGCGCAGCGCGCCGGTCAGGGCATGGCGGCTGTCGGGGGCAAACCCGATCTCGAACCGGTCGAGCGCTGCGGCGTCAAGGCCGCGACGAGTGAGGTAATCGCGCGCCTCGGCGGCGGCGCCGGTCTGAAGCTGCAGGCGGAACCAGCGGCAGGCAGCCTCGGTCACGTCCAGAAGCTTCGTCCGCCGATCGGTGCGCTCTCGCGCTCGCGGATCGGGTTCGGGCATCGTCAGGCCAGCCTCGGCCGCGAGGAGCTTGACGGCATCCATGAATTCAAGCCCGTCATGGTCGCGCAGGAAGGACACCACGTCGCCCTTCGCCTGGCAGCCGAAGCAGTAATAGAACCCCTTCTGATCGTCGCAATGAAAGCTGGCCGACTTTTCCTGATGGAACGGGCATGGCGCCCACCAGTCGCCGCGCGCCTGGTTCGACTTGCGCAGGTCCCACGTCACCTTCTTGCCGATCACGCGACTGATCGGGACGCGGTTGCGAATCTCGTCAAGAAAACCGGGGGGCAAGGACATGGGCATGATTATCCGGCATGGCGGGCGGCGCGGCAAGCGGCGGATCGAGGAATCCGAGCCCGCACGCCCTCAGGCCCCCACGGCCCCGCGGGCAAGGCCCCAGTAGATCTGGGCGATGCGGGCACGGTCCAGCCGGCCGCCTTCCCGATACCAGTTGGTCACGCCGGTCAGCATGGCGATCAGCGCCAGCGTGGTCAGCTTGGGGTCCTCGATCCGCATGGTGCCGGTGGCGACGCCGTCGCGCAGGATTCGTTCGAGCAGGACTTCATAGCGGCCGCGCAGGTCGGCGATGCGAGCGAAGTTCGGGGCCGTGAGGTTGCGCAGCTCCATGTAGGACAGGAACACGGCGTCGGGATGATCAAGGCTGAAGCCGATGTGGAAGCGGACGAAACGCTCCAACCGCGCCAGCGGGTCGGCCTGCGGATCGTCCTCCCACGCCGCCAGCAGGTTCTGCATGTGGCTTTCCAGAAGATCGAAGAGCAGCGCCTGCTTGTCCGGGGTATAGGCATATAGGGCACCCGCCTGCACCCCCACCGCGGCCGCGATCTGGCGCATCGACACGGCGGCATAACCCTGCCGCGCGAACAGGCGGCGGGCTTCGTCGCGAAGCAGGGGGCCGGTGATCTCGGCGCGGGAACCTTGGGTGCGGGCCATCCGATCCTGTTAGCCCGAGCGCGAGGGGCTTGGAAAGCGCGATCGGAGGTCGTTGCCGTGGCCGGGCCGTCCGCGTAACCATTGCGCCATGAAACACGCGCCTCTTATCCTTGCCCTGATGCTGACGGCCTGCACCCGGGACGCGGCCTATCCCCGGTTGCTGCCGACCGAGCAGTTGCTGGGCCCGCCCGACCTTCCTGCCCATGCCGGGGCCGCGTCAGACACTCCCGCGGCGGTCGAGGATGCGACGCTGTCGCGCGCCGAGGCGCTTCGGGCCCGGGCAGAGGCGCTGCGGGGCCCGGTCGTCGATCCGTCCCTGCGGCAGCGGGCCGGGGGATGATTGCGCGACGTCCCCGCCGCTGGTAAAGAAAGCTTACCAATCCGAAAGGGACGTTCCATGCCCGTGATCACCTCGATCGACGACCTCAAGGCGCTGCACCGCGCGCGCACGCCGAAGATGTTTTATGACTACGCGGAATCGGGCAGCTATACCGAACAGACCTTCCGCGAGAACACGACCGACTTCGCCAGGCTGAAGCTGCGCCAGAAGGTGGCGGTGGACATGTCGAACCGGCGTATCGCCCGCGACATCGTCGGGCTGCCGGCGACGATGCCGGTGGGGCTGGCTCCGGTGGGGCTGACCGGCATGCAGCACGCCGATGGCGAAATCCACGCCGCCCGGGCGGCCGAGAAGTTCGGCGTGCCCTTCTGCCTGTCCACCATGTCGATCTGTTCGATCGAGGATGTCGCCGAGCATACGTCGAAGCCCTTCATGTTCCAGCTGTACGTGATGAAGGACCAGGACTTTCTGGCCGCGATCATCGAGCGTGCCAAGGCCGCGAACTGCAGCGCGCTGGTGCTGACGCTGGACCTGCAGATCCTGGGCCAGCGGCACAAGGACCTGAAGAACGGTCTCTCGGCCCCACCCAAGATGACGCTGCCGACCGTGATGGACCTGGCCACGCGCTGGCGTTGGGGCATGGGGATGCTGCGGACCAAGCGGCGGTTCTTCGGCAACATCGTGGGACACGCCAAAGGCGTCGGCGACACCTCCAGCCTGATGAGCTGGACGGCCGAGCAATTCGACGACCGGCTGGACTGGGACAAGATCGCGGCGATCCGCGACATGTGGGGCGGCAAGCTGATCCTGAAGGGCATTCTCGACCCCGAAGACGCGCGCATCGCGGCCGATTTCGGTGCCGACGCCATCGTGGTCAGCAACCATGGGGGGCGGCAGCTGGACGGGGCGCTGTCCTCGATCCGCATGCTGCCGCATATCGTCAAGGCGGTGGGCGACCGGGTCGAGGTCCACATGGACAGCGGCATCCGTTCGGGTCAGGACGTGCTGAAGGCGCTGGCGCTTGGGGCGCATTCGACCTGGATCGGTCGGGCCTGGGTGCACGGGCTTGGCGCCATGGGCGAAGCCGGCGTGACCCATGCGCTGGAGGTCATCCGCAAGGAGCTGGACATCAGCATGGCGCTGTGCGGCGAACGTGACCTGGATAACGTGGGGCGGCAGAATTTGCTGATCCCGAAAGGCTTTCTCGACGAATATCAGATCACCTGATCGCCGCTTTTCCGGCTTCACATTCGCGCCCGCCTGCGCTATGGGCACCGCTTGCCGCCACGCACCCTTGGAGGGTGGCGGCTTCAACATGGTTAAGGATTAGAGACATGGCCAAAGAGATTCCGGATCTGGTGGCCGAGGCACGCGCGGGGACAGGCAAGGGGGCCGCCCGCCAATCTCGCCGCGAAGGCAAGGTGCCCGGCATCGTCTATGGCGACGGCAAAGACCCCGTTGCCCTGGCGTTCGACTTCAACAAGCTTCTGACCCAGCTGCGCGCTGGCCGCTTCATGTCCACGCTGTGGAACCTGAAGGTTGATGGCCAGGACGACGTTCGCGTCATCTGCCGCGGCGTGCAACGCGACGTCGTGAAGGATCTGCCGATCCACATCGACTTCATGCGCCTGCGCCGCACCTCGAAGGTGAACCTGTTCATCCCCGTCGAGTTCGTGAACCACGACAAGTGCCCCGGCCTGAAGAAGGGCGGCACCCTGGTCACCGTCCGCGCCGAGGTCGAGCTGATGGTCACCGCCGGCGACATCCCGGACCACATCACGGTGGACCTGGAAGGGCTGGAAGTGGGCGACACCATCCACATCAACGAGGCGCAGCTGCCCGAAGGCGTGAAGCCGGTGATCGACCGCAACTTCGTGATCGCCAACATCGCCGCCCCGTCGGCGCTGCGTGCCGAAGGCTCGGCCGAGGAAGAAGCCGCCGCCGAGGAGTGATCCCGCGCGCTTCGACCGCATGCCCCCCGGGCGGTGCCATTCGGCGCCGCCCTTTCCATTTCCGGGCCGCTTTGCTAGCCCGCCTGCATGGAGACACGCATGGAACCCGTCCACATCGTCGGCGCCGGCCTGGCCGGGTCCGAAGCCGCATGGCAGATCGCCCGCGCGGGCGTCCCGGTGGTGCTGCACGAGATGCGCCCCGCGGTCGAGACCTTTGCCCACAAGACCGGCGACTGCGCCGAGATGGTCTGCTCGAACAGCTTTCGGTCGGATGACGACGTGATGAACGCGGTCGGCCTGCTGCACTGGGAGATGCGGGCGGCGGAAGGTCTGATCATGCAGATGGCCGACCGCCATCGCCTGCCCGCTGGGGGTGCGCTGGCCGTGGACCGCGACGCCTTTTCTGCCGCAGTGTCCGCCGCCCTGAAGTCTGATCCGCTGGTCGAGATCCGCCCGGGCGAGATCACGGAGCTTCCCTCGGACGGGAACTGGATCGTCGCCACCGGGCCCTTGACCTCGGATGCGCTGGCTGGCGCCATCCGCGACGTCACCGGAACCGAGGCGCTGGCCTTCTTCGACGCGATTGCCCCCATCGTGCATGCCGACACGATCGACATGAGCATCGCCTGGGAGCAGAGCCGATACGACAAGGGCGAGACCGAGGCCGAGCAGAAAGCCTATATCAACTGCCCGATGACCAAGCCGGAATACGAGGCCTTCATCGACGCCCTGCTGGCTGCCGAAAAGACCGAGTTCCACGAGGGTGAGACCGCCGGCTATTTCGACGGCTGCCTGCCGATCGAGGTCATGGCCGAACGCGGGCGGGAGACCCTGCGCCACGGGCCGATGAAGCCCGTCGGCCTGACGAACGCGCACAAGCCGCAGGAAAAGGCCTATGCGGTGGTGCAGCTGCGTCGGGACAACGCGCTCGGCACGCTCTACAACATCGTCGGCTTCCAGACGAAGATGAAGTACGGCGCGCAGACCAACGTCTTCCGGATGATCCCCGGCCTGCAGGACGCCGGCTTCGCCCGGCTTGGCGGCATCCACCGCAACAGCTTCCTGAACTCTCCAAGCCTGCTGGACGAACGGATGCGGCTGCGCCCGCGCCCGAACCTGCGCTTCGCCGGTCAGGTTACGGGAGTCGAGGGCTACGTCGAAAGCGCCGCGATGGGACTGCTGGCCGGACGCATGGCGGCCGCGCAGGCGAAGGGGCAGGACCTGCCCCCGCCGCCCTTTACCACCGCCATGGGCGCTCTGGTCAACCACATCACCGGCGGGGCCGAGGCAAAGACCTTCCAGCCGATGAACGTGAACTTCGGCCTGTTCCCCCCGCTGGAGGAGGCGCGCAGCGGTCGCCGCGGCCGCAAGGACCGCTATCCGGCCTATACGCAGCGCGCCAAGGACGACTTCACCGCATGGCTGGCGGCGCAGTAACCCGCTTTGCCCCGTCGCCCACGGGGCTTCTGCACCTGGGCCACGCGTTTTCGGCACTGACAGCGGCAGCGCATGGCCGCTTTCACCTGCGGATCGAGGATATCGACCGCGCCCGCTGCAAGCCCGAATTCGAGGCGGCAATTTACGACGACCTTGCATGGCTGGGGCTGGACTGGCCGCGGCCCGCGATGCGCCAGTCGGACCGCCTGCCCGCCTATCAGGCGGCCCTGGCACGGCTGGCACCGCTGACCTATCCCTGCCGGTGCCGGCGCGGCGACATCCGCGCGGCGCTCTCGGCCCCGCAGGAGGGTGCCCTGCCCGCCGGGCCGGACGGGCTGATCTATCCCGGCACCTGCCGCCACCGCGACCTACGCGATGCCGATCCCGACGATGTCATCCGGCTGGACGTCGGGCGCGCCTTCGATGCGCTTCACCTTGGCAGCATCGGTTTTCGCGACCGGGCGATCCTGCCCGACTGCGACCACGTGCTGACGCGGGCGCAGTTCCTCGACGGCATCGGCGACGTCATCCTGTCGCGCCGCGGGATGGGAACCTCCTATCACCTGGCGGTGGTGGTAGACGACGCGGCGCAGGGCGTCACGCTGGTCACGCGCGGCAAGGACCTGTTCGACTCGACCTTCATCCACGTCATGCTGCAGCGCCTGCTGGACCTCCCGACACCGGCCTATCTGCACCACCGCCTGATCCGCGACGACGCCGGCATACGGCTGGCCAAGCGCGACGACGCCCGCGCCATCCGCCATTATCGCGATAAAGGTGCCACCCCGGCCGACGTCCGCCGCATGGTCGGTCTCTGACGTACCTGCTACCCCATCGGCTCCATGATGACGGTCTCGACCCCATCACGGACCGCCGAATAGAAGCAGCTGCGCCGGTTGGTGTGGCAGGCCGGTCCCGTCTGCTCGACCAGCACCAGAAGGCAGTCGCGGTCGCAATCGACGCGCAGCTCGACCAGCTTCTGGACATGCCCCGAACTTTCGCCCTTGATCCAGAACGACTGCCGGGACCGGGACCAATAGGTCACGCGCCCGCTTTCCAGCGTGCGGGCCACCGATTCAGCGTTCATCCAGGCCATCATCAGCACCTCTCCGGTAACGGCATCCTGCGCGATGGCCGGGATCAGCCCGGCTGCGTCGTATTTCAGGCTGAGAGGGTCGAACATTGGGTTTCCTTTCGCGAGACGCGTCCCTATCTAGCGCTGATGGCAGCGGCGCAACAGCCCGTGCGAGGATTGATGGCCGACAGCGATCTCATGCAGCTCTACTCGCGCCGGATCCTGGCGCTGACAACGGCGATCCCCCACCAGGGCCGGCTGGAGGACCCGCAGGCGACGGTCCAGCGGCGGTCGCCGCAATGCGGATCGTCGATCACGGTGCACCTGTCCATGCGTGACGGGCGGATCAGTGACTTTGCACAAGAGGTTCGCGCCTGCGCCTTGGGACAGGCGTCGGCGTCGGTGCTGGGGCAGGCCGTGCTCGGCATGGATCGGTCGGGCCTGTCGGCCGTGCGCGACCAGCTGTGCGCCATGCTCAAGGACGACGCACCGGCGCCGGGTGCCCCTTTCGCGGACCTCGACGCGCTGACACCGGCGCGGGACTATCCGAACCGTCATGCCTCGATCATGCTGGCCTGGGATGCGACGCTCGAGGCGATGGCGCAGGCCGAGGGCTGATCTTCTACAAATTGTCTGAAAAAATGACCGGCCCCTGCCAGGGCCGGCCAGTTGCGCGTGCTTGGGGACGGGCGGCGCACAGGCGGGCGCCGGCCCTGCAACGCGGGGCAGGTCAGATCTGCAGGATCGCGGGCAACCAAAGGACCGCGACGGTGATGAGGGCAACCGAGGCAACCCCGGCGATGTCACAGGCTAGATCGCGTGTCATGGGCAGCAACTCCTCTCTGTTGCTGCTTTGTTCTCACATTCCCCCGATTCGGTAAAGAACTTTTTAAGAACATTCTGCTTCGTCAGCCGACTTGGATCAGCCGAATCGCTTGGTCCTGCTGCATCAGCCACATCAGTTGCCGAATGGCCTGCCCACGCGGCCCGTCCAGCCCCGGCTCCCGCTCCAGCAGGGCGCGGGCGTCCTGGCGGGCGACCGCCATCAGACCGGCCTGGTGTTCCAGGTCAGCGATGCGGAACCTCGGCAGGCCGGACTGCGCTGTGCCGATGACGTCGCCCGCGCCCCGCATCTCCAGATCAACCTCGGCGATCCGGAAGCCATCCTCGGTGTCGCGCAGCGTTGTCAGGCGGCGGGTGCCTGTCTCGTTCAACGGCGGGTGATACATCAGCAGGCAGGTCGAAGCCCCCTGCCCCCGCCCGACGCGCCCCCGCAACTGGTGAAGCTGCGCCAGGCCAAAGCTCTCGGCCCGCTCGATCACCATGATGGTAGCCTGGGGCACGTCGACGCCGACCTCGATCACCGTCGTGGCGACCAGCAGCTGCGCCCGACCCGAGGCGAAGTCCGCCATCGCCGCGTCGCGCTGATCCGGCGGCATCTGACCGTGCACCATCCGCACCGCATCGCCAAAGAACGCGCGCAGATGCGTGAACCGCGCCTCGGCCGCAGTCAGGTCGGTGACCTCGCTTTCGTCGACCAGCGGGCAGACCCAATAGGCCCGCGCCCCCTGCGCCAGCGCTGCCCGCAGCCGATCGGTTACCTGATCCAGGCGGCTGTCCGCAATCATCACCGTCGTGATCGGCTGGCGGCCGGGCGGCTTTTCGTCCAATACCGAGAGGTCCAGGTCGCCGTATTGCGACAAGGCCAGCGACCGGGGGATCGGCGTCGCGGTCATGATCAGCATGTCGGGCGGCACGGCGCCCTTGGCCGACAGCTCCAGCCGCTGAGCGACCCCGAAGCGGTGCTGTTCGTCGATGATCGCCAGGCGGAGGTCGTGGAATTCCACGTCCTTCTGGAAGACGGCATGGGTGCCAACCAGGATGTCGATCCGCCCTTCGGCGAGGTCGGCCAGGATCTGGCCGCGCAGGTCGCGCTTGTCGCGGCCCGTCAGCGCGGCCAGCCTGACACCCGCGGCGCGGGCCAGCGGCTCCAGCGCGCGGGCGTGCTGCCGGGCCAGGATCTCAGTCGGGGCCATCAGCACCGCCTGCCCGCCAGCCTCGACCGCGACCAGCGCCGAAAGCAGCGCCACCAGCGTCTTTCCCGCACCGACATCCCCCTGCAGCAGGCGGTTCATGCGGCGGTCGCTGGCCATGTCGGCCGCAATTTCGGCCACCGCGCGTGTCTGGGCCCTTGTCGGCGGCCAGGGCAGGCTGTCCAAAACACGTCGCCGCAGTTGGCCGTCGCCCGCGCTGGGGCGACCCTTCAGGCGCCGCTTGTCGCGGCGGACCAGCGCCAGCGTCATCTGGTGGGCCAGAAATTCGTCATAGGCCAATCGCGCCCGCGCAGGGCTGTCGGGCGACAGCGCGGCATGAGACGTCGGCGCGTGCGCCAGCCGCAGCGCCGTGCCGAAGTCGGGCCAACCGCGCGCCGCGCTCAGCTGCGGGTCGACCCATTCCGGCAGGTCCGGCAGGCGCGCCAGCGCCCCGTCGACCGCCTTCGCCATGCCCTTCTGCGTCAGGCCTGCGGACAGCGGATAGACCGGCTCGAATTCGGGGGGAAGGTCCTGGTCGTCGCGCAGGATGTGGTCGGGATGGACCATCTGCGCGGTGCCGTCGAACAGCTCCAGTTTGCCGCTGACGATCCGGCGGCTGCCGGCGGGCAGCTGGCTCTCGATCCAGGATTCGCGCGGGCGAAAGAAGACAAGGGTAAGGTCGTCCGTGCCGTCGCTGCAATGGACGCGCCAAGGCCGCCCGCGCACCTGTGGGGCATGGTGACGGATCACGGTGACCCCAACGGTGACGGTTTCAGGCGCGCGGGCGTCCGCAAGGTGGGGGATGCGGCGACGGGTGATGCCGCTGGAGGGCAGCGTCAGGATCAGGTCGCGGGGCTTGTCGATGCCCATCTGCTCCAGCGCGGCGCGGCCCTTGGGACCGATGCCCGGCAGCGTGTCGATGCCCGCGAACAGCGGGAACAGCGCGGGCGGGCGGCCCTTCGGCTGGCTCATCCCGCCCCCGCGATGCGCAGCCACTCGTCTTCGTCGATCACGGTGACGCCCAGTTCGGCGGCCCTGGTCGCCTTGGAACCCGCCCCCGGACCCGCGATCAGCAGATCGGTCTTGGCGCTGACCGATCCGGCGACCTTGGCGCCCATCGCCTCGGCCCTGGCCTTGGCTTCGGCCCGGGTCATCCGTTCCAGCGTGCCGGTGAAGACCAAGGTCTTGCCGGTGATCTCGGTCTGAAGGTTGCGCAGATCCTCGGCCGGCAGGACGTCCAGTTGCGCGACGAGCCGGTCGATGCCCTCGCGTTCGGCCAACTGCGAGAAGGTCGTCACCAGCGAGTTCACGAGAACACCGCCGATCCCGTCTATGCCGGTCAGTTCGGCCCAATTCGGGCTGTCGGGCAGCGCGACCCGGCGGGCCTTGTCGTCGGGGGCGGCGAAGGCGGGTTCCCCGGCCGCGCCGTCGACCGCCGCGACCAGCGCCTCCCATGCGCCGAAATGGCGGGCAAGCGTGGCGGCGGCCACCTCTCCGACATGGCGGATGCCGAGGGCGAAGATCAGGCGGGCAAGGGCAATGCGCCGCTTTTCCTCGATCGCCGCGAACAGCTTGTCAGCCGATAGGGCCCCGAACCCCTCGCGGTTCTTCAGCCTGCCCAGGTTCGCCGCGTCGCGCGCAGCGAGGGTGAAGATGTCGGCGGGTTCGCGGATCGGCAGGTTGTCGTCAGCGAAGAACATCTCGATCTGCTTGGCGCCCAGGCCTTCGATGTCGAAGGCGGCGCGGCTGACCAAGTGCTTCAGCTTCTCGACCGCCTGCGCGGGGCAGATCAGGCCGCCGGTGCAGCGGCGGACGCTGTCGCCCGGCTCGCGGATCGCCTCGGAGCCGCACTCCGGGCAGAGCGTCGGGAACTGGAACGGGCGACTGTCGGTTGGCCGGCGCGCCAGGTCGACATCGGCGATCTTCGGGATCACGTCGCCGGCACGATAGACCTGCACCCAGTCGCCTTGGCGGATATCCCGTCCCTCGCGGATCGGCGCGCCGGTGTTGTCGCGGCCGGCAATGTAATCCTCGTTGTGCAGCGTCGCGTTCGACACGACGACCCCGCCGACCGTGACGGGTTCCAGCCGCGCGACGGGGGACAGCGCGCCGGTGCGTCCGACCTGGATCTCGATCCGGTCGAGCCGTGTCCACGCCGTTTCGGCGGGAAACTTGTGGGCCAGCGCCCACCGCGGCGTGGTCGAGCGGAACCCCAGCCGCGCCTGCAGCGCCAGGTCGTTGACCTTGTAGACGACGCCATCGATGTCATAGCCCAAGGTGGAACGCTGCTGCTCGATCAGGGTCCAGGCGGCGATCATTGCGGGAACGGTGCTGCAGAGGCGGGTCAGAGGGTTCGTCTGGAAACCCAACTTCTGCAGCCGCTCGACCGACTGCATCTGCGTGGGCGCCAGCGGCTCGGACAGTTCTCCCCAGCTATAGGCAAAGAACTTCAGCGGCCGGCGGGCGGTCACGGCGGCATCGATCTGGCGCAGGGATCCCGCGGCGGCATTGCGCGGGTTGGCGAAGACCCGCCCGGCGTCAGAGGCGTTCAGCGCCTCGAAGTCCGAATGGCTCATGTAGACCTCGCCCCGCACCTCCAGGATGGCGGGAACATCGCCGGGCAACTCCTGCGGAATGTCAGCAATGGTGCGGGCGTTCACGGTCACGTTCTCGCCCACGGTGCCGTCGCCGCGGGTGGCCGCCTGCACCAGCTTCCCGTCCTGATAGCGCAGCGAGAGCGACAGCCCGTCGATCTTCGGCTCGGCCGTCATCTGCAGAGGCGCGTCATGGGCGAGGCCCAAGAAGCTGCGAACGCGGGCTGCGAATTCTTCAACCTCGGCCTCGGTGAACGCGTTGCCGAGCGACATCATCCGCTGCGCATGCGTCACCTTGCCAAAGCCCTCGGCTGGCGCGGCGCCGACCTGCCGCGTCGGACTGTCCAGGCGGGCAAGCTGGGGGAAGGCCTCCTCCAGCGCCGTCAGGCGGGCTTTCAGCGAATCATAGTCGGCATCCGCAATCAGCGGCGTGTCGCGGCGGTGATAGGCGTCATTCGCCTCGCCGACCTGCGCCGACAGGTCGGCGATTTCGGCCGCGGCCTGCTCTCGGTTCAGATTGTCGACCGCCGGCCGGTCGGAAATGCTCTGCGCCATTTTCGCCCCCAAGACACATCCTTTCGGCCGGGTCGCCCCGACCGTCCGTCAGTTCCGGGTATCGCCCAAGGCAGGGCGGCCGTCCAGAAGGCGAAGCACGATCAGGCGCCGACCGCCAGGCGTTCCGCCGCACCCGGACCCGGATCGCGCAAGACGTAGCCCCGGCCCCAGACGGTCTCGATAAGGCTGTCACCACCCAGGGCCTCGGACAGCTTCTTGCGCAGCTTGCAGATGAAGACGTCAATGATCTTCAACTCGGGCTCGTCCATACCGCCGTAGAGGTGGTTGAGAAACATCTCTTTCGTGAGCGTCGTTCCCTTGCGCAGGCTCAGAAGTTCCAGGATCTGGTATTCCTTGCCGGTCAGGTTGACCTGCTTGCCGTTCACCTGGACCGACCGCGCGTCCAGGTTCACCACGATCTCTCCGGTCTTGATCAGCGCCTGGCTGTGACCTTTGGAGCGGCGGATGATCGCCTGGATGCGGGCCTGCAGTTCCTCGCGGTTGAACGGTTTGGTCATGTAGTCGTCGGCGCCGAAGCCGAAGCCGCGCAGCTTGCTTTCGGTATCGTCAGAGCCGGTCAGGATCAGGATTGGCGTGTCTATACGAGCCAGGCGCAGGTGGCGCAGAACCTCCATCCCGTGCATGTCGGGCAGGTCGAGGTCCAAGAGAATCAGGTCATAATCATACAGCTTTGCGAGGTCGATCCCCTCCTCGCCCAGGTCGGTGAGGAACACGTTGTAGCTGGCCGCGGTCAGCATCAATTCGATCGCACGCGCCGTGCTGGGATCGTCTTCTACCAAAAGAATTCGCATGGCTTGGTTCATTCCCCGATTCGCCAAAGGTCATGTGACGACAATCCCGCGAAGACGTTAATATGTCGTTACCGAAGAATGAGCTTTGCGCTAATCAACCTGCGCTTGTCTATACTTCTGCAGCGCCGTCACCTTCAGCGCCGCCGCGCCGTGTCGCCTGACGGCCTGGCACCAACCGTCGAATTCCTCGTCCGACAGCCCGTAGCGGCGCAACGCATCCTCGCGGCTGATCAGCCCGTGCGACACCGCCAGGACGACAACCTGCTTGCGGCTGGCGACCCAGCGCGTGTCCGCCTGGGGCAGGTCGGCCACGCTGAGTATGCTGCCGTCGTCCAGCGTCACGATCCGCGGACCAGAGGATTTCTTAACGAACATGGCAGTGTTCCTTCGATCAGGTCCTGCCATCCATCCGCGAAACCGTTTAAGCCGACGTTAGGGCCACCACCTTTTCTGCCCTGCGTGGGCTTGAGACTATCCCGCATTTGCTTATATTTTGATGCGTTCCTGCCCCGACCCGTGGCGAAAGATCACCCATGACCATGCTTGCCCCCACCCGCACGACCGCGGGCGCGCCCGAATTGAACAGCCTCGGCTTTGCCAAACCGCCCAAGCAGACCCGGGTTGTTGTGGCGATGTCGGGCGGCGTCGACAGCTCGGTCGTGGCCGCGCAGCTCAAATCCGAGGGGTATGACGTCATCGGCGTCACGCTGCAGCTCTATGACCATGGTGCGGCGCTGGCCAAGAAGGGCGCCTGTTGCGCCGGCCAGGACATCCACGACGCCCGCCGCGTCGCCGAGCGGATGGGCTTTCCCCATTACGTCCTCGACTACGAGAACAAGTTCCGCGAATCGGTCATCGACGAATTCGCCGACGCCTACCTGTCCGGCGCGACCCCAGTGCCCTGCATCCGCTGCAACGAGCGCGTGAAGTTCCGCGACCTTCTGGAAACGGCGCGGGACCTGGACGCCGATTGCATGGCGACCGGTCATTACATCCAGCGCAAGCCGGGCGCCCATCGTGCCGAACTGCACATGGCCGCAGACCCGAACCGCGACCAGAGTTATTTCCTGTTCTCGACCACGCAAGAGCAGCTGGACTTCCTGCGCTTCCCCTTGGGCCACCTGGCCAGCAAGGCCGAAACGCGGGCGCTGGCCGCCGAATACGACCTTGCCGTGGCCGACAAGCCGGACAGCCAGGATATCTGCTTCGTGCCGAACGGCGACTATGCCAGCGTGATCGAGAAGCTGCGCCCCGGCGCCGCCGACGCCGGAGAGATCGTCGATCAACAGGGCAACGTCCTGGGCACCCACCGCGGCGTGATCCATTACACGATCGGCCAGCGCCGGGGGCTGGGCATCGGCGGCGGCATGCCGCTTTACGTTCTCCGGCTGGAGCCTGAGACGCGCCGCGTCGTCGTCGGCCCGCGAGAGGCGCTGGCCACGCATACGGTCAACGTGACCGAGGTCAACTGGCTGGGCGACCAGCCCTTCGAGGGCGAGATCTCCTGCCTTGTCCGCATCCGCTCGACCCGGCCGCCGCGCCCGGCGATCCTGCGGCCCCTGCCCGGCCGCCGCGCCGAGGTCGAACTGCTCGACCCCGAAGACGGCGTCAGCCCCGGCCAAGCCTGCGTGTTCTATGCGACCGACAGCACGCGCGTTTTGGGCGGAGGCTGGATCAGCTTGCGGCGGCGGCCAGCTGCCTGATCCGCTGGACCATCGCGCGCACGCCGTTCGAGCGCTGCGCCGAGAGGTGATCGTCAAGCCCAAGCCGCGCCAGCGCGGCCTGGGCATCGACACCCTCGACCTCGCCAACCGGCAGGCCTGAATAGAGCGCGTGCAGAACCGCGATCAGGCCGCGGACGATCATCGCGTCGCTTTCGCCCTGGAAATCGAAGCGCCCGTCTTCGATCCGCGGCATGATCCAGACTTGGCTGGCGCAGCCGTCGACCTTTGTGGCCGGCACTTGGAAGGCTGGATCCAGCGGCGGCAACGCCTTTCCCAGTTCGATGACGTGGCGATAACGCTCTTCCCAGTCATCCAGGAAATCGAAGGTTTCGGCGATGTCTTCGAAGGCGGCAGTGGCCATGCGTCTCTCCTCGGGTAGGGATACAGGCGTATCGCGCGCCAAAGCCAAGGTCAAAGAGGCTTTTCCGCGCGCCCCGTTTCGCCTATCACCGGACAGGATTGCCAAGAGGGATTGCCATGACCAGACTGACCCTGTCGCTGCTGATCGGCACCGCCATCCTTGCCGGATGCGGCCGTCTTGGGGACAGCGGCTGGAACCCCCTCGGCTGGTCCGGCGGCAGCCCCGCGCCCAAGGATCTGGCGCCCGAGGGCGGCTATGTCCAGGCCGTCGACGTCCGCCCCGGCGTACCCCAGATTCTCTCCGCGTCTTGGCAACCGCTTGCCGGGGGGCGGCTTCTGGTCGTGCAGGGCCTCGCCCCCACCAAGGGCTATCACTCCGCCGAACTGGTGACCCAGCGCCCGCAACCCGGCGACCGCCTGAGCGCGGATCCCGACGGCGTCCTGCGCCTCCGCTTCGTGGCGGCGCCCCCTGCCCCGAACGATCCGGCGGCGCGGCTTCCTGCCAATCCGGTCACCGACGCGATCGTGGTCGCCTTGCCGCTGAGCTTCGCACAACTGGCCACGATTTCGGCCATCGAGATCGCCGGCGCCAACGGCGCGATCGCGCTGCGCCGCTAAGCCGCTTGCACAAACAGCCGCGCCGCGCTACTCGCCCTGGGTCGGAGGCGTGGCAGAGTGGTTTAATGCACCGGTCTTGAAAACCGACGTGGGTTCACGCCCACCGTGGGTTCGAATCCCACCGCCTCCGCCAGTCTTGACGGTAAGCCTATGATTTGGCGTAAATAACTTTGGCGGCTGTTGACTGTCCCCCCAAGTAGATCAGGAACCGCTGAGAAGGCTTAAGAACATGCATGGGCCGAACCCGCAAAGTTGCGAACTCTAGCAAGCTGCACGGCCGATCAATTTGCAGGCCAACCGCTGTAGTCCACTTCCGCATCGCCCTCATGAAACGCTTCAACGCGCTCAGCACCACCGAGATCGAGCGCTTGGCCTGAGCTTAATGGGGTAAGGGGAAATTTTGCTACAACGCCGAGTTCTGCAACATGTGTAACCGCCCCAAGCGCGAGGGGATTTTGGAGTTGATCCTGGCGCGTCATCGGGTGCTACCGGCGGCTGTTCGTGCTCTTGCGCCGTGAAAGGGAACCTTCCGGGATCAACCGCATCTACCGGCTCTACAGCGAAGGAAAGTTAACCATCCGTGAACGCAAAGCGCGCCGCAAGGCGCTTCGCACACGGGCCTCCATCCTGATCGAGGCGCGGGCCAATGTCCGGTGGTCGCTTGATTTCGTGCATGACCAGTTCGCCTGCGGGCGGCGCTTCCGGATGCTGAACGTAGTGGACAATGTCACACGGAAAGACGAGTTGGGCGCTAGCACCTCTGTGCATGATCGGGCCCGATGGTTCTGGCAAGTCACAATTCCTCCAATCGATTGCCGAGATTTTCCAAGCGGCGTGGCACGCGCATGCGCCCGATGAGGAGCGGCGCAGTGCAAACGAAGCTGTAGTGTTTGATCTAGAATACGTGGTCCGGGTGGACGGCGCGGAAAGCTATGAGACTGTGAGATTGGTCTGCGAGTTGAAGGGCGCAAATTCAGGCCCAATCGCCGCTTGGCCGCGCCGATGGACAACGCATCAAGCCGGGAAACCCGGACTTCGGACAGTTTTTGCCGACTTCGAACATTGGCTACACCTCGGGTGATAGTGAAACCCTAAGCTTGCCTTTTCTTGCCAGTCGAAGCGGTTATGCAAGCGATGTCGCCAAAGCGGCACGCGTGGCAGACATCAAGAAGGTGCCCGATAACCGGCTGATGCTGATTGATTATGGCACCAATCTGGAGGTGTTGTTTTCCAATCCCATGCTCGGCTCGGAGTTCGTTCAGACAGAATTGCTCCGTCATGCCAATCTAGGCGACCTCGCATCCTGCCGCTGCATCGTGCGGCTTGCGCACTCCGCCGTGCCTAAAATCCCGAAGAACACACGTATCTCTTCGCGCAAGGGCGTCCAGTTCACCGACGAGCTCGAGAACGTCATCGAAAATCTCCAACGCAACTCAACCTGCTGGCACGCCAATGGAAACACCGAGACTTACACCTTCGACTTTCTGATTACCGAGGCAACCCGTAAAGCATTAGCATATTTTTGGTCTGAGCTACTCCCCGATCCTTGGACAGTTTTCCGGCTGATTTAAGCTACTGCCTGCGCCTGCTGATCGGTTTCGATGGTGTTGAAGTAAACCACGGCAGGCGGCCGCCCGCCATGGGCGGTGTGTGGTCGCCGATGGTTGTAGAAGGTGATCCATTGGCCAGTGGCAGCCTTGGCCTGTGATCCTGTCTCCCAAGCGCGCAGGTAGACGCATTCATATTTCAGGGACCGCCACAGGCGCTCGATGAAGACGTTGTCGATGCACCGTCCCTCGCCGTCCATCGA
>NZ_JAOTBD010000036.1 GCF_026162625.1 Paracoccus beibuensis | reverse complement strand
GATCAGATGCTCCAGCCGCCGGTTGGTTTCCCGCAGCGCGTCCCGTTCGCGCAGCACGGCTGGAACGGCGGCGCGCTGGCTTTCGGGGATGACGGACAGGTCGATGGACGGGGCTGCGGACATGCTGTCATCACACCCTGATCCATCTGTGGCTGAACGCTTTTTCCTGCGTTCAGGTCATCCCGCAACGGCTGGCTTCGGGGTTTCCAGAGGCCGGACCCGGCGCCAGTCGAGGCCTGCAAAAAAGCGCCTCGAACTGCGTTCGGCTCAAGGTCATGGCCCCATCCCCGACGGCGGGCCAGGTGAAGCTGTCGGCCTTGAGGCGCTTGTAGGCCGCCAGCCCGCTGCCGTCCCAGAACAGGATCTTCAGCCGGCCGGCGCGTTTGAAATGGAACACAAAGACCGTGCCGGTGAAGGGATCTTCCGCCAGCATCGACTGCGCAAGCGCCGCCAATTCGTCGTGCCCCTTCTTGAAGTCCGCCGGCTTGGTCGCCACCAGGATCGGCATGCCCTGCGACGGCATCAGCATCCGGCGGCTCCGAAGGCACGGAAGATCTCGGCCAGCCGAACGGCGGGCGTGTCCGCGGCCAGCTCGAGCCTCACCTCACCGATCACGATCCAGATGGCGCCCCGTGGCGGGAGGGTGGCGGTGACGCCGGGTCGCAGACCACCAGCGGGGCAAAAACCGGCTCGTCGGTCGGTGCGGGTGGCAGCACCAACTTGCCCTGCTTCGCCAACCGCCGCCACGCCGACAACTGGTTCGGCTGCACATCATATCGCTCCGCCACAGCATCCACCGTAGCGCCCGGCTCCAGCGTATCGGCGACCACCCGAGCCTTCACCTCAGTCGGCCACGCGCGATGGCCCGACGCATAGATCTCGACGCCCAGGGAAGTGAGAAACGAAGTCTTGGCACATTGCGGAACGCGCTCTCCATCAGCCGATGAAAAGCTATTCGCAGCACCGCCTCAGCCAGACAATGTGGGGTTCAGCCGTCGTTTACGGTCGGTTTGGGCAGCGAGACCTTTTCTGGGGCTGCCGACAAGGTACCAGACGGCGCCTGTCGGAGGCTGGAACGGGTCAGTCGGCGCCTATGGCGTTCGGCAGAATGCGCGGCGAGACGTCCGTCATGATCGCCTGGCTGGAGGTCAGCGGCTGCGCGGCAGAGGGGCGAAAGCGCAGCATCCGCCGCCCGCCGGACAGGGTCGTGACGGTCCAGCCCAGAAGCTGGCCCTTGGGGCCGGCCATCGCGCCGGTGGCCTTGGCGGGTTCTGCCAGCGTCAGCGCCTCACGCAGGGCGGCAAAGCCCGGGCCGGTCTCGGTCGCGCCCTGCCAGTCCGAAATCGCCTTCGACAGGTCGGCGGGCGGTGCGCCCCACATCCCGCGATAGGCGTTGTTGCAGAGCATGAGCTGGCCCGTCGACGAAAAGACCGCCAGCGCGTCGTCCAGCCCGTCCAGGACATGGGCGCCCAGCATCAGCTCGGCCCGGAACTTGCGGGTCAGCGACATCTCCGAGGTGATGTTCTCGAACAGGAAGGCAACAGCGCCGTCGGGATGGGGGCGGCCGGTCACGCGATAGGTCTGGCCGCCGGGCAGTGACCAGGTCTCGGAATGGTGGCCCGTCGCCGCGGCGCTTTCCAGGTTTGCCATGTGCTGGCGCCAGCTGCGATAGTCCTTTGGCTCGGGCACCATGCGCTGTTCGCGCAACTGGTCGAGGAAGTCGAAAAGCGTCGGCCGCGCCGTCAGAAAGCCGGTCGGCAGCCCGGTGAGGTCGATCAGCGCGGGGTTGAACAGCTGCAGGTTCCGCTTTTGGTCGAAGATTGCAAGTCCGATGGGAAGATCGGCGAAGGTCTTGGTCAGCGTCTGCACGAAGTCGCGCAGGCTGCGTTCGGCGCGCACGGCCGCGTCGGCGGGCAGCGCGAACATCATGACCTGGTCGCCCATCCGGTGGGAATGGCAGTCGAACCACGAGATCACGCCATGATCCTCAAGCGCGGCGCGCCGGGTCGAGCTGCCGGGCACCTGCTTCGGCGCCTCCAGAAGCCGCGGCAGCGGCCAGCCGAGCGCCCCATCGCTTCGAGATTCAGCGCGGCGGAGATAGGCCGCGTTGGCCCAGGTCACCCGATCCTCGGCATCCAGCCGCCACACCAGCATCGGCGTCTGGTCCAGCGCGCCACGCAGCAGGTGCAGCTCTTCCTCCATCGCCTGGAGCGAGAGCGAATCGACAACGATGCCCGCATGCTCGGCCCCCGGATCGGTCAGCGCCACGCGCCACAGGCCGTCGCCCAGGTCCTCGGCCATCAGCCGAAGCGTCGCCTTGCCGTGGCCCTGCTGGCCCAGCATCTCGGTGCGTCCCAGGCGGGGCAGGTCGGCCAGCCGTTCGGCCGCATCGGGAAAGTGTGGTCCGATCCAGCGCATCAGGCGCAGCCAGTCGTCGTCGGGCGCGCCGATCCGGTCCAGAAGCGCCTGCGCCGGCGGGGACGCATCGACAAGGAGGCTGCCGCGAAACAGGAAGACCATCGGCTGGACTTGCCCCTCGTCCGCAAGCGGCGAGCGGAGGCCGATGCCCCGTCCCACCCTGCGGTCCCAGATACGAATGACCGCCACTGCGAGAAGAACCGAGGCAGTGCCGCAGAAAATCGCCACCGCGACCAGAGCCAAACCATTCATTTCCACCGCCAGCGTCCGCATTCACATTTACGGGACCATATCTGCGGCCTGATTAACAGCCGGTTAAGAAAGTCACGTTTCGATGGTGGGATTACGGGTCAGCGCCACGCGGTCGCGCGCCCGGATCCGGTCGATGGGCCAGCGCACCGACACGATCGCCCCGGGCCCGCCGTTGGCAAAGCCAAGCCGCGCGCCCGACCGTTCCAGCAGCGTCTTGGCGATGAAAAGGCCCAGGCCCATGCCCTCATAGCTGCCACGCTGCGCATCGGCACGACGCGACAGATAGGGATCGCCGATTCGCGACAGAAGCTGCGGCGGATAGCCGGGCCCGTCGTCGCGCACGGTGACGACCAGCGCGCCCGGCGTCTCCTGCGTCTCGATCACCACACGGCTTTCGGCAAAGTCGACGGCGTTCTGGATCAGGTTGCGCAGGCCGTGGATGATCGCCGGGTCGCGGCGGATGATCGGACCCTCGGCATGGATCTCGACCAGGGGTCCGCGGTCGGCATGGGGGCTGGCGGCGTCCTCCAGCACGGCGCGCAGGGGGGCCGCGCGCATGTGCAGGTCATCCTTGCCGGCGCGGCCCATGCTGCGCAGGATCGCGGCGCAGCGGTCCGCGGAATCGCGCAGGGCCATGGCGTCGGCATGGAGGTCCGGATCGTCCTTCAGCTCGTCCGCCAGCTCTCCGGCGATCAGCTTGATCGTCGCAAGGGGGGTGCCCATTTCGTGCGCAGCGGCGGCCACGACGCCGCCTAGGTGCTGCAGCCGCTGTTCGCGCGACAGCGCCATCTGCGTCGCAAAAAGGGCGTTCGACGTGTCCGACAGCTCGGCCGTGACGCGATGCGCGTAGCCCGCGAAGAACACCACCCCGATCACCAGCGCGGCCCAGTGGCCGAGCGCCAGGATCGGCTCCATCCGCAGCAGGTCGCCATCTGGTTCGCGCAAGGGAAGCCCCAGCGTCGCGGCCAGCGTGATCAGCGCCACCGTCGCAAGGCCCAGGGCCAGCACCTGGCGTGCATTGAGCGAGGCCGCGGCGATGGTCACCGGCGCCAGCACCAGCAGCGCGAACGGGTTCGCCATGCCCCCGGTCAGCGCCATCAGCGCCGAGATCTGCACGAGGTCGAAGCTCAGCTGCAAAACCGCGCGACCGGGCGAGGTCCGCTTGGGCGGACGAAGGAACAGCCACAGGTTCATGGTGATGGACGCCGCGATCAGCAGCAGTACCGGCGTCTTGACGAAGCCGATGCCCATGCTCCACGCGACGACGACCGCCGCCATCTGGCCGCCGATGGCGAACCAGCGCAGGTGCACCAGGGTCCGCATCCGGATCGGTTCGGCCTTGGGGGTGTCGATATGCGTCAGGTCAAGATCGGGATCGGCCCCGGGATCAGTCATCGCTGCCCCTCGCTGCGACATCGGGTGTCTTGATACCCGCGGGCCGATGCGCGATCAATGCGGGCATTTGACACGCGAAGGAGGCCCCTGATGGCGGACCGGAAAATCCTGCTGATCGGCGCGGCTGCCGCCATCGGCGTGCTGGCAGGCGGTGCCCTGTTCCTGACGCAGCAGCGCGCGGGCGACGCCTATGCGCAATGCACCGGCAGCGCCGTGGCCGGGGGGATGGACAGCTTTGGCACCGACTTCACCCTGACGCGCGACGACGGACAGCGCGTCACCGCGGCCGAGGTTTTCGACAAGCCTTCGCTGCTTTATTTCGGTTACACGTTCTGCCCCGACGTCTGCCCGCTGGACAGCGCCAGAAATGCCGAGGTCGCCTCGATCCTGAAAGACGAGGGCGAGGATATCCAAACCGTGTTCGTGACCGTCGATCCGCGGCGGGACACGCCAGAGGTCCTGGCGGAATATACGGACATGTTTTCTCCCGACATGATCGGCCTGACCGGAAGCGAGGAGGAGATCACGGCGGTTAACCAGGGCTGGCGCAATTATTACAAAGCTCACGATGAAGAAGATCGGGAATATTACCTGGTCGATCACATGACGAATACCTACCTCGTCATGCCCGGCAGAAAAACCGTCGAGTACTTTCCCCGCGATGCGCTTGCCGAAGACATGGCCGAACGTGTCGGATGTTTCCTCGACGCCGCGTAATGATGCCGCACCTGTTTCAAATGCGCGCTTGCGGCACCATATATCGCACATCAGATGAAAAGGGCTGAAGATGGACGACATGATTGCACAGATCGGCCCCGATCCCTCGCTTTTACTGGTCGACGATGACGAGATCTTCGTCACGCGCCTGGCCCGCGCCATGGAAAAGCGGGGTTTCAGGACCGAGACCTCGCTGACCGTCGCCGGGGCGATGCGGCTGATCGAAAAGCGCGCTCCGGCCTATGCGGTCGTGGATCTGCGGCTGGAGGATGGCAATGGCCTGGACGTCGTTGAGGCGCTTCGTGAAAAGCGAAGCGATGCGCGGATCATCGTGCTCACCGGTTATGGCGCCATCGCGACCGCTGTCGCGGCGGTGAAAATGGGCGCCACGGATTACCTGGCAAAACCGGCCGACGCAAATGACGTCAGTTCGGCCCTCCTTTCCAGTGGGGAATCGCTGCCGCCTCCGCCGGAAAATCCAATGTCGGCGGATCGTGTCCGTTGGGAACATATCCAGCGTGTTTACGAACAATGCGACCGCAATGTCAGCGAAACGGCAAGGCGGCTTCATATGCACCGAAGAACGCTTCAGCGCATTCTGGCCAAGCGCGGACCCAGATAAAGATACCTATTGAAAACACTCTGCGTTTCTATAATTGTATATAATGTAAATTAAGCCGTATGGAAACCGGAGAAACATGAATACCGATTTCGACAAGATGTCGTTGAAAGAGATGCGCGACCTGCGCGTTCGTCTGGATCGCGCAATCAACTCCTATGAGGATCGCAAGCGCCGCGAAGCCCTGAACGCCATCGAGGAAGCCGCGCGCGAGCATGGTTTCAACCTGTCCGAACTGACGGGCACCAAGACGCGCCGCAGCGGCACGGTGGCGCCAAAATATGCCAATCCGGAAGATCCCACGATGACCTGGACCGGGCGCGGCCGTCAGCCGAAATGGGTCAAGGAGAGCCTGGACTCGGGCAAGCAGCTGGAAGACCTGGCGATCTGACGATAGATAGCGGGGGCGCCGGTGGGCGCCCTTCGCATGACGTCAAGGCTGCTGCTGCGGGCCTGACTGTTCGGCCGGGCCCATCAGCAGATCGAACCGCCGCAGAAAGCTGTCCCGCACCTCGGCCGGCGGCCTCAGGTCAATCACCAGGTCAGGCAGCAGATGCGACTGGGGCACCGGGAACAGCCGGCACGCCTCTGCCTCGTCAAAGCCTGCAATGGTGATCGCCTCCAGCCGCGCGGAAACCCGGTCAGCTGCCTTGATCTTGCGCTTGATCGCCAAGGGGAGCGTTGACGGCAGGCCAAATCGGCGGTGGATCGCCGACGCCAAGCGGTCGTCCATCGCCCCGTATTCCTGCCCAAGCGCCGCCTTCACCGGCGAGATCATGTCGCCGATCACGTATTCCGGCGCGTCGTGCAGCAGCGCCGCCAGCCGCCATTGCGGATCGATGCCGGGGTTCAGCCGCGTCAGGATGTCTTCGACCAACAGCGAATGTTCGGCCACGGAATAGGGCCAGTCGCCGCGCGTCTGGCCGTTCCAGCGCGCGACGAAGGCAAGGCCGTGGGCGATGTCCCCGATCTCGATGTCAAGGGGCGTGGGGTCCAGAAGGTCCAGCCGGCGGCCCGACAGCATCCGCTGCCAGGCCCGGGGACGGCGCGCGGCCATGGCGCCTTACGACAGCTTCTGGTCTGCCGGGGCGGCCTGCGCCGCCTGTGCCCGGCGCGCAAGCTCCTGGCGATAGAGCGCGACGAAATCGACCGGGTCCATGTTGAACGCCGGGAACCCGCCGTCGCGCGTCATGTCGGACACGATGCGGCGCACGAAGGGGAACAGCATCCGCGGGCATTCGATCATCAGGAACGGGTGCATCTGGTCCTGCGGCACGCCGTCGATCTGGAAGACCCCGCCATAGTCTAGTTCCGCAAGGAACAGGGTGCTGCCCTCGGTCTTGTTGGTCGACGTGACGCGGTACTTGGTGATCACCTCGTACTGGTTCTCGGTCCCGCGCTTGCGGGCGTCCAGGCTGACCTGCACGGTGATCTCGGGCAGCACCTCGCCTTCGGGGGCGCCCTTCTGGGCAACGGCATTCTCGAACGACAGGTCGCGGATGAACTGCGCCAGGATCTGCATGCGCGGCTGCGCGGCGGGCTGGGGCTGCGCGGCGCCGTTGGGAGTGTTTTCTTCGGCCATGTTCCTACCTTGCTGTTTCTGCGGACTTGGACCGATCTGTAACAGGCCGGCCCCCGGCCCTCAATGCCGCGTCCAGCCAGATCCTCGTCCGGGACGCCGGGGCGTGTCGTCGTCCAGCTCGGGCGGCAGGTCGACGGGCGCGCGGGCGGTGCGGTCCTCCTCGGTCACGATGTACTCGCCGTCGATGACCCCGTCGGCATAGGGTGGGCGATGGGCCTCGCGGCGCATCGACGCACCTGCACCGACGTTGGTCACCGTGACATGGCGCGCCACCTGCCGCATGACCGCGTCGCGCACCCCCGGGATCAGCAGCAGCAGGCCCAGGCTGTCCGTGAAGAAGCCCGGCGTCAACAGCAGCATCCCCGCCACCAGGATCATCACCCCATGCGCCAGGGGCCGCGTCGGATCGCGCATTTCGCTGAAGCTGCGCTGAACCTCGGCCCAGGCATGGGCGCCCTGGCTGCGCATCAATGCAGTGCCTGCGATGGCGGTCAGAATCACGATGGCCAGCGTCGGCCACAGGCCGATCAAGCCACCCACCTGAATGAACAGAGCGATCTCGATGATCGGCACCGCCAGAAACAACACCAACAGCCGCATGCGTTTTCCCTTTCCTGCAGGCGCGGAAACTGGACTTGCGCCTGACCACTCCCTACATAATGGGTGAACCGCCCGATACCAACGACCCGTTTTTGCCCCAGAGGTTGCCCGAATGTCGAACCCGCTCCTTCAGCTTCTCGTCCTTGCGGGGATCGCGATCTTCCTGATCCTTCGGCTGAGGAACGTCCTGGGCACCCGCGACGGGTTCGAGCCGCCCAAGGTCGACCAGCCCGCCAGGTCGCCGGCCCGCTTCGAAGTGATCGACGGCAGCGCCGACGAGATCGACCACGACGTGCTGGACCATGCCGAGGCTGGCTCTTCGACCGCCGACGCGCTCGTCGCGATGAAGCGGGCCGACCCGTCCTTCGGCGTGCGTGACTTCCTGGGTGGCGCGCGCCAGGCATACGAGATGATCCTGATGGCCTTCGAGCGCGGCGACCTGACTGAGGTGCGGCCCTTTCTGTCCGAACCCGTGGCCGAGGCGTTCCAGTCGGTCATCGACCAGCGCACTTCGCAGGGGCAGACGGTCGAGGCGCAGTATCTGGGAACCCGCGACACGGCGCTGGCCGCGGCCGAATTCGACCCGTCCACGGGCCTTGCCGAAATCTCGGTCCGGTTCCTGGGTGAATTGATCGCCGCCACGCGCGACGCGGACGGCAACGTCATCGAAGGCGATCCCAAGGCTGCGCGCAAGCAGAAGGACCTGTGGACCTTCGCCCGGACCATGGGTCAGGACGACCCGAACTGGCAGCTCGTCGCGACGGGCTGATGCGCCGGAAGAAGGGCCTGACGCCCGAGGATGCGGATCTCTGGGCCCGCGTGGCCCGTACGGCCAGGCCGCTGACCGCCCGTCCCGGAAAGACCGACATCGACCCGTCGCAGTCGACGCCCCAAGCGTCGGCTGTGCCGGTCGTTCCGGCTGTTTCCGCGCCGGCGCTGCCACGTTTCAAGGTCGGACAGGCAGCACCGGCCAGCATGCCACGGCTGCCCCAGCCCCAGCCCCAGACCCCGGCACAGCGGTTGGCGGCGGCCGACCTGTGCATGGACGCCCGCACCCACCGCAGGATGAACCAGGGCAAGCTGCGGCCCGAGGCGCGGCTGGACCTGCACGGCATGACCTTGTCTGCAGCTCAGCCGCGGCTGCTGCAGTTCATCCTGTCATGTCATGGAAACGGGCTGCGCCTGGTGCTGGTCATCACGGGCAAGGGGCGCGGCGATCACGGCCCGCTGCCCACGAGGCCGGGCGCCCTGCGCCACCAGGTGCCGCACTGGCTGCACAGCCCACCCTTGTCGGCGGTCGTGCAGCAGGTCGGCGCCGCCCATTTCCGTCATGGCGGAGAGGGGGCGTATTACGTCTACCTGCGCCGCCCGGGCTAGCGCTGGTAGTTCGCCTTGGGACCGGCGAAGTACCAGATGATCAGCCCCAGCACCGGCAGGACCAGGATCAGCAGGATCCACAGGATCTTGCTCTTGTTCGAGGCGTTCGTGTTGATGATCGAGGCAATGGCCCACACATCCAACGCGAAGATGACGACGCCGAAAAGCCAACGCATGACAAGTCCCCTGCAGATTTCAGCGACCGAACACCCGTGCCCGGCCGCCGGTTCCGTCAGAGCACGTAACGCGACAGGTCGGTCGACCGCGCAAGGTCGCCCAGGTGCCGTTCAACGAAGTCGGCATCGACATTCACGGTGTCGCCGCTGCGGTCGGGTGCGGTGAAGGACAACTCCTCGAAGACCCGCTCGATCACCGTGTAAAGCCGCCGCGCGCCGATGTTCTCGACCGAGGCGTTCACCTCGGCGGCAATTCGCGCCAAGGCCCGGATGCCGTCTTCGGAGAAGCCCACGGTCACCCCCTCGGTCGCCATCAGCGCCGTGTACTGGCGCGTCAGGGCATTGTCGGTCTCGGTGAGGATGCGGACGAAGTCTTCCTCGCTCAGCGCGCGCAGTTCGACCCGGATCGGCAGGCGGCCCTGAAGTTCCGGCAGCAGGTCCGACGGCTTGGCGACGTGGAATGCACCCGAAGCGATGAACAGGATGTGATCCGTCCTGACTGCGCCGTACTTGGTGCTGACGGTGGTCCCCTCGATCAGCGGCAGCAGGTCGCGCTGGACACCTTCGCGGCTGACATCGCCGCCCCGCGCCTCGGCACGGGCGCAAACCTTGTCGATCTCGTCGATGAAGACGATACCATTCTCCTGCACCGATTCCAGCGCCGCGGCCTTGATCGCCTCGTCGTCCAGAAGCTTGTCCGCCTCTTCCGCGATCAGAAGGTCATAGCTTTCGGCGACGGTCACCTTGCGTCGCACGCGGCGCCCGCCGAATGCCTTCATCAGCCCCGACAGGTCCATCATTCCGCCCAGCTGCTGGCCCGGCTGTCCCGGCATCTCGATCCCGCCAAGCGGGTTCGAGTTGTCCTGCACCTCCAGCTCGATCACCGTGTCGTCCAACTCTCCGCGCTTCAGCTTGTCGCGGAACATCTGCCGGGTGCCGTCGCGCGCATCCTTGCCAGCCAACGCCTCGACCACCCGCTCCTCGGCGGCGCGGTGGGCCTTCGCCTTCACTTCCTCGCGCATCCGCTCCCGGGTGTCCGTCATCGCGGCATCGGTCAGGTCGCGGATGATCTGTTCCACATCGCGGCCGACATAGCCGACCTCGGTGAACTTCGTCGCCTCGACCTTGATGAAAGGCGCATTGGCGAGCTTGGCCAGGCGACGGCTGATCTCGGTCTTGCCGACGCCGGTCGGGCCGATCATCAGGATGTTCTTGGGATACACCTCGTCGCGCAGGTCGTCGCCCAGCTGCTTCCTGCGCCAGCGGTTGCGCAGGGCCACGGACACGGCACGCTTGGCGTCGCCTTGTCCGATGATGAAACGGTCCAGTTCGGACACGATCTCGCGGGGGGTCAGGTCGGTCATCTGCTTTCTCCGGTCAGGGCGCCGAACGGCCGCCCGCCTTATCTTCCTTGGAAATACCTGTGGGTCCGGGCGACTTAGCCGATGGTCTCGACCGTCAGGCGCCCGTTGGTATAGACGCAGATGTCGGCCGCGATCGCCATCGCCTTGCGGGCGATCGCCTCGGCATCCATGTCGCTCTCCAAAAGGCCCCGTGCCGCCGCCAGGGCGAAGTTCCCGCCCGATCCGATGGCAGCCACGTCGTGCTCCGGCTCCAGCACGTCGCCCGCGCCGGTCACGACCAGAAGGTCGGTGCCGTCCGTCACGATCAGCATGGCTTCCAGGTTACGCAGGTACTTGTCGGTGCGCCAGTCCTTGGCCAGGTCCACGCAGGCACGCTGCAACTGGCCGGGCGCGGCTTCCAGCTTCTTTTCCAGCCGCTCGAGCAGGGTGAAGGCGTCGGCGGTCGATCCGGCGAAGCCCACGATCACGTCGCGCCCGCCCGGCGACAGCCGGCGTACCTTGCGCGCGCTGCCCTTCATCACGGTCTGCCCGACGCTGACCTGCCCGTCACCCGCGACGACCACCTTGCCGCCCCGGCGCACCGCCAGGATCGTGGTGCCGTGCCAGCCGGGAAATCTGTCCTCTGCCATGAAAGGCTCCGTTCATTGTCATTCGGGCAGCAGATATGGGTGCCCTTGGCCGTGTGCAACCCGTTGAAAAGCCGCCCCACCCGCCCTACCGTCCCGACCATGAGCGTCGTTCCGCTGCTGACCGTCTATCTGCACCCGCCGATCCTGCACACCGCGCAGGCCGGCAAGCTGGGCTTCCTGAACCGCATCCGCGGCCTTCTGGAATCCCGCGACTGGCAGATCCGGATCCGCCCGTCGGGCGATGCCGCCCGGGCCGAGGCGCCGTTCCTGCCCGGATACGCGCTCTTCAACATGGAGCGGCCGACCCATGACCGCGCCCTGACCTTCCGGTTGGCCTATCACTATCCCTATTGGCGGCTGGAATCCGTGGCCGAGCGTTGGCGCTGGCCCGTTGCGCTGACCGCCTTCGACCCCGACCAGATCGAACCCGACGCGGCGGACCGCTTCGTGCAGCGGCTGCGGGCGCGGGTCCTGCCGGGACCTCAGCCTGTCCGTGGCGACCATGTCCTGATCCCGCTGCAGGGCCACATCCGCCGCCAGCGCAGCTTCCAGTCCGCCAGCCCGGTCCAGATGGTCGCGGCCGCCGCGCGCACTGGGCGTCCCTGCATCGCCACCCTGCATCCGAAAGAAAGCTATGATGACGACGACCGCGCGGCGCTGGGGGCGCTCGCCCGCGCGCATCCGAACCTGATCGTCGGGGGCGATACGATGGCGCGGCTGCGCGACTGCGCCTTCGTGGTCACCCAGAACAGCGCGGTCGGCTTCGACGGGCTGATCCTGGGCAAGCCGGTCGTCCTCTTTGCGCAGAGCGATTACCACCACGTGGCGCTGAATGTCGCTGACTTGGGCCCCGAGGCCGCGCTGGCGTGCGCGTCGGATCATGCGCCGCCGACGGGGCAGTTCCTCGACTGGTTCCTGCGCCGCACCAGCCTCGACATGATGGCGGCCGACGCCGATGCGCGCCTGCTGGCGGCCATGAAAAAAGGCGGCTGGCCCGTCTGAGGGGCCGCCGCCTTCACGTCATCCCCGTGGGATCAGACGGATTCGTCGATCCAGCTTTTCAGCGCAGCCTTGGGGGCGGCGCCCATGCGGTTCGACACGACCTCGCCGCCCTTGAACATGAAGAGCGCGGGGATCCCGCGAACGCCCAGGGCCGCGGCCTGTTCCGGGTTCTCGTCCACGTTGACCTTCACGATCTTGACCTTTCCGGCATATTCGTCCGACAGCTCTTCCAGGGCAGGGCCGATCTGCTTGCAGGGGCCGCACCATTCCGCCCAGAAATCGACGATCACGGGGGTGGCGGCCTGACGCACTTCTGCGTCGAATTCAGCGTCGTTCACATGCACGGTTGCCATGCTGGGCTCCTTCGATGGTGGGCCGGCGGGACCGGCAGCGGGGGGTTGGCATTACAGCTATGGACCCGCAGGCGCAGGGTCAAGAGGCCGGCCGCCCGGCACAAGCCCCGCCATCGTCCGATCCAGCAGCGGGTCGGGCAGCGGCATCAGACTGCGGCTGGCCGTCCACAGCACCGACACCTGCACCGGCCGGTCCGGCCAGATGCCCCGCAGCGCGGCGCGATAGGCGGCCATCTGGCGCAGGATGCCCTCGGGCACCTCATCTGGCGTTGCGGGCACATCCGTGTTGGTCTTGTAGTCGACGGCCGTCACCGCCGTATCCGTGATGATCAGCCGGTCGATCACCCCGTTCAGGATGCCCAGGCCTGACAGGGGGGCCGTCAGCGCCACCTCTGACAGGACCTGCGCATCCGGGGGCGGCTGCAGGACATGCGCGAGGTCGGGCGCCGACAGGACCTCCCGCGCCTCCTCCAGCAGGTCGGCCAGTTCGGGGCCGTCGGGCAGCCCGCCTTCGGCCCCGGCCAGAAGGGCGCGGCCGATGCCCGGCCAGTCGGCAGGCGGATGGGCGGGCAGATGTTCCAGCAGCAGGTGCAGCCGGGTGCCGCGCAGCATGGCCCCATCGCGGTCGCCCTCGATCGCCGAGGCCAGCACTTTCGCGCCGCCGAGGCCGGTCGCCGTGACCGGCACCGGGACATCGGGGGCATGTGGCGGCAGGCGCAGCGCCCAGTCCGGGGCCTGGCGCAGCCGCGGTGGCGGCGATGCGGTCGCCTCGGCCGTCGTTGGCCAGCCGCCGAAGGACAAGCGCAGGCCGGTCCCCAATGCGGGTGACAGCGCGTCCAGCGGCAGGTCGGCGCGGACCAGATCGGCGCGGCCCGCGCCATCCGCGATCATCGCGTGCCAGCTGTCCAGCGCATCGCCCGTCTCTCCGGCCGAGGCGACGATCAGCCAGCTTTCCGCCCGCGTCATCGCGACATAGAGAAGCCGCCGCCGTTCTTCCTCTTGCCGCCGCTCCCATTCGGCGACGGCCAGCGCGACCGCGTCGCAGCGTTCGGCCGCGGCCCCGCGCCAGGCGGGCATGCCGTCCAACCGCACCTGCCGCTGACCGTTGGCGGGACGGCGCTTCTGGGTTTCCGGCAGGATTACCACCGGGCTTTCCAGGCCCTTCGATCCGTGCACGGTCATCACCCGGATCAGCCCGCCCGACCCGCCGGGCAGCTGCCGCTTGACCTGAACGTCGTCGCTTTGCAGCCAGACCAGGAAGCCGGTCAGCGACGGCGTCTCGACCTGTTCATAGGCAAGCGCCTGGGACAGCAGTTCGTCGATGCCGTCCTCGGCCTCGGGGCCAAGGCGGGCCAGCAGGGCGGCGCGCCCCCCGTGACGCGTCAGAAGGCGGGCGATCAGGTCATAGGGCCGGAAGAAGTCGGCGTGGTCGGCCAGGTCGTCCAGAATGTCCCAGGTTCGGCGGTGATGCGACTGGCGCAGCCGTGCCCACAGGTATTCCCCCCGCTGCCGCCCCGTTGCCAGCCGATAGAGATCATCCTCGGTCAGCCCGAACAGCGGCGATCGCAGGGCGGCGGCCAGGCACAGGTCGTCCTCGGGCGTGGCCAGCACGGCCAGCGTGGCGGTGATGTCGCGCACCGCCAGTTCGGCCGCCAGTTTCAGCCGATCGGCGCCCGCCACGGGAAGGCCGGCGGATTTCAACTCTCCGATCAGCGCATCGAACAGGTCGCTGCGCCGCTGGACCAGGATCTGGATGTCGCCCGGCCCGATGGGGCGCGCTTCGCCGATCCTCGGGTCCAGGATCGGCGTCCCCAGCATCGCCCTGACCTGGCGGGCGACGGCGCGGGCCAGTTCCGTCCGCGCGTCGTTTTCGGCCGGCGCATCGACGGGTTGCGTCCAGTCGGGACGCTCGGGCGATTCGGGTTCCGGCAGGGTCGGCCAGATGTCGACGCGGCCGGGCAGGGCGTGGCGGAAGGCCACGTGGCGGGGCGGGTCGCCCAGGCCCTCGGCCGCCCGGTCCTGGAAGACCGCATCGACCAGCCGCAGGATCGCAGGCGACGACCGGAAACTGTGCGCCAGCCCGCGCCGCTGCATCGGCTGCTGCACCGCCTGGAAATCCTGGTCGAAGCGGTCGCGCATCTCCTCGAAGACGGCGATGTCGGCGCCCTGGAAGGAATAGATCGACTGCTTGGGGTCGCCCACCACGAACAGCGTGCGCGGCCGGTCATGCGCGCCCGCGCCGCTGGTGAATTCGTCGGTCAGGCGGCGGATCACGCGCCACTGTTCGGGGCTGGTGTCCTGCGCCTCGTCGACCAGGATGTGATCGATGCCGCCGTCCAGCCGCCACAGAACCCACTGCGCCATGCTGGATTCCTCGAGCAGCTGCGCGGTGCGGCGGATCAGGTCGTCGAAATCCAGCCACCCATGCGCCGCCTTTTCCCGCGCCATCCGGGTGGTAAAGGCATGGCCGAAGCGGTGCAGCGCCAGCGTCTTTTCCGCAGCCGACAGGGCCAGCGCCTGCGGACGGGCCAGCTCCACCCGCTCCATCAGCGCGTTCAGGTCCTCCATGAAGGGCGCGCAGGGGCCGCTGGCCAGGTCCTTGGTCGGGATCTTGCCGGTCTTGGCGCCGAAGGGCACGGCGGCCTTGGCGCCATAGAGCAGGCAGCCGCTCAGGACCCACAGGTCCGCCATGCCGGGGTCGCGCATCCGGCAGCGGGCCAGCTGGTCGGCCAGCTTGACGTCGGTGGACTTGCCTGCCCGAAGCAGCGGGATCAGTGCGTCGAGCAGATCGCCTTCTGACCCGAGGAATACCTGCGCCAGAAGGCTGTCGGCCGTCAGGCCGGGCGGCAGGTCCAGCGCGGTCCAGATCGCGGCAGGATCGGGTTCGGCGCTGAAATCCGCCTCCGACAGGCTGGCCAGGAAGCTGTCGATGTTGTCGCCGGAATGCAGGCGCGTCAGGTCGCGGATGGCGGGATCGCCCTCGGCGGCCATGTCCTCCAGGATCTCGGCCCGCATCGCCTTGGCGCTGCGATCGTCCAGCTCGGCAAAGCCCATCGGCACGCCGGCCTCCAGCGGGAAGCGCCGAAGAAGCGCCGCGCAGAAGCTGTGGATGGTCTGAACCTTCAGCCCGCCCGGAGTTTCGATGGCGCGGGCGAAGAGGCGCCGGGCCTGGGGCAGGTCCGGTTCCCCCGCCTCGCCCAGTTCGGCCAGTTCGGCGCGCAGCTGCAGTTCCGGCAGCATCGCCCACTGGCCGAGGCGCTTGAGCAGGCGGTTCTGCATCTCGGTCGCGGCGGCCTTGGTATAGGTCAGGCACAGGATGCGTTCGGGTGGGGTGCCCGCCAGCAGCAGCCGCGCCACCCGGTCGGTCAGCACCCGCGTCTTGCCCGACCCCGCATTGGCCGTCAGCCAGGTGGATCGCTGCGGGTCGGCCGCGGCGATCTGGTTCAGCGTGGCCTCATCCATGATCGCCCACCTTTTCCGGACTGGCGGCATCGGTCAGCGCCCATTCGCCATAGCGCGCCAGGTGGTCGTAGTCGCCCGAGTAGGACGTCCGTTCGGGCGCGCGCATCGAGGTGAAGCCTGCCCCGCCCCGCAGATAGGCCTCCATCAGCGCCACGAAGCCGTCCCAGGTCTGCCCTTCGACCGTTTCGTCATGGGCCCGCTGGTGCGTCGCGCCCTCTCCGCCCAGCTGGATATAGCGGATCGCCGCGACATCCACGGGACCAAGTGCGCCGAAGCCGCCGCGACGGGCCATCGCGGCCTCGAGCATCAGCTGCTTGTCGAAATGCTTGATCTGCGCGTCGGTCGGCGGGCTGCCGGACTTGTAGTCATAGACGACCACGCGCCCGTCATGCAGCAGGTCGATGCGGTCCGGCTTTGCAGTCAGGGTGACGTCCAGACCGGCGACCGCGACCCGGCCCCGGTTCTCGATCACCATCGGGCTGCCCTCGGCCAGCCGGGCCAGTTCGTCGGCCACGATGCGGTCGGCGATGCCCTCGATCCGTGCCCGCCAGAAGGCGCGGGCGGCAGGCCAGGGCACCTCGGCCTCCAGCACTCGGGCGGCCAGCGACAGGAAGGTTGCGCGCAGCACCTCTGGCGGGGTGTCCGGGGCGGGGCGCGACTTCAGCAGGGCCTCGACGATGGCGTGCAGCGTCTGCCCGCGCAGCGCGGCATCAGGCTGGGGTCGCAGGCTGGGAAGGGGCCGCAGCTTCAGCACGCGCTTGGCATAGACCGCATAGGGGTCGCGGATCAGCAGCGACACGTCCGTGACCGGCAATTCGTCAAAGGCCGGGCCGGGCGGGACCGGGGATGGCCGGCGGGCGGGGGTCGCTGCGGCCGGGGGACGTGCCACGGCTTCGGCCATGGCCAGCCACTCGTTGCCTCGCGCCCGCATGGCGGCCAGCGCCTGCGGTCCGTTCCGGTCCGGCAGCCCGCCCAGCAGGTTCATCAGCCGGTTCAGCCAGCGCGAGGGAATCGTCTCTGCCTCGGCATCGCGTTTCGCCCGCGTCAGGATCACCCGGTCGGCCGCGACCCCCTGCTGGAAGTCATGCGCCGCCAGGCCGATCTGGCGTTCCGGCACCGGCAGGCCGGCCGCCAGCCGCATCTGCCGCGAGAGCCAGGGGTCGGGCGACAGGGGCTGCGGCCAGCCGCCCTCGTTCAGGCCCGACAGGATGACCTGCCCGTGGCCATAGAGCCGTGCCTCCCGAGGGCCGCGGATCCGCAGGCAGTGGTGCCCGGCCACGTCCTCGCGCAGCGCCTTGGCCTGCAGTTCGGTGATCAGCAGGGCGCAGAAGTCGGTCGGACCGATCGCGGGACCCAGGGGTGCGTGTTCGGCCAGGTGCTCCAGCACGGCGCGCGACATCTGGCCCGCCTTGCCCTGCCACAGCTGCGAGCGTTCGGGATCGCCCTCGGGACCGGCGGCCAGCGCCTCGGCCAGCGCGACCGTGTCAGCCAGCCGGTCGGGCAGGGGACGGGGCGCGCGGTCCTGCGCCAGCGGCGTGATGCGTTTCAGCATGTCGCACAGCCAGTTGGCCCAGATCTTGCGCGTGCCGTCGCCCTTCGTGCCCCAGTCCGCCAGCGTTTCGGCATCCGGAAAGGCCGGGCCGTGGTTGCGCAGCTTCAGTTCCAGCTCTCGGGTCTGGCGCAGGATGTCGTTGCGCTTGATCACCTCGGACCCGGTCGCCGTCATCGGGTGCTTGAGGAGGATCATCAGCCGGTCGATGGTCAGCGCCTCGCCGAACAGCGCGGCGACCTGGCGCAGGAAGAGGCCCGGCGCGGTCAGGGGCAGCGGGCGGCCGGCACTGTCGTCGGGGCGGATGTGCCAGCGGTCAAGCGCGGCGGTGACGCGGCGGATCAGCCCGCTGTCGGCGGCGATCAGGGTGATCAGCTCTCCCCTCTCGGCGGCGTCGCGCATGATCAGGGCGATGGCCTCGGCCTCTTGCCCCGGCTGGTCTGCCTCGATCAAGGTCAGCTCCTGCGTGGGCGCGATTAGGTCGGGCAGCGCAGGTCCCTCGGCGATCCACTGGTCGGTCACCGGGGCCGGGCGCAGCGCCAGCGACATCAGCCGGTTCCGGGCGGTCGAGGGGGGCGGCGTGTCGATCCAGCGCAAGGGATAGCCCCCGGCCCGGATCAGCGGTGCGAAGCGCGACTGCGGGTGGTCGTCGGCGGCATCGCCGAGACGGTCCCAGACCCCCTGCGGCTGGTCGAAGTCGAAGCCCGGCAGGACCACCGCGCCGTTCGGCAGCGCCGCCACCGCCTGCATATAGAGCCGCGTCGCCCCGTGCGACCCGGTCGATCCCGCGACGATCACCGGCCCCCGCGGCAGGTTCAGCCCCTGCGGCCAGTCGCGCAAGGCGACTTCGGCCGCGGCGCGCTGACGGGCGGGACGGTCCTGGGACGGGTCGCCCAGATGGAAATCCGCGGCGATGCGCAGGAAGACCAGCGCGTTCTGCCAGTGCCGGGCGTGATCGCCGGTGTCGATCTGCTCGAGCGCGGTGATGTCGCGTCCTTCGGTCTGCATCTCGACCATCAGCTGCGACAGGGACTGCGCCAGCACCGGGATCGAATGTCCCGCCGCAAGGTCGGGCCGCACCCGCAGCATCTGCGCGATCAGGTGGGCCAGCTGCAGCCGTCGCGCCAGTGGTGCCTCCGGCGGATCGGGCATGACCAGCGGCCCCGGATCAATGGCCGTGATCGTGCGCAGCTGCGGCAGCAGCAGCGGGCCCGCGCGGTCGAAGGCGGTCCGCAGGGCGCCCATCGTGGCCGCGGCGTTGACCAGCACCGTCACGCGTGCCAGCGCCTCGGGCGGCTGGCCCTTCATGCGGGCCAGCAGGCCCTGCACGAAGCCTTCGGCGAAATCGACGCCGGGCGGCAGAGCATAGAGACCGCGGATCTCAGTCACGCAGCAGCGCCTCGGCCAGGGGAATGGCGTCGGGATAGCCGACGTCGCACCAGCCGCCGTGATGGATTATCCCGAAGGCGCGGCCCTCCGCGATCAGCAGGTCCCACAGGCGGTTCAGCGAAAAGACGTCGCCCGGAATCTCGGCCAGGCGGTCGGGGCGGATGATCTGTGCGCCGGCATAGACGAAGTGGCCCTTTCGGATCAGCCGTCCGTCGGCATCCAGGCTGAAATCGCCCGCCCCCTTGCGCGCCGTGGCCCGCGCCAGTGGCACCAGCGCCAGAAGCGCGTCCATCCGGTCGTCGTTCCAGGCCGCCTGCAGCGCCGTCAGCACGTTCGGCCCCGACCACACGACGTCGGGGTTCAGCGTCATCACCGGCCCCGGCCCCAGCAGCGGCAGGGCGTTGCGCAGCCCGCCCCCGGTGTCGAGGATCTGCCCCGCTTCCCGGCTGATGGCGACGTCCTGTCCCTCGAGGTGTCGTTCGATCAGCGCGCCCAGGTAGTGCGTGTTGACGACGATGCGCCCGGTCCCGGCCTGGCGGCCGAGCGCCAGCGCGCGGTCCAGCAGGGGGCGGCCCGCGACCTCGATCAGGGGCTTGGGGCGCATGTCGGTCAGCGGGCGCATCCGGGTGCCAAGGCCCGCAGCGAAGATCATCAGGGGCGGCATCGGGCGCGGATCCTTTCGCGGACGGCATCGTCGGGGGCGGGGACGCCTTGCAGGGCATCGGCCAGTGGTTCCAGCGCCGGATGGGCCAGGTTGCGCTGCACATGGGCCCAGACCCGCGGCATCAGGTCAAGATAGCGTGGCTTTCCGTCCCGAATCGCCAGCCGCGTGAAGATGCCCATGATCCGCAGGTTCCGCTGCGAGCCCAGAAGCGCATAGGCGGCGCGGAAGCGCGCCGGATCGTGGCCGGTGATCGACAGGTACCGGGCAATGGCATGATCCTCGATCTCGCGGCCCACGTCGCGGCGCGCATCCTGCAGGGCCGAGACCAGGTCATAGGCCGGATGCGCCGTCACCGCGTCCTGATAGTCGATCAGGCCCAGGGGCGCCGCGCCGCGCCAGATCAGGTTCTCGGCATGGAAATCGCGCAGCGCGGTCACGGGCGGCAGGTCTGCGGCCCATTCCGCGTGAAGCTGCGCCACCAGCACGCCGATCTGCGGCACCTCGGTTTCAATGGTATGGGGATAGAGCGCGAAGAGCCCGACCTGCTCGGCCAGCGCAGGTCCGTCCAGCACCGGGATGAACCCTGGCACCGGGTGGCGGTGCAGATCCGCCAGCAGGTCGACGATCCGGTCATAGGCGACGGGAACCAGCGCCGGGTCGTCCCGCAGCACCCCGGCCAGCAGATCGTCGCCAAGGTCCTGGACCAGCGCCAGGCCCTGCGCCGCATCCTCGGCCAGGATCGCCGGGGCGCCGAAGCCGCGGTCGGTCAGCCAGCGGGTCATGGCCAGGAAGGCGTCCATGCTGCGGCCGGGGTCGTCCATCAGGACGGCACGTTCGCCGCCCCGGACCAACCGGAAATAGCGCCGGGCCGAGGCATCTCCGGCCAAGGGCGTCACCCGCGATTCGGCCCACCCGGTGGTGGCGACAAAGCTGGCCCGCTGCGCCAGCCGCGCCGCGCCGGGGAAGGCCAGCGCGATCTGCCGCAGGTCGAGGTCGGGCAGGGGTGTCAGCGCCACCGTCAGCGCGTTCGGTGGCGGCGCCGCCAGCCGGTCCGGCCATTCGATCAGGCAGATGGCGTCGGACATCGCCTCGTCGAGGCCAAGTTCGGACAGTTCGGACGGGTCGGTCAGGCGATAAAGGTCGGCGTGCCAGATCTCGGTCCCCAGGGGGTCGTCATAGGTCTGGACCAGGGTAAAGGTCGGGCTGGGCACGTCCTCGGCCAGGTTGCCTTGGCGGGCGCGGATGAAGGCGCGGGCGAAATGCGTCTTGCCCGCCCCCACGGGACCCTCCAGCAGCACCGTCCGGCCCGGTGCCAGGTCGGCGGCCAGCATCCGCGCCACGGCGGCGGTCAGTGTTTCGTCGGCGATCACGCGCGTGCTCATGGCGGTGTTCTAGCGGCTTGGCGCGCCGGGGGGAACAGGTCGCGAAACCGTCGGATGCGGAAGGCGCGGCGGCGCGCTAGCCTGCCCGCATCAACGACCGAGGTTTCCATGCTGCGCACAGCCCTTGCCCTGACCCTTGTCCTTGCCGGACCGGCCGCCGCCACGCAGGAATACACCCTGCCGACGCTGTTCGACGTAACGGACGTCGCGGCCGACGACGTCCTGAACATCCGCGCCGAACCCTCGGCCAGCGCCAAGATCATCGGCACGCTGGCGCCCGATGCCACGCATGTCGAGGTGGTCGAGGAGCGCCGGGGCTGGGCCCGCGTCAACACTGCCGAGCGGTCGGGCTGGGTGTCGTCGCGCTTCCTCAACTATCGCGTCGATGTCTGGGAGGAGGGCGCGCTGCCCCAGGGCTTCCGCTGCTTCGGGACCGAACCGTTCTGGAGCCTTGCCGCCAAGGGCGGCAGCGTCACGCTGGCGCGGCCGGGCGAGGATGACGTGGTGCAGCCGGCCACAGCGCTGTCGACCGGCATCTTCCGCCTTCCGACCCGAGCGGTCGTTGCGGGTGACATGACGCTGACGGCCACGCCGCAGATTTGCACGGACGGGATGTCGGACCGTCTCTATGGGTTGCAGGCGCTGCTGGTCCTGCGCGGGCAGACGCCCGAGCTGATGTCCGGCTGCTGTTCGATCCAGCCCTAGAAGGCCCAGGTCTTCTCGGCCATGCGGTGATTGATGATTGCAAGATGCGCCCTGCCTGCGCAGCAATCGTGCCGCGCGGCGGTACTGGTGTCCGCGACGGAGCTGCCAAACAAGCGACATCGATTGCAGCGGCCTTGCCGCGCTCCGGCGGAGTCGGGCGTGATGTCATTGCACTGCGGCCGCCACAGTCAATCTGGCTGCGCCTGCCCATCTTCTGGTGCAGGTTCGGGACCTGCGGCACAGTCCGGCGAAGTCGCCATGGCAGAGGCCGTTGTGGCGCCAGGGGCGGGCAAATCAATTGCGGGCCCCTGGGCCTGACCGGAACCGACGTCCTGCCGATGGGCCTGCCTCTAAAGGCCCAGCACGTCGTGCATGTCGTATTCGCCGGGTCCCTTGTCCTGGCCCCAGATTGCTGCACGGATCGCGCCGCGGGCGAAGATCGCGCGGTCGGTCGCAAGGTGGCGCAGGACGATGCGCTCACCCTCGGTCGCGAAGATGACGTCGTGTTCGCCCACCACGTCGCCGCCGCGGATGGCGGCAAAGCCGATGCTGCCGGGCGCGCGCGCGCCGGTGATGCCTTCGCGTGCGGGCGTGCGCAGGTCCGCCAGCGCGGCGCTGCGGCCGCTGGCCGCAGCCTCGCCCAGCATCAGGGCGGTGCCGGACGGCGCGTCGACCTTGTGGCGGTGGTGGCTTTCGACCACTTCGATGTCCCAGTCCGTCCCAAGCGCGGCGGCGACCTTGCGGGTCAACCCGACCAGCAGGTTCACCCCAAGCGACATGTTGCCCGCCCGGATGATCGGGGCGTGGCGCGCCGCCGCCTTCAGGGCGGCCAGGTGCTCGGCCTCGAACCCGGTGGTGCCGATGACGTGGACGGCGCGGGCCTGCGCTGTCAGTTCGGCGAAGGCCACGGTGGCGGCCGGTGCCGTGAAGTCGATGACCGCCTGCGCCTGCGCGATCGCCGTCACGGCGTCGTCGCTGACCGCGACGCCTGCCGGCGCGCCGCCCATCGCGCTGCCGATGTCCTGGCCGATCCAGGCGTGGCCGCTGCGTTCCAGCGCGCCCACCAGCCGCAGGTCGGGGCTGTCCAGGATCAGCCGGATCAGCATCTGCCCCATCCGACCCGAGGCGCCGGTGACGACCACGCCCGGACGCTGCGGCTGTTCGGTGTTCTGCAAATCGCTCATCTGGCACCCCCGCTGGCTTTGCCCGCGTCATATCCCGTTGCGGCGTCGGCCGCGACCCCCTACATCGGGGAGCATGGCACAGAACCGAAATTCCCAAGGCAGAGGTCCGTCGCAGCGTCAGCTGCGGGTGGGCGAACTGATCCGCCGCACCCTGTCCGACGTGCTTGCGCGCGGGGACGTGCATGACCCCGACCTGAACCGGCACTCCATCACCGTGGGCGAGGTGGTCATGGCGACCGACCTCAAGGTGGCGACGGCCTATGTGCTGCCGCTGTTCGGCCAGAACGCCGAGGAGGCGCTGGCCGCGCTGCGCCGCAATGCGCCGGAACTGCGGCACCTGGTCACCAAGGGGATGACGCTGAAATACGCCCCCGCGCTGAAGTTCCAGCTGGACGAGACCTTCGACCGCATGGACGACACGCGCCGCCTGTTCGCCGACGAACGCGTGCGCCGCGACGTCGAGGCCGCAGACGAGGATGACGATGAGCTCTGACCTGCCGCGGCGTCTGGCCGTGGCCCTGGGCGCGCTGGTCGCGCTGGCCCTGCCTGCCGGGGCCGCGACCTGCGAGCGGATGAGCCATGACGGTCAGGGCTATGTCCTCTGCGAGGTTCCGGCCGCGCAGGAACCGGCGCTGCGGCTGTGGCAGGACGGGGCCGACGGCGCACCGCTGCGCAACTTCAACAACGTTCGCCGTACCCTGGCCGAGGGCGAGGCGCTGGCCTTCGCCATGAACGCCGGGATGTTTCATCCCGATTATCGCCCTGTCGGCCTGCTGGTCGTGGACGGGCAGGAGCTGTCGCCGATCGTCACCGGGGGCAGCAACGACAACTTCGGCATGCTGCCGAACGGCGTCTTCTGCACCGGCGGCGCCGTGCCGTTCCAGGTGATCGAGACCCTCAGCTTTGTCGAGGATCGCCCCGACTGCCGGCTGGCCACGCAGTCCGGCCCGATGCTGGTCATCGACGGCGAACTGCACCCGCGCTTCCTGGTCGACAGCGACAGCCGCTATGTCCGCAACGGGGTCGGCGTGTCGCCGGACGGGCAGACGGCATGGTTCGCGATTTCCGACCGGCCGGTGACGTTTCATGAGTTCGGACGGCTGTTCCGCGACGGGCTGGGCGTCAGGGACGCGCTCTATTTCGACGGCTCGATCTCGCGGCTCTATGCGCCGGGGGTGAACCGGGCGGATTTCGGCCGCAGCCTGGGGCCGATCATCGGGCTGGTCGGCGAGGCCGGTTGACCCCGCAAGGTGCCGGCGCTATGCCCCGGCGCCTGTTTTCAGGAGGAACGCATGGCGCGCAAGAAGGGCCGGGACATCAGCGGCTGGCTGATCGTGGACAAGCCGGCGGGGGTC
Organism: Paracoccus beibuensis; assembly: GCF_026162625.1. GTDB lineage: Bacteria > Pseudomonadota > Alphaproteobacteria > Rhodobacterales > Rhodobacteraceae > Paracoccus > Paracoccus beibuensis. Next base: position 11,411 of record NZ_JAOTBD010000036.1, on the reverse strand, counting down.
AACTCGACCGCGGTCGTGGCCAAGGTCCGGTGGGCTCTGGACGCCAAGAAGGCGGGTCATGCGGGCACGTTGGACCCCGATGCGACGGGCGTGCTGGCCGTGGCCCTGGGCGAGGCGACGAAGACCGTGCCCATCGTGACGGATGCGCTGAAATGCTATGACTTCACGGTCAACTGGGGCGCCGAGACGACGACCGACGATGCCTCGGGGCAGGTGGTGCGGCAGTCCGAGACGCGCCCCACGGCGGCCGAGGTCGAGGCGGCGCTGGCGGGTTTCACCGGCGATATCATGCAGGTTCCGCCCGCGTTTTCCGCCGTCAAGGTCGAGGGCGAGCGCGCCTATGACCTGGCGCGCGAGGGCGTCGAGATGGACCTGGTGGCGCGGCCCCTGTGGGTCGAGAGCCTGCTGCTGCTGGAAGCAGGCGAGAGCAGTGCGCGGCTGGAGATGGTCTGCGGCAAGGGCGGCTATGTCCGCTCCATCGCCCGCGACCTGGGGCGCAAGCTGGGCTGCCTGGGCCACGTCGCGCACCTGCGGCGCACCTGGTCGGGTCCATTCGAGGCCGAGAACGGCGTGGCCTTCGACCGCATCGACCGCGACGCGCAGGCGTGGCTGGACGGGCAGATCCTGCCGCTGGAGACCGGCCTTGCCGACCTGCCGATGCTGCGCGCGACGCCGGAAGGGGCGGTCCGCATCCGCAACGGCAATCCGGGCGAGGTGACGACCGGCGCCGAGTGGGGCGAGCTGGTCTGGGTGTCGGACGCAACGGGACCCGTCTGCATCGGGCGATACCAGGGCGGGATGGTTCAGCCGGAGCGGGTGTTCAACCTGTGAGCATGGAGGAGGGGGACGCTGCCACCCTCCTGCGGACTTCCCAGCATTCTTTCGGACAGAAGATTCGTCAGCCGGGGCGCCGGGCGCCTTGGAACGGACCCTGGCCGGCGGCGTCGATGCGGGCGATGGCGTCGCGGATGGGTTCACGCGTGACGGACATGGTCCAGGCGGTGGCGTGGATCATGAGGTCCGGGGAAAGCGCCATCGCGACATGACCGGGCCAGAAGAGCAGGTCGTTGCGGCGTATCTGCTCCATCGCCGGGAAGGCATCGCGCTGCAGGTCGCTGTCGCCAGGGCAAGCGATGTCGCAGGCGGTCAACGCAGCCTGAACAAGGCCAGAGCAGTCGATGCCGGCGCGGCTGTTGCCGCCCCAGAGATAGGGCGTGCCAAGAAGGTTCTCGGCAACGGCGGCCGGATCGGCGGCGGGGCTGTCGCCGACATGCTGGGCCGGCACGTGGCCGCCGGTCGCAAGCGCCGCGAAACCGTCCGCGACGGAGGTGACCGACAGGCGGGCACCTAGGGACAGGGACATCAGCTCGGGGCGCTTCATGTCGGGGGTGGGATAGACATGGGTGGCGGGTGCCGTCACCCGGTGCGTGACCGGCGGCCTGTCCTGCGTCAGCGTCGCCGCCGGGACCCATCCGCAATAGCCGTCCAGCGCCGCCTGAACGAAGACCATGTCGCCGCGCCGCTCGATGATCGTCAGGTCGGCGCCGAAATTCAGCTGCCGGTCGCGGCGGCCGTCCGGCGCGTTCAGCAGGTCGACCAGCGGCACGGCAAGACGGGCGGGCTGGCCGGGCGCATAGGCCGAACGGTCCACGATGCCCCGCAGAGTGTCGAGCGCCACCCGGTCCGTGGCAGGTGTCAGGCGGCGGTCCATGATCACGTCAGGATCTGCGGCAGCGCGGCCAGGATAGCGCGGGCGCCCTGGCCCACGCCGCCCTTGGGACGCCCCGGCGCGGCGGTGGGCTGCCAGCCGTAGATGTCGAAATGGGCATAGCGGCCGGCGCCCTCGGCAAATCGGCGCAGGAACAGGGCGGCGGTGATGGAGCCCGCCATGCCGCCCGAAGGCGCGTTGTCCAGATCGGCGATGGCGGGCTCGATCAACGGCTCGTAGGGGTCCCAGAAGGGCATCCGCCAGACGGGATCGGCCACCTGCATCCCAGCCCGCTGCAGCGCCGTCGCGGTGGCATCGTCGTCGCAATAGAAGGGCGGCAGGTCCGGACCAAGCGCCACGCGCGCCGCCCCCGTCAGCGTCGCCAGAGAGATCATCAGGTCGGGGCTCTCCTCGGCGGCGTAGGTCATCGCGTCCGCCAGCACCAGCCGTCCTTCGGCGTCTGTATTGTTCACCTCGACCGACAGGCCTTTGCGGCTGGAGAGCACGTCCCCGGGCCGGAAGGCATTGCCAGACACGCTGTTTTCCACCGCCGGGATCAGGACGCGCAGGCGCAGGCCCCTGGCCGCCCCGGTCCCCGCCAGCATCTTCAGAAGGCCGAGCGCGGTGGCCGCGCCGCCCATGTCCTTCTTCATCAGGCCCATCGACGCGCCGGGCTTGAGGTTCAGCCCGCCGGTGTCGAAACAGACGCCCTTGCCGACGATGGTCAGCATCGGCCCGCTCTCTCCGAGCCGGATGTCGATCAGGCGCGGATCGGTGGCGGCGGCACGACCGACGGTGTGGATCAGCGGGAAGTTCTGCTTGAGCAGCGCGGCGCCGCTGATCACCTCGACCCTTGCACCGAGGCTGTTCGCCAGCGCGCGGGCTGCGGCCTCGAGCTTGTCGGGGCCAAGGTCGCTGGCGGGGGTGTTGATCAGGTCGCGCGTCAGGAACTCAGCCGCGGCGATGGCCACCATGCGGTCGCCATCGACGCCCTCGGGGCAGACCAGCCGCGGCCCTTGGGACGGGCTGCCCTTGTAGCGGGTGAAGCGATACTGTCCCAGCAGCCAGCCAAGCGCCAACTGGTCCGGGTCGAGCCCCTCCGGAAGGGCGGCAAGGTTCCAGTCCGCCTTGGGCAGCGCGTGGGCGCGCGCTATCTGAAAGCGGTCGCGCGAGGCATGCCTGCGATCACCGAGCCCCATGATGGCGCCCGCCAGGCCGCCACGTCCGTCCGGCAGCAGGCAGATCTGGCCGGCCTTGGCGGCAAATCCGCTGGCCTCTGGCCAGGTTCCAGCCTGCGGGGGCAGGTCGTCACCGGTCCAGACCAGCCAGAGCGGCAACGCGGCATCGGAGGCGGGGGCGAATTCTGGGGTCATGGCAGCGTCCTTGGCAGATCGACGACAGCCTACAGCCTGTGCCGCGCCCTGCAACCCCGGCCGGTCAGGCCAGGGCCGTGCGATCCCAGATTGCCGTCAGGGACCGGTTTCCGACCCGCATCAGCCGCGCGCGGATGGCGGCCAGCGCGGCGTGGTCGCCCCGCTCGGCCGTGCTGCCGAGGTCCATTGCGACACCAGCCAGGGACAGAAGGCCGATCTGCCACGCCAGCCGCGAAATGCGTTCGGCATCCGCCACCGCCTGCGCAAGGTCGCCGGCCCCCAGCGCCGCATCGACCGCCGTCAGCGCCGCGGCCAGTTGCTCGAGCGCGAGGCCCACGACGTTCTGGGCCGCGGTTTCGCCCAGTTCGGCGATGATCTCCGCCACCCGGCGGCTGTCGACGCGCACCGACTCGGACACGGTCAATGCTGAAATCTGTGCCATCCGCACCTCCGAAGGGTCATGTCCCCGCACGCACCGACCATCGGCTGAAGCGGTGAAGAAAGGCTTGATCCGGCGAAGAGAAAACACTCGAATTCAATTCAAACCCGGCATATTAGGCGGGGAACAAAAGCGAGGTTCCAGATGCACGACCTGTCCCCTTTGCCGCAATATCTGCTCAAGCGTTACCACGGCTGGAAGGCCACCTCGTACAGCGAGAACGCTGCCTGGTACCGACGGCTTGCCACCGAGGGGCAGCGACCGCGGGCGATGGTCATCTCGTGCTGCGACAGCCGCGTGCATGTCACGGGGATCTTCGGCGCGGATTCGGGAGAGTTCTTCATCCACCGCAACATCGCCAACCTGGTTCCGGCCTATGCGCCCGACGGGCAGCAGCACGGCACCTCGGCCGCGGTGGAATATGCGGTGACCGCGCTGAAGGTCGCGCACCTGATCGTGGTCGGCCACACCCATTGCGGCGGCGTGGCGGGCTGCCACGCGATGTGTTCCGGTGCGGCGCCCGAACTGGAGGAGACGACCAGCTTTGTCGGGCGCTGGATGGACATCCTTCGGCCGGGCTACGAGCGCGTGAAGGACCTGCCGCCCGAACAGCAGGTCGCCGCGCTGGAGCGCGAGGCGGTGCTGGTGTCGATCCGCAACCTGCTGACCTTTCCCTTCGTGCAGGCCGCCGTCGAGGCGGGCGAGCTGTCGCTGCACGCGCTGCTGCACGACATTAGCGAAGGCACGCTGCTGCAGGCCGAGAACGACGGCAGGACCTGGGCGCTGGTCTGAGCGTTCAGGCGTCCGGCCGCCAGCGGATCACCCGCCAGAGGTAGGAGGCGAAGATCGCCACGACGATGGCGGTCGAGATCGGGTTCAGCCAGCCGCTGACCGCGTGATACTGGCCCTGCAGCAACCGGCCCGCCAGCGCCAGACCGCCGGACCAGATCAAGCTGCCGATGGCGGTATAGAGCAGGAACAGCCCCACCGGCATCCGCGCGAGGCCCGCGGGAACCGAAATCAGCGTGCGGATCGTCGGCAGGAAGCGGCCGAAGAAGACGGCCGCGCCGCCGTGGCGAGCGAACCAGGCCTGCGCCTGCTCCAGCTCCGACGGCGTCAGCGTCAGCCAGCGGCCGTGGCGCGCGACCAGCTGGTGCAGCCGTCGCGCCCCGTAGGCCCGGCCGAGCGCATACCAGAGCCACGCGCCCGCCGTCGATCCCGCGCCGCCTGCCAGCACCGCCAGCCACAGCGGCGTGCCGCCCTGCGCGGCATTGAAGCCCGCCAGCGGCATGATCAGTTCGGACGGGATCGGCGGGAAGACGTTTTCCAGCAGCATCAGGGCGGCGATGGCCCATGCCCCGCCGCCCTCAAGAAGACCGGTGATCCAGTCGAACAATCGTCAGCCCTTCTTCAGGACCCGGTTGCCCAGCAGCTCCGCGATCTGCACCGCGTTCAGCGCAGCACCCTTGCGAAGGTTGTCGCTGACGCACCACAGGTTCAGGCCGTTCTCGATGGTCGAGTCCTGGCGGATGCGGCTGATGAAGGTCGCGAAGTCGCCCACGCATTCCACCGGCGTGGTGTAGCCGCCGGGTTCGCGCTTGTCGACGACCAGGATGCCGGGGGCTTCGCGCAGGATGTCGCGGGCCTCGTCCTCGTCCAGGAAGTCCTCGAACTCGATGTTGATGGATTCGGAATGGCCGACGAAGACGGGCACGCGCACGCAGGTCGCGGTGACCTTGATCGAGGTGTCGACGATCTTCTTCGTCTCGGCCACCATCTTCCATTCCTCCTTGGTCGAGCCGTCTTCCATGAAGACGTCGATCTGGGGAATCACGTTGAAGGCGATCTGCTTCTGGAACTTCTTGGGTTCCTTTTCCTGACCCGGCACGTACATGCCCTTGGTCTGGTCCCACAGCTCGTCCATGCCTTCCTTGCCCGCGCCGCTGACCGACTGGTAGGTCGAGACGACGACCCGCTTGATGCGCGCGCGGTCATGCAGCGGCTTCAGCGCGACGACCATCTGCGCGGTCGAGCAGTTGGGGTTCGCGATGATGTTCTTTTTCTTGTAGCCGTGGATCGCGTCGGGGTTCACTTCCGGGACGATCAGCGGGATGTCGGGGTCATAGCGATAGAGCGACGAGTTGTCGATCACGACGCAGCCGGCGGCCGCCGCCTTGGGGGCGTGGATCTTGGTCGCGTCCGAACCGATGGCGAACAGCGCGATGTCCCAGCCGGTCCAGTCGAACTGCTCGATGTCCTTGATCTTCAGGGTCTTGTCGCCGAAGCTGACCTCGGTCCCCTGCGAGCGGCGCGAGGCGAGAACCGCGATCTCGTCGATCGGGAACTGACGTTCATCGAGGATGTTCAGCATTTCGCGGCCCACGTTGCCCGTGGCGCCGGCGACGACGACTTTGTAACCCATCTTGCGGGGACTCCTTTTCCTGCGGTCGACGGCATTTACCGCAAACGCAGGGTCATGGAAAGGGTCTTGCCCCTTTCACGCCCCGGGCGGGACCAGCGTCAGCCGGGGGTCGCGCCGCAGCAGATCCTCGACCCAGGCGGCTTCTGACGCGAAATCGTGCGGCACGTCGGTCGCCCCGCGCCGGCCCGAGAGCGACAGGCTGGCGAAGAAGTCGAAGCCGTAAAGCGTCAGCCCGGCCAGCGGCGCACGCAGCAGCAGGTCGATCATCATCGCGCCCGTGGTGGGCGGGGCGGCCAGCCGGCCCTTCAGCGCGTGGTAATCGGCCAGCGGGTGCAGGTAGAAGCCGGGGCTGCTGGCGGTCCGCCAGTCCAGCCGCTTGCGCTTGGGCGACATCCACAGGATGCGGCTGGGCGACAGCCGCGCGCGGTCGGCGTCGGGCAGGCGCGTGGCAAGTGCCAGCCAGTCGGTGCGGCTGCCGTGGCTGGCGGGGTCGGGGATCGGCGCACGGTTGATGCGGATGACGATGTCGGCGGCGTCGAGGCGCGCGCCGTCGCGGGTATCCGCCAGGGCGCGGGCGTTGCCGACCAGCGCCACCTGCCGGTCCCTCAGCGTTGCCAGCAGGACGCCCTGCGGGACCGACAGCGCCGCCAGCGAGCCCTCGTCGCGGAGCAGACGGGCGGTGGCGAAGGCCAGGCGCGGCGGGATCATGGCCGTTCCAGCAGGTCGCGATAGACCTGAACAAGCGCGCGGGCCTCGCCCTCGATGGCGTGGTTCTGCGCGACATGGGCGCGGGCGGCCTGGCCAGCCGCCTGCCGGGCCGCGTCGTCGTCCAGCCAGCGAGCCAGCGCGGTGGTCAGGGCAGCCGCGTCGTCGCGGGGCACCAGGCTGCCCGTCTGGCCGTCGCGGATCAGCGTCTCGTAGGCGCCGACGCGGGCGGCGACGGCGGGAACGGCGCAGGCCATCGCCTCGAGGGGCGTCAGGCCGAATCCCTCCCACCGCGCGGGGGCGGCGAAAAGGTCCAGCGCCTGGTAATGGCGCACGACCCGGTCCCAGGGCAGCTCGCCCAGGAACCGGATGCGGTCCGACAGGCCCGCGGTGCGGATGCGGCCCTGCAGGTCGTCGGCGAAGGCGCGGTTATCAGGCGTGATGCGACCTGTGAAGATCATCTGGGCGCGCGGGCGGGACGGCAGCAGGGCGAGGCCCGCCTCGACCAGAAGATCGACGCCCTTCTGCGCACGCACTCGCCCGAAGCAGCCGATCAGCACGGCATCGGGGTCCAGCCCCAACTCGCGGCGCAGCGCGGCGCGGTCGGGTGCGGGACGGAACACGTCGGTGTCGACGCCGTGCAGGATGACGGTCGCCGGACGTTCCAGATAGCTGGCGGCCTGGGGCGAAGTCGCGACCAGCGCGTCCTGCTGGCGGATCAACCAGCGGGTGAAGCCGGTATGCCGGCGCTGGGCGGCCGAGGTGAACAGCAGCCGGTAGCGGCGGCGAAGGATGCGGCGCAGGATCAGGCCAAGCGCCATTTCCGTGTTCCGGCGCGCGTGCCAGACGCGCCAGCGGTCGCGGGGCAGGGTGGCGGCGCGCGTCAGCGGGATATGCGGCACTTCGGGCGGCAAGCCGGGGCCGGTGGCGGCGATGCCGATCATCCGCGCCTGCACCGGGATCAGACGCACCACCGTCGCGGTGACGCCCGACAGGCGCCGTTTCAGGTTGGGGGCCACCACCAGCGGTGTGTCAGTCATGCTCCGCCTCGGGCGTCAGGAAATACAGCAGGAACCCGATCACCAGGGGGACCAGGAAGAACAGCCACAGCATAGCGTAGGCCTGCGCCGGAGGGTAGGCACCCTCGGCCGCACGATAGACGGGGCGCGAGGCGAACTGCATCACGCCAACCCCGCCGATCGAGAACATGTTGAGGAAGGTGACGCCCCGCCCGACCAGGTGCGGCGGCAGGAACGACCGCCCATGCGCCATGACGAACGGATAGCCGGACCCGAAGAACCCCAGCACCATCAGCAGGACCGTGGCCGATCCCAGCCCCTGCGTCGGGCGCAGCCACAACAGCGCCATCACCGCAATCATCACCAGCGTGAAGATCAGCACCGCCCGCCTTGCGCTGCCGATCAACCGGGCGGCGGGACCGACTGCAAAGCTGCCGGCGACCATCGCCAGACCCATCGCCAGCGTCACGCGGCCGATCTGGTGGGTATCGGCGCCATGCACCTCGGCCAGCCACGGCGCGGCCCAGAGCCCGCGGATCGCGGCCGATACGGCATAGCTGATCGCGAACAGCGGCAGGATGAACCACAGCGACCGCAACCGCAGGATCTGCCCCAGCGAACCCTGCGGGTGGTCCTGCCCCAACCCTTGCGGATCGCGGACCCGCGCCAGGATCGCACCGGCGACCAACAGCGTGACGGTGGCCAGTGCCCACAGGGTGCCGCGCCAGCCCAGGGCCTCGATCACGCCCACCAGGGGCGCGGCCCCCAGGATGTTGCCGAGCGAGCCGACGCCGACCACCATTCCTGCAAGCGTCCCGAAGGCGGCGGGCGGATATTCGCGTGCGAAGATGTAGTACGGACCCATCAGCGCCGGAGAGCAGCCGATGCCCAGAAGCGTCATCGCGACATGCAGATGCCAGGGCGCCGTGGCCAGAGCGAAGACGATGGCGCCCCCGCCGCCGCCGAAGGCCAGCAGGACGGCCACCGTCCGGCGCGGCCCGTGCCGGTCCAGCGCCGCGCCCACCGGCAGCTGCATGACCGCGAAGGCGATGAACCACAGCCCCGACGACAGCGCCAGGTCGCCCGGACCCGCGCCAAGCTGGTCCTGCAGGACCGGCGACATCACCGCCAAGAAGGCGCGGTAGAACTGGCTGAGCATGTAGGCCAGCACAAGGCTGGCCAGCCCGGCCGACAGCTGTGGCATGTGATCCCTCCGTTCCCGGCGCCAAGCTGGGGCAACGGCGCGAAAGCTGCAAGATGTGCGATCGTGCGGCCGGGTGTTCGCGGCCGATGTTGCGCGACCCTCGACCTTGACCCTATGGAAACCGGCGTCTAACCCAAGGTTGCGCTTACCGACGCCGCCTCAAGGAGGGTTCATGTCCGACCGCTATTCGCTTCTCATCCTGCCCGGCGACGGGATCGGCCCCGAGGTCATGGCCGAGGTCGTCAAGGTCATCGACTGGTTCGGGGCCAATCGCGGCATGTCCTTCGACGTCACCCACGACCTGGTCGGCGGCGCGGCCTACGACGCGCATGGCGTGCCCCTAGGCGATGCCACGATGGCCCGCGCGCAACAGGTTGACGCGGTTCTGCTGGGCGCGGTCGGCGGCCCGAAATACGACGTGCTGGACTTCAGCGTGAAGCCCGAGCGCGGCCTTCTGCGCCTGCGCAAGGAAATGGACCTGTTCGCGAACCTGCGCCCCGCGCAGTGCTTCGACGCGCTGGCGGATTTTTCGTCCCTGAAGCGCGAGGTCGTGGCTGGTCTGGAAATCCTGATCGTGCGCGAACTGACCAGCGGAGTCTATTTCGGCGAACCGCGCGGCATCCATTCCGATGACAACAACCCCGAGAACGAGGGCGGGCGCGTCGGCATCAACACGCAGCGCTATACCAGCGGAGAGGTGCGCCGGGTCGCCCGGTCCGCGTTCGAGCTGGCGCGCAAGCGGGGCAACAAGGTCTGCTCGATGGAGAAGGCCAACGTCATGGAATCCGGCATCCTCTGGCGCGAAGAGGTGCAGTGGGTCCACGACAACGAATACCCGGACGTGGAGCTGTCGCACATGTATGCCGACAACGGCGCCATGCAGCTGGTCCGCGCGCCGCGCCAGTTCGACGTGATCGTGACGGACAACCTGTTCGGCGATTTGCTGTCGGACGCCGCCGCGATGCTGACGGGATCGCTGGGCATGCTGCCATCCGCATCGTTGGGCTCGCCCATGGCGAACGGGCGGCCGAAGGCGCTCTACGAGCCGGTGCACGGGTCGGCCCCCGACATCGCGGGGCAGGGCAGGGCCAACCCCATCGCCTGCATCCTCAGCTTCGCGATGGCATTGCGCTACAGCTTCAACGAAGGCGAGGCCGCCGAGGCGCTGGAGCGCGCGGTCGAGAAGGTTCTGGCCGATGGCGTCCGCACCGCCGACCTGATGGGGCCGGACGGCGGCACCCCGGTCAGCACGTCCGAGATGGGCGACCGGATCGTCGCCGCCCTGGGGGGCTGATTGGCGCTTTCGGGGAACGTCAGGGGGGCCCTTCTGCAGTTGGCTGCGATGGGCCTCTATGCGACGCATGACGCCGTGATCAAGACGCTGGGCGGGATCTATCCGCCGCTGCAGATCCTGTTCTTCGCGTCGCTTCTGTCGTTCCCGCTGGTCTCGATGGTGCTGATGCGCGACCCGCAGCCGGGGTCGCTTCGCCCCAACAACATGGGCTGGGTGATCCTGCGCACGGGCTGCGCCGTGATCGCAGGAATGGGGGCGTTCTTCGCGTTTTCCACCCTGCCGCTGACGCAGGTCTATGCTATCCTGTTCACGACGCCCCTGCTGATCACCATCCTGTCGATCCCCTTGCTGGGAGAGCGGGTGGGCGTTCACCGCTGGGCGGCCGTCGTCGTTGGTCTGACCGGCGTCCTGATCGTGCTGCGGCCGGGAGCGCAGGATCTGCAGCTGGGCCATGCCGCGGCCCTTGCAGGCGCGATCGCCAGTGCGATGGGCGCCGTCATCATCCGCCGCCTTGGCCGGCAAGAGCGTCCGCTGGTGCTGATGATGTGGCCGATGCTCGGCAACTTCTTCGCGGCAGGCACGGCGCTGTCCCTGGGCTATCAGCCCATGGCTCTGCACCATCTGGCGCTGACGGGGGTGATCGCCGCGCTGGGGCTGACAGGCAGTTTCCTTGTCATCATGGCCTATCGCGCCGGAGAGGCAGGCGTGGTCGCCCCGATGCAGTATTCGCAGATACTTTGGGCCACCGCCTATGGCTGGTTCCTGTTCGAGGAATCGATTCATCCCGCGACCCTGGCCGGTGTCGCGATCATCATCGCGTCCGGGATCTACATCGTCTGGCGCGAGGGGCGAGGCGTCTCCGCCAACCGTCCCGCCACCATCGCGCGGCTGCGGGCCGAGGTGGTGACGGCCCCCAAGTCGACGGTCCTGCAAAGATTGTGGCCGCCCCGCCGCTGAGAGGACTTGCATTCGGGCCACCGTCGCGTTAACTGCCCCTCCACGGTCGGAGCGTAGCGCAGCCTGGTAGCGCACCTGCTTCGGGAGCAGGGGGTCGGAGGTTCGAATCCTCTCGCTCCGACCATGGGTTTTTTGATAAGTGTAGAGTTGCAGGGACTTTGTCCCACAGAGCAGCTTTGTTGCGCAAAGAGCTTGAAGGCCGGACTTCCCCTTTCCCCGGGCGGACTTATCCCACGAGCTCTGTGACAGGTATGCCGAGCGCCGTGTAGCCGTTAAGCACGGCGGCGCGA
>NZ_JAOTBD010000035.1 GCF_026162625.1 Paracoccus beibuensis | reverse complement strand
TCGGCGATCAGATGCTCCAGCCGCCGGTTGGTTTCCCGCAGCGCGTCCCGTTCGCGCAGCACGGCTGGAACGGCGGCGCGCTGGCTTTCGGGGATGACGGACAGGTCGATGGACGGGGCTGGGGACATGCTGTCATCACACCCTGATCCATCTGTGGCTGAACGCTTTTTCCTGCGTTCAGGTCATTCCGCAACGGCTGGCTTCGGGGTTTCCAGAGGCCGGACCCGGCGCCAGTCGAGGCCTGCAAAAAGCGCCTCGAACTGCGTTCGGCTCAAGGTCATGGCCCCATCCCCGACGGCGGGCCAGGTGAAGCTGTCGGCCTTGAGGCGCTTGTTGGCCATCACCAGCCCGCTGCCGTCCCAGAGCAGGATCTTCAGCCGGCCGGCGCGTTTGAAATGGAACACAAAGACCGTGCCGGTGAAGGGTCCTCCGCCAGCATCGACTGCGCAAGCGCCGCCAATCCGTCGTGCCCCTTCCTGAAGTCCGCCGGCTTGGTCGCCACCAGGATCGGCATGCCCTGCGACGGCATCAGCATCCGGCGGCTCCAAGGGCACGAACGATCTCGGCCAGCCGAACGGCGGGCGTGTCCGCGGCCAGTTCGAGCCTCACCTCACCGATCACGATCCAGATGGCGCCCCGTGGCGGGAGGGTGGCGGTGACGCCGGGTCGCAGACCACCAGCGGGGCAAAAACCGGCTCGTCGGTCGGTGCGGGTGGCAGCACCAACTTGCCCTGCTTCGCCAGCCGCCGCCGCGCCGACAGCTGGTTCGGCTGCACATCATACCGCTCCGCCACAGCATCCACCGTAGCGCCCGGTTCAAGCGTATCGGCGACCACCCGAGCCTTCACCTCAGTCGGCCACCGGCGATGGCCCGACGCATAAATCTCGACGCCCAGGGAAGTGAGAAACGAAGTCTTGGCACATTGCGAAACGCGCTCCTCATCAGCCGATGGACAGGACTTCGCAGCACCGCCTCAGCCAGACAATGTTGGGTTCAGCCGTCGTTTACGGATGACGTGACGGGATACGGTTCAGCCTGTCGGCGCGACCAGCTGCACACGTGTCCGCTCGACCTGCGTTGCCTGCCAGTGGCCACCTCGCGCAATCTGGGCCCCAGGATTGTTCAGCACCTCCGCAATCCCTCTCAAGGTCTTCCCTTGGGCGCGCAAAGGTTTGATTGGGGCAGCCAGCTTCCGGGCATTGCCTATCGCCTCAAGCTGGACAGCGTCATTCCGCTCGGCGATCCTGTCGCGCAGGTCGCCCAGCTTGCTGCCCTATACCTTCCCCTCTGCCAGTGCGGCTTTCGTCCGAAGGGTCTCTGGCTCTGACCGCCGGTCACGCTGTCGGCAATGGCCAAGGGTTCAGCGTGAGTCCGGTTCAGGCACGGTCATCTCCGTCTAGAACAAACCGTCGATCTGGCCGTCGGCATTGATGCCGATGACCTCGGCGGCGGGGTGGCGTGGCAAGCCGGGCATCGTCATGATCTGACCACAGATGGCGACGATGAAGCCGGCGCCGGCGTTCAACCGAACCTCCCGCACGGGGATTACGTGACCGTCGGGCGCGCCGCGCAGTTCCGGGTCCGTCGAGAAGCTGTACTGCGTCTTGGCGATGCAGATCGGCATGCGGCCGTGGCCTGCGGCCTCCCATGCGGTCAGCTGGGCGCGGATACCGGGTGCGGCCTCGACACGGGCGGCGCGGTGAATGCGGGTGCAGACGGTCTCGATCTTTTGCCAAAGGGGCATCTCGTCAGGATAGAGCGTGCGGAAATCCGCAAGCCCGCCCTCGGCCAGGTCGACCACGGCCTGCGCCAGGTCGGTGGCCCCTGCCCCGCCATCGGCCCAGTGTCGGGCGGGCACGGCCATGACGCCGTGGCCCGAGCAGTAGGATTGCAGCGCCGCTATCTCGGCCTCGGTGTCGCCGGCAAAATGGTTCACCGCAACGACGACCGGCAGCCCGAAGCTGCGGATGTTGTCGAGGTGGCGACCCAGGTTGGCGCAGCCGCGCTCGACCGCGCTGACATCCTCGGCCGCAAGGTCGGCCTTGGCAACGCCGCCATTCATCTTGAGCGCGCGGATGGTGGCCACCAGCACCACTGCCGACGGGGCCAGGCCAGAGAGGCGACACTTGATGTTCAGGAACTTCTCGGCGCCAAGATCCGCGCCAAAGCCCGCTTCGGTCACGACATAGTCCGACAGCCGAAGCGCCGCCTTGGTGGCGATGACGCTGTTGCAGCCATGCGCGATGTTGGCGAAAGGCCCGCCGTGGACCAGCGCTGGATTGTTTTCCAGGGTCTGGACCAGGTTCGGCTGCAGCGCATCCCGCAGCAGTACCGTCATCGCGCCGCAGGCCTTCAGATCGCGCGCCGTCACCGGCTGACGGTCGCGCGTTTCGGCGACGACGATGCGGCCAAGACGTTCCTGCAGGTCCTCGGGGTCCCGCGCCAGGCAGAGGATCGCCATGACCTCGGATGCCACGGTGATGTCGAAGCCGGTCTGGCGGGAAAATCCGTTGGCGGGTCCGCCAAGCCCGATGACAATGTCGCGCAGGGACCGGTCGTTCATGTCCATGACGCGCCGCCAGGTGATCCGACGCGTGTCGATGTCCAAGGCGTTGCCCCAGTGAATGTGGTTGTCGATCATCGCGGCCAGCAGATTGTGGGCCGAGGTGATGGCGTGGAAATCCCCCGTGAAGTGGAGGTTCATGTCCTCCATCGGAACGATCTGCGCGTAACCGCCGCCCGCCGCGCCGCCCTTCATTCCGAAGTTCGGGCCAAGACTTGCCTCGCGGATGCAGATGGTGGTGCGCTTGCCGATGCGGTTCAGCGCATCGCCCAGGCCGACTGTGGTGGTGGTCTTGCCCTCGCCCGCCGGGGTCGGGTTGATGGCCGTCACCAGGATCAGCCGGCCCTGGGGCCGCCCTTCAAGGCCGGCGATCGCATCGTGGGTGATCTTGGCCTTGTCGTGGCCATAGGGCAGGATCTGGCGATCCGTCAGACCCAGACCGGCCGCGATTTCCGAGATGTCGCGCTTTTGCGCCGCGCGGGCGATCTGAATATCTGACTGCATGTACCTCTACCGCACCACCATGACCGATACGGGCGAGTGCCGTACGACCGCGTTCGCATCCCGACTGACCAGGATGCTTCGCAATTCATCGGGCTTGTGGCTGGCCATGACAATCAGATCAACGTCGTATTTTTCCGCATTTTTGAGAATTGTTTCCGAAATATTTCCATGACCCACATGGGTCCGGACCCGAAACGGGTCGGGGAAGTGCTGGCTGGCGAAGTCGTCCAGCGAATCCTTCATGGCCTGCAGTGCCTTTTCCTCAAATCCCTTGGGCAGGAACGTTGCCACCATCGAGCTGCCGAAATCGTGCACGATGCCCAACAGATGGATGGTCGCGTGTCCGCCGGCCAGGTGCTGCGCCACGGGCAGCGCCCGGTCCCAGCTTTCAGGGTGTTGAAGGTCGATCGGCAGAAGGATGTTGTTATGCATGGCGGGCACCTTTCTGCGCACGACGGGCGGCGGGCCGGGTCGTGTCGGGCCGTCTGCGCTGCGACCAGACGACAAGCGCCAGCAGCAGGAAGGCCGGGATATAGATCCAGTAGCGCGAAGGCGCCGCCACCGGCGCGTTGACTGCCAGAATCGTCTGGTCCCAGTCCAGCCCGGCCTCTTGCGCGGGGCTGTCGAAGGCCACGTTGTCGATCATCACTCGGTCGCCGTCCTCGATCAACTCGATCCCGGCGGCGGCAAGGCGATCCTCTCCGGTCTCGCCCTCGGGGACGGGCAGCAGGGCGGTGAACTCGACGGGATTGCCGATCTCGTTCAGGCCCGAGATCCGCAGCCGCAGGGCGTCGCCCGGCTCGCTGTCGACCAGGGCCTCGACGAACTCGGCCCCCGGACGCTCTTCGAAGGGCGGAAAGGCGTAGCTCCAGAAGAAGCCGGGGCGGAAGATCGTGAAGGCGATCAGCAAGAGAGCCGCGGTTTCCCAAATGCGGTTACGGACCAGAAACCAGCCCTGGGTCGCTGCGGCGAACAGCAGCATCGCCACCGTGGCCGTGATGAAGACGAAGATGCCCTGGACCCAGCTCACGTCGATCAGCAGAAGATCGGTGTTGAAGATGAACAGGAACGGCAGCGCCGCCGTCCGCAGGCTGTAGAAGAAGGCCACGACGCCGGTGCGGATCGGATCGCCCCCCGATACGGCCGCCGCCGCGAACGACGCGAGGCCCACTGGCGGCGTGACGTCGGCCATGATGCCGAAGTAGAACACGAACAGGTGCACAGCGATCAGCGGCACGATCAGGCCGTTCTGTTGACCCAGTGTGACGATGACCGGCGCCAGCAGGGCCGAGACGACGATATAGTTCGCGGTCGTCGGCAGGCCCATTCCCAGGATCAGCGACAGGAGGGCCGTCAGCCCCAGGATCGCCAGCAGGTTGCCGCCCGACAGCACCTCGACCACGTCGGCCAGGGCAGAGCCTACGCCCGTCTGGCTGACCGCGCCGACGATGATGCCAGCGGCCGCCGTTGCGATACCGATGCCGATCATGTTCCGCGCGCCCGAGATCAGGCCGTCCACCAGGTCGTTGACGCCGGATCGCATCGCGGAGCCGGTCGACCTGTTTCCGGTGCGATCCATGCCGCGCAGCATGACCATCAGCGGGCGCTGCGTGACCAGGATGAAGATCATGAACGCGGTCGCCCAGAAGGCCGACAGGCCCGGCGACAGCCGGTCCACCATCAGCGCCCAGACCAGCACCACGACTGGCAGGATGAAGTGCAGGCCCGACCGCACCGTCGGCCCAGGCAGGGGCAGCGAGGTCACGGGCTCGTTCGGGTCGTCGATTCGCAGCGGCTCCTCGCGCGAGGCGATCCACAGAAGGCCGATATAGGCCGCCGTCAGCAGGCCGAAGACGACATAGGGCGCATTGGCGCCGAAAGCGGGACGGATCCAGCCCATGCCGTAATAGACCGCCAGCGACAGCGCACAGATGCCCGCGATGATGAACGCCGCCGTCAGCAGGCGGCGCAGGATCGGGGGCGGCTCGTAGGCCCGCGGCAGACCCTCCATCCCGGCCTTCGCGGCCTCGAGGTGGACGATATAGACCAGCGCGATATAGCTGATCGTGGCGGGCAGAAAGGCGTGCCGGACCACGTCGAAATAGGGGATGCCGACGTATTCGACCATCAGGAACGCTGCGGCGCCCATGACCGGCGGCATGATCTGCCCGTTGACCGAGGACGCAACCTCGACCGCGCCGGCCTTTTCGCTGGAAAAGCCCACCTTCTTCATCAGCGGGATGGTGAAGGTGCCCGTGGTCACCACGTTGGCGATGGACGACCCCGAGATCAGGCCCGTCATCGCACTGCTGACCACGGCCGCCTTGGCCGGTCCGCCGCGCATGTGGCCCATCAGCGAAAACGCGACCTGGATGAAGTAGTTGCCCGCCCCGGCCTTGTCCAGCAGCGCGCCGAACAGCACGAACAGGAAGACGAAGCTGGTCGACACGCCAAGCGCGATGCCGAACACGCCCTCGGTCGTGATCCACTGGTGGTTCGCGACCTCTGACAGCGAATTGCCGCCATGTGCGATGATCGACGGCATGTAGGGGCCAAGGAAGGTATAGACCAGGAAGACGGTCGCGACGATCATCAGCGCCGGCCCAAGGCTGCGGCGCGTGGCCTCCAGCAGCAGCAGCAGACCGATGACGGCGACCAGAAGGTCGCGGGTGATCGGCGCGCCGACGCGGCGGCCAAGCTCGTCGCTGTAGACGAAGACGTACATTGCCACCACGACGGACACCAGCGCCAGCGCCCATTCCCAGGGCGGCACCCAGCTCTTCGGGCTGCCCAGCAGGATCGCGACGATCACGCCCGCGGCAGACAGTCCGATCCACCAGATCGGCATGTCGCCCGCCGCGCCATAGGCAAAGAGCCCGGCCAGGATCAGCGGGATTGCCACGCCGAGACCCAGCTGGAAGGGCGACTTCTCGGCCGGATAGGCCATGAATGCCAGGAACATCGCAAAGGCCAGGTGGACCGAGCGCGCGTCGGTCGCGCTGATGATGCCGAAGTTCAGCATGAACGGCAGCGGCGAGGCGATCCACAGCTGGAACAGCGACCAGGACAGCGCCACCGCCAGGATCAGCTTGCCGACTGCCCCCGGCGGAGTCCGCGCGCCTGTGTCGGACGAAGCGACAAGCTCGTCCAGTTCCTCCTGCGACAGATCGCCATGTCCGGAAGCCTGCAGCTCGACCGCGCTGGCCTGTTGCTGGCGGCGCTTCTCATGGTCCCGTTCGTCGCTCATCGAAGCACCTCCGCATTTCCGGTTTCATTCCGTTCAAGGAAGAAGGCGGTCCCGCAGGACCGCCCCCCTTGTCAAGTGCGGATCACTCGATCCAGCCTTGTTCGCGGTAATACCGCTCGGCCCCCGGATGCAGCGGCGCGCTGTTGCCTTCGGCGATCATGTCCTGGGGTTCCAGCGACTCGAAGGCCGGATGCAGGCCCTTGAAGCGATCGAAGTTGTCGAAGACGGCCTTCACCACTTGGTAGACCGTTTCCTCGGGGACTTCAGCCGAGGTGACGAAGGTCGCCTTCACGCCGAAGGTCTCGGTATCCTCGTCGTTGCCGGCATACATGCCGCCGGGGATTGTCACCTTCGAATAATAGGGATTGTCGGCGACCAGCTTGTCGATTGCCTCGCCCGCGACGGTCACCAGGTTCGAATCCACCGTCGACGTGGCTTCCTGGATCGAGCCGTTCGGATGGCCGACCGTATAGCTGATCGCGTCGACCTGGTTGTCGCCAAGCGCCGCCGACTGCTCGGCCGGGCGCAGTTCGGATGCCAGCGTAAAGTCGTCCATCGACATGCCCATCGCGTCCAGCACAATCTCGAACGTCCCGCGAGACCCCGAGCCGGGATTGCCCACGTTGACGCGCTTGCCGGCCAAGTCCTCGAAGTTCTCGATCCCGGCGTCGGCGCGGGCCAGCACGGTGAACGGCTCGGGGTGGACGGCAAAGACGGCGCGCAGGTCTTCGAAGGCGTCGCCCTCATAGTCCGAGCTGCCGTTATAGGCGTGGTATTGCCAGTCGGACTGGGCCACGCCCATCGTCATGTCGCCCGACTTGATGGCGTTGATGTTGGCGATGGACCCGCCGGTCGCGGGGGCCGTGCAGCGCAGGCCGGTTTCGGCGCTGTCGCGGTTCACAAGCCGGCAAATCGACTGGCCGACGACGTAGTAGACACCCGTCTGGCCGCCGGTGCCGATGGTGATGAACTGTTCTTCCTGGGCCAGGACCGGCTGCGCGCTCAGCGCGAAGGCGGTGCATAGCAGGATCGGTTTCAGCTTGCTCATGCGGCTTCTCCTCTGGTTCTTCATGTGGCGGGGCAGGACGCAGCCCGCCGCTTCATGCCACGATGGTCCCCGAAGTTTGCCGGTTGGACAACCCCTTGATGCGGACAGGGCCTTCCGCGGGCCATTCAGTCCTGCAGGACGTGCCGGACGCGGGCCTGCAGTTCGGGGACCAGTTCAGCCTCGAACCAGGGGTTCTTCTTCAGCCAAGCCGTGTTGCGCCAGGACGGATGCGGCAGCGGGATGACCCCGTCGGGCGCGTCGCGCCACGACCGCACGATTTCCGTCACGGCGCGCCGGTCGCCCAGGTGCCACCTCTGGGCATGGCCGCCGATCAGCAGCTTGAGCTTCAGGTTCGGCATCAACGCCATGGCCCGCCCGTGCCAGGTCGCGGCGCAGAGTGCGGGCGGCGGCAGGTCGCTGCCCTTGGCGTCATAGCCGGGAAAGCAGAAGCTGGTGGGCAGGATCGCGACCTTGCCGCGATCATAGAAGCCTGCCTCGTCCAGCCCCAGCCAACCCCGCAGCCTGTCGCCCGAACGGTCCCAGAACGGAATGCCCGCCTCGTGGACGCGCATCCCTGGCGCCTGGCTTGCAACCAGCAGCCGCGCAGCCGGGTCGAACCAGACGACCGGCCGCGGCGCGTGGCGCGTGCAGGTGGCTGCAAACCGCTCGGCACAAAGGCGACAGGCGGCGATTTCGCTCAACAGGTGGTTCATGCCGGCGAGATATGGCGGATCAGGACGAAAGCAAGCCGCGGTGGCGGCTGATAAATCGCAGCCGCCTGCCGGTGCGCCGCGGCACGTTCGCCGAAGAATTGATGCAAACTTGCGTCAGATCGCGCTGGCCTCCTGGCCCGTCCCAGGGTCCGATGCCGTCACTGGACAGCGCCATGCCGGCAGCCTAAGGTTGTGTCACTTCCTCAGGCACCGTGCATGGCGCGGCCCGTGCCCCTTGATCTGGTTCAATATCGCCATGCTGGAATTCGACAACGTCTCGAAATCTTTCTGGACGGGCAAGCAGCACAAGATCATCCTGGACCAGGCGTCGTTTCGGGTCGAACTTGGCAATTCGCTGGGGATCCTGGCGCCGAACGGCACCGGCAAGACAACGCTGATCAACATGATGTGCGGCCTGGAAAAACCCGACGAGGGCAAGATCCGGCGCGATTGCCGCATCTCGTTCCCGCTCGGTTTCATGGGCGGCCTGGTGAACCGGCACACCGCTAGCGAGAACGCGCGCTACATCGCCCGCATCTACGGGCTGGACCCCGATTACGTTTCGGCCTTCACGCGGTGGTTGTGCGACATCCACGAATATTTCGACATGCCGGTCGGCACCTTTTCCAGCGGAATGCGGCAACGCTTCACCTTTGCGCTGCTTCTTGCGCTGGATTTCGACATCTACCTGATCGACGAGGGGATGCCGCAGACGACGGATGTCGAATTCAACCGCAAGGCGGGCCGGGTGCTGTTCGACCGCCTGAAGACAGCGACCACCATCGTCGTGTCCCACCAGCCCAGCACGATCGAGAAATTCTGCAACAGGGCGGCAATCCTGCGGGACGGCAGGCTCTATATGTTCGAGACCCTGGACGAGGCCAAGCAGTATTATGACTACACCTCCTAAGACGCGCCGCTACCACGCCTCTACCGCCGAATCCGTCCGGGCGGGCAGCGTGCCGCCGGCCGAGGACACGGCGCCGGCCCCCCGGCTGGAGGTAATCCGCAAGGACGCGCAGGCGGAGTTCGATCCGCAGACCGAGGACGACAAGCGGCTGGAACGCCTGACGGCGACACAGCCCGCCGACGACGGCTTCGGCGAGTTCAGCCTGACCCGCCCCGCCCCCGAGGAGACGGCGCCCCAACCCGATGCCGACCTGGAGGCGCGCCTTGCCGCGATCAGGGCCGAGAACCTGACCGAGCGGCAGTTGCGCATCGCCCGCCGCATCGCCGCCCTGCACCAGATAGAGGTGTCGTCGGGCGAAGAGGCCGTGCTGCGGCTGCGGGAACGTGGCATCGACCCGTCGCATCGCAGCGCCGTCGGCAGCATCCTGTCGGCCGAAGGCAGCCGCGCCCAGGCGGCACCGGCGAGCAACCCGCCGGCGGTCCGCCAGCCGCCGGTGCCGTCGGTCGTTCCCGACACCGCGCCGGCCAAGCGCCCCGCGCTGCCCTCGCGCGAGGATCTGACCGAGGAGAGGCGCGCGGCAGAGATCTTCCGCATCCAGCGCGACCTGGCTCGCCGCCGCCGTAGGCGGCTGACGATGCTTCTCGCACGCCTGCTGATATTCGTCGTCATTCCCACGATCGCCGTCGGCATCTACTACTTCAGATACGCCACGCCACTCTACGCCACGTTCTCGCAGTTCCAGATCCAGTCGGCAGAAGGTGGCGGGGGCGGGATGGGCGGCATGCCCGGCCTGTCGGCCATGGCCACCAACACCGATGCCGTCGCCGTCCAGAGCTATTTGACGTCCCGCGTGGCGATGCTGCGCCTTGACGAGGATTTGGGGTTCCGCGAGGCGTTCCAGGATCCTGATATCGATCCGGTCACGCGGCTGGACCCCGAAGCGTCGATGGAGGACGCCTTCTCGCTGTACAGGAACCTGGTCGAGATCGGATATGATCCGACAGAGGGCATGCTGAACATGGAAGTGGTCGCGCCCGATCCGCAGCTGAGCGAGGCGTTCTCGCGCGCCCTCATCTCCTATGCCGAGGAACTGGTCGACGACCTGACGGCGCGGCTGAGGTCCGACCAGATGGACGGGGCTCGAGAGGCCTATGACGATGCCGAGGCGAAGATGCTGGCCGCCCAGAACCGCGTGCAGGAACTGCAGCAGAGGATGGGCGTGCTGGACCCCGCCGCCGAGACATCGGTCATCATGGGACAGGTCGCGCAGCTTGAGGGCCAGCTGACGGAAAAGCAGTTGGAACTTGGGCAGTTGCTCGCCAATGCCCGGCCGCAGGAAAGCCGCGTCGAGGCGGTTCGCGGCGACATCGCGCGCCTGCGCCAGATGGTTGCCGACACGCGCGAGGATCTGACCGAAGGGTCCGGGACCCGCAGTTCCCTGGCCGCCATCACCGGCGAGTTGCGCATCGCCGAGGGCGAGTTGCTGACCCGGCAAGAGCTGCTGTCCGCCGCCGCAACGCAGATGGAGGCCGCCCGCATCGAGGCGAACAAGCAGGTTCGTTACCTGTCGATGTCAATCGCACCGATCCCGCCGGACGAGGCGACCTATCCCAGGGCATTCCAGAACACCCTGGTGGCATTCCTGATCTTTTCAGGTATCTACCTGATGCTGTCGTTGACGGCCTCCATCCTTCGCGAACAGGTTTCGACATGACGCATCACAAGCACATCGCCCTCGGCCCCGTCACCTGCGGCAACGACCTGCCGTTGACGGTCATCGCGGGTCCCTGCCAGCTGGAATCGCTGGACCACGCCCTGATGATCGCCAAGACGATGGCCGCGGCCTGCAAGGCGGCCGGCGCAGGCTTTGTCTTCAAGGCAAGCTACGACAAGGCGAATCGCACCTCGTTGTCGGGGCGGCGCGGCCTGGGCATCGACGAGGGGCTGCAGATCCTGGCGACCGTGCGCGACCGAATTGGTTGCCCGGTGCTGACCGACATCCACGATGCCGAACAGGCGGTCCGCGCGGCCGAGGTGGTGGACGTGATCCAGATCCCGGCCTTCCTGTGCCGCCAGACTGACCTGCTCTTGGCCGCCGGCCGGACCGGCGCTGTGGTCAACGTCAAGAAGGGACAGTTCCTGGCCCCCTGGGACATGCCGAACGTGGCCGACAAGGTCGCTTCGACCGGAAACGACAATATCCTTCTGACCGAACGCGGTGCCAGCTTCGGCTATAACACGCTTGTGGCGGACATGCGGTCCCTGCCGATCATGGCCCGGACCGGTTATCCGATCATCATGGACGCGACCCATTCCGTGCAGCAGCCCGGCGGCCAGGGCGGCAGCTCGGGCGGGCAGCGCGAATTCGCGCCGGTCATGGCCCGCGCCGCGGTTGCGCTCGGCGTGGCAGGCGTCTTCATCGAGACGCACGAGGATCCCGACCGCGCGCCGTCTGACGGGCCGAACATGATCCCGCTTGCGCGGATGGGCGATCTCGTCGCCTCTCTCATGCGCTTCGACGCGTTGGCGAAGGCGGACCCTCTGCCGGCATGATCCGCGCATTTCTTCTGGTCTTCCTGCTTGCACTGACACCTGCGGCCGCGCAGCAGGTCGACCAAGCCGAAACGCCGACAGGGACGATCCCCGTCAACAGCGACCGCGCCTCGGACCTTGCGATCTTCAGCCGGATCTCCAGCATTCTGGCGCAGCTTCCCGACTTCGACGCGCTGCGCGTCCAGGTGGATGCCGGCGTTGTCACGTTGACCGGCGAGGTGACCGAGCAAGAAACGATCGACCGTCTGCGTGGACTGATCACCCGCGTCGACGGCGTCGTTGCGATCGAGAACAAGGTCCGGCTGTCGACGGACCTGGGCACGCGGCTGGACTCGGTCCGTGCGCGATTTCAGTCGCGCCTGACGCAGGTTGTCGCGGGACTGCCGTTCATGGGCTTGGGTCTTGCCGTAGGTGCGGTCATCGTGCTGCTGGGCGGCTGGGTTTCCCGTCGGCAGCGGGTGCTGGCGGGCATCGCGCCGAACCCGTTCATCGCCGGGTTTCTGGCGCAGGCGATCCGCTTGTGCGCCTGGATCATCGCATTGGTCGTGGCGCTGGACCTGATGGGCGCGCGGGCACTTCTGGGAACGCTGCTGGGTGCGGCCGGCATCTTCGGCCTATCGCTCAGCTTCGCGGCGCGCGACACGATCGAAGGGTTCGTGGCGACAATGCTGCTGTCGCTGCGCCAGCCCTTCAGTCCCAATGACCTGATCGAGGTGGCCGGAATGCGTGGACGCGTGATCCGGCTGACCAGCCGCGGAACGACACTGCTGACGCTGGACGGCAACCACATCCGCATCCCGAACCAGATCATCTACAAGGCCGTATTGACGAACTATACCCGCAATCCGGAACGCCGCTTCATGGTTGATCTGGCCATCGATCCCGCCGCCGATCCGGGCCCTGCGCGCGACTTGGCTCTGAAGACGCTGGTCGCCATGCCGTTCGTGCTGGCGCGGCCCGAGCCGGTGGCTTGGCTGGATTCGTCGGGACCCGAGTACGTCGTGATTCGTGCCGGGGGCTGGGTGTCGCAGGACGGGACGGACTTCGACCTTGCGCGGGGCGAGGCGTTTCGCCTGCTGCGCTACGCGTTCGATTCGCAGGGTTACCTGCCCCCGGAACCCGTTCACCGCATCCAGCTGGAACAGCCTGGCGTCACGCGCCCTTCGCTGCGGCCGGTGCAGCCGGTGGACCGGCGGCTGTCGGAATTGGGCCCCGACGCCGCCTTCGAGGAAATGGTCGAGCGCGAGCGCGTGGACGACGGCCGTGACCTGCTGAGCCCCAGCGCCCGCTAGGCGGCCCGACCTGCAGCATCGGCGGACGCCCAGGCCCACTGGAAGTTGTAGCCCCCCAGCCAACCCGTCACGTCGACGCATTCGCCGATGAACGACAGCTGCGGCATCTGACGCGCCTGCATCGTGCGCGAATCGAGATCTCGCGTATCGATACCGCCAAGCGTCACCTCGGCAGTGCGATAACCTTCGGTGCCGACCGGCCGAACCTGCCAGCGGTTCACCCGCGCCCCCACGGCCTCCAACCGGGTGTTCGACTGGTCGGCCAGCCGCGCCTGCCCCAGGCCCATCTCGGCAGCGATCGATTGCGCAAGACGTTCGGGCAGCACCTGCGCCAGCGCCGTCCCCACTCCACTGCGACCGGCGCTGCCCCGCGCCGACTTCAGCACGGCTGCGACATCGCAACCCGGCGCAAGGTCGATCCGCAGCTCCTCTCCCGCTTGCCAGAAGCTCGAGATCTGCAGGATCTCCGGACCGCTGAGGCCGCGATGCGTGAACAGCAGGGCGTCCCGGAAACGGCCGCCGCCATGCGCGATCTCGGCCTCGACCGCGACGCCCGCAAGCGGACGGCAGAGCGACAACTCTTGCTCGGCAAATGTCATCGGCACCAACGCGGGCCGGGTCTCCACCATGCGCAGGCCGAATTGCCGGGCAACCTCATAGGCGCGGCCGGTCGCCCCCATCTTCGGGATAGACTTGCCGCCGGTCGCGACGACAAGCCGCGCCGCGCTGACCGGACCGGCCGGAGTGCCCACGACGAAGCGGTCGCCCTGGTGGACGACATCGTCTAGAGGCGTCTCCATCCGCAGTTCCGCTCCCTTCATGCGGGCCAGCAACATGTCCGTGATCTGCGTCGCCCGGCCGTCGCAGAACAGCTGCCCCAAGGTTTTCTCGTGCCAGCCGATCCCGGCCTGGTCGACAAGCCTCACGAACGCCTCGGGCCGATACCGCGCCAGGGCGCTGGCCGCGAACCGCGGGTTCTGCGACAGGAAGCGGTTCGGTTCGGTCGCGAGATTGGTGAAGTTGCACCGCCCACCGCCCGAGATCCTGATCTTCTCGCCAGGCTTCGACGCATGATCCAGCAAGAGAACGCGCCTGCCCTGCCTCAAAGCCGAACCAGCGCAGAACAGCCCGGCGGCGCCGGCACCCAGAATAAGAAGGTCGACATGCTCCATCCCCGCCCCATATCCGGCGCCCGAAACAGGAGCAACATTTTCCGTTTTTTCGACTTGCACCCACCGGCGGGCTTGGGTAATCACCCTCCACAGTTGGGGCGTGGCCAAGTGGTAAGGCATCGGTTTTTGGTACCGTGTACCGTAGGTTCGAATCCTACCGCCCCAGCCAGAATAACATAACTATTTGAAAGATAAGTAGATAGTCGCCGCAAGGCGTCCTGTTGGACCCATGTCCTCCGTGCTTGTCCTCCAGACCCACCGCGCCCCAGCTTCAAGGGCCAAGAGTGGGCATCGCCAACTTCGTCTTTCGCCGGGCTGCCGTCTACACGTGGCGACGCCGAATTCTCACATGTATCGGTTGCGAAGGCCTCCACCTTCAATCAGTCTGGGAACAGCCTGCCCGGCAGCCGCGGCTCCGGCGACCGGCACGCCAGCACCTACCGCGCCCAGGTCATCGCCGGTCTTCTGGAACAGTTCGACGGTGTCATGGGCCTTGAGGGGGTGCTGGTCTTGGCCGCCACCAACCACCTCGAGGCCATTGACCCGGCGCTGCGCCGCCCCGGCCGGATCGACCGCAGCCTCGCGCGGCCGCTGCCCGGGCGCGCGGCCATCCGCGCGCTGGTGGTGCGGCGGGTGGGTGACGTGCTGCCGGACGCCGATCTCGACGACCTCGCCCGACGCGGGGCCGGATGCAGCCCCGCCGCGCTTGACGGGGCGCTGCGCGAGGCGAGGCGAGGAGCCGGGCGCGATCGGCGGGGCGCTGATGACCTCCAACGCTCCCGAACCGCGGGATCAAGCGCCAAATGTCCGTGGCGCTCCATGGCGGCTGCCAGCATCGGGATCAGTGGCTTCAACCGCTTGCCGCAAATCCTGTCCGAGGCCTCCCACAGCAGGATCAAAGCTTCGCGGACTGCGTCGTCATAAAGCCTGCGCCGGTGTCTAGGTGCTGATCGGTCCTTGCTGCTTCCACCGCGAAGAAGCCGCGCAGCGTGCTTGCGATGGTAGCCCGTCAGCGCCACGAACTCCGTCAGGATCCGAACCTTGTCCTCTCGCCCGGCCTGACCGAAACGCAGGGTCAGTGCCGCCAAAAGCTCATCGCGCGTCGCCAGGCTCACCTGCCTCATCAGAGCCTTCCCCAGCAGAAATGCCCGGGAACATTTCTACTAAGGCAACGGCTCTATCTTCGGCAACATTTCAGGCGAGGCAATGCGCGGCGAGACGAGGTGGTCGCCGCCGAGATCAAGCGCCTTGAAGCGGAGGTGGCGGAACTCGCCCCGGCAGCGGACGATCACGAGGCGCTGCCGGCCTGCGGGACCTACGCCCTGCCGCAGTCATGGCTGCGGCCGCTCCGCCAGCGCTGCCGCGAGTTGCGGCTGCGCTTCAGCCTGCGCAACGGCGAGATCCGCTGCCAGCGGCTCTTCGAGACGGCCGAAGCCTCGGAAGCCCTTAGGACAGGCCGGATCCATCTCGGCGGCAGCGAGACCGTGCCGGTCCGCATGGCGTTCCATCCCGGCTTCGACGCCCTGACCCGCCGCTGAACATCAGGGCGGCGTGTCGGTCGCTCCGCCGTTCCCGAACAGGACCTGCCACCATGACATTTTCCTCCCGCTCCCGCCTCACCGCCGCCGTCGCCGCCGCGGCGGTCCTGATTGCCGGCATCCTCATCCTGATGGCTGGCGGCTCGTCCCTGAGCGCCGCCGACCGCCGCCTCGTCGACCGCATGGAGGCGACCTTCGACATCTGCTACGCCGACGACCTCGCCACCCTCGACAAGGTCGCGGGCTGCATGGAGGCCATGCGCGTCGGGATGGACCTACACGGCCTGTTCCGCCTGATCGAGCCGCTGATCATGGCCGCAGAGCGCGACGAGATCCACAGCCGGGACGATCTGGTCAATTGGCTCGAGCCGCGGCTGGTCGAGGCCGGCCTCATCATGAAGACACGCTCCGCATCGTCGATGACGATCCAGGACATCGATAGCGGCAAGCCCATCCCGCTCCGCGGCTTCTGCTTCAGCGAGGTATTCCGCGCGCCACATGACATCCGGGATCTTCGCGATGAACGGGGGCCGCTACGGCTTGAGCGTCAGAAGCGCCTCGAAGAAGCGGCCAAGAAGTTCGTCGAGCTGAGAAACGGCTACGCGATTGCACGGGCCAACCGCGAGGAACATCCCGCTCCCGAATTGTTCACCGGCCTTTCCGACACCTTGTCCGTCGTTCTGCCCGCCGCACATCCGGACACTGGAGATCTCCATGACGAGGGAAGCCGAGCCAGCACAGTCCTGCCGCCGTCGAACTCAATGGCTTCTCCACGATCGGATGAGACGAGCCTGCCCGGCAAGATGTTCATCTGCGGAGAGCCGAAGAATTCAGCAACGAAGCGGCAGTTCGGACGCTCATGCGACTTCAATGACCTGCCGTGGTGGATGATCTCGCCTGCGCGAAGCACCACAACACGGTCTGCCAAGGTCATGGCTTCGACTTGGTCTTGTGTGACATGGATGGTCGTAGTCCGCAGCATCCGGTGCAGCCGCTTGATCTGCAGGTGAAAGGTGAGGAGCAGTCTTGACCCGGGGATGAGCCGGAACGTCGGTCCTGAAGACGCAAGTTTCGACGATATTCGTCCCGACGCATCCACCAGGCCAATCGCGACGCGCTTCTTGGCCTGTCGCCATCGTGACGCGTTGTTCCACGACGCTGAGCTTCTCGCAGGGCGCGATAGATCCATCTTGCGCCCGCTGGATTCTCCTCGGCGTCATCGACATCACGTCGATCTGCCTCGCGACAAGGGTCCTTGCCAGAACAAGAAGCGGATGCATCGTGGACGATCGCAGCTTACCTCAGAACAACTCGACATCGCCTCCGCGTGGCCGCATTGGCTGCTCTCTTTCGGCAACGCGTGCTTCTCCCAGCAGGTGCATCTGCACTCGACCGCTTGCCGGCCAGAACCGGATGCGCCTTGCCTGGGTGCCGCCCAGGTCGCTGCCCAGCAAGCGAATGCCCTCGTCCAGGAGAAGCCGCCTTGCTGCTTCTGCATTGCGCTGGCCGATGTCGGGAAGTCCCGCCATCATGCGCGCCCCGCCGAATAGCTTCGCCCGCAGGCGCCCACGCATTGCGCCCCGCCTCAGAAGGCCGTTCACCAGGACCTCCATTGCGGCCGCCGCATAGCGGATGTCCGATCCGCCGGGACCGGCATCGGGAAGCAGGAAGTGGTTCATCCCGCCGATTCCCCTGTCCGGATCGAAGATGCAGGCGGACACGCAGGATCCCAAGACAGTGGTGATTATCGTTTCCGGATCATCGTGAATCGCATGCTCACCCTGGATGACGTGAACGACCTTGGGGGTCATTGGACCGCCCTCAAGCGGCCCGGCTCGCGCCCCAGCAAGGCATGTCCGATCCGACTCAGCGGAAGGACTTCGGACGCGCCGCCCCTCTCGACCGCCATTCGTGGCATGCCCCAGACGACCGATGTTCCTTGGTCCTGGGCTATCGTGACGGCCCCTGCACGACGTAGGCGGCACATGCCTTCGGCACCGTCCGCGCCCATGCCCGTCAGGATCGCGGCTCGAAGCTCCAACCGGCCGGCCAACGAGACCGCTTCAGAAAACAGGACGTCCACGGACGGGCGGTGACCAGAAACCGCTGGCCCTGTTACCAGGCGTGTCCTCGCGCCGCCGCGCAAACCCACCGCAAGGTGCCGGTCGGGGGCCGCCGCCAGGTAGATGGTGCCGCGACGCAGGGGCGTGCCATCATCGGCGGCGATGACCGTCGGCGCCAGCAGCTGATCCAGACGCCGGACCAGGCCCTCGGCAAAGCCGGGCCGGATGTGCTGCACCACCAGCGTCGGGGGGCAGTCTTCGGGAAACGCAGCGAGCACAGTCTCGAGCGCGGTGATCCCGCCGGTGGAGGCACCGATCAGGATCACCGAGTCGATCGCGGTCCGCGGCGAATGATCCAGCGTGCGCGGTGTCACGGCGAGCGAGCCGCCAAGATCTCGGAGCAGTGTCGCGGCCAGGCGTTCGGCACTGATATCGAGATTTGCTGGTCCGCCCTGGCTGTCCTTGAAGATCACGACGTCGGCCTCGATCATCGCCAGCATGTCCGACAGCATCTCGAATTCGGGCAGCGCGGCCATCTCTGCGGCGACGGCAACGCGACGGGGCAGGTACTTTTCGATCAGCACGTAGGCCTCGCCCAGCGCCGCCGCCATCAAGGCCGAGACCCTCCCCCCTGCTTCGCAGCATCGGCGGATGGCCATGCGTCGCGAAGGGTTGGGATCGGCAATGAGCAGGATCGCTTTTGACACGCGCAGTCTCCGGACAAGGTCTCGCGAAGATGAGCCGGAATGGTGAAGATTTCCTTCCCCCTCATTGGTCCGGATCTGTTGGATTTTAGGTTTGAAGGGAACGATTCCTTAAAACTTGGATGCTACCGATGGGGGTGCCGATTACCGAAACGAGATGGATGACATGCACGCCCTGCCCCTGCCAGAGACATTCGACCGCAAGGCCGTCGCGCAGTTCGCGCAGACCTTGATGGACCACCGCGGCGGCGATGCCGTGCTCGATGCATCGGCAGTGACACGGATGGGTGTTCCCGCGGTCGAACTTCTGGTGGCAGCACGCAAGCAATGGCTTGTAGACGGGCACAGCCTGCGGATCAGCGACGCCTCAGCGGCATTCCTCTCGACGCTCGACGACATCGGCGTCTCCCTGGATCTCCTGCACGCTGAGGCACCTGCATGACAACCCGCATCCTGGCGGTTGATGATTCGCCCACCATCCGCGCGTTGGTCTCGAAGGCCCTGCGCAACGCCGGCTTCGAGGTCTTCCTGGCCTCTGACGGCGTCGAGGGGGTTGGCGCGCTCTCCGAAGTCGACCCGCACCTGATCATCACCGACATCAACATGCCGCGCATGGACGGGTTCGGGCTGATCGAAAGCGTCCGCTCGACCGGCACCCACGCCGAGGTGCCGATCCTGGTCCTGACCACCGAAAGCGGCGACGACCTCAAGGCGCGGGCCCGCAGTGCCGGGGCGACCGGCTGGATCGTGAAACCCTTCGAGGACGCGCGTCTGGTCGCCGTCATCGACAAGGTTCTGGGGCGCTGAGATGAGCGAGATGGACGAATTCCGCGAGATGTTCTTCGTCGAATGCGACGAACTTCTTGAAGGGCTTGCAAACGGCCTGCGCACCATGGAAGCCCCGAACTTCGAAAAGGAAACCGTGCATGCGGTCTTCCGCGCGGTGCACTCGATCAAGGGTGGCGCGGCCGCGTTCGGTCTGACGACACTTGTCACCTTCGCGCACCGGTTCGAGACGCTGCTGGACCTGATCCGGTCCGACCGGATGGATACGCCGCCACCGATCATCGCGCTGCTGCACCGGTCGTCAGACTGCCTCTCGGACCTCGTAGCCGCGGCGCGCCTGGCAACCGAGGCGGATCAATCGCGCGTCGACGCCCTGCTGGCCGAGCTTGACGCCCTCATCGACGACGACGATGGCCCGGCCGACACATCGTTCGAGTTCACGCCGATCACACTGGATTTCAACGCCGCTCCCGCCATGGCACCCGCAGCGGGCCTGCAGGTGCAGATGAAACCGACATTCGACCTTTATCGGTCGGGCAATGATCCTCTCGCGCTGCTGGCGGCCCTCCGGAAGCTTGGCGAGACAACGGTCACGTTGCGCACTGACGGGGTGCCCGCATTGGCGGATTGGAGCATCGAACGGCCGCAGCTGGGGTGGGACATCCGGATCGCCGGAGCCGTGACGGAAGCTGACATCCGCTCCGTCTTCGAGTTCGTGGACGACTGCTGCACCCTGTCGATAAGCGCAATCGCCGATGAACCTGCAACAGAAACGTTCCTACCCTTGGAGGTCGCCGTGCCAGGCCCTGCCGCGGCCGAGCCACAGCCCGCCGACGTCGCCGCAGCACCTGCGGCGGCCCCTGCCGTCAACCGACCAGCACCCCCCCTGGCCGAACCCGCTCAAGGCGCGACCATACGCGTCGGCCTCGAGCGGGTCGACCGCCTCATGAACATGATCGGCGAGCTGGTCATCAAGGAGGCGATGCTCTCGCAGGTGATCCAGACTGCGGGGCTGCACGAATCTCCTGACGTCGTCGCTGGCCTCGACTCGATCCGGCAATTGGCGGGCGACATCCAGGAGAGCGTCATGGCGATCCGCGCGCAGCCGCTGAAGCTGGTGTTTCAGCGCATGCATCGCATCCTGAGAGAGGCGGCCGACGCGACTGGCAAGCCGGTCAGGCTGGTGACCATCGGTGAACAGACCGAGGTCGACAAGACCATGATCGAGCGGCTGATCGACCCGCTGACCCACATGATCCGCAACTCGGTCGATCACGGGCTGGAAGACGCGGTGACCCGACAGCGACGGGGAAAGCCGCAGGAAGGCACGATCACGCTTTCGGCTGCCCACCGGTCCGGCCGGGTGCAGATCGAGATTTCGGATGACGGGGGCGGCATCAACCGGCCAAAGGTGCGCCAGATCGCCGAGGATCGCGGCCTGATCGCGCCGGGCAGCAACCTGTCTCCGTCGGAGATCGACCAGCTTCTGTTCCTGCCGGGGTTTTCGTCCAAGGACGAGGTGTCGGCACTGTCGGGACGCGGTGTCGGGCTGGATGTCGTCCGTCGCGAGATCATGGCCCTTGGCGGCCGGGTGATGATCGATTCGGTCGAGGGCAAAGGCACGACCTTTGCGATTGCGCTGCCCCTGACGCTGGCGGTTCTGGAGGGCATGCTGATCCAGCTTGGCGATCAGACGATGGTGCTGCCCATAACGGCGGTTCAAGAGACGCTGCAGCCCGACCAGTCGATGCTGCACGGCGTCGGCCAAGGTTCGCAGCTTCTGGCGAATCGCGGCGAGCTAATCCCTATCATCGACCTCTGCCAGACCTTCGGGCTGGACGAGCCCGAGAGCGAGGGCGGCGTTCTGATCGTCGTCGAAAGCGACAGTCGCAAGCGTGCGGCCTTCCGCGTCGACGGCATCTTCGACCAGCGCCAGGTGGTCATCAAGAGCCTGGAGCAGAACTATGGTCGCGTTCCCGGCGTCTCGGCAGCCACGATCCTCGGTGACGGCAAGATCGCGCTGATCATCGACCCTGAGGAAATCATTCTGTCTTTGTCAAATGACCACGGCCGCCACATGGCAGCCATGGCCTCGAACGGGTGACACATGCTGCAAGCCATTTCTTCCAATGCCATCGGTCAAAGCGACGTCGTCGCCTTCAAGCTGGCCGACCAGGACTTCTGCATCGACATCGGACTGGTGCGGGAGATCCGGGGCTGGACGCCCACGACGATGCTGCCCCACGCGCCAAGCTACGTGAAGGGCGTGATCAATCTTCGCGGCTCGGTCGTCACGGTCGTCGATCTGTCGGCTCGGCTGGGCTTCGGAACGGCGACGCCATCGCAGCGCCACGTTGTCATAATTGCGATGCATGCGGGCCGCGTGGTCGGGCTTCTTGCCGATCTCGTCTCGGACATCCTGACGATCGACGAAGACCACATTCAGGGCGTCCCCGACATCGCGTCGAACCCGGCGCGGGAATTCATCACCGGCATGATCACGCTGGAGGATGGCCGCATCCTTCGCAAGATCGACCTGGCACAGCTGCTGCCCACGCCGCACGGAGCAGACATTTGACCATGACGTCCGCCGGTCCGCTGCTAAGCGACGTCCAGTTCCGCAAGATCGCGGGACTGGTCTACGAGGACAGCGGGATCATCCTGACAGAGGCGAAGCGCAGCCTGTTGATGGCCCGGTTGAACCGCCGGCTGCGGGCGCTGTCCCTGCCCGATTACGGCGCGTACTGCCAGCGGCTGGACGGCACGGAGGGGCCTGCCGAACGGCGCCACCTGCTGTCGGCCATCACCACGAACGTCACCGCCTTCTTTCGCGAAAACCACCACTTCCAGTCGTTGGCGCGCGACATCTTGCCTCCGATGGTCGAACAGGCGCGACGGGGACGCAAGCTGCGATTGTGGTCGGCCGCCTGCTCGTCGGGCGAGGAGGCTTATTCCATCGCCGTGACGCTTCTGGATGTCTTCACCGACGCGGCCAGCCACGACGCTCTGATCCTGGCGACGGATATCGACCCCGAGATGGTGGACCGGGCCGAGCGGGGCCTCTTCTCCGAAGAGGCGATGAAACCGGTCGACCCGGCGCAGGTGAAGCGCCATTTCCAGCCGGTTCCTGCAGGGTACGAGGCGAACGCAGACATGCGGGGCATGATGCGCTTTGCCGAACTGAACCTGCACGGCGACTGGCCGTTTTCGGGCCGGTTCGACGTGATCTTCTGCCGCAACGCTGCCATCTATTTCGACAGTCCCGCACGCCGGCGCCTGTGGCTGCGCTTCGCAGCGGCGCTTGAACCGGGCGGCTCGCTCTACATCGGGCATTCCGAACGGCTCGACGGTCCAGCAAGCGCGTGCTTCGACGTCGTCGGTACGACCCACTACCGCCGCAATCTCCATCCTGTTCCGACTACATCCTGAAAGACCCAAAATGGCACTCAAATCGAACCTTCACGTCATGGTGGTTGACGACATGACCATCAGCCGCTCCCTGATCGAGCAGGCGCTGGACTGGGCCGGGCTCGTCAACGTGCAGTACGAGGCCAACGGGGAAAACGCCTTCCGACGGCTGGCGGCAGCCCCGGTGCACCTGGTGATCTCGGACTACAACATGCCGGGAATGGACGGCCTCTCCCTGCTCGAGGCGCTGCGTCAGAACCCGAGCACCCAGCGCATCGGCTTCATCCTGATCACCGGCACCGCCAACCGCGAGATGATCGAGCGGGGACAACGCGCCGGGATGAACAACTTCATCGCCAAGCCCTTCACCAAGGAGGCGCTGCTGCGCTGCATCGAATCCGTGACAGGGAAGCTGCAATGATCGGCGGGCCCGAGCCAGTGCCGGGCGGGAACCTTCGCGATGAAGCGCTGGCTGAAAAATTGTTGGCTGCGGCAAGCGAAGCTCATCGCCTGGCCGAGGCGTTGACTTCGCTTGATCGCGCAATCGGCCACGCAGGCGGCATTGCAGCGCCGCCGCTGCAGGCTGTCGACCTTCTGCGGCAGGAGGCCGAGGGGCTGGCCCAGTTCCTGAGCGCGCTTGCAGCCGCGGCAAGGTCCGCCGACGGCGACCCCGCGGCGGCTACGCACGGACTTCGGCTGAGGGCGCAGGTCGCGCGCCTCTCCGGATGCAGCGTCGCCGCTGGGGACGCAGAGCCGGTGGAACTCTGGGGCGTGGCGGCGGGCTGATCGGCCCGTGCAAGACCCAAACCACGTCCCTGCATGGCCCCGTCGATCATCCGAGCCAACGACGGCAAAGTCCGGCGCAGCATCGAAGGCCAGGAAGGCGTTGACGAAGCCAGCCGATGACAGGGCGCATTCTGAAGGGCGGCGATTCCCGCAGCCGCCCCCTTTTCATCGTCGATCATATCCCTATGCTTGCTCCGGACAGAGAAGGGTGATGGCATGTCGCGGTCTGGACTCGATTACGGCGGAATGATGCTTCGCGCGCTGCAGGGCATGATCGCCGAGGTGCTGCGCAAGGTCGCGGCCGAAGGACTGCCGGGCGAACACCACTTCTTCATCACTTTCGATACCCGGGAAGACGGTGTCGAGATGGCCGACTGGCTGCGCCAGCGCTACCCCGAGGAGATGACGATCGTCGTGCAGAACTGGTTCGACAACCTGACGATCCAGCCCGACCACTTCACGATCACGCTGAACTTCGGAAACTCTCCCGAGCCGCTGAAGATCCCCTTCGACGCCCTTCGCACCTTCGTCGATCCGTCGGTCGAGTTCGGCCTGCGTTTCGAAACGCAGGAGAGCGAGGCGGAAGAAGATGACGACGATGCCGAATATCACCTCGACGCCGAGGATGACGGCGACGACACCCCGCCTTCTGGCGGCGGTGAGGTTGTGCGGCTGGACCGCTGGCGGAAGTAGCCATGGTCATGCGGGGGCTGTCGGGCTTTCCAATCACCCCCACGACCGAGGATGGACGCCCTTTGCCGGCGGACCTGAGCCGGCTTGTCAGGCGTCTGGCGGCGGCTGGCGTGGACAGCATCGGCGTCCTCGGCTCGACCGGCGGCTATGCCTACCTCAACCCCGACACGCGCACGCATGTGCTGGAGATCGCGCTGGAAGCTGCGGCCCGGACGGTGCCGGTCATCGCCGGGATCGGCGCGCTGCGCACAGACACCTCCGTGGCGCTGGCGCGTCATGCCGCCGATGCGGGGGCGGCGGGCCTGCTGCTGGCGCCCATGTCCTACACGCCCCTGACCGAGGATGAGGTCCATCGCCATTTCCATGCGGTGGCTGACGCGTCGGATCTGCCGATCTGCATCTACAACAATCCCTCGACCACGCACTTCAATTTCTCGCCTGCGCTTCTGGCGCGACTGGCGATGCTGCCGACGGTGACGGCGGTCAAGATGCCCCTGCCCCTAGACAGCGATTTCGCGGCCGAGATCTTCCGCTTGCGCCGCGACCTGCCCCGGGGCTTCCTGATCGGCTATAGCGGTGACTGGGGCTGCGCAGATGCGCTTCTTCAGGGCGCGGACGCCTGGTTCAGCGTGGCAGCCGGGCTCTGGCCTGAACAGGCGCTGGAACTGACCCGCGCCGCGCGCGCCGGTGACCGGGCCGCGACGGATCGCTTGCAGGCGCGGTTCCAGCCGCTCTGGGACCTCTTCAGGGCCTATGGCAGTCTGCGCGTCGTCTACGCGGCAGCGGGTATCATGGGACTGACCGAAGCCCGTCCGCCCCGCCCGATCCTGCCGCTGCCGGATCGGCTAACAGCCAACGTGGAAGCCGCCATCGGCGCGCTGCAGCCCTAACCTCCTGTTAGCGTCGGCAAGCCACGGCATGCGAATTGCGTCCGCCCGCGGCTGCCGCTACACCCTCCACGAAACCGTGAGGGAGCGACCCGATGACCAAGACCCGCACCGAAACCGACAGCTTCGGCCCGCTGGAGGTTGATGCCAGCAAATACTGGGGCGCGCAGACGCAGCGTTCGATCATGAACTTCCCCATCGGATGGGAGCGTCAGCCCGTCCCGATCATTCGCGCGCTTGGCGCGGTCAAGCTGGCTGCGGCG
This sequence comes from Paracoccus beibuensis, assembly GCF_026162625.1. GTDB lineage: Bacteria > Pseudomonadota > Alphaproteobacteria > Rhodobacterales > Rhodobacteraceae > Paracoccus > Paracoccus beibuensis. The sequence goes on along the minus strand of NZ_JAOTBD010000035.1, from coordinate 11,507 downwards.
CGTGTAAACCGGGCCTCGGGTGACCTGCCGGCGGATCTGGCCGACGCGATGGAGCAGGCCGCGACCGAGGTCTTCCAGGGCAAGTTCGATGACAACTTCCCGCTGGTCGTCTGGCAGACCGGGTCCGGCACGCAGTCGAACATGAACGCCAACGAGGTGATCTCGAACCGCGCGATCGAGATCATGGGCGGCGAGATGGGCAGCAAGAAGCCCGTCCACCCCAACGATCACTGCAACATGGGCCAGTCGTCGAACGACACCTTCCCGACCGCGATGCACGTGGCCATCGCCATGCAGGCGCGCGACGTCCTGCTGCCGGGGCTGGAAAAACTCGCCGCCGCCCTCGAGGCGAAGTCCGACGAGTTCAAGGACATCATAAAGATCGGCCGCACCCATACCCAGGACGCGACGCCGCTGACCCTTGGCCAGGAATTCGGCGGCTATGCCCATCAGGTCCGCAAGGGGATCGAGCGCGTCAAGGCCTGCCTGCCCGACATCTATGAACTGGCGCAGGGCGGCACCGCCGTCGGCACCGGGCTGAACACCAAGAAGGGTTGGGACACAGCCATCGCGGCAGAGATCGCCACTATCACTGGCCTGCCCTTCGTCACTGCCCCGAACAAGTTCGAAGCCTTGGCCGCGCATGACGCGATGGTCATGTTCTCGGGCGCACTCAAGACAGTGGCCGGCAGCCTCTTCAAGATCGCCAACGACATGCGGCTGCTGGGTTCCGGCCCCCGGTCGGGTCTGGGCGAACTGATCCTGCCGGAAAACGAGCCGGGATCCTCGATCATGCCCGGCAAGGTGAACCCCACCCAGGCCGAGGCGCTGACGATGGTCTGCGCCCATGTCATGGGCAACGACGCCGCCGTGGGTTTTGCGGGCTCGCAGGGCCATTTCGAGTTGAACGTCTACAACCCGATGATGTCCTACAACGTGCTGCAGTCGATGCAGCTTCTGGGCGACGCGGCGTCCAGCTTCACCGACAACATGGTGGTGGGCACGCAGGCCAACACCGCCAGGATCGAGAAGCTGATGAAGGAATCGCTGATGCTGGTCACGGCGCTGGCCCCCACCATCGGCTATGACAACGCCACGAAGGTCGCCAAGACCGCGCACAAGAACGGCACCACCCTTCGGGAAGAGGCCATCGCGCTTGGCTTCGTGGACGGAGAGACCTTCGACCGTATCGTCCGCCCCGAGGACATGATCGGCCCCAAGGACTGACAATCACCTTGACCCTAGCCATCCGGGGCGCGCTATCCTTGGCGCGCCCCGTTTCACGTTCCGGACCCATGACCCGCATCATCAACCTGCGCCAGGCCCGCAAGTCCCGCGCCCGCGACGCCAAGCGTGCCGCGAGCGATACCAGCGCCGCGCTTCATGGCGAACCCAAGGCGCTTCGCGATGCAAGACGCGCCGAAGAGGACCGCGCAAGGCGTGCTCTCGACGCCCACCGCGCCCCTCAGGAGCCCGAGGAATGATCGACCTGCCGCCGATGACGCCGCCGCTGAAGCGGTCGGTGACCATCGACGGCCACAGGACGTCGGTGTCGCTGGAGGATCCGTTCTGGAAGGCGCTGGCCGAGGCGGCCGCCGCGCGCGGCGTCACCCGAGCGGCCCTGATCGGCCGGATCGACCACGCCCGCCCCCCCGACGTGGGTTTGGCAACCGCCCTGCGACTGTTCGTGGTGGACGCGCTGATCCGGGATCGCGCGCCCTAGGTCGCGATCAAAGCGGCCACCAGCAGGCCGGTCGTCGCGGTCTCCATAGCCTGCACGTCGTCAGCACTCCGTGACGGCCCAGTAGCACGTTACGGTCGGATCAACTCTGGGGGAGGTTAGCAGATGACCCGCATCGGGAAGCGGGGCGCAGCCTTCGCGCGCTCATCCAGCGCCACCCGGTTTCCGAAGTCGACCCGTCAGCTTGCGACGCCGGCATGGGTCGACGTCAGGTCCAGCAGGATCTGGCCTTCGGCATCACGCACCTCGGTCCGCACGGTCGACATTCGCTTGGCGCGCTGGATCCAGCGTGCGCGGGCCGTCAAGACCCCGCCGCCGCGATTCGCAAGGAACTGCGCATTGAAGGTGATTGCTTCAGGGACGCTGTCCATCCCCTCCTGTGGTTGTTCGCCGCCAAGCACCAGGCAGGTCGCGATCATGTCGGCGAACCAGACAAGGGCACCGGGCTGGATCGTCCCCTGCGCACTCAGCATGCCGGCATCGATGGTCATCTCGCCCTCGGCCTCGGTCCCGCTGACCCCGGTGATGTCGCATTCGATTTTCCCGCAGAGCGTCCGGTCAGTCATGACAGGTCATCCTTTCAGCTTTCGGCCGGCGTCCCGAACAGGTCGCAGGCCATGGCACGCGGTGGTCAAGGCATCCGGCACAGGCCGCGCCATGCCCCCATTCAGTCGACCAGTCGCGCGATCAGGGCCGAGGTATCCCACCGCCCGCCGCCCATCAGCTGGACGTCCTTGTAGAACTGGTCGACCAACGCCGTGACCGGCAATAAGGCTCCCACCTCGTCGGCGGCGGCCAGGCAGATTGCAAGATCCTTGCGCATCCAGTCGACCGCGAAGCCATGGTCGAAGTAACCTTCCGCCATCGTCGCGTGGCGGTTGACCATCTGCCAGCTTCCCGCGGCACCCTGGCTGATCACCTCGACGACCGCCGCGGTGTCGAGGCCCGCCCTGCGCGCGAAGGCCAGCGACTCGGACAGGGCCTGGACCAGGCCCGCAATGGCGATCTGGTTGCACATCTTGGTCAACTGTCCCGCGCCGATCTCGCCCATGCGGCGGCAGATCTTCGCATAGACGCCGATGACCTGGGCCGCGCGGTCGAAATCGGCCGCGTCGCCGCCGCACATGATCGACAACTGACCGTTCTCGGCCCCGGCTTGCCCGCCCGAGACCGGCGCGTCGACATAGCCCAGCCCGGCGGCGCGCGCCACCTCGGCCAACTCGCGCGTCACCTCGGCCGAAACGGTGGTGTGATCCACGAAGACCGCGCCGGGCGCCATGCCGGCGAAGGCGCCGTCAGGGCCAAGGCAGATTTGACGCAGGTCGTCGTCGTTGCCGACGCAGGCTATCACGAACTCGGCACCGACCGCAGCCTCGCGCGGGGTGGCGGCCCGGCTGCCCTCGTGGCGGTCGGCCCAGGCCTGCGCCTTGTCTGGGCTGCGGTTGAACACCGTTATCTGGTGCCCGGCCTTGGCCAAGTGCCCGGCCATCGGAAAACCCATCACCCCAAGTCCAAGAAACGCCGCTGCAGCCATTGCTTTTCACTCCCGATCACCCTGTCGCCGCGCGTTGAATTGGCGGCGCGGCTGTCTTATGCAGCACACCACCACCCATGCGCGGCCGGGTCAACCCACGCCGCGATCCGGCCCCGAGGACCGCCCAATATGCTGACCCTGTTTCGCTGGCTCTTGCGGCTGACCGTCGGGCTGATGATCCTGATCGTGCTGTCGGCCGGGTTGATCTGGTACTTCTCGGTCCGCTCGCTGCCAGACTACAACGCGCGGTTTCGCGTCGAAGGCATCGACGCGCAGGTCGAGATCGTGCGCTCGACCGAAAACGTCCCCCATGTCTTCGCCAAGACCGACACGGACGCCTTCTTCGCGCTGGGGCTGGTCCATGCCCAGGACCGGCTGTTCCAGATGACGCTGCTGCGCCGCGCCGCCCAGGGCCGCCTGGCCGAGATCCACGGCCCGAGCGCGCTGGCAGCCGACGTCCTTGCCCGCAGGCTCGAGCTTTATCGCGCGGCCCAGGCCTCGTTCGACGTGCAGGACGGCGCCACCAAGGCCGCCTTGCGGGCCTATGCCGATGGCGTGAACCAGTGGATCAGCATCGTCAACGCGGATGCCATGGGTCGGGGCGCGCCCGAGTTCTTCCTCTTTCCAGACGTGATCACCTTCTGGCAACCGGCCGATTCCATTGCGATCCTGAAGCTGCTGGCCGCAAGCAGCACCAATGCCGCCGCAGAGGAGGTGCTGCGCGCGCGCCTTTCGCTGGCTTGGCCCACGCGCGGTGCGGACCTTCTGTCCGGCGTCGGCGTCCCGAACGACCTGCCGACGTACGAATCGCTCTTTCCCGACGCGCGTCTCGGCGTTCCGGAGCGACGACGCAATCCTGACGCGATCCGCGACACGATCAGCTTCCTGAACCCCGGTCTGCCGCTCGGTGGAAACGTCTTCGGGGCGGGACCCCAGCGCACAGCGGCCGAGGGGTCGCTGCTGGCGAACGACCTGCATGTGGGCCTGACGGCCCCGTCGCTTTTCTATCTCGCGCGGATCGAACTGCAGAACGGCGGCGTCATCGGCGCGACGATCCCTGGCATGCCGCTGGTCCTGTCGGGCCGCAGCCCCGGCTTTTCGTGGGGCATCGCGCCGCTGGACATCGACGATGCCGACATCGCCATAGAGGAAGTGCAGCCAGGCAATGCCGACCGCTATCGCGGTGCGCGCGGCTGGACCGCGTTCCAGACCCGGACCGAGACGATCCGCGTTCTGGACGGTCCCGCGCGGACGATCACGCTGCGCGAGACGCAGAACGGGCCCGTCGTGCCGTCGCTCGATCCGGGGCTGGCCGACGTGATCCCGATCGGCCATGTCGCCGCGCTTCGCTGGACGGGCCTCTCGCGCCAGGACACGACGATGTCGTCGCTTCTGAACGTCATGCGGTCGGACAATGCCGCCGATGCCGCACGTGCCCTGTCCGGTGTCGTGTCGCCGGCGATCACGGTGACCTTCGCCGACCGTCAGACCCTGACGCGGGTCGCCGCAGGCGCGGCGCCGCAACGTGGCCCGGACCACCCGACCGCAGGCGCCCTGCCCGCACCAGGCTGGTTGCCGCAAACGGCTTGGCAAGGCGCGGTATCGCTGGCTGCGGAACCGCAACGCCCTGTCGATTCCCTGGCCCTCGACACCGACGAGCCGCCGGCGCTCGGGATGCGGCACAAGCGGTTGGAGCGTCTGCTGGGCGACCGTGAGGTGCATTCCCGCGACAGCTTTATCTCGGCCCAGCTTGATGTCGTCGGCTCGGCGGCGCGGGCGCTTCTGCCGCTGGTGGGCGCGAACCTGTGGTTCACCGGCGAACCCGCAGCCCCCGGCACGCCGGAGCGCCAGCGCCAGGACGCGCTGACGCTTCTGGCCGAATGGGACGGCGCCATGAACGAACACCTGCCCGAGCCGCTGATCTACGCGGCCTGGATGTCCGCCCTGCAGGACCGGCTGATCAGGGACGAGCTTGGGCCGCTGGCGGACGACATCACGCGGGTGCAGCCCGGCTTCATCGACAGGGTGTTCCGCAACAGCAACGGCGCGGCGGCGTGGTGCAACGTCATCCAGAGCGCGGTGACCGAGGACTGCGCACTGATAGCGCGGCAGTCGCTGGACAGGGCGATCCTCGACCTTTCCGCGCGCTACGGCAGCGACGTGGCCAGTTGGCGGTGGGGCGATGCGCATCAGGCGCGCCACCTGCATCCGGGCCTCGGCGGCCTGCAGGCGCTAGGCTGGATCGTGAACATCACGCAGTCGATCTCGGGCGGAGAGTTCACCGTCTCCCGGACTGGCCTCTTCGGCACCGGCCCGCAGAGGTTCGAGGCCGTCAGCGGCGCCGGCTACCGCGGCGTCTACGATCTTGCCGATCCCGACAGTTCGGTGTTCATCATCTCGACAGGCCAGTCTGGCCACCCGTTCTCGCGGCACTACGACGACATGGCCGGGCTGTGGCGGCGTGGCGAATATGTGGGCATGTCGCTCGATCCCGACCTTGCCCGCGCGGCGGCCGTGGGCGTCACCATGCTGATCCCGTCTGACTGATCCGGCCGCCATCTTCGGCGCGGCGTGCGGGGCCGCGGGAATCGAAACGGGGACGAATGGCCCCCGTCGGATCGTCTTGTCAGGCGCGATCAGAAGTGGATCGCGCGGCCATAGGCGTCCAGAACCGCCTCGTGCATCATCTCGGACAGGGTCGGGTGCGGGAATACCGTCTCCATCAGGTCCTGTTCGGTCGTCTCCAATTGGCGTCCGACGACATAGCCCTGGATCAGCTCGGTCACCTCGGCGCCGACCATATGCGCGCCCAGCAGTTCGCCGGTCTTGGTGTCGAAGATCGTCTTGATCATGCCCTCGGGTTCGCCCAAGGCAATCGCCTTGCCGTTGCCGATGAAGGGAAAGCGGCCGGCCTTGATGTCCAGCCCCTGTTCCTTCGCCTTCGCCTCGGTCAGGCCCACGCTGGCGACCTGCGGATAGCAATAGGTGCAGCCCGCGATGCTGCCCGGCTTGATCGGATGCGGATGCCCGCCCGCGATCAGTTCGGCCACCATGACGCCCTCGTGGCTGGCCTTGTGCGCCAGCCAGGGCGCACCGGCCAGGTCGCCGATGGCATAGACGCCCTCGACCCCGGTGCGGCAGTATTCGTCGGTGATGACATGGGTTCGGTCGACCTTGATTCCGGCCTCTTCCAGCCCCAGCCCCTCGACATTGCCGACGATGCCCACGGCGGAGATGACGGTGTCGAAATCGCGCGTCTCGGTCTTGCCGCCCGCCTCGATATGGGCGGTGACGGTGCTGCCCTTGCGGTCCAGCTTCTTGACGCTGGCCTTCTCCATGATCGTCATGCCCTGCTTGACGAACTGCTTCTTGGCGAAGGCGCTGATCTCGGCATCCTCGACGGGCAGGACGCGGTCCATGACCTCGACCACAGTCGTTTCGGCACCGAGCGTGTTGAAGAAGCTGGCGAATTCGATGCCGATGGCGCCCGACCCGATGACCAGCAGCTTTTTCGGCATATGCGGCGGCTTCAGCGCGTGCTTGTAGTTCCAGACCAGCTTGCCGTCCGGCTCCAGCCCCGGCAGTTCACGCGCGCGCGCGCCGGTGGCCAGGACGATGGACTTGGCGGTCACCTCCTCGGTGCCCTTGTCGGTCTTGACCGTGACGCGGCCTTTGCCGGCCAGCTTGGCCTCACCCATAATGACGGTGACCTTGTTCTTCTTGAACAGGTGGCCGATCCCGCCCGACAGTTGCTTGGCGACGCCACGCGAGCGTTCGACGACCGCGTCGAGGTCATAGCCGATCCCCTCGGCCTTCAGCCCGAAATCTTTGGCCCGGTGCATCAGGTGGAACACCTCGGCGCTGCGCAGCAGGGCCTTGGTCGGGATGCAGCCCCAGTTGAGGCAGATGCCCCCCAGATGCTCGCGCTCGATGCAGGCGACCTTCAGGCCAAGCTGTGCACCGCGGATCGCGGCGACATAGCCGCCGGGTCCGGCACCGATCACCACCATGTCGAAATTCTGGGCCATCACGTCCCCCGCTGACTGAAATATAGTTCAGCGTTAAACGATTTGCCGCAGGGCGGCAAGCGCACCTCAGCCGCGTCGGGCGCGGCGGGGTTCGTCCTCCTCGGGCTCAAGCTTCTCGGCGGGTGGCGGGGTCGGATCCGACTGCGCCTCGTCCAGCACGGCCTCGACCGCCAAGGTGGTGGCGCTCGGGGTGATGACGGCAAAGCTTCCCTGTTCGTCGGGGGTCAGCGCGCGGCGCTGCGTGGTACGCCAACCGGCATAGGCCGTCAGCAGTGCCAAGAGGACGCCCATGTAGATCCAGAACCCGTCGGGCCCCACCACGCCCATGAGCCAGCCGGTGATGATCGGTCCGCCCATGCTGCCCAGGCCATAGATGAACAGCAGCCCCGCCGAGGCCGAGGCCATGTCGGACTGTTCCAGATAGTCGTTCGTATAGGCCAGGAGCAGCGCGTAGATCGGGTTGGCAACGCCGCCCATGATGCCGCCGGCGATCACCAGCCCCAGGGTGCCGGGCTGCGCCGCGATGACGATCAGCCCGCACAGCCCGCCCAAGGCCGACAGCATCAGCACCAGCTTGCGGCGATCATAGCGGTCCGAAATCCAGCCGATCGGATACTGCAGCACCAGCCCCCCGGCATAGATCGCCGCCACGAACAGCGATATCTGCGCCACCGACAGTCCGACCTGCGCCCCCCAGACCGAAGACATGCCCGACAGCACCGCAAAGACGCCGCCCATCAGGAAGATGCCCACACACCCAAGCGGCGACGCCTCGTAGAGGCGGCGGAACGACATCCGCTTGATCGTCTCGAACTGCGGCGCTGGCTGGGCCGATAAAAGGATCGGCGTGAAGGCCAGCGACACCAGAACCGAGGGGATGACGAACAGCAGGAAGCCTGCCGGGTCCGCGACATTGAGCAGCGCCTGCGCCGTGACGATCCCCAGCATCTGCACGATCATGTAGGCCGACAGAGCCTGGCCGCGGTTCTCGTTCGAAGTCCCCGTGTTCAGCCAGCTTTCCGCCGTGATATAGACGCCGCAGAAGCTGAAGCCGATCAGGAAGCGCAGGAAGGTCCAAAGCAGCCAGTGCGGCTCGACCGGAAACAGGATCAGCGTGGCCGAGATCAGCGATCCAAGCGCCGCGAAGACCCTCACGTGGCCCACGTTCTTGATCAGGTCCGGCACGGTCAGGCTGCCCAGCAGGAAGCCGCCGAAATAGCCGGTCATGACGATCGACATCTGGAAGGTCGGGATGCCCTCGATCCCGCCCCGGATGCCCAGCAGGGTGCCCTGCATGCCGTTGCCGACCATCAGCAGCAGGATGCCCAGAAGCAGCGGCCATGTGGTGCGCAACACCGAAATCATCGCGGTCTCGTTTCAAGATGGGTCTGGATGGGTTGTCATGCCCAGCCCTAGTCGCGGCGCAGACGGGATGCCAGCCGGAAAGCGACCCTATGGGATCAGCAGCGACGCGTCGCCATAGCTGAAGAAACGATAGCCGTCCGCAACCGCATGTCCATAGATCTGCCGGATTTTTTCCGGCCCCATCAGCGCCGAGACCAGCATCATCAGCGTTGATTTCGGCAGATGAAAATTGGTCATCAGCCCGTCGGTCACCCGGAAGTGATAGCCGGGATAGATGAAGATGTCGGTCGTTCCCTGGAACGGCGCGACGCGGCCCGCGTCGTCGGCGGCCGATTCGATCAGCCGCAGCGCCGTCGTGCCGACCGCGATCACGCGCCGCCCCTCGGCGCGGGCGCGGTTGATGGCGTCTGCGGCGTCCGCCCCGACCTCTCCCCATTCGGCATGCATGCGGTGGGTGGTCACGTCCTCGACCTTGACGGGCAGGAAGGTGCCGGCCCCCACATGCAGGGTGACATGCACGAACTCGACCCCGCGCGCGGCCAGCGCCTCGAGGAGGGGCGCGTCGAAATGCAGGCTGGCCGTGGGCGCGGCAACGGCGCCCTGGCGTGCCGCCCAGACCGTCTGGTAATCCTGCCGGTCCTGTTCGTCCGGCGCCCTCAGCGACGCGATATAGGGCGGCAGCGGCATCGCGCCCACCTGCTGCAGCGCCGCGTCGAAGGCGTCGCCCGTCGCATCGAAGACCAGCCGCAGACCCGCCTCGCCCATCTCGGCCACCTGGGCCGACAAGCTGTCGCCGAACCGGATCACCTCACCCACGCGCAGCTTGCGCATGGGCTTGGCCAGCGCCTGCCAGCCCTCGGCGGCGGGCTCCAGCAGCGTGACCTCGATCTTCGCGGTCGCGTCGCCCTGCGCCGAGGCGCGGGTACGCGTGCCGGTCAGGCGGGCGGGTATGACCTTGGTGTCGTTCAGGACCAGCACGTCGCCCGGCCGCAGGATGTCCGGCAGGTCGCTGACCCGACGGTCGACGATTCCCCCGCCTTCGGCCAACAGCAACCGTGCCGCGCTTCGCGGTCGCGCGGGGCGCGTCGCGATTAGGTGGGCGGGCAGGTCGAAGTCGAAATCGGACAGCTTCATGGCCCCGCTTCTGCGTCCGGACCCTTGCCTCGTCAAGCTCTCGTGATGACCTAGTAAAAGCATCGGGCTTTACAACTCTGACAGAAATGCTAGGTAAACGGCAGAGGAGCCCGCCATGATCGTCTGCCACTGCACCCAGATCTCGGATCACGACATCCGCGCCGCCATCGACTGGATGCGCAGCGCCGATCCGCAGACGATCATCACGCCGGGCAAGATCTATCACGCCTTGGGTAAACGCGCCGATTGCGGCGGCTGCATGCCGCTCTTTCTGGACACCATGCGCGCCTGCGATAAGCTGGGCGTCGCACCGCCGATTTTGCGGGCCAGAACAGACAGCAAGAAGGATGCCACCCATGAAGGGCGACGCCAAGGTCATCGAATATCTCAACGCCGCGCTGCGGTCTGAACTGACCGCGGTCAGCCAGTATTGGCTGCACTACCGACTGCAGGAGGATTGGGGCTTCGGCAAGATCGCCAAGAAGTCGCGCGAGGAGTCCATCGAGGAGATGCACCACGCCGATCGCCTGATCGAGCGAATCATCTTCCTGGAAGGCCACCCGAACCTGCAGAAGCTGGACCCGCTGCGGATCGGCCAGAACCTTCACGAGACGCTGGAAAGCGACCTGGCGGCGGAACATGACGCCCGCAACCTCTACATCGAGGCGCGCGACTACTGCGAATCCGTCCGCGACTATGCCAGCAAGATCCTGTTCGAGGAGCTGATCCAGGACGAGGAAGGCCACATCGACTTCCTGGAAACGCAGCTGGACCTCTACCAGTCGATCGGTGCGCAGAACTATGGCCAGCTGAACGCCAGCCCGGCCGACCAGGCGGAAAAGGACGACGCGAAGTAAGCGCGCGCCGCGGGGCTAGCCCAGCCAGTCCCGCGCCAGGTCCGGCAGGTCGTCGAAGCAATCCAGCAGCGCCTCGGGGGCCAGTCGGGATATCGCCTCGCCCTCGGGTCCGAAGCTGATCAGTGCGACCTTGACCCCTGCCGCCGCCGCCGTCTTGCGGTCGGTCTCGGTGTCGCCCACCAGGAACGACCGCGCCACCTGCCCTCCGGCCGCCTCGACCGCCGCCTTGTAGGGACGGGGGTCGGGCTTCCTGACCGGAAGCGTATCAGCGCCGATCATCGCGGCGAAGCGGTCGCGGATCTTCATCTCGCGCAGCAGCGTCTCGGCCAGGCCCTCGGGCTTGTTCGTGCAGACGGCCAGCCGGTGTCCCGCCTCGGCCAGGCGATCCAACGCAGCCTCGACACCGGGATAAAGCCTCGTGTGTTCGGCGATCTTGTCGGCGTAGTGGTCCAGCAGCCGGAAGTAATCCTCGTCCTCGGCCCCTGGCGGCAGCAGCGTGCCGGTGTCCATACGCCCGTAACCCGCACGCAGCATGGCTCGCCCGCCGTGAAACGCGACCAGCGCATCGGCGACAGGGTCCAGCAGGTCGCCCAGCCCCCGCGCCCGGAAACAGGCATTCGCCGCCGCGACCAGGTCGCCGGACGTATCTGCCAGCGTGCCGTCCAGATCGAAAACCACCGTGCCCGCCAAGTCGCGCCCTCCGCAATGATCCGAAAACAAAGGTGAAGAACTCGGCTCTTTCGCCTTTTGTCGTCCCCGCTTAGAACGCGCGGGAACGATAGGCAAACGGGTGATGGGGGTCTGGGATGTCCGAGAGGGCTTTGGCGGTTGTTGTTCTTGCGGCGGGC
>NZ_JAOTBD010000034.1 GCF_026162625.1 Paracoccus beibuensis | reverse complement strand
TTGTCCAGGGTGACCTGACCCAGGCCGACGGTCATGCCGAACGGAAGGCCGCGCTTGATATGGCGCATCGTCACTCTCCTGGCTCAACCCGGAAGCTGACAAGGCCCATGATGCCGCCGGCGTCGTGGCCGATCTGCGCCGCGGCATCCGGCAGTCGACGGACGCACCACCCGACACCAAGGCTATGCCTTCTCCATCAGGCACCGGAAGCGGATCGAGGAGCCCTTCGGCCGCGCCAAGGCCATCGGCGGCATGGCCAGGACCGTTTGCCGCGGTGTCGAACGGCTGAGGTCCCGCTTCATCCTGACAACGGCGGCCAACAACCTGGCCCGGCTGCCTCGGTTGCTGGGGGCGCAATCACCGGACCGGGCATCAGGCACCCATGAGGCACCCATGCCTTCCAGTGCCGAAGACCCCGACCATGATCCTCATCGATCGCCAAGACGGGAAACACGTCCCGTTCGGCGGATATTTCAGCGGCCTGCTAGACTGTGACCGGCTGCGTCGCTTGCTGCCCGATGTCGAAGACGCGCTTGTAGCGCGCGATCTCGGCCGCGGGGCCGGTCGCCTTGGACGGGTTGTCCGACAGCTTTACGGTCGGGCGACCGTCGGCCGCCATGGCCTTGCAGACAAGGCTGAAGGGCGCCAGCCCGTCGCCCGGCACCAGCCCGCGAAAGTCGTTCGTCAGCAGCGTGCCCCAGCCGAAGCTGACCTTGACGCGGCCATGGAACTGCCGGTGCAGCGCCACGATCCGGTCGACGTCCAGCCCGTCCGAGAAGATGATCAGCTTGTTCTGCGGGTCCTCGCCCCGGTCCTGCCACCAGCGGATCGCCGTTTCGGCGCCCGTGGCAGGATCGCCGCTGTCGATGCGGATGCCGGTCCAGCCCGCCAGCCAGTCCGGCGCGCCGGCCAGGAAACCCTTGGTGCCGTAGGTGTCGGGCAGGATGATGCGCAGATTGCCTTCGTGTTCGTCATGCCAGTCGGCCAGGACGTCATAGGGCGCGCGGCGCAGCGCGGCATCGTCCTCGGCCAGCGCGGCGTGGACCATGGGAAGTTCGTGCGCGTTGGTGCCGATCGCCTCGATGTCGCGGCGCTGCGCGATGAGGCAGTTCGAGGTGCCGGTGAATCGCTTTCCCAGCCCCTCGATCATGGCCTGGACGGCCCAGTCCTGCCACAGGAAGCTGTGCCGGCGCCGGGTGCCGAAATCGGCGATGCGCAGGTCCGGCAAGGCGCGCAGCGCCTCGATCTTTTCCCAGAGCCGGGTCATCGCGCGCGCATAGAGAACCTGCAGCTCGAACCGGCCCATGTCCTTCAGGACGGCGCGGGACCGCAGCTCCATCAGGATCGACAGGGCCGGGACCTCCCACAGCATGACCTCGGGCCAGGGGCCCTCGAAGGTCAGCTCGAACTGGCCGTCGCGGCGGTCCAGATGATAGGCGGGCAGGCGCAGCCCCTCCAGGAACTCCATGAAGTCGGGACGGAACATCTGGCGCTTGCCGTAGAAGGTGTTGCCCCGCAGCCAGGTGCTTTCCCCGCGCGTCAGCGACAGGCCGCGGACATGGTCCAGCTGCTCGCGCAGTTCGCCCTCGTCGATCAGCTCGGCCAGGCGGACCTGCTTGCTGCGGTTGATCAGGCTGAAGGTGACGCTGGTTTGCGGGCTGTTGCGGAACACCGACTGGCACATCAGCAGCTTGTAGAAGTCGTTGTCGATCAGCGACCTGACGATCGGGTCGATCTTCCACTTGTGATTGTAGACGCGCGTGGCGATGTCGGCCATGTCGGCGGAACCCCGTGATGTTTCGCCCTTGGTGCCCGGAATGTGCGGGTCGTGCAAGGGCGCCCTCAGGCCAGCGTGACCCCGGCATCTGCCATGGCCCGGCGCGCGGCGGCAAGGCTGCCGTCCAGGTCGATGGCGCGGCACGCGTCCTCGACGACCCGCGCGCGGAACCCCAGGCGGGCGGCGTCCATCGCGCTCCAGGCGACGCAGAAGTCCAGCGCAAGGCCCGCGAATGTCAGATCGGTGATGCCGCGGTCGTGCAGATACCCGGCCAACCCCGTCGGCGTCCGGTGGTCGTTCTCGAAAAAGGCCGAATAGCTGTCGATGCTTGCCCGGAAGCCCTTGCGCAGGACGAGGTCGGCGGCCGAGACGTCCAGCCCAGGATGAAACGCCGCGCCCTGGCTGCCGATCACGCAATGGCGGGGCCACAGCACCTGCGGCCCGTAAGGCATCTGCACCGTCGAGAACGCTGCTGCGCCCTCGAGGTCGTCGGCAAAGCTGGCGTGGTCTGCGGGGTGCCAGTCCTGCGTCAGGATCACGGCATCGAAGTCGCCCATCATCGCGTTGATCGGATCGACGACGGCATGACCGTCCGCGACCGCCAGCGCGCCGCCAGGGCAGAAGTCATTCTGCATGTCGATGACGATCAGGGCGCAACTCATGGCGATCTCCGAAAATTTCCGGAACAATGAAGCGCCGCTTGCGCCGGGATGCAACCCGCAGGCGCGCTGCGAATTGCCCTGATGGCCCTGCCGCCATAGGCTTGGCCCCAGCAAGCGGAGGACATGATGGGCATCGACGACGATCAGCAACGCCCTGTCGGGCAGGACGAGAGTGACCATCCGCGGCGCCCGGCCCGGATGATCTGGGGGCTGCGGCTGCTGGGGCTGGTCCTCGCGGCCCTGGTCTGGTGGGCCCTGGGCGGCCAAGAGGGACTGTCGCCCGATGCGCGAACCGTCGCCGCCATCGGCACGCTGATGGCCGTCTGGTGGATGACCGAGGCGATCCCGCTGTCGGCTACGGCGCTGCTGCCCATCGTGCTGATCCCCGCGCTGACCGACCGCACCGTCGGCGAAGCGACGGCACCCTATGCCAGTTCGATCGTGTTCCTGTTCCTCGGCGGCTTCCTGATCGCCATCGCCATGGAGAAGTGGCGCCTGCACACGCGCATCGCCCTGCTGACGCTGCGCCGGGTGGGCGTCGCGCCGCGGCGCATCGTGCTGGGCATGATGCTTGCCACGGGTTTCCTGTCGATGTGGGTCTCCAACACCGCGACCACGCTGATGATGCTGCCTATCGGACTGTCGGTCCTGTCGCTCGTGGTCGAGCGCGGATCGCGTCAGGACGGGGCCGCCGCCGAAGATGCGCTGCGCGGTGGAGCCGCCATCACCGACGTGGTGCGCGACAGGAATATCGGCGCGTTCGGCGTCTGCCTGGTGCTGTCGATCGCCTGGTCCGCCTCGATGGGCGGCCTTGGGACGCTGCTGGGCAGCCCGCCCAACGCCATCGTCGCGGGATATGCCGCGGACGAACTGGGACGAGACATCGGGTTCCTGGAATGGATGATCCTCGGCACGCCGCTGGCCTTCGCCTTCATCCTGATCGCTTGGGTGCTAATGACCCGTGTCCTGTACCGCTTCGACCTGCCCGAGATCCCGGGCGGCCGCCAGATGATCGAGGACCAGGTCCGCGAACTTGGCCCGCTTGGCCAGGGCGAACGGATGGTCCTCTATGTTTTTCTGGGCGCCGCATTCCTCTGGGTCGTGCCGGGGCTGCTCGCCTCGATCCCCGGGGTCGAAGATGCGGTCCCTTGGCTTGGCGGTCTCGACGATACGGCCATCGCCATCGGCGCGGGGATCGTCATGTTCCTGCTGCCCGGCCGCGGACGCCGAGAGATGGTGCTGGAATGGCGGGATGCCGAACGCGGCTTGCCCTGGGGGGTGCTGCTGCTGTTCGGCGGCGGGCTCAGCCTGGCGTCGGCCGTGGCTGCGTCGGGTCTGGACGGCTGGTTCGGCGAACAGGTGTCGGGCCTCGGCGCGCTGCCGACGATCCTGCTGGTCGCTGCGGTCGTGACGATCATCCTGTTCCTGACCGAGATCACGTCCAACACGGCCACGGCCGCGACCTTCATTCCGATCCTCGGCGGCGTGGCCCTGGGGATTGGCGCGGACGCGATGACGCTGCTGATCCCGGCGGCGCTGGCGGCGACCTGCGCCTTCATGCTGCCGGTCGGCACGCCGCCGAACGCCATCGTCTTCGGCACGGGCACCGTCACCATCGCACAGATGGCGCGGGGCGGGGCGGTGCTGAACGTCGTCGGCATCCTGCTGATCACGGTGCTGACCTATCTTCTGGGTGGCCTCGCCCTGGGGCTGGAATTCTGATCTTGCACGGCCGGGCATGGGCGCGCTAGGGCACGCCCATGCTGACCGTCGCCGCCCTTTACCATTTTGCCCGCCTGCCCGATCCTGCTGTCCGGCAGGCGCCGCTGCTGGACCTGTGCCGGGCCGGTGGTCTTTGCGGCACGCTGCTTCTGGCGCCCGAGGGGATCAACGGCACCGTCGCCGGCCCGCGCGAAGGCATCCTGGCGGTGCTTGGCCACATCCGCGCCTGGCCGGGGTTCCATGGCCTCGACTGGAAGGAAAGCGCCGCCACCACGCCGCCCTTCGGCCGCATGAAGGTCCGCCTCAAGCGCGAGATCGTGACGATGGGCCAACCCGATGTCGACCCGACGGCGGCGGTCGGCCGCTATGTCGCGGCGGCCGACTGGAACGCCTTGGTCGCGGCACCCGACGTTGCCGTGATCGACACGCGCAACGATTACGAAGTGCAGGTCGGCACCTTCCAAGGCGCCATCGATCCGGGCACGAAAAGCTTCAGCGAGTTTCCCGCCTGGTGGGCCGACAATGCCGACCGGTTCAGGGGCAAGCGCATCGCCATGTTCTGCACCGGCGGCATCCGCTGCGAAAAGGCGACGAACTTCCTGATCTCGCAAGGGGTGGATGACGTCTGTCACCTGCAGGGCGGTATCCTGAAATACCTGGAAGAGGTCCCAGAGGCCGACAGCACGTGGCAGGGCGAATGCTTCGTCTTCGACCAGCGCGTCAGCCTGACCCACGGCCTGGCGCAGGGCCGCCACGGCATGTGCCACGCCTGCCGCCGTCCCTTGGCACCCGAGGATCGGGACCGCGCGGAATACGAGGAAGGCGTCTGCTGCCACCGCTGCGCCACGGAATACACCGACGCCGACCGCGCTCGTTTCCGCGACCGGCAGCGTCAGTTCGACCGCGACGCCTGACGCCCTCTCTGCCGTGAGGTGCCGGGGACGGATCCCCCGCGTCCTCAGCCTTGCACACCGCCCGCCGCGATGGCCGCCATGTTCAGGATGTCGTTCACCGTCGAATTGGTCGAGCAGATCTGGATCGGTCGCGCCACGCCCGTAAGGATCGGACCGATGACCGTCGCGCCCGCCAATTCCTGCATCAGCTTGACCGAAATCGAGGCCGAATGCCGCGCCGGCACCACCAGCACGTTGGCGGGCGCCGTCAGCCGGCTGAACGGATAGCGCGCGGCGGCATCCATGTTCAGCGCGACGTCCACCGTCATCTCGCCCTCGTATTCGAAATCGACGCCGCGGCTGTCGAGGACCTTCGCAGCCTCGGCCATCTTGGTTGCCCGTTCGCTGACCGGGTAGCCGAAGTTCGAAAACGACAGGAAGGCCACGCGCGGGTCCAGCCCCAGGCCCCGCGCGACGGCGGCGCCACGGGTGGCGATGTCGGCCAGATCCTCGGCCTCGGGCCATTCATGGACCAGCGTGTCGCCGATCAGCACGATCCGGCCGCTGTGCAGGACGGCGGTGATGCCCACCGCACCATCCTGCGGGCGCACGTCGAAAACGCGGCCGATCTGCGCCAGCACCGGCGCGTTCTTGCGCGTGGCCCCGGTCACCAGCCCGTCGCCGTGCCCATGGGCCAGCATCAGCGCGGCAAAGATGTGGCGGTCGCGGTTGGCCAGCTTGGTCGCGTCCTCTCGGTCGACGCCCTTGCGCTGCAGCCGCTGATAGAGGAAGTCGTGATACGCCTCCATGTGGCGGCTGTTGGCGGCGTTGACGACGCTGATCTCGCGATAGGCATCGCCCAGACCAAGCGCCTGAAGCTCGGCCTTGACCTCGGCCTCGCGGCCGACGACCAGGGCCTGGCCCATGCCGCCGCGCTGCCAGGCGACGGCGGCGCGCAGCACGCGCGGGTCGTCGCCTTCGGCAAAGATCATCCGGGCCTGCGCCTGGCGGGCGCGGGCGTGGATGCCCTGCAGGATGGCCGCCGTCGGGTCCATGCGGTTCTTCAGCGCCTGGACATAGCCCTCCATGTCGATGATCGGGCGGCGCGCGACGCCCGTGTCCATCCCTGCCTTCGCCACGGCGGGCGGCACGACATGGATCAGCCGCGGATCGAAGGGCGTCGGGATGATGTAGTCGCGGCCGAACTGCAGCTTGCGGCCATAGGCGATGGCGACCTCGTCGGGCACGTCTTCGCGCGCCAGCCTGGCCAGCGCCTCGGCGCAGGCGATCTTCATCTCGTCATTGATGGCGCGGGCGTGGATGTCCAGCGCGCCGCGGAACAGGTAGGGGAAACCCAGGACGTTGTTCACCTGGTTGGGATAGTCGCTGCGCCCGGTGGCCACGATCGCATCGGGGCGGACGGCATGGGCGTCCTCGGGGGTGATCTCTGGGTCGGGGTTCGCCATGGCGAAGATGACCGGATTGTCGGCCATCGAGGCGACCATGTCCTGCGTCACGGCCCCCTTGGCGCTGACGCCCAGAAAGACGTCTGCCCCCTTCATCGCGTCCTGCAGGCTGCGGGCGTCGGTCACGACCGCATGGGCGGACTTCCACTGGTTCATCCCTTCGGTCCGGCCCTGATAGATGACGCCCTTGGTGTCGCACATGATGCAATTGTCATGCCGTGCGCCCATCGACTTCAGCAGCTCGAGGCAGGCGATGCCCGCCGCGCCCGCGCCGTTTAGGACGATCCTCACGTCCTCGATCCGCTTGCCCGACAGTTCCAGCGCATTGAGCAGGCCCGCCGCGCAGATCACCGCCGTGCCGTGCTGGTCGTCGTGAAAGACCGGGATGTCCATCAGCTCTTTCAGGCGCTGCTCGATGATGAAGCATTCGGGCGCCTTGATGTCTTCCAGGTTGATGCCGCCAAAGGTCGGCCCCATCAGTCTGACGGCATTGATGAACTCGTCCGCGTCCTCGGTGTCCAGTTCCAGGTCGATGGCGTTCACGTCGGCGAAGCGCTTGAACAGGACCGCCTTTCCTTCCATCACCGGCTTCGAGGCCAGCGCGCCCAGGTTTCCCATCCCCAGGATCGCCGTCCCGTTCGAGATGACGGCCACCATGTTGCCCTTGGTGGTATAGTCGTAGGCGGTCTCGGGGCGGTCCGCGATGGCCTGCACGGGGACCGCGACGCCCGGAGAATAAGCCAGCGACAGGTCGCGCTGCGTCGTCATGGGGGTCGAGGCGACGATGTCGTATTTTCCCGGACGCGGCTCCATGTGATAGGCCAGCGCCTCCTCGGGCGTGATGCGGGTGCGGCTGGTCTTGTCGGTCATGTGATCCTCGGCGGGCTGTGTCGGGCCTGATTAGCGCGGGCGCCGATGGCATTCAACGCAGATGGGATGCCGGGGCCGGGTCGGGAGGCCGTCCGAACCGGTCAGAGAGTGACCTTGACGAAGCTCTCGCGCAAGGCCGCCGACCAGGCCGCGCTCATCTGCGCGAAATCGGGATCGCCGTCCTGGATGCGGCGGCGGGCGCTGACGGCGCAGGCGCCGCGTCCGATCACGGCAAGGTCCAGCGGCATGCCGACCGACAGGTTCGACCGCAGCGTCGAATCCATCGACAGCAGCACCGCCTTTTGTGCATCCGCAAGGCTGGTCTGCGGCGTCACCACGCGGTCAAGGATCGGCTTGCCGTACTTGTGCTCTCCGATCTGCAGGAAGGGCGTGTCGTCCGTCGCCTCGATGAAGTTGCCTTCGGGATAGATCAGGAACATGCGCATGTCGCCGCCCCGGCGCTGGCCCGCGACGATCATGCTGGCCGAAGCCTGCTGCCTGAGGTCGCGGCACTGTTCCGCGATGTCGCGGCGCGTCCGGCTGAGGGTATCGCCGATGATCGTGGCCGCCCGCAGCATGGTGGGTGCCTTCAGGATCGAGGTCTTCTCGTCCGCCATCTCGTCCTCGATCGCCTCCTCGAGGCGGGCGATGGTGGTCTGGGTGACGGACAGCGACCCGGCGGTCATGATCGTGATGATCCGTTCGCCGGGGTTTTCGAAGAAGAACATCTTGCGATAGCACGAGATGTTGTCGAGGCCCGCGTTGGTGCGCGTGTCCGACAGCAGCACCAGCCCGGCTTCCAGCTTCAATCCGACGCAATAGGTCATCGGCAGTCTTTCCAAGTGACGTCAAGCGCGCAGACTAGGGTCGCGGGGGCGGTGCTGCAACGCGAAAGCTGTCACGGAACTGCCGGGTCGCTCTGGCAAGGGGCCAGGAGATCGTGCAGGCTTTGCACGTCGAACCGAAGGACCACGCCATGACGAAGCCGTTTCCCCTGACCCGCCGCGGGTTCCTGTCCACCAGTGCCGCCGGGATTGCACTGACCGTCCTGCACCCATTCTCGGCCCGGGCCGAGGCGGGGCAGGCGCATCTGCGGATCATGGAGACGACTGACCTGCACGTCCACGTCTGGCCCTACGACTATTATGCCGACAAGCCGATCGACACGGTCGGACTGGCGCGGACTGCGGCGCTTGTGCGGGCGGTGCGGGCCGAGGCGGAAAACACGCTGCTGCTGGACAACGGCGACTTCTTGCAAGGGAACCCGATGGGCGACTACATCGCCTATGAGCGCGGGATGGAGGAAGGCCAGAGCCACCCGATCATCCAGGCGATGAACGAACTGGGGGTCGAGGGCGGCACGCTTGGCAACCACGAGTTCAACTATGGACTGGAGTTCCTGGAGCGCAGCCTGGCTGCCGCAGGCTATCCCGTGGTCTGCGCCAATGTGGTGACGGAACGTGGCGACACGCCGGCCGATGACGTGACGCTGATGCCGCCCTATGCGGTTCTGGACCGCGAACTGGTCGATGGCGCCGGAGAGGCGCATCCCATCCGCATCGGCATCATCGGCTTCGTGCCGCCGCAGATCATGCAGTGGGACCGCGCGCACCTGGAAGGCCGCGTCACCGTCCGCGACATCGTCGAGGCGGCCGAGGCCTGGGTGCCCAGGCTGCGGGCCGAGGGCGTCGATCTGGTGGTCGCGCTGTCGCATTCCGGCATCGGCCGTGTCGAGGCCGAACCGGGAATGGAGAATGCGGCCATTCCGCTGGCGCAGATCGACGGCGTCGATGTGATCCTGACGGGCCATTCGCACCTGGTCTTCCCCGGTTCCGACTATGAAGGGTTCGACGGCGTGGACATCCAGGCCGGCACGATCGGCGGCAAGCCGGGGGTCATGGCGGGCTTCTGGGGTTCGCATATGGGGCTGGTCGACCTGCTCTTGCAGCGTCAGGGCGACGGCTGGATCGTCGCCGGCCACGAGGTCGAGGCTCGCCCGATATTCGAGCGTGATGCCGACAACAACGTCGTGCCCCTCGTCGAAAGCGTTGCGGCGATCAAGGACGTTACGGCCGAGGAACACCAGCAGACGCTGGAATACGTCCGCCGGCCGGTCGGACGGACGAGCGCGCCGCTCTATAGCTATTTCGCGATGGTGGCTGACGATCCGTCCGTGCAGATCGTGTCCAACGCGCAAACCTGGTACATCCGGCAGATGCTGGCGGGAACCGAGCACGAGGACCTGCCGATCCTGTCGGCGGCCGCGCCCTTCAAGGCGGGCGGTTGTGGCGGCGCGGATTACTATACCGACGTGCCGGCGGGGGACATCGCGATCAGGAACGTGGCCGACCTCTACCTCTATCCGAACACGGCACGCGCTGTGCGGATCTCCGGGGCCCAGGTCAAGGACTGGCTGGAACGCAGCGCCGGCGCGTTCAACCGGATCACGCCGGGCGGCAAGGACCAGATGCTGGTGAACACGAATTTTCCATCCTACAACTTCGATGTCATCGACGGCCTGACCTACCGGATCGACCTGTCGCAGCCGGCCCGGTTCGACAAGGACGGCGCCGTCGTGAATGCCGCTGCCAACCGGATCGTGGACCTGTCCTTCGACGGTCGACCGATCGATCCGCAGGCCGATTTCATCGTCGCCACCAACAACTATCGTGCCGAGGGCGGAGGGGCATTCCCCGGCGCAGACGGATCCACGATCGTCTTCGAGGGTCCGGACACCAACCGTGACGTCATCGTCCGCTACATCGTCGAGCAGGGCAGCATCGACCCCGCCGCCGACGGCAACTGGACCTTTGCGCCGCTGGACGGGGCGACGTTGCTGTTCGACACAGGACCTGGGGCGGCTGGATACCTGAAGGACGTGACTTCGCTACAGATCGAACCTGCCGGAGAGGCCGCTGGCGGCTTTGCCCGCTATCGCATCACGCTCTGACACGCCCGCGGCGGCCAGTGGCTGCAGCGCGTGTCTGCGTGCGATCAGCCGGCGGGCAAGCGGCTGCGCCTGCCCAGGCCGGCTGACCGCAGCGGAGGCGCAACCGCAAGGTGTCGATCCGTGACCCTGTCCCTCCTCCGGCCGTCCCGCCTGCGACATGCGTCCACCCTCAGCGGTGTCGTTCCGAAGACGGTGCGGCGCGAGCGACCTTCCGACAACCCGGAGCTCCGCAACGCCATGCAAGAGATCGCGGCGCTACGTTGCGGTTCGGCGGATGGGGCCGATGCCCGAGCGTGGGGCAGGTTGATGAAGCCGAAAAGCTCGACCGGCTCTGCCGCGAGAAAAGGATGTCGGTCAGGCGGAGAGGTGGGAAGCGTGCCCGCAGCGCGCATGCGCCGATCCGTTGCCTTTGTCCCGAACCGGTGCTGGTCGTTGCCCCTCTTGGGGGACAGCTTCGGGCTGGACGCTTGAGCGATGCGAGAGCTTTGGGCCCGGCGCCATCGACACAACCGCCGATTACAAACCCGCAGAACGAAAGGCACGCCGGGGTCAGGTCGACGCCAACAATGGCACGCTACGGAAAACGCCCACGGTGTCTGCGGAAGGCGCGACTGCGCTTCTGCCGGTGCCGGCCCGGGCGCACGCCTTCCAGGCTGCGGTGCTGTCATGGCGGTCGTAGACGCCGATGACGCGGCGGTTCGGGACTGCGGAGGATGCGCCGGCGACGCTACTGTGTCATCTCCTCGACCCGCACGCGGACGTCCAGCTCCTCGGCGCCGGTGCCGAGGGCCACGCCGCGGATGGGCGCGGCGTCGGATGCGTCGGCACCCGAGCCGAGCCTGACATAGCGTTCGTCCGGGCAGCAGCGATTGGCGGCGTCGAAGCCGACCCATCCCAGTTGGCCGACATGGATCTCGGCCCAGGCATGGGCGGCGTCGTGTGCCTTGCCGTCGATGGTCGAATGCAGATAGCCCGACACGTAGCGCGCCGGCAGGCCACGCGTCCGCGCGATCGCGATCAGCGCGTGGGTGTGGTCCTGGCAGACGCCCTCGCCCAGGGCCAGTGCCTCGGCCGCCGTTGTGCCCGATTTCGTGACGCCGGGCCGGAAGGCGATGCGGTCGCTGACCAGTTGCGACAGCATGTGCGCCAGGCCCAGGGCATCGGTGGGGCCGTCCGCCTGACCGGCCAGGTCCCGCAGCGCACTGTCGGGACGCGTGGCGTCCGTGTCGCGCAGATAGGTCATCGGGTGGATCATCTCTCGGTGGCCGCGCAGGACGCCCGCGGTGTCGCGCGTATCGATGCGGCCCGTGATGCTGACGGTGACCTCCTCGGCGGGGCCGCGGACGGTCCAGCCCTCGATCCAGTCGCCCGCGCCGTCGCGGAAGCCGGGGCCGCGGATGCCGCCGGACACGTCGATCAGCCACTCGTGGGTCTTCTGGCCCTCGAAGGCCGAGGGCGTCAGGCGCAGGCTCTGCACAAGGTTCCGGATGGGCCGGGCATAGCGATAGACGGTCTCGTGGGAAATCTGCAGCTTCATCGTCATGCCCCTCCCAGAAGATAGTCCTGGTGCACCAGGTTCGAGATTTCCGACACCTCACGGATGAACCAGCTGAGGAATTCGTGCAGGCCCTCGTCGAAGATCATCTCGATGTCGCGGCCCTGCAGCGCCGTCAGCACCTCGCGGCCCTTGTCGCGCGCCGTCGCCGGGGTGGTGTCGCCATAGCGGCGCACCAGCCCGTCCAGGTGCCAGACCGATTCGTAAAGTGACGTGATCAGCGACCGGGGGCTTTCGCCATTCAGGATCAGGAAATCCGCGACCTTTTCCGCCGTGATGTCGCCGCCATAGGCCCAGTGATAGGACCGGTGCGCCGACAGCGCCCGCAGGATCACCTGCCACTGGTATGTATCGAGGCCCGATCCCACGAACTCGATCCGGGGCAGAAGGACGAAATACTTGACGTCCAGCAGGCGCGCCGTCGCGTCCGCCCGTTCAAGCCCATAGCCCAGGTTCATGAAATGCCAGCCGTCGTTGCGCAGCTGCGTCGCGTTGATCGCGCCGCGCACGGTCGAGGTGTGGCCGGTCGTAAAGTCGGTCAGCAACCCGGTGTCCAGCGTGGCGCGGGGCTGACGCTCGATCTTGCGCAGGTCCTGGTAGGCCATGTTCAGCGCGTCCCAGACCTGGCTGGTCAGCGCAGTCCTGACGATGCGCCCGGCCTCGCGCGCCTTTTCAAGGCAGCAGGCGACCGATGACGGGTTCTGCCGGTCGAAGAAGATGAACTCCTCGATCTTCTCCTGCGTGATCTCTCCGTATTTCTGCGCGAAGATCTGCGCCGTTCCGGATGCCTGCAGAAGCGAGTTCCACTCGTTCTGGTACCCCGCCTCGGTATTTGGCAGAAGCGTGATGCGCTGGCCCACGTCCAGCAGGCGTGCGGCGGTTTCGGCGCGTTCAAGGTGGCGGCCCATCCAGAACAGGTTCGAGGCCGTGCGGCTGAGCATCGTGTTCCTCCCCCTCATTCCGACAGGACCCAGGTGTCCTTGACGCCCCCGCCCTGCGAGGAATTGACGACCAGCGATCCCTCGCGCAGGGCCACACGCGTCAGGCCGCCCGGCACCAGCTCGATCCGGTCGCCGCAGAGGCAATAGGGCCGCAGGTCGACGTGGCGTGGCGCGATGCCTTCCTCGACGAAGGTGGGGCAGGTCGACAGCGCCAGCGTGGGTTGGGCGATGTAGTTCGATGGATTGGCCTCGATCTTGGCGCGGAACGCCGCGATCTCTGCCTTCGTGGACTTGGGACCGACCAGCATGCCGTAGCCGCCAGACCCGTGGACCTCCTTCACGACCAGCTCGGGCAGGTGCTCCATGACGTACCGGTAGTCGTCGTCACGCCAGAGCGTCCAGGTCTGGACGTTCTTCAGGATCGGCTCCTCGCCCAGGTAGAAGCGCACCATTTCGGGGACGAAGGTATAGACCGCCTTGTCGTCGGCCACGCCCGCCCCGGGGGCCGAGCAGATCGACACGCCGCCCGAACGATAGACATCCATCAGCCCCGGGATGCCCAGCATCGAATCGGGGCGGAAGCACAGTGGGTCCAGGAACGGGTCGTCGATCCGGCGATAGATCACGTCCACGCGGCGCGGCCCGGTGGTGGTGCGCATATAGACGAATTCGCCGTCCACGAACAGGTCCTGCCCCTCGACCAGCTCGACCCCCATCAGGTTGGCCAGGAAGCTGTGTTCGTAATAGGCGCTGTTGAAATGTCCCGGCGTCAGGATCACGCAGGTCGGCCGGTCAGAGCACTTTGCGGGCGCAACCGATTCCAGCGTCCGGCGCAACAGCTCGGGATACTGGTCCACCGGCTCGATCCGGTTGCCACGGAACAGCTGCGGGAACATGCGCATCATGATCTCGCGGTTTTCCAGCATGTAGCTGACGCCCGACGGCGTGCGGCAGTTGTCCTCGAGGACGTAGAACTCGTCCTTCCCGGTGCGGACAAGGTCGATGCCGATGATGTGGGAATAGACGCCGCGCGGGGGCACGACGCCGACCACGGCCTTCTCGTACGCCTCGTTCTGATAGACCAGGCGGGCGGGGATGCGGCCCGCGCGGATGATCTCGCCCCGGCCATAGACGTCGCGCAGAAAGGCGTTCAGGGCGCGGGCGCGCTGCTTGATGCCGCGTTCCAGCCTGCGCCATTCCGCCTGCTCGAAGACGCGGGGCATCATGTCGAAGGGGATCAGGCGGTCGGGGTCGCCGCCTTCGCCATAGACGGCAAAGGTGATGCCGATGCGCCGGAACAGCGCCTCGGCCTCGGCCTGCTTCATCTGGCGGAAGTCGTCGGGCATCGTCTCGACCCAGTCGCGCAGCCGGGCATAGGGGTCCCGGACGCGGTCGCCTTCGTACATCTCGTTATAGGAACTCATGACTTCCCCCATCTCCGCGGCCTTTCGCGGGTCTGCGTCGATCCGATGTTCCGCAGCCCGGCCGTCGAAGTCCACAGAGGAACCGGCTAGTCTGCCCGAGGGTTCCGCAGGGACGGGGTTTCACTGCCGCCGGAATGGGCAATCCGGCAGCAGGTTGCACCGCTTTTGGACAGTTCAGTTCAGCTCGACCGCCAGCGCCGTGCCCTCTCCGCCGCCGATGCAGATGGCCGCGATGCCACGGCGCAGCCCCCGCGCCTGCAAGGCGTGGATCAGCGTCACGATGATCCGCGCGCCGGATGTGCCGATCGGATGGCCAAGCGCGCAGGCCCCGCCGTTGACGTTTACCCGGTCGTGCGACACGCCCATGCGGGCCATGAAGGCCATGGGAACGACCGCAAAGGCTTCGTTCACCTCCCACAGGTCGACATCCGCGGTGGTCCAGCCGATCCGGTCCAGCAGCTTCTGCGCGGCGGGGACCGGGGCGGTCGGGAACTGCCCCGGCGCCTGCGCGTGGCTGGCGTAACCCACGATCCGCGCGATGGCGCCCTGCGCATCGGCCGACAGCACCAGCGCCGCCGCCCCGTCTGAGATCGACGAGCTGTTGGCCGCCGTCACCGTGCCGTCCTTGCGGAAGGCGGGCTTCAGGTGGGGGATCTTGTCGGGCCGCGCCTGTCCGGGCTGTTCGTCCGTATCGACGACCGTTTCGCCGCCGCGGCCCGTCACGGTCACTGGCGCGATCTCGGCCGCGAAGGCGCCCGAGGCGATGGCCGCCTGCGCGCGGGTCAGGCTGGCCAGCGCATAGTCGTCCTGCGCCTGGCGGGAGAAGGCGAATTCCGCAGCGCAATCCTCGGCAAAGGTGCCCATCAGGCGGCCCTTGTCATAGGCGTCCTCCAACCCGTCAAGGAACATGTGATCCAGCGCCTGCGCATGCCCCAGCCGCGCGCCGGCGCGCATCTTCGGCAGCAGGTAGGGGGCGTTCGACATGCTCTCCATCCCGCCGGCGACGACCAGGTCAGCATGGCGCGCCAGAATCATGTCGCCCGCCATGATCGCGGCCTGCATCCCCGATCCGCACATCTTGTTCAGCGTCGTTGCGGGCACCGATTGCGGCAGCCCTGCCGCGAAGCCCGCCTGACGCGCCGGCGCCTGCCCCTGGCCCGCCGGCAGCACGCAGCCCATCAGCAGCGCCTCGGGCGCGTCGGGCGCAAGCCCCGCCCGCGACAGGGCCGCCGCGACCGCCGTTCCGCCCAAGTGTGTCGCCGTCGCGCCGGACAGCGCGCCCTGCAGCCCTCCCATCGGCGTTCGCGCCGCACCCCGCACGAAGATCTGTCGATTTGTCATGGTTTCCTCCGCCACCCTCGGGAACCACGCTTACCGGATGGTAACCTTTCCCGTCTAGTCAGGCAGCAGGAGCGTCGAAAGGACCAGACCATGCAGTTCATCGTCGAGGATGTCGAAACCCACCTGGCCATCAAGGTGACCGAGCCGCGGATCGACGCGGCCATTGCGACCCCCTTCAAGGACAAGCTGCGCGAGATCGTCCTGAAAAGCCGCAAGCCGGTCCATCTGGACATGGCCAGCGTTGACTTCATGGACAGTTCTGGGCTGGGGGCGATGATCGCCGTCCGCAAGAGCTTGCCGAAGAACCTCGGCATGGTCCTCTGCGCCCTGACGCCCAACGTGGAACGTGTCTTTCGCCTGACGCGCATGGACAGCGTCTTCGACATCCGTCCCCTCACCGCTCAGAAGGAGCTTCGTGAATGACACCCATCGAACGGTCGGAACCTGGCCGCGGCACCCATGCCTCGACCCAGGTCCAGCCGATGTTCCACCGCGTCCTCAGCGCCCGTCCGATCACCGTGCGCGATACGCTGCAGGATATCCGCCGGCGTTTCCACAGAGAGGTCAGCGACGATACGCTGGGCCGGTTGGAACTGGTGCTGGCCGAGGTGATGAACAACGTCGCCGAACATGCGCCCGAAGCCGCCGCCGGGCCCGAAGGCGATGCGCGCCTGCCGGTGATCCACCTGTGCATCGTGCGCCACGCCAACGGCCTGGCCTGCGCACTGACCGACGACGGTGTTTCGCTGCCCGAGGAATGCGTCCTGCCGCGCAGCCTTCCGGCGCTGGTGATGGACGACCTGCCCGAAGGCGGATTCGGCTGGTTCCTGATCCAGGACCTGACGCAAGCGCTCTGCTATTACCGCGAAAGCCAGCGCAATTACCTGGCCTTCAGCATCCCCTTCGCGCAGACCGAAGAGGCGTGATCAATTCACCGGCACGGCCAGGAAGTAGCGCCCGTCCTCGAAGGCGCTGAACATCTCGCCGACCTCGGGGTGGTCCAGGGGGTCACCCGAACTGTCCAGTTCCAGGTTCTGCTCCGAGACATAGGCGACATAGTAGGTCGCCTCGGTTTCGGCAAACAGGTGATAGAATGGCTGGTCCTTGTCGGGGCGCGAATCCTCGGGGATGGACTCGTACCATTCCTCGCTGTTGGCGAACTCGGGATCGACGTCGAAGATCACCCCGCGGAAGGGGCGGTTGCGGTGTCGGACGACCTGGCCCAGGCAGTATTTGGCCGTGCGGCTTGGTACTTGAAACCGGTGGGCTTCCATCGAACGGCATCCGTCATCCTGAATCACAGCCGGCCTTCTAGCGCGATGGGCCGCTTGTGTCCACCGGGCCGCCCTCAGGGGGCCAGATCCTCTGGCAGAAGGGGCACCGTCGCCAGTGACATCTTGGCCGACCCTTCGGTGACCTGCGCCCCATGCGCCAGATAGATCAGGGCGCGGTTCTCGGCGTCGAAGATGCGCCGCACCTGCAGGGACTTGAAGATCAAGGACCGGCTTTGGCTGAAGACGTTGTCGCCGTCCTCTCCGGGCGTCAGGCCCGATGCGTCGATGGGACCGGTGCGCGTGCATTCGATCGCGCTGTTCGAGGGGTCCTCGAACCAGTTCCCCTGGCTCAGCCGGTCGAGGACCGAGCGGCTGAAATAGGCCAGGTGGCAGGTGACGCCGGGAACCTCGGGGTCCTGGATCGCCTCGACGATGATGTCGTTTCCGACCCAGTCGACGCCGACCCGCGCGACCTCGTCGGCCTGGGCTGTCGTGGCCAGCATCATCGCGGCGGCAAGAAATATCCGCATCCGTCACTCCTCCTGCATGGGCACGCGGCCCTCGTCGGTCAGCAGGTGCACGGCACCGTCCTCGATCACCACGGATGAAAGCGGGCGGCCGTAAGCGGCGCCGCCGTCCAGGTTCAGCCGGTTCCGGTAAAGCGCCGGACGCTCCAGCGCGGTGTGGCCATGGACCAGCAGCGGGCCGAAGTCGGCATCGCTTTCCAGGAACGGCTTGCGGATCCAGACAAGGTCGTCCTCGGCTTGGTCGCGCAGGTCGATGCCGGGCCTGACGCCGGCATGGACGATCAGCGCCAGCGGATGCAGGAACCACAGCGGCAGCGACGCCAGGAAGTCGGCATGCGCCCGGGGCACCGCGGCGCGCGTGGCCTCCAGCAGCGCATCGCGGGGCTGATCGGGATCGATGTCATAGGACTGCAGCGTGGCCGCCGCCCCCAAACCCGGATGATCCACCCAGTGCTGGCGTGACGACAGGCCCGGGTCGATCCAGTCGGGCCGGTCGATGAAGGCGGGCAGGAAGCGGTCGTGGTTGCCGCGCATGACGACCCAGGGGCGCCCGGCATCGCGGCCGCGCAACAGGTAGTCGACCACGCCGCGAGAGTCGGGACCGCGGTCGATCAAGTCGCCGACATGAGCGATGGGCGCGTCCGGCCCGCCATCGTCGAAGATGCGCCGATGCGCCGCCTTCAGAAGCTCCAGCTGTCCGTGAATGTCGCCGATCGCATAAAGTCGCATCCGTCACCTGACCGTGGCGCGCGGCAGGCAAGGGCCGCACGCCCCATGGCTAGGGGCGTGCGGCGGGAAGGTCAAACCTCGAATTGCAGCCGGCGGGCCTGCAGGAACTTGCCGGTGTTCTGCAGCGCGGCCAGAGCCGCGTCGCCGATCGCCTCGTCCAGGTAGAGGATCGCGATGGCGTCGGCGCCGTTCGCGGCCCGGCCCAGGGTGAAGTTCGCGATGTTCACGCCCAGGTCGCCAAGCGTCATCCCCAGCGCGCCGATCACGCCGGGCACGTCCTTGTTGCGGGTATACAGCATGTGGCTGCCGACCTCGGCATCCACGTTGATCCCGCGGATCTGGATGAAGCGCGGCTTGCCGTCGCTGAACACGGTCCCTGCGATGGATCGTTCGCGCGTGGCGGTGACGCAGGTGACCTTGATATAGCCTTCGTAGGCGCCGGCCTTGTCCTGCCGCGTGGTCGAGACCTGCACCCCGCGTTCCTTGGCGATCACCGGGGCCGAGACCATGTTCACGTCCGGATTGGTGGCCTTCATCACGCCCGAGATCACGGCCGCGTTCAGCGCGTTCAGGTTCATTTCGGACACGAGGCCATCATAAAGGACGTTGATCGCCTTGATCGGCTCGTCCGTCATCTGGCCCACGAAGGCGCCCAGGTGGCCGGCCAGCTTGATCCAGGGGCCCATCACGGCGGCCTCCTCGGCGGTGACCGACGGCATGTTCAGCGCGTTCTGAACGGCGCCGGTCAACAGGTAGTCCGACATCTGCTCGGCCACCTGCAGGGCGACGTTTTCCTGCGCCTCGGTCGTGGATGCGCCCAGGTGCGGGGTCACGACGACGTTCGGCAGGTTGAAGAGCGGGCTGTCCGTCGCAGGCTCGACCGCAAAGACGTCGAAGGCCGCACCGGCCACGCGGCCGTCCTTCAGCGCCTCGGCCAAGGCTTCCTCGTCGACCAGGCCGCCGCGGGCGCAGTTGATGATCCGCACGCCCTTCTTCAGCTTGGCGATGGCCTCACGCGACAGGATGTTGCGGGTCTTGTCGGTCAGCGGCACGTGGAAGGTGATGAAATCGGCCTTTCCCAGCAGGTCGTCCAGCTCGACCTTGGTTACGCCCAGGTCCTTGGCGCGATCCTCGGACAAGAAGGGGTCATAGGCCAGCACCTTCATGTGCAGACCCAGCGCCCGGTCGATCACGATGGACCCGATGTTTCCCGCGCCGATCACGCCAAGCGTCTTGTTAAAGAGCTCGACCCCCATGAAGCGGTTCTTTTCCCACTTGCCGGCATGGGTGCTGACGCTGGCTTCGGGCAGTTGGCGGGCGACGGCAAACATCATCGCGACAGCATGTTCGGCGGTGGTGACGCTGTTGCCGAAGGGCGTGTTCATCACGATCACGCCCTTCTTGCTGGCCGCGGGGATGTCGACGTTGTCGACCCCGATGCCCGCGCGGCCCACCACCTTCAGGTTGGTCGCGTTCTCCAGCAGCTTCTCGGACACCTTGGTGGCCGAGCGGATCGCCAGTCCGTCATACTGCCCGATCACCTCGGCCAGCTTGTCCTTGTCCTTGCCCAGGTCGGGCAGATAGTCGACCTCGACGCCGCGATCGCGGAAGATCTGAACGGCGGTTTCCGACAGCTTGTCGGAGACGAGAACCTTCGGCATGTCATTCATCCTTCATCAAAGCGCCCGGGCCCTTGGCCGCGCCGACGCATGTCCTGCTTGGGTCTGGAAATGTTCTGCGGGGTCCGGGGGCGCAACGTCCCCCGGCCGTTCGGCTTACTGGGCGGCGAGTTCGGCGCGATAGGCGTATTCGATCCACGGCATCAGCGCCGCGACGTCAGATGCCTCGACGGTCGAGCCGCACCAGATGCGCAGCCCGGCAGGCGCGTCGCGATAGGCGCCGGCGTCCAGCGCGACGCCTTCCTTCTCCAGCCGCTTGGCGACGGCCTTGGCAAAGGCGTTGCCGTCCTTGATGGCCGGATCGGTAAACTTGAGGCAGACGCTGGTCGTCGATGCGGTCGCCGGATCTTCGGCCAGGTCGGCGATCCAGTCCTTGTCGGCGATGAAGTCGCGCACGGCGCCGGCATTGGCATCCGCCCGCGCGATCAGCGCCGGCAGTCCGCCGACCGACTGCGCCCATTTCAGCGCGACCAGGTAATCCTCGACCGCCAGCATCGACGGCGTGTTGATCGTTTCGCCCTTGAAGATGCCTTCGATCAGCTTGCCGCCCTTGGTCATGCGGAAGATCTTGGGCAGGGGCCATGCAGGAGTATAGGTTTCCAGCCGCTGAACGGCGCGAGGCGACAGGATCACGACGCCATGCGCGCCTTCGCCGCCCAGCACTTTCTGCCAGCTGAAAGTGACCACATCCAGCTTGTCCCAGGGCAGGTCCATGGCAAAGGCGGCGCTGGTCGCGTCGCAGATGGTCAGCCCGTCGCGGTCGGCAGGGATCGCGTCGCCGTTCGGCACGCGCACGCCGCTGGTGGTGCCGTTCCAGGTGAAAACCACGTCGCGGTCGAAATCGACCTCTGCCAGGTCGACGATCTTTCCGTAAGGCGCTTTCCGCACCGTGGCGTCCAGCTTCAGCTGCTTGATCGCGTCGGTGACCCAGCCCTCGCCAAAGCTTTCCCAGGCCAGCATCTCGACCGGGCGCTGGCCCAGCAGCGACCACATCGCCATCTCGACCGCGCCGGTATCGGAACCGGGGACGATGCCGATGCGGTAATCGGTCGGAACGCCAAGAACCTCGCGCGTCAACTCGATCGCCTCGGCCAGCTTGGCCTTGCCGATGGCGGCGCGATGCGAACGGCCAAGGGGCGCGTCCGACAGCATGTCCAGAGTGTAATGGGGGATCTTGGCGCAGGGGCCAGAGGAAAAGCGCGGATTTGCCGGCCGCGCAGCCGGGATCGCATGATCGGTCATGTGACTAGCCTTCCAGCTAAAAGCCCCTCGTTGGGGAGGGGTGTCCCACGGACGGACATACGCTCCCCCTGAATTTACTGCAAGCCCCGTTGTTTCCACCCCTGCTGAATGCTGCGGGTTGAGGCAGAACGGGGCGAGAACGCGCGGGCAGGCGTGGCACAAATCTGACACAGGCAGTTCGCTGAGTGTTCCCGCTGCGAAAAGCAAAAACCCCGGCGCGCTGGCGGGCGCAACCGGGGCAAATTTCGAAGCGGCAAACTTCTCGAAGGACTTATACGCCGGCCATGCCCCTCAGGCAACGCCTTTGCGGATGGACGGTATCGCTGCCCTGCGCGTGCTGCACTTGGCCTACCGTCACGGTTTGACCGCCGAGCGAGCCGCGCTGGTTGCACCCTTGGTCTATGGGGAGGGTCGGCTATGACCCGCAAGATCTTCGACGTCCGCATTTATCCCGGCGTCACCCCCGGCTTTGATATCATTCTCAGAGTCCGCGGCGGCATCATGAAACATGCCAGTCACCCGACGATAGAGGCGGCGCTGGAAGCTGCCCAGGCTATCGAAGACAGGCCGACCGCCCAGCCGGTCTATGTCTATGCACGCAGCTTGCCCGACCTCATGGCCGAGGCTGTCGCGCCTGCCGTGGATGCGATGCTGAAAGGCACTGCGAAATGAGCGACGCGCAATCCCTGACCATTGCCCTTCGCGGGAAATGGCATCGCAGCTATGGCCTGGCCTGTTGCCCGGCGCACGGAGACAGGCGCCCCTCTCTGACGCTCGGGGACGGTCACGACGGCCGTCTACTGCTGTCCTGCAAAGCGGGCTGCGACTTCCTTGACGTGCTGGACGCTTTGCGAGGGCTCGGCCTCATTAAGGGCAGCGGAGCCTATACGCCGCCCAGCGCTGCCGATGTCGCCCGACGGGAAGCCGAGGACAGGGCGGAGGCCGAGCGGGTCGAACGCAAGGCGCTGGCGACGTGGAACGAGGCACTGCCGATCGGCGGCACAATTGCGGAGCGGTATCTGCGCGGTCGGGGTATTACTTGCCCCCTGCCGTCAACGCTGCGCTTCCATCCTGAATGCTGGCACCCGACGGCAAAGCGGTATCCGGCGATGGTGGCCCTGATCGAGGGGCTGCCGTGGGCTGCGATCCATCGCACCTATCTGCGCGCCGATGGAAGCGGGAAGGCAGATGTTGAGCCAGCCAAGGCCATGCAGGGCGCGGCCATGGGAGGCGCTGTGCGACTCACTGAGGCCGATGGACCCCTTGTAGTAGCTGAGGGGATCGAGACGGCATTGAGCCTCGCCAGCGGCCTGCTGCGCGGGCCTGTGAGCATCTGGGCGGCATTGTCCGCACCCGGCGTTGCGGGCTTGCGCCTTCCGGACCACCCGCAGCGCCTGACTATCGCCAGCGACGGAGATCCTGCGGGCATGACCACAGCCAACAAGCTGGCCGAGCGTGCCGATGCCTTGGGCTGGGCGGTCAGCCTGCTTCCAGCGCCACAGGGGCGCGACTGGAACGACATTCTGCAGATGAAAGGGGCCAGCACATGAACGCGATGCCCGAACCTATCCCCTTCAAGCCAGAATGGCCGGACGCCGACACGCGCCTTCTGCGCACGGATCTGCCGGAGCCGCCGGCCTTGGCGCTGGATGATCTGTTCTTGCCGAAGTGGGCTGCCTGGCTGCGTGGTGCAGCTGTCGCCAAGGGCGCGCCGCCTGATTACGTCGTTGCGTCAGTTCTGTCAGTTTGTGGCTCTCTCATTGGGAACACTCGCTGGGTGTCGCCGTGGCAGGGCTGGGCTGAGCCGCCGGTCATCTGGTCTGTCGTGATCGGCAGCCCGTCGGCGGGAAAGTCGCCAGCGATCGACGCTGTTCTGGTTCCGCTCAAGCGGGTCGAGCGTGGCTTGCGCGAAGCTGCCCGGAACGACCTGGAGGAGTGGCGGAGCAAGGCCGAAGTCGCCAAGCTGGCGGAGAGCGCTTGGAAAGAGGCGGTCAAGGCAGCCATCAAAGCGGGGGACGAACCGCCGTCCAAGCCGGCATCTGCCAATCCCGGTCCCGAGCCCGTCATGCCTCGACTGGCTGTCTCAGACGCCACGGTCGAGAAGCTGGCCGTCATCATGGCAGGGCAGCCCCGGGGCACGCTGCTTGCCAGAGACGAACTGGCAGGATGGCTGCAGGGCATGTCGCGCTATTCTGGCGGATCTGACCGGCCGTTCTGGCTGGAAGCCTATGGCGGACGTTCCTTCTCTGTCGAGAGGATGGGGCGAGATCCGGTCTATGTGGACCGGCTGACCATCGGAGTTCTCGGAGGCATCCAGCCGGACAAGCTGCGCAGCCTGTTGCTGAAGTCCGACGACGACGGGCTGCTGGCGAGGTTCGCGCCTGTGTGGCCGCATCCTGCGCCTGTGAAGCGGCCTGATGGTATCCACGATGAGACATTCATTGACGCGGCTATCGGGCGCCTCCTGGCGCTGGAGATGCCGACAGATGAGGACGGCAGCCAGCGACCGTGGTTTGTCCCTTTCTCTGAGGCCGCACGGGACATGCTCGACGCCTTCCGTCTGGAGGTCCGGAGATGGGAGGGAGACGCCGAAGGGCTGTTGCTTTCATTCATCGGCAAGCTGCCGGGACTGGCAGTGCGGCTGTCGCTGGTCATGGCAATGCTGGATTGGGCCAGTGGTGAGGCTGACATGCCCAGCGAGATCACGGTCCAGCACTTCGGCCGTGCGGCGCATCTGGTCGAGAGCTACCTGCTGCCTATGGCTCGCCGCTCCTATGCCGAGCACATCGGCGGTCCTGCCCAGCGTTCCGCCAGGGCGCTTGCTGCACTGATCCAAGAGGAAGGCTGGAAGACCTTCACTGCCCGCGAGGTGCGGCGGAAACAGCGGGCGCACCTGTTGGACATGGAGACAATCAACCCGGCAATCCGCGCACTCGAAAGTGCTGATCTGGTCCGCGCAGTCGAGGTTCCCCCTGGACCGAAAGGCGGCGCCCCTAAGCGTTTGTTCTCCGTCAACCCGATCGTGTTGGAGGTTCAGGCATGACCCGATGGCTTCAAGCGGCAAAGGCCGGTGAGTGGCGTACTGACACACTGACAGAACTGACAAAACCCAACTCTGGGAGGATTGCGAACGTAGAGGCGCAATCAGAGCGTGGGTTCTGTCAGTATCGTCAGGCTGTCAGTATGGCTCCTGCGCAGAGTGGAGCGGATGCATCGGCAGAGGTTCTGTCAGTCTTGTCAGTCCGTCAGTATGGCTCATCGGCCATGTCGCCCGCCGTCAGTGCTGCCGTGGTTCTCGCCTTCGAGGATTACGCGGCAACCGATGACCCGCGCGACCCGAGGGCATGGACATGAGCGCGCCTGGTAACCTGATGGCTGCATCGCCTCAGCTGAAGTGGGACCGCAACAACCCGCAAGCCAAGTGGGCGCATGTCGCCTTGGCATCAGCCATCAGGCGAGGGCTCATCGAGCGCGGCCCTTGCGAGGTATGCGGCGCTATACACGGCCAAGCAGGCGCTGTGATCCACGGCCACCACGACGACTATGACCGGCCCATGGCAGTGCGCTGGTTGTGCATGCTGCATCACCGGCAATGGCATGCAGAGCGTCGTCGGAGCAGACTGTGACCCCGCCCCCCTCGAAAGCCCACGAACCGCCCAGCATGGGACCGCTGTGAGTAAGCGCGTCGTTTGCTAACACAGTTTTTCCGTCCTCGTGCGCGCGCGTGCGCGAGGCAGACCCCCGCCCCCATCGAAAGCCTGGCCGGTGCGCTGCTCAGGACCGGCGAGACTACAAAAAGCGCGCGCTCACAATTCAGAGCATCTGACGTGAAGCGCGCATCCACAATTGAAGACATCTGAGTTTTGCCGCCCTCGCTCGCTCCAATGAGCGGCTCTTCCCCTGAAAGGAACGACACGATGACCCCTACCGAGAAGCAGAAAAAAGCCTGCGACCGCACCATCACGAAGGCTGGCAGGACCATGATCAGCAGCATCGGCGCATCGCCCGAAATGATGCTCGACCGCCTGCTGACCTTCGCGGCGGCACACATGGTCAGCTTCACCAGCAAAGAAGAGGCAGCCGAGGCATTCCGCAGATGCGCTGACGCCGTGGAAAGCGGCATCTTCGACCACCTAGAAGATGTGCAGCGCCACTAGAACTTGATGTTCTCCGCTGCTCATGCCATATTCGAAGGGTCAGATCGGCCACCATACCGACGGCACCCTTCGACCGCACCGGCCACCACACCGGGCACGAGGCAAAGCAAGCGGGTTTTCCCCGTCCTTTTCCGTGTCTGCATTGGTGGCAAATGAACCCCCTTCAGAAATACTCAGATGACCTGCGGATCGCGTCCGCTGTCGAGCTTGAGGCGAAAGCCGAAGCCGATGGCATCGTATCCGGATGGGCCTCGACCTATGACGGCGAGCCCGACAGGCACGGCGACATTGTCGTCAAAGGTGCCTTCACGAAATCGCTTGCAAGCCATGCCTCGCGCGGCTCGCGACCGGCGATGCTCTGGCAGCATCGCATCGAAGACCCGATCGGCCACTGGACCGAGATCCAGGACGAGGCCAAGGGCCTCCGTGTCACCGGTAAGTTCAACCTCAAGACCGAACGTGGGCGCGAAGCTTTCGAGCATGCCCGCGCTGGTGATATCGCTTCCTTCTCCATCGGCTTCGTGACGCCCGAGAATGGCCGGCGCTATCTCGGCAAAGGCGCATGGGCGCTTGAGGAGGTCGACCTTGTGGAGATCAGCCTCGTCTCGGCCCCGGCCAATCCCAACGCTGTAGTGACTGCCATCAAGGCGGCGCCCTTCCTTTCCACGAAACCCGAAGCCGTCGAGTTCCTGCGCAAAGCAGGGCTTCCAAAGGCGGCTGCAGAACGCTTCGCGGCGGGAGGCTTCCCGGCGCTGACAGCAGACCCCTTTGCGCAAGAGCGCGCCCAGAAACTGGCCGACATGATCGAGAAGGCCACCAATCGCATGAGGATCACATGACCGCCCAATTCCGCAACCCTGGCGCCCGCGCCATCATCTCCGCACGTCAGCACCTGATCGAAACCAAGGACGCTGGCGACCCGTTCGAGATCCTGGCGAAGAAGTTCGGCCAGCACATCGACGAGACCGTGAAGCGCTTCGAGAGGGTCGAGCAGGTCGCCAAGGACGCGCACGACATGGTCGATGACCTGGATCGCAAGGCGAGCCGCCCTGGCAACCCCTTCGGCCACGTCCAGAAGACTTGGGGCGCGCAGTTTGCTGCCAATCCGCAACTGAAGCAATTCGAGGAAGATCGCAGCCGTCCCGGCCGTTTCCGCATGGAGATCGAGCAGAAGGACATCACCACCGGAGCAGCCAGCGGCGGTTCCCTCAGCACGCCGACCCGCGACCCGCAGGTCACGCTTCTGACCCGGCAGCAACTGACAGTTCGCAGCCTGTTGCCCGTCGTGCAGATCAGCAGCAATTCGGCCGAGTACATCGTCCAGACCCAACGCCCGACCGGCGCCGATATCGTGGCTGAGGGCGCGCTGAAGCCGAAGTCGGACATGGCGCTGGAAGCTCGGAGCGCCAATACCCAGGTCATCGCTCACTGGATCGCGGCATCGCGCCAGGTCCTCAGCGACTCGCCCCAGCTGCGCGACCTGATCGACACGGAGCTTCGTTTCGGCCTGCGCGAGAAGGAGGAAGACCAGCTGCTGAACGGCGACGGCACGGGTGGAAACCTGACGGGCCTGATCCCCAACGCGACGGCCTTCGTCGATAGCCTGGGCATCACCGGGCCGACGCTGATTGACACGATCGCAGCGGCCATTCTGCAGAACGCTACGGCCAACCTGCCGGCCGATGGTATCATCGTGCACCCAACCGACTGGATGCGGATGCGGACCCTCAAGGACGCTGACGGCAAGTACATTCTGGGCAATCCCGGCGATACGGTCGAGCCGCGCCTCTTTGGCCTGCCCGTGGTCGAAACGGCTTCGATGACACAGGGCGCCTTCCTGGTCGGCGCCTTCCGCCGCGCCGCGACGATCTATGACCGGTGGCAGCCCGTCGTGATGGTCAGCACGGAGCACGCGGACTTCTTCACCCGCAACCTGGTCGCGATCCTGGCCGAAGAACGCCTCGCCATGGCGATCAAGGACCCGCTGGCCCTGACCTACGGCAGCTTCGCCGCCGCCTGAGGCCACTAGGGGCGCTGCAGGGCGCCCCTTTCCCTTTCTCAGCGTGCAGAGGCCCTGACATGAAAGCACTTCCCCCGGCTTCCCCAGGAGCCTGAGCATTGAAGAACGCGGCTCCGTGCTGCGGGACTATTCCAATCGCGTCCTGGCAACAGTCATCGCCCAAGCGTCGACCGCGGGCGGGTCTGTCGACGTGCGCGTGTCATGGACGATGGCGACAACTGGCAGGCTCGTGTCGAGCAGATCAGCGGCGATGTGGCAGCGCAGGCTGTCCATCAGAACAACAAGACGCTGCCGCAGCAGGTACAGCGGATCAATCAGAACCACAGGAAGCGCTACTCATGAGGTAGACATATGCGGCAGTGGGCTGAGATAGCGCGCGCAGGATAAGCCCCCGCGGCAACATCCTCGCAAATGAGCTATTGTGAACTATTAGGTAAGAGGAACATGCACATGACGGCCGTTTGCCCCCCAAAAATTTGCCCTGCGGAAGTGTTCTACCTGACGATCGGCCGCCGTCACATGCCGGAAGGTGTCCCCGAAGCTTAGGGCGAAGCTGCGACAAAGTGACAAATTTCTGCACTTCTTTATTGCAGGAACTTTCCTCTGTTTGTACTGTTTCTACAGAGGTAAAAACTAAAAAATGCTGCTGATGAAACAGTGCTTCGCCGCGTGAGGAACCGATGAACATAACCCTGAATGACCGGGCTACTAAGTCTGGACGAAGCTTTGTTGTAACAAAAGCTGTTGTGAACGCTTGCGAGAGGTTGAACATTGGAGCCCGTGATCTGGCGAAGGTTGTAGGGGTGTCTCCAGCAACTGCCTCTCGGATGAAGACCGGGAATCATACTCTTGTTGAGGGAACGAAGCCATATGAACTAAGTGTGTTCTTGATCAGGATGTATCGCTCTCTTGATGCTATTACGGGCGGTGATGATGCTGTTGCAGCGAGTTGGCTACAGAATGAAAACTCGGCCCTTGGCGGCAAGCCAGTTGACCTCATCAAGAATGCAGAGGGATTAAGTGACGTTCTTAGATACTTGGACTGCCGCCGCGCTCCGGTCTGAATTTAGGGCCTACGAGAGAGAGATCTATAGGTGCGTTGAGGCTCAACATATGGTGTCAACGATGAAGCTCGTTGACACCACTGATGAGCAGGAGCTGCTCGAAGACATTCTCGAATCCTCCAAGCCTCCGGTTCCTGTGGCAGCGCGAGGGCACGGGTTCTTGCTGTCGACGCCATTTCGGTATCGCTCACGACACGACTCTCGCTTCAGGACCGCAGCAAGTTCTTTCGGCGTGTTCTATGCGGCGGAAGACAGTCGGACCGCCGTCCATGAAATGATATTCTACAGACTTCTTTTTTTCGCTGAATCTCCAGAAACAAAATTTCCTTCCGACGCGAAGCAATACTCTCTGTTTAGTGTATCGATCGCCTGTGAGCGATCCCTGGATCTCACACAGCACCCCCTTTCAGCAGATCATGACAGGTGGGTTGACAGAGCGAACTATTCAGCATGCCAGGCTGTCGCTAACTTAGGCCAAGGCGAAGGGCTTCAGTTGATACGCTACCAATCTGTCCGTGAGCCTTCCGGCACCGGACGGAACCTTGCTCTAATGGACCCCAGCTGCTTTGTCGGCACTCCGCAACAAGTCGAAACCTGGAACATCTTCCTTGGCCCGGGAGGGGCTCAGGCAATCCGGGAGATGCCTCGGACTCGCTTCGACTGCCCTGTTGAATTGTTTTTAGATGACCCGAGATTGAGGGCACTAGCGCATAAATTTAAGCCGACAACTGATAGCGGTGCGTAGTACGCACGACTAGTGCATAGCGGCGTGGCTGCTGGTCCGGGATAAGCACCTCGGACCCTATAATGTAGAAAGCGCGGGAGCTATTAGTCTCTGAAGATCGCCCGCCCGCGCCGCTCTTCCAGATAAATTCGCACCATCTCAGGCCGTGTCGGCTCGGGGTCTAGCTTGCTCCGTTCGTCGTCCAGCCAGGCGAGAAGGTCAGGCTGGAGCCGAACGCCGACGAGCGTACCGGTAACGGGAGGGCGCTTGTTCGATTTCATGTTATCACGAGTTGACGGCTTCATGCTCTCGTGTTAACACGAATTCAGGCCGAACGGAAGGTGAGATTTCCGTCCGGCCCTAACCGAAACCCGATCTTAGAGGAGATCGAGCATGGCTGATCATTGCCATAACACCCCCGGCACGCATGGTAAAACCCGCAAGTATGTGGCCGGCGTGCCCGCCGGCACCCGCGACCGCCTCGCCCTGTTCGCTGAATGGACCGGGACGGCACCCTTCCCGGCGGATAAGATCCTCGAAGGGTCCAAGGACGAGCGCACCTTCACCGACGCCTTCCTGCGCCACTGCAACGACACCGGCATGTCGATCGATTGGGTGTGGCTGAACGACGAGAAGGGCCTCGTCATCGCAGCGCACCATGCGGCGAAAGGCGGTGCAGCATGAAGCCGCTCAAAATCGAGGACATCATCCGCACCGATGAGCCGATGCAGTGGGCTAACCACGTCGCTTACGCAGTTGGCTCGCTCATCCTCACGGCGCGCCTTGCGCTTGAGAACGACAGTAGCGGGATCTGCAACGAAGACCAGAAAGCCAATGCCGTGGCTGATGTCCTGGAGATCGCCGAAGCCCTGAACGACGTTGTCATCGAGGGTGCCGAATTCCTGCAACGCCAGACCGGCCACGGGATCTGGAAGAAGGACGATGCAGCCTGAGCCCGCCGCCGCATGACCAGCAGCCGGACGAATGACGGAGTTTGCCCGCGGTCACTTTGGCCGCGGGCGAATTTAAGTGGTCGCTTGACAACTTAGCAAGAGTGGACGATAAGTGGTCAAGTAACCACTTGGAGCACGTCATGTCTATCTTCCAAAGGCGCTTCGTGAACGCTGAAATCGTTGGAGCGACTGGCGTCACGAACGATCAACTGCAGAATTGGATGAAGCGCGGGCTAATCATAGGGCAAGCTCACGTTGAGGGAGGTGGAAAGCCGGGGAAGCATCGGACGTTCAGCTTCTTCAATCTGATAGAGATCTCCATAGCGAAGGCTCTCTTGGATGTCGGCCATACCGACCTCAAACTGATCTCTCGATCTGCCGCTGAGTTCGCTCACGTTGGCACATCGCGGCCGGGTCGTCCTAGACGGCTTCCGGGGCTTCCCTTTGGAGTGCCGAACAGCCGAACCTTGTTCATCGTCAGCCCGACACGAGCAGATGCCTTCCTGCTTCAGGAGGGAACCAGCGCGCTCGCATTTTATGCGGCGGCCATGCCTGGCGGCTCTGGCGCAACGATTATCGATGCCTCCCGAGTCTTCGATGACGTGATGACCATCCTTGGTATCAGTGCACAGCTGACGCTGCGGGAAGAGTACGAGAGCCAGCCTGAATGAGCCTCTTGCCCGTGCATATCACTCCCGCTGAACTGGCTGCCCACCTGGGCGTCTCAGAACGGACGGTAAGGGACAAAGCACGGGCGATCGGCGCTTGCAGGGTCATTGGGAAAAAGACGCTGATGACAGACGGTGACGTTGCTCTGTTCATGGAGGCTTTCAAGCCATGCCCATCAAGATCCACAAGCGCGGGAAAATCTGGCACTTCAGCGGCACTGCTGCCGGCAGGCGACTACGAGGCACTACGGGCACAGCGGACAAAGCCCTCGCGCTGCGGATCGCGGCGGAAGCTGAAGCCCGAGAGTGGAAACGTCACCTGGATGGACCAGGGGCGGACGTGACTATGGCGCAGGCGGCTATTGCATATCGCCTAGCAGAAAAGCCGACGCGGTTCCTGGACAAGATCGAGGACCATTGGCGGGACACGCCTCTGCGCAACATTACAGCAGGCAGCATCCGGCAATCGGCCCTGACGCTCTACCCCAGAGCCTCGGGTGCCACCCGCAACCGGCAGGTCATTGTCCCGACGCAGGCGATCATAAACCACGCCGCAACTCTGAACTGGTGCGCGCCGCTCAAGGTGCAGCGGTTCCCGATTGAGGCGAAGAAGCGCGAGGCCGCGGATCTGGCGTGGATCATCACTTTTGCAGACCAAGCCAAGGCAGACGGGCTTCCGCACCTGGCAGCGCTCTGCATGTTCATGTTCGGGACAGGAGCGCGGATCGGCGAGGCTGTCCGAGTTGTCTGGGCTGACGTGGATATGTCCGGTCGGGTCGTGACCATGAGCGGCAGGAAGCCTCGTCCTTGGACCCGCACCGCACATCTGCAACCGCCCGTCTTGGCGGGCTGGCAAATATCCCGAGCAATCGGCAGCCGGAAGAGCCGGTGTTTTTCTACCTCGACGCGCAGAATGTGAAGCAGTCATGGGACAGCGTGGTGAGGCGGGCAGGCATCAAGAGACTGACGCCGCACAGCTGCCGGGACGGCTTTGCAACGATCATGCTTCACGCAGGCTTCGACGTGAAGACGGTCGCTGAGATGGGCGGCTGGATGGACGCGGGAATTGTCCTGAAGCACTACGCTCACGCTATCAAAGATCGCACCGTAACGGACGCAATCTTTGCCACAAACCCGACACAAGAGGCGGGTGACAGAAGCCTAAGCCACAGAAACATAAAAGGAAAAGGTGCATGAACGCGACCCCTCGTTGGGGAGGGGTGTCCCACTGGCCGACCTAAGGCCACGGCCGCTCTGGCGCAAGGAAAATGTTTGGCATAGACCCTCGGCAGCCGAAAAGGATGCGCCCATGTTCACCGTCTCGCTGATCGCCTCGCCCCACGCCGCCAACCTGGACGTCGATCTGCCGGGTGGGCTGGCGTCGCGCTGGCAGGGCGGGGCGTCGCGCATCCTTGCCCCCGGCATCGCGGCCGAGTTCGACATCCCGCAGGCGCCTGCCGATGCCGACCGGGTCTGGTCCGACCTCCAGGCCATCGGCATCGACCTGGCGATTCAGCCGGCCGAGGGTCGCCGCAAGCGCATCCTGATCGCCGACATGGATTCGACCATGATCGACCAGGAATGCATCGACGAACTGGCGGACTTCGCCGGCGTGGGCCCGCGCGTCGCCGACATCACCGCCCGCGCCATGAACGGGGATCTGAACTTCCACGAGGCGCTGTTGGAACGCGTCGGACTTCTTGCGGGGCTGGACGAAGGCGTGATCGCCACCGTTCTT
Source organism: Paracoccus beibuensis (assembly GCF_026162625.1). GTDB lineage: Bacteria > Pseudomonadota > Alphaproteobacteria > Rhodobacterales > Rhodobacteraceae > Paracoccus > Paracoccus beibuensis. The sequence continues at coordinate 8,268 of NZ_JAOTBD010000034.1, read as the reverse complement.
CAGCACCACATCACCTTGGCATCCGGTGGCGCGACGCTGCTTGCCACCATGCGCGCGCATGGCGCCTATACGGCGCTTGTCTCGGGCGGCTTCACGGCCTTCACCCAGCTGGTGGCGGCCAAGCTGGGCTTCGACGAAAATCGCGCCAATACCCTGTTGATCGAGGACGGCGTGCTGACCGGCCACGTCGTCTTTCCAGTCCTGGGCCGAGAGGCCAAGGTCGAGGCGCTTCAGCAGATCGCCGCGCGCCTCGGCACCACGCCGCAGAATGCCATTGCCGTGGGTGACGGGGCCAACGACCTCGACATGATCCGCATGGCCGGAGCCGGCGTCGCGCTGCATGCCAAGCCCGCCGTTGCGGCGCAGGCGCAGATCCGGATCAATCACGGCGACCTGACGGCGCTCCTCTATCTGCAGGGGTATGTGGCCGAAGATTTCGTGACTGTCTAAGTGCCATTCCCGTTGCAGGCGGCGACCGCCCGGCTGCAACGGTCCGCAACGACGGTGCCCATCGGAGCCTTGCCAACATGTTCGAACTGACGCTCGACCTGATCCCGCTGCTGATCGCGGCCGCTTTCGCCGCGGGCTTTGTCGACGCCATCGCGGGTGGCGGCGGGCTGATCACCCTGCCGGTGCTGATGCTGGCCGGCGTTCCGCCTGCGCAGGCGCTGGCCACCAACAAGGTGCAGGGTGTCTTCGGGGCGGGGACGGCGGCGCTCAGCTATGCGGCACGCGGCCTTGTTGACCTGCGCAGCCAGTGGAGATCGGCGCTGCTGGCCGGGGCGGCGGGGGCCGTGGGCGCGACGCTGGTCAGCGCGGTCCCGACCGATGGCTTGCGCCTGATCCTGCCGGTGATCCTGATCGCCATCGCCCTGTTTTTCGCGCTGAAGCCGGGCCTGGACGACCTCGACCGCACGCGGCGGCTGTCGGCCGGGGTCTTTGCGGCGACGGTGGTGCCCTTCATCGGCTTCTATGACGGGCTGATCGGGCCGGGGGCAGGGGCTTTCTACATGATCGGCTTCGTGACGCTGGCTGGCTATGGCGTGCTCAAGGCGACGGCGCACACGAAGCTTCTGAACTTCGCGTCGAACCTGGGCGGCCTGGGGGCCTTTGCATTGGTCGGCCAGCCGCTGTGGCTGCTGGGAATCGCGATGGGGGTCGCGCAGATCGCCGGGGCGGCGCTTGGGGCACGGCTGGCATCCCGCATTGGCGCCCGGTTGATCAAGCCGCTTCTGGTGATCACGTCGTCGGTGCTGGCACTGAGGCTGATCTGGCAGATGATCTGACGGGAATGCCGGCGCCCGCTCTGCCAAGGGGCGCCGGCCGATCTTGCAGGGGCGCAGGTGCGGGGGACGATCCTGCGCAGTCATTCAAGCAGGCAATCGCGTCGGTTTCGTGACGATTCGCGAATCGGCGGCCGTCAGCTGGGAAACCCGGGCGAGGTGCGCAGGCTGCCCGTGACCATCCCCCGCCAGTTCCGAATCGGACCGTTCAGATAGCTTTGCGCAACCGGATCGGCGGCGTCCAGCACGCCCAGGTGGATCAGAAGCGCGGTGATGGCGGCCTCGCTGGCGCGGGCGGTGCCGTCGGTGATCTTCAGCGCCACGCCGAAGCCCTGTTCGGGCAGGATCGCGACGAAGACGGCCTCGGCCCCGGTCTTGACCGCGATGGTGCCGCCCATCGCGCGCATCAGCGCGGTGCAGGACCTGCCTTCGCCCGCGACAAGGTCCGGATGCGCGCGCATGGCATCGACCAGGCGCTGCATGGCCTGCCCCCGGCGGTCGGAACCCGGATTCGCGAAGCGGGCCATGGCGCGAGCCAGACCTTCAAGCGTGCAGGCCCAGTTCGGGGCCGAGCAGCCGTCGATGCCGAAGCCGGGGCTCGTCTGGTCCGTCACCTCCTCGAAGGCGGCCTTGACGGCCTGCTGGACACGATGATCCGGCGCGACATACTCGGCCCCGCCCTTCAGGTGGCGGTTCAGCGTCAGGAAACCTGCATGCTTGCCCGAGCAGTTGTTGTGCAGCTGGCACGGGCTTTCGTCCGAGCAGGTCAGCCGCTTGTTCTCGGCCGGATCGCGCGGCATGTGGCTGCCGCAGCGCAGGTCGCCCTCGGCCATGCCGAGGCCCTCCAGCCAGTCCCCGACGCCCTGCACGTGAACCGCCGCGCCGGAATGGCTGGCGCAGGCCAAGGCCAGCTGGCGGTCCGTCAGGCCCGCGGCATCGGCCGCGCCGCTTTCGATCAGCGGCAGCGCCTGGATCATCTTGCACGACGACCTGGGATAGATCACCTGCGAGGGCTTGCCCCAGGCCTCGACCACACCATGCGCATCGCAGATGACCGCATGGCCGCGATGCAGGCTTTCCCGCATGTCGCCCCGCCACAACTCGATCATCTCGGCTGAACGCATGAAGATTCTCCCTGACAATTGCGCGATTGTGCTTGCACGCCCTTTTGCGGGCAGCGAATTTCGCTATTCTGGCGGCAGATGGTTGAAAAGACCACAGCAATCGGGAACAACGCCGGGCAAAGCGGCGAAATGAATGGCAGGAGGCCAGAGCATGATTACCACTACGCTGCGCGGTATTGGCGCCAGCCTGGTCCTGATCTCCGGGCTGGGCACGGCGATCGCGCAAGAAAGCAGCAATGTCGTGGCCACCGAGGGCGACTGGACCGTCTTCGCGGCCGACAGCCCGCGCGAATGCTGGGCGGTTTCTCCGCCCAAGTCGACGATCAACACGCGCGACGGCCAGCCGACCGAGGTCGCACGCGGTGACATCCGCCTGTACGTGGCCTATCGCCCCGGCCAGAACGGAGAGGTTTCGTTCACCGGCGGCTATCCGTTTGCACCGGATTCGACGGTCGAGGTGGATGTCGGCGGCCGCAAGTTCGACCTCTTCACCGAGGGCGAGAGCGCCTGGACCGGCAGCCCGTCGGAAGACGAGGCGCTGGTCGGAGCGTTGCGGGGCGGATCCTCGGCCGTGGTGACCGGGCGTTCCTCGCGCGGGACGACCACGAAGGACACGTTCAGCCTGTCGGGCATCACCGCCGCGACGAACACCGCGAAGGAGCGCTGCCAATAAGGCGGCGACCCGGGGGGCGCTCTGCCCCCCGTCACCTTGCAAGAGATTCGGGCAGAGCAGATGTGGCCGGTTGAAAAGCCGGCCCGTTTGGCTTATCTGCGGGTCTTCTCTCAAATTGCCGGTGACGCCATGAACGCCCCGATCACGCAGGACGTGCTGACCATTCCCCGCAAGCTGCCCGAGGGTGGCCTGACGAACATCGTCGGACTGACGCGCGAGCAGCTGCGCGACGCGCTGGTCGAGGCGGGAACGCCCGAGAAGCAGGCGAAGATGCGCGTGGGCCAGGTCTGGCAGTGGATCTATCACTGGGGCGTGCGCGACTTTGCGCAGATGACCAACCTTGCCAAGGATTATCGCGCCCTTCTGGCCGACCGATTCCAGATCGTCCTGCCCGAGATCGTGACACGGCAGGTCAGCAGCGACGGCACCCGCAAGTACCTGCTGAAGATCGCCGGCGGCCACGAGGTCGAGGCGGTCTATATCCCCGAGGAAGGCCGCGGAACGCTGTGCGTATCCAGCCAGGTCGGCTGCACGCTGACCTGCTCCTTCTGCCACACGGGCACGCAGAAGCTGGTGCGCAACCTGACCGCCGGAGAGATCGTTGGCCAGCTGCTGGTCGCGCGCGACGACCTGGGCGAATGGCCGGTGCAGGGTGCGCCCAAGGACGAAACGCGCCTGATCAGCAACATCGTCCTGATGGGCATGGGCGAACCGCTCTACAACTTCGAGAACGTGCGCGACGCCATGAAGGTCGTCATGGACGGCGAAGGGCTGTCCCTGTCGCGTCGCCGGATCACGCTGTCGACCAGCGGCGTCGTCCCCGAGATCGCCCGGACGGCCGAGGAGATCGGCTGCCTTCTGGCCGTCAGCTTCCACGCCACCACGGACGAGACGCGCGACAAGCTGGTCCCCATCAACAAGCGCTGGAACATCCAGACCCTGCTGGAGGCGCTGCGCGATTATCCGCGGCTGTCGAACAGCGAGCGCATCACCTTCGAATACGTGATGCTGGACGGGGTGAACGACAGCGACGATGATGCGCGCCGGCTGGTCCAGCTGATCCGCGGCATTCCGGCCAAGATCAACCTGATTCCCTTCAACGAATGGCCCGGCGCACCCTACAAGCGGTCAAGCAACAACCGGATTCGCGCCTTTGCCGACATCATCTACAAGGCGGGCTATGCCAGCCCGATCCGCACGCCCAGGGGCGAGGACATCATGGCCGCCTGCGGCCAGCTGAAGTCCGCGACCGAACGTGGCCGCAAGTCGCGCGCCCAGATCGCCGCCGAGGCAGGCTAAGGCAGGACCGCCCGCAGTTTCGACAGCAGATCGTTCAGTGCTGCCCTGTCCCGGGGCGGCAGTCCCGCCAGAAGGCGCGTCTCGTTCGCTGCATGCGGCACGACGGCGACATCGATCAGCTCCAGCCCCTCGGGCGTCAGTTCGACCAGGGTGCCCCGTCGGTCCTGGGGGTTCGGCAGGCGCCGAATCAGCGACCGCGCCTCCAGCCGGTCCAGCCGCGCCGTCATGCCGCCCGAACTGAGCATCGTCGCCTCGTAAAGCGCCGTGGGCGTCAGGCGGTACGGCGCCCCCGCCCGCCGCAGCGTCGCCAGCACGTCGAATTCACCGCCCTGCAGCCCATGTGCCTCGAAGACGGGCTGAAGCTGCCTCGTCAGCAGGGCCGACAGCTCGTTCAGGCGGCCGATGATCTCCATCGCCTCCACGTCGATCTCGGGACGTTCGCGCCGCCAGGCGGCTGCGGCGCGTGCCGCACGGTCAGGCTGGGACATGTCTTGCCAACAAGTTACTTTTCGGCAAGATATCAGCACCGGCAGCGGGGATGCAACAATGACGGAAGCGCAAGGACGCTTGGCGATTCTGGGATGCCTGGTGACGGCAGGGGCCGCGCTGGCGGTGACGATCCTGATTTCTCGCATGGCGTCGGATGCGGGGGCGCCGATGGTCTGGTTTCTGGCGGTCGTCATGGCGGGAAGCGGGCTGGTGCAGCTGGTCCTGGCAGGCCTGCTGGGGCAGCTGCGCGGCGTTCTGCGGATGCTGCCCTTCGCGGCCGGGGCGGGAACGCTGCTGGCGGGGCCGATGGCGCTGGGATACTTGGCGGTCGCGCATGTCGGGGCGGGATACATCGCGCTGACCTTTGCTTTCCCGATCCTGCTGACCTGGGCGCTGGCCCGCCTGCTGGGGCTGGAACGTGCCGACCCCCGCCGGGCGCTGGCCGTCGGGCTGGGCCTGGCCGGAGGCGTTACGCTGGCGCTGGCCAAGCTGACCGATCTGCCCCCTGGCGCGACGGGCTGGCTGGTCGCGGCGACGGCAATGCCGGTGGTGATTGCCGGAGGCAACATCTATCGTTCGCGCTTCTGGCCTGCCGGGGCGCGGCCCATGGCGCTGTCGGCGCTGACGCTCTTGATGGGCGGACTGGCGTGCGTGCCGCTGGCGATGGTGCTGGACGGAAGCGCCATCGGGCTGTGGCGCGATGCTGGGCTGCGGGGGCTGGTCGGCCTGGATGTGGCCATCTTCGTCATCCAGTACGTCGCCTTCTTCCAGCTGCAGCGCCTTGGCGGGCCGGTCACGCTGTCGCTGCTGGGCCCGGTCGCGGCCGTCACCGGCGCGGGCGGGGCACTGTGGCTGTTCGCCGAGCCGCTGCCGCGGAACTTCGCCCTGGCCGCGATGTTGGTCGGGGCGGGCACCGCGCTGATGCTGATGCGGCGCGCCCCTGCGGCTCGGCCGGCCTAGCAGTCAGTCTCAGCACTCGGGGCGCGGCCAGTTGTCGATTATGTCGACCGCCTCGTCGGCGGTTTCGACATAGCGGATCAGTTGCAGGTCGCTGGCGCTGATCGTGCCGGCATCGGCCAGGGCCTGCCAGTTGATGATGCCGTCCCAGAACTCGGCCCCGAACAGCAGGACCGGGACCTGCGCCATGCGGCCGGTCTGGATCAGGGTCAGGGCCTCGAAAAGCTCGTCCAGGGTGCCGAAGCCGCCGGGGAAGACCGTGATGGCCCGCGCGCGCATCAGGAAATGCATCTTCCGGATGGCGAAATAGTGGAAGTTGAAGCACAGGTCCGGCGTGACATGAATGTTCGGCGCCTGTTCGTGCGGCAGCACGATCCCCAGACCGATGGACTGGCCGCCGGCTTCGGCCGCGCCGAGGTTGCCGGCCTCCATGACGCCGGGGCCGCCGCCGGTGCAGATGACGAATTCGCCGCCGCCCGCGGCCAGGCTGCGTTCTGTCATGCGCTGCGCGAAGACGCGGGCCTCGGCATAGTATCTCGACAGCGCGGCCAGGCCATTGGTGCGCGCCTGCCCGACGGCATCAGGCGCGGGAATGCGCGCGCCGCCGAACATCACCACCGTCGACCCGATGCCGCGTTCGTCCATGACCATCTGTGGCTTCAGCAACTCCAGCTGCAGGCGGACCGGGCGAAGCTCGTCCCGCAGAAGGAAGTCGCGGTCGGTGAAGGCCAGGCGATAGCTGGGCGCGCGGGTTTGGGGCGTGTCGGGAATGCGCGCGGCGCGGTCGGCATCCTGGTCGCTGTGGGGCAGGGGGTGGATGCGGTCCGGTTGGGGCGTGTCGGTCATCGAAGCCTCGTCTGCGCCCTTGCGCGGATTGCGCGGGCCTGTCCCGACGCATATAGCCCGGTCGAGAGATTTTCCACCCACCCGCCTGCCCGAGGAGAGGCCGCCATGACCCAAGCCCTGGAATCCGCCATCGAAGCCGCGTGGGAGAACCGCGCCGAGATCACCAGCGCCACCGGGGGCGAGACGCGCGAGGCGGTCGAGGAAACTCTGCGCCAGCTGGACAGCGGCGCGCTGCGCGTGGCGGAAAAGCGGGGGGCGGACTGGCACGTCAACCAGTGGGCGAAGAAGGCGGTGCTGCTGTCCTTCCGGCTGAACGACATGGAGGAGATGTCGGGCGGTCCGCAGGGATCGAACTGGTGGGACAAGGTGCCGTCCAAGTTCCACGGCTGGGGCGACAACCAGTGGCGCGAGGCGGGGTTCCGCGCCGTGCCAGGCGCGATCGTGCGGCGGTCGGCCTTCATCGGCAAGGGCGCGGTGCTGATGCCGTCCTTCGTGAACCTGGGCGCCCATGTGGGAGCGGGCACGATGGTCGACACCTGGGCCACGGTCGGGTCCTGCGCGCAGATCGGAAAGAACGTCCACCTGTCGGGCGGCGTCGGCATCGGCGGTGTGCTGGAGCCGCTGCAGGCCGGACCCACCATCATCGAGGACGATTGCTTCATCGGCGCCCGGTCCGAAGTGGTCGAGGGCTGCATCGTGCGCGAAGGATCTGTGCTGGGGATGGGCGTCTATATCGGCCAGTCGACCAAGATCGTCGACCGCGAGACGGGCGAGGTCATGTATGGCGAGGTTCCGGCGGGATCGGTCGTCGTGTCGGGGTCGATGCCGTCGAAGAACGGCGTGAACCTGTATTGCGCGGTGATCGTCAAGCGCGTGGACGCGCGGACGCGGTCCAAGACTTCGGTCAACGAGCTGCTGCGCGACTGATGAGCACGCTCTACATCGATGCGGATGCCTGCCCGGTCAAGGCCGAGGCCGAGCGGGTGGCCGTCCGCATGGGTGTGCCGATGGTGCTGGTCTGCAATGGCGGGCTGCGGATGCCGACGCATCCGCTGGTTCGGCTGCAGATCGTGGCCGAGGGGCCTGACGAGGCCGACAAGTGGATCGCGGACAATTGCGGCGCGGGTGACGTGGTGGTGACGGGCGACCTGCCGCTTGCGGATCGCTGCATCAAGGCAGGGGCGGCGGTGCTGACCCATGCGGGCGAGGTGCTGGACGCGGCCAATATCGGGCCTCGGCTGGCGACGCGCGACCTGATGGCGGACCTGCGCAGCGCCGACCCGTTCCGTCAGGGCAGCGGCGCGGCCTTCGCCAAGGCGGATCGGGCGCGGTTCCTGCAGACGCTGGACCGCGAGCTGGGCCGGGCGCTGAAACGTTGAGCGGGAAGCGCGCGTCCGGACCATCGAGGCCCGGACGCGCGCTGCCACGGCACCGGCCGGAGGGGCCGGCGACGCGACATGGCGCGCCCTTTAACAGGCCGCTGAAACAGTCGGCTCTCGAGGCGGTTTGCAGAACATGATTTGCTGCCTGGAAGAGGACGGCGGGGGTCATCATGCGCGGAGCGGACGGATAGAGCCGGTCGCTGTTCAGCTATCGA
>NZ_JAOTBD010000033.1 GCF_026162625.1 Paracoccus beibuensis | reverse complement strand
CGAAGTCGTCGAAGCGAAGGTTCAGCCCATAGCGGCCGGCAGCGGCCTCGAGGACGCGGATGCCCTCGGGCATGACCTCCTTGCCGATCCCGTCGCCCGGGATGACGGCGATCCTTGCGTGGTTGGCGCTCATGTAGACCCCTTGTCGTATGGTCGCCGGTGCGACCGATGAAGCTTAGAAGAACAGCCCGGCGGGCATGCGTAGCAGCAGCAGCCTGGACATCAGCAGCCAGAAGGCGGCGACGACCACCGCAGCGATGATCGCCCGACGCAGCCAGACCGTGCTGCTCTGGCTTTCGTGTTCGGCAATGAACATCATCGCGATGAACCCCAACAGCGACGCGGCGCCCAATCCCAGCAGAGGGATCGCGAACACCCAAAGGCCGAAAACGACGGCCAGGAGGAACCGGCGCCGCCCGGACGCCGCGGCTTCGGGGGGTGCTGCGCGAACGCCGCGGCCGGCAAGGGCAAGGATCGCCAGCAGCGCCGACAGACCGATCAGCAGGACCGCGATGGCGCGCGGAAAGATAGAGCCCATCGGGCTTATTCCGACCGTATCCCGCAGCGCGATGAAGCCCAGGGCGACGAATATGAGACCGAGCACGATGGCACCCTGTTCCCTCACGCGGACGGCGGCGGCGCCGGTGGGGGCTGGTTCGACGGGGTGACTGTCGGCCTCGGCGGCGGCCTCTGTCAGCGGCAGTGCATTCCGGCGCCTTGCGCGCCATTCGGCATAGAACGGATAGCACAGCGACAGAAGCGCAGCGGCGATGATGCCGATGCTGATCGGGCGGCCGAAGTACATGCCCGCCAGGTTGCCCGTGGCGTTCCCGATCAGATAGGTCTGCACGAAGCCCTGTTCCGCGATCTGCCCCAGGACCAGGCCCAGGACGATGGGCGACGGCTGGAAGCCATAGCGGTTCAGGATCCACCCGATCACGCCCAGCACGAACATCACCTGCACGTCATGAACGTTCGAATGGATTGCGAAGGACCCGACGACGGTCAGGAAGGCGATGGTCGGCACCAGCAGCGCCTTGGGAAACGAGATGATCGAGCGATATGCATAGCGACCGATGAGCAGGCCGGCCGGCAGCATCAGGACCGTCGCGATCAAGAGGCCATAGATGAAGGTGTAGACGGTGTCGGCCTCGCTGGTGAACAGCTGCGGGCCGATCTTGATGCCCTGAACCAGAAGTGCGCCGAGGATGATCGCGTCGGGGGGCGTCCCCGGTATGCCCAGCACCAATGTCGGAATGAAGCCGCCCCCGACGGTGGCATTGTTCGCGGCCTCGGTCGCGATGACGCCGTCAGGTTCGCCCTTGCCGAAATTGGCCGAGCGTGGCGAGGCGCGGCGGGCCTCGGTATAGCTGACCAGGCCCGCGATCGAGCCGCCCGCGCCGGGCAGGATGCCGATCACCGTGCCCAGGATCGACGACCTGATGACGTTGAACTTCGACCGCCACGCGATCCCTGCCGCTTCCTTCAGGCGATAGCCCTGATCGTCGGCCAGCACCTTGAGATGCGCCGCCCGGGTGGCGACCAGATCGAGGATCACCGGAACGCAGTACAGACCGATCAGTGCCGAGACCACGTCGATCCCGCCCAGGAAGGCCGGCAGATCGCCCGTCAGACGCACGTCACCGCCGACGACCGCCACACCGACCATCGACAGCAGCAGCCCCAGGCAGGCGCCGATCAGGCCCTTCAGCGTGTTGCCGACCGAAAGCGCCGCGATCAGCGTCAGCCCGAAGACCGCAAGCCAGAAGTATTCGGGCGGACCGAAAGCCAGCGCCACCCGGGCCAGCGGAGGGGCAAGTGCCAGAAGGGCAAGCGCGCCCACCAGCCCGCCGCACACGGATGCCAGCGTCGCCAGCGTCACCGCCAGCCCGCCATCGCCCCTCTGCGCCATGGGATAGCCGTCGAAGGTCGTGGCGATCGACGACGGCGTTCCCGGCGTGTTCACGAGAATCGCCGCAAAGGCGCCGCCGTAGATCGCACCGGTATAGATCGCGCCAAGCGCGATCAGGCCGGAAGCAGGCTCCATGGCGAAGGTGAATGGAACCAGAACCGCCACCGCCATCGTGGCCGACAGGCCGGGCAAGGCGCCGATGATCGTGCCCAGCACCACGCCTGCCAAGGCAAGCCCCAGGTTCAGCGGCGTCAGCGCGTGCAGGAAATAGCCGAGAAGTTCCATTCACCCGCCCCCTCAGTCGCCGATGCCGAGCGCCTTCGCGCCTGCGGTGTATTCCTCCTTCATCTGGGCGACGAATTCCGGCATCTCCTCGTAGGGGATGTCGGTCAGGACGAAACCGCCTTCCTCCATCTTGCTGATGAAGTCGGGATCGGCGTTGATCTCGGACACGATGTCCGAAATGCGCTGCCGGATGTCCTCGGGCGTCGAGGCCGGAACCGCGATCCCCCGATAGGCGCCGCCCACGATGTCATAGCCCAGCTCCTTGAAGGTCGGCACATCCGGGAAGGCGGGCATGCGTTCCTCCGAGGCAACCGCCAGCATCCGCAGCGCATCCCCCTGCGCCATGGCAGAGGTCGCATAGTTGAACCCGCCCACGGTCTGATTACCCAGAACCGCCGTGATCGACGGACCCGTCCCCGAGAACGGCACGTAGGTCGTGGTGATGCCCGCGGCCTGGTCGAACTGCATCTGCCCGAGGTTATTCGCCGATTTCGAGCCCGATCCCGCCAGGGTGACCAGCCCGGGATTTGCCGTCGCATACTCGACCAGCTGGTCAAGCGTCTCGAACTCGCTGTCCGACGGCACGAAGATGGCGTTGGGCGTATAGTGGAAATAATGGACCGGCGTCAGCTCGTCGGTCTGATAGCCGGCATTGCCTTCCAGGGGCTGCAGGATCGTATGTGGCAGGTTGATGCCCATGACGGTATAGCCGTCGCCCGCAATGTCGTTGAGCTGCGACCAGGCCTGCGCCCCACCGGCGCCCGGCTGGTACTGGATGATGACATCCTGTCCGGTGTGCTTATTCCAGACGGACTGCTGGAACCGTGCGGCGATGTCGGACTCTCCGCCGGCATCGAAGGGCAGGATATAGGTCATCGCCTTTGTCGGAAATTCCTCGGCGGACTGGGCGGCGGCGGGCATGGCCGCAAGCAGCGCAAGCGCCGCCGTCGCGAAAAATGTCGTTCTGATCTTCATGGTTTCCTCCCTGACTGGCTGCGCATTCCGCGACCCCTCGGAACCGTTTGCCGACTGCGCAATGGACAGGCCTCTCCTCCAGAGCCCTTCGATCAGCTTAGCTACTGAATTTGACGCTGTGAATTTCCCCCGGTTCACTTCATTATTGAATTTTGGGAACGAATGGACGGCCTATGGCGGCGGACAGCGACATGTACTTCTTCGCGGTCGTGGCGCAGCGGAGCAGCCTTGCGGAAGCCGCGCTCGAACTGGGCATCACCGCCTCTGCCGCAAGCAGACGGCTTGCCAGGATCGAAGACCGGCTCGGTGCCAGGTTGGTCAACCGCACCACGCGCCGGCTGGCCTTGACCAGCGAAGGCGAAGCGTACCTGAAGGCCTCGCTGGACATCATGGATCGCATCACGGCGGCCGAGGAGGAGATCTCGGCCACCCGCAGCGCCCCGCGCGGCCCGTTGCGGGTGAATGCAACCTTCCAGTTCGGCAGAGAGCATGTGGCGCCGGCCCTGTCGGCCTTCACGGAACAGTACCCCGATGTGCAGGCGCAACTTGTCCTGACCGACGCGCCGCTGAACATCGTCGAAGAAGGCTTCGACCTTCAGATCCGCTTTGGTGAGCCGACCGCGACGCGCCACGTGATGGGCCTTCTCTTGCGAAACCGCCGGGTGCTCATCGCCTCGCCCCAGTACCTGCAACGCAGTGGTCGTCCGCGGCGCCTGTCGGATCTGGCCCAGCATCCCTGCATCGTCCTGCGACAGGAGCATGCGGCCTATGACGTCTGGCGCTTCGGCGAGACCGACAGCGTCCGCGTGACCAGTGGCCTGTCGAGCAACGATGGTGAGATCGCCGTGTCGTGGGTCCTGGAAGGCCGCGGCATCATGCTGCGGTCCGAATGGGACATCGCGCGGCATGTGAGGGCGGGCCGGCTCGAGGTGGTGCTGCCCCGCTATGCCATGCGCGCCGACATCATGGCCGTCTATCCCGAGCGGCTGAACCTGTCCGCCAAGGTGCGCATGTTCATCGATGTCCTGCGAAACCGCATCAAGGAGCGGACGCGCGACCTGCAGCTTCCCTAGCCCGCGGCGGCGGATGCCCGTGCGAGTTCCCAGAACCGTTCGGCCTTGTCAGGCATGCGGTCGCGGGGGCGGAACATGACGATTCCGACGTCGACATGCCAGTCGCTGGAGCCTGCAAGCGCAAGACGTCCGGTCGCACCAAGCTCGTCCCGCGCCAGGCTCTCGGGGATCCAGGCGACGCCCCTGCCCTCCAGCGCCATCGCCTTCAGCGCGATAGCAAGGTGCGAACTCATCACCGGGCGAAGGTACAGGTCACCTGCGCGATCAAGCAGCGCCCGGGACAGAATGCGGCCCATGCCGGAGCTTTTCTCGAAGGACAGATGCGGTACCGGAGCGTCCCTCCCACCCGGCAAGCGGTGCAGAGGCTGCCCCCCCCTTGTGCCGACGACTGGCACCAGAAGATCGCGGGCCAGCATGACGTGGTCGAACCGGTCGGGCGAAAGTCCCGCCGGGCTTGTCGGGTGGTGGTGGCAGAGCAGGAACTGCGCCCTGCCATTCAGCATGATGTCCTCGCATTGCTTCATGTTGTCGGACAGCAGCCGCATCGGCTGCCCCGAGGCAGCGGCCCCGAGGCTTCTGATCCAGGTAGGGAAGAAGCTGAACGACAGCGCATGGGTGGCCGCGAAGGTCAGCGTCGCAGCGGCGGCCCGCCCCTGATCCAGCTCGTTCCGCACACGCTCCAGCCGACGCGTCACGTCGGTGGCAGCCTCCAGCATCATCTGACCGGCCGCCGTCAGTGCGATCCGGTGGCCGCGTCGATCAAACAAGGACACCCCGCACCAGTGCTCGAGCGCACGAATCCGCCGGCCGAAGGCAGGCTGGGTGATGTTCCGTCGCTCCGCCGCCCGCGAGAAGTTGAGGGTTTCGGAAAGGACCCGCAGATCCTCGAGCCAGTTCGTGTCCATGGGTCTACATGCCTCTCCGGCACCAATCCTCCGGCTAATCGCGCCAGATTTCAAGCGTCTGTTATCGCCGGCTGCCCAACTCTATGCCGAATCGACATGATTGGCTGCGACATTGGCATTTGAAGACTGCACTGCGGCCGCCTTATCATCCCATGGAAGCAGCATCAGGAGCGACAGCATGCGCATCATCGACATTCGGGAAGTGACGCAGCCGATCGCCTCGCCGATCCGCAACGCCTATATCGACTTCACGAAGATGACGACCAGCCTGGTGGCGGTCGTCACCGACGTGGTGCGCGACGGGCGGCGCGTCGTCGGCTATGGCTTCAACTCCAACGGACGCTATGGCCAGGGCGGCTTGATCCGCGAGCGGTTCCGCGACCGGATACTGGAAGCCCGGCCCGAAAGCCTTCTGAACGACGCGGGCAGCAACTTCGACCCGCAGCGCATCTGGGCGGCGATGATGAGCAATGAAAAGCCCGGGGGGCATGGCGAACGCTCTGTCGCCGTGGGCACGATCGACATGGCGGTCTGGGACGCGGTAGCCAAGATCGAGGAAAAGCCGCTCTTCCGTCACCTTGCCGATCTCCATGGGCGCGAGGCCGAACCACGTGTCTTCGTCTATGCCGCGGGCGGCTACTACTACCCTGGAAAGGACAACACGGCCTTGCGAAGCGAGATGCGCAGCTATCTCGACCGCGGCTACACCGTGGTGAAGATGAAGATCGGCGGCGCCTCGCTGGACGAGGACCGCGCCCGAATCGAAGCCGTTCTTGATGAGATCGGGTCCGAGGCGAGGCTGGCCGTCGACGCGAACGGGCGCTTCGACCTGGAAACCGGGATCGCCTATGCCAAGATGCTGCGGAACTATCCGCTCTTCTGGTACGAAGAGATCGGCGATCCGCTGGACTATGCCCTGCAGGCGGCGATTTCAGAGTTCTATGACGCACCGATGGCAACGGGTGAGAACCTATTCTCGCATCAGGACGCCCGGAACCTGCTGCGGTACGGCGGCATGCGCGCGGACCGCGACTTCCTCCAGTTCGACTGCGCCCTGTCCTACGGGCTGGTCGAGTACCTCAGAACCTTGGACGTCCTGCGGCAGTTCGGCTGGTCTCCGCGACGCTGCATTCCGCACGGAGGGCATCAGATGTCCCTGAACATCGCGGCGGGCCTGGGTCTTGGCGGGAACGAGAGCTATCCGGACCTGTTCCAGCCCTATGGCGGCTTTCCCGACGGCGTTCAGGTGGAGGATGGCCACATCACGATGCCAGACCTGCCCGGGATCGGCTTCGAGGGCAAAAGCGACCTTGCGCAAGTGATGCGCTCGCTCGCAGAGTGACCGCGGCAAGAACTGTCCTGGCAAGGCGCTCTGCGCAAGTCCCGGTCGGCCTGATCTCGTTCGTCACGATATCCGTGTGAAGCTGCCGCAATGCCGTCAGGCTCGATTCCACGGCGGCAGCCTCGAAGCGTGCTTGAACGGCCGCGACATTCATCCTGCGACGATCATCGACCAGCCAGCGAGCAGAAGTCCCATTGCCAGTGCGTAGACTCCGTTCCAGTACAAGCCAACCCTGCGGGCGGACTGACCGGACAAGGAGCCGACCAGCAGCACGGAAGCGGTAAATGGGGACGTCGTGCCGCTGATCGCCCACCCGCCGGTGATAGCCACGATCATCGCTGCAGGGTCGATCCCCAGTGCTGCGGGTGCCGGCAGCAGCGGTACGAACAGAGACGCCGCGAGGATCGGGTTCATCCCGATCTGTCCCGCCAGCGGGATCAACCACACGACCGCGGAAAGGATGACCGGCGGCGGCAGCTGTGCCAGGTCCAGACCCGACTGCTCGACCAGCGGCACCAGCAGATAGGCCCCCATGTGGCCAATGAACGCGGCCATGAACAGCAGCAGGATCTCCGAGCGGAAGCGTGGCAGTTCTTCGAGAGCGAAGTCGCGGATCCGGGCAGCCGTTCCGTCCAGCACACGCTGACCTTCCGCTTGCAACTGACGAGCGATCCAGACGGTCGCGACTGCCGGCACCACAAGCATGACACAGGGCACGACACTGACGCCAGTCGCTGCATGAATGGCAACAACGCAGATCACGACTACGCCCAGCAAGAGCAGCAGAGGCCGTAGCTGGATAAGCCACCCGTCGCCCTCTGCGGTGCGCGCGGGTGGAGGAAGAGCCAGCTTCGGCTTGAAGATGCTGTCCAGCCCCCAGCCGACTGCCAGCATCAGGAAGCTGCTGAACAGACAGGGCAGGACGGCCTCTGACCAGGTGGCGCCTGGCACGAGCGACGTCGCGATGACCATCGAGAACGCCAGCGGCGACCAGCACAAGGTCGCCGCGAAGCCACGCTGGATTGCAATCAGCATCCGTCGCAAACGCAGGCTGCGCAGCTCCGGGTCGCGAAGCCCGGACGTGGTTTCGGCGGCGAGCGATCCCAAGAGCGAGATGGAGCCGTACATCAGGATCAGCCCAAACATATGCCCGCCCGCCGTCAAGGCAGCATAGCGTCTGCCTGGTGGCTGCCTTGCCAGAAAACGTCCGCAGGCGATGATCTCGGCGGAGCCGGAAGCCGCGGCCCGGATCGCGGCAAGAGCCGTGAAGAGCGAGATGACGAAGCCCCCGCGCCCCAATGCGGTTCCAACGGCCTGCAGGCCGTCCGACCGTGCAGCAACAGCCATGAGGACCTGCACAAGGCCGATCAGCACAAAGACCAGGCGCGCCTTAGCGGCGCCGATGCTGAAGCAGGCGATGGCCGCGAGAGAGGCCGCCGCGGCAAGAGCTGTCGCACCCGACAGGCCGGTAAAGGCTGCCGCCACCGTGGCCGGCATGGCCGCCGCGGCCAGGAAACCGCCCGCGCGCGTCACGGGCCTTTGGATAATCGGCGTCGTCACGGTGTCGGGCGACCGCGAGGGACGGCAGGCGGCAAAGGATCGAACGTCTCGGCGGCAGACAGAATGTGAACTTCCCTAGTTCGTTCCGCCCATCGAGGCGAGCCTGCGGCGATTTCTACATGGTGCTGCGCCGGACGTCGGCGCTGCTCCGACGTGAAGCTGCGAAACGTCCGGCTGACAAGCGAGATGTCGACCGCAGCCTTGATCAGATGCATCAGTCGCTGCGACTGACTTGCCTCGATCACCGAGGTGTGGAAACGCGCATTTCCCTTGTCGATCTGAACGATCGACTTCTCGTCTGGCGGTTCCGCCTGAGCCAGAAGGATCATGCGCGCGGCTGACTGCTGCAGTTCCATGATCTGCTGCGGCGAAGCGCGCGCGGCTGCCCGCCTTGCGGCATAGGCTTCAAGTCGCAGTCGCAGGTCTAAGATCTTACAGACTTGCGCCTCGCCCGGCAGCGCGCACCAGTGCCCCTGCCCCTTCGTACGCTCGAGAAGTCCCTCCAGCAGAAGGCGCTTGATAGCTTCGCGGAGGGGCGTCCTTGAGATCACAAGCATCTCTGCCAAATCAAGCTCCGTAACATTGCGGTCCTGGGCGGATGGCCTTCAACGGTCGCCTCACGCGATTCATGATAGGCGCGCTCGGAGGCATTTCCGCCTGTCACCGACTGCATCTACGGCGCCCTCTGCTCTGCTGGCTGAACTTCAACAGCCCTTTGATCATCTTGACTGACGGAGAACAATTCCACGCCGCTACTTTGGCTGGAAAATAGCACAGAAAGATCGGCGAACAGGGTTCCATGGCGCCATGTCGTCTTCTTCTGGATGCAAAATCAAGCTGCACTTGGCAGTGTCCTGTTAATAGAAAGTCGGGGAGAGGGCGGTAACCGAGAAACGGGCAGGTCCGTTCGGTCCGCTGGCAGGTCTGCAGGTGCCCGCGATGGGCCGGCTTCTATCCGGGCCCTTTGTCGGCACCCGCTGTGCAGATTGCGGGGCGGAAGTCGTCAAGATCGGGCCGACGGAGGTGAATAACTCGATCCGCAACCGCGGCCAGCCCAAGCACCGGGAAAGCACTCATCTGGCCAATCACGGCGCGCAACAAGAAGGCGATCTCAACCAACCTGCGCGACCCGCGCGGGCAGGAACTGGCAAGCAGGCTCAGCAGCGATGCGGACGTGCTGATCGAGAACCTCACGCCTGGCACCTCGAAAACTGCGGCATGACCCGCCCGAGTTGCACGAGCTAAACCCCCGCTGGTCATCGCCCGGTTTTGGGCTTCGGCCAGACCGATTCCTCTGCGGCGCGGCCAGGCGTTGCCTCGGCCAGCGAGCCGATGTCGAAGCTGCACCACGTCAACGGTTCTTGGCGCCGAAGCCTCAAGAACCGTAGGCGCTCGTGCTTCTCTGGGACGACCAACAGCCGCGCTCCCCCTTCTCTTTCTGGCGGAAGCTCCGCTTCATGCCGTTCTGCTGCGGCCGACCGCGGTACGTCATGCGGCATTTTCACGGTTCAGCGCTTTTGCTGCACCGCCTGCGCCAGCCGGTCATCGGAGGAGCCGGCAGACCGGGAAGGACACCAAGGCCACGGCTGCCAGAAATCCGGCGGTGGTGACGACGGTATGAGATGCACCTTGTCGCTCGCGCAACTCGAAGGCAATCAAGCCGCGCTCGGAGCGGCGGCGGCCCAGTTCTTGGCAGGTCTCTCGTCCGGAGATCCCTTTCAACCCGCCGCGGAAAATCGACCGGTACTTGGCAATGCCGACTAGCACAGCGACCTCGGCCCGGCGCAGCTTGCCCTTTGGTTCGGCTGCGACTGAAAACGGGTCAGTCAGCCGGAAGCCACGCCCCACGTCGCCGCCGGATGACCGGCACGAACCTTCGACGCGGCTACAGGCCTAGCGGTCCTGCTGATGGCCCTTGTTCGTGGTGTTCTGCTTGACGTTGCCCTGCCGGCCCTGCTCGGCTAGGTTGCGCTGGTGCGGGTCCGGGATCCGGGCATCCGTCGGCGCATCGTTGCGTGGCGATTTCGGGCCCTTGTCGCTCTGGCTGCCGGGCGGGACGGGTGGCATGGTCTTGGACATGGTATCCTCCTTTGACGTGTCCTGAACCGGTCCGGTGGGACGATGTTCCAGCCACGGCGTTGCCGCACCGCCACCTGCCCCGAATGTCGCGTTGACTGCGCAGGGCCGAACGGAAAAAATGGGCGTCCAGAGAAGGACGAGATCAAGCTGATGTGCCAGATCTTCGCCGGGCAGAACCCGGACCGATACGAGACCGTAACCCGCCGCCTGCGCCTGAACGGGCAGTCGACCTCGATCCGGCTGGAGCGCGCGTTCTGGAACATCCTCGACCGCATCGCGGCGCGCGAAGGGGTGTCAACACCGGCCTTCATCTCGAAGCTGCACGCCGAGGTGCTGGAGCTGCACGGAGAGGCCCGGAACTTCACCTCGCTGCTGCGCTGCGCCTGCACGCTCCACCTGGGCGAGGACGAGGCGATCCAGCCGGCCATCGCGGCAGAGTGATCCAAAAATCGCGCCTGTAGTAATCCGATACTACCTGCGCCGCGGAAAGCCCCCTAGCCTTGTGATGACGGCAAGGAAAGGGAACGCCCGATGGCCAAGTACATCCACTCGATGATCCGCGTTCTGGACGAGGCGCGTTCGGTCGACTTCTATGACCGCTGCTTCGGCCTGAAGGTCGCCGAGCGGCTGGACTTCGAGAAGTTCACGCTGGTCTACCTGGCCAACGGCGAAAGCGAGAGCGAACTGGAGCTGACCGTCAACAAGGGCCGGACCGAGCCTTATGACCTGGGCGACGGCTATGGCCACGTCGCCTTTTCCGTCGATGACGTCGATGCGCTGCACGCCCGGCTGGAGTCCGAGGGCCTGTCGCCTCGCAAGCTGGTCGACTTCGCCCCCGGCGGCGAGGTGATCGCCCGGTTCTTCTTCATCCAGGACCCCGACGGATACGAGATCGAGGTCCTGCGGCGGGGGGGCCGCTACAAGTAAGACCCGTGCCGGTCCTTGGGAGGGGACCCCACGCGGCAACAAGGGGAGGAGGAACGAATGTCCCAACTGAAGGGGAAGGGCCTGACCCGGCGTGCGCTTCTGTCGCGCGCCATGGCGGCAGGCACGCTTGCGGTCGCCGGCGCGGGGTTCATCGCCGCGCCGGACGCCGCATGGGCGGTCGAAGTGAGCGCGATCAGCGAACACGAGATGGCGACGCTGCTGCAGATGGCGCGCGACATCTATCCGCACGACCGCGTCGGCGACCGGTTCTATGCCATTGCGATCAAGGGCTATGACACGCCGGAGCAGAAAGCGATGGTGGCCGAGGGCATCGCCGCCCTGGATGCGGCGGCGCAGGCCGCGGGGCATGGGAATTACCTTGGCGTCGGATGGGAAGCCGACCGCGTCGCGATCCTGCGCGGCATCGAGGACAGCGACTTCTTCCAGACGGTGCGCGGCGGGCTGGTGACCGGGCTCTATAACCAGAAAGAGGTCTGGCCGATCTTCGGCTATGAGGGAGAGAGCTTTTCCCAGGGCGGTTACATCGACCGCGGCTTCGACGACATCGACTGGCTGTAGGGGGACGCACCATGGCGAATGCAGCGAAATTCGAACTGACCGACGACAGCGTGGTCGTCATCGTCGGCACTGGCGCGGGCGGCGGTGTGCTTGCCAACGAACTGGCGCAGAAGGGCGTCAAGGTCGTCGCGCTGGAGGCCGGCGGACGCTACCTGCCCGAGGACTATATCAACGACGAATGGGAAAGCTTCGGGCAGTTGGCCTGGACCGATCCGCGCACGACAAGCGGCGACTGGCGCGTGGCGCGCGACTTCAGCGGATTGCCCGCCTGGATCGTGAAGGCCGTCGGCGGCACGACGACGCATTGGGCGGGAGCGTCGATCCGGTTCCAGGACCACGAATGGAAGGCCCTGACCACCTATGGCGCGGTCGAGGGCGCGAACCTTCTGGACTGGCCCATCGACGGCGTCGAAATGGCGCCCTGGTACCAGATGGCCGAGGCCAAGCTGGGCGTGACCCGCACCGGCGACTTCCCCGGGCTTCCGGGCAGCAACAACTTCAAGGTCTTCGACGCGGGTGCCAAGGCGC
Organism: Paracoccus beibuensis; assembly: GCF_026162625.1. Classification (GTDB taxonomy): domain Bacteria; phylum Pseudomonadota; class Alphaproteobacteria; order Rhodobacterales; family Rhodobacteraceae; genus Paracoccus; species Paracoccus beibuensis. Next base: position 29,613 of record NZ_JAOTBD010000033.1, on the reverse strand, counting down.
TTGGGTATAAGGAAGTGCATACCGGCCGCATGGCCATCAACAGCATCGAGAACGACGACCGCCCGGCCTGTCAGCAGACCGGCTTCTGCTTTCAGGGCTGCAAATGGGGTGCGAAGTGGTCGGCGGCCTATACCGACATCCCCAGGGGCGAGGCGACCGGCAACCTCGAGGTTCGCGACCACGCCCATGTCGCGCGCATCCTGCACAACGACCAAGGCCGCGTCACGGGCGTGGAATACTTCGACAAGGACGGCAACCTGCAGTTCCAGGCGGCCCGCATCGTCGCCGTCGCCGGCAACAGCTTCGAAAGCCCACGGCTGCTGCTGAACAGCGCCAGCAGCATGTTCCCGGACGGTCTTGCCAACAGCTCGGGCCAGGTCGGGCGCAACTACATGCGCCACACGACGGGGTCGATCTATGCGACCTTCGAAAAGCCGGTGCGGATGTGGCGCGGCACGACCATGGCAGGCATCATCCAGGACGAGGCGCGCCACGACCCCTCGCGCGGGTTCGTCGGCGGATACGAGCTGGAGACGCTGAGCCTGGGCCTGCCCTTCATGGCCGCGTTCCTCGACCCGGGCAGCTGGGGCCGGGAGTTCACGACTGCGCTGGACGCCTACGAAAACATGGCCGGCATGTGGATCGTGGGCGAGGACATGCCGCAGGAGACGAACCGCGTCACCCTGTCGGACACCGTCGACAAGTTCGGCCTGAAGGTCGCCGACGTCCATTTCAGCGATCACCCGAACGACATCGCCATGCGCAACCACGCCTATGATCGCGGGCAGGCCATCTACAAGGCCGTCGGCGCGACGCGCACGCTGCCGACACCGCCCTACCCTTCGACCCACAACCTCGGCACCAACCGCATGTCGGAACGCCCCGAGGATGGCGTCGTGAACCGCTGGGGCCAGAGCCACGACGTGCCGAACCTCTTCGTCTCGGACGGCAGCCAGTTCACGACCGGAGGGGCGGAAAACCCGACGCTCACCATCGTGGCGCTGGCGATCCGCCAGGCCGACCATATCGCGAAAGAGCTTTCGGCCGGCGCCATCTGACAACCGGCCTTGGCTGCGCAAGCGGCCAGGGCTAACCGGCAACGACACTTCGCGATCGGGCTGTCGCCCGTCGGTCTCGTCGGGTCCACCATGACTTCTGGTGCGCAATGCTGTTCAGCGTCGCGCACGAGGACCGAACGTCGACAAAGCTCTTCTTGTTGATGCGCTCGCAGAAAGTCCGCCCGCCACGCTTCTTCGCCAAGTTCCGCGGCACGCCGGCGACGATGACAGGCGGATGCATTGGCAAAGGTCTTTTCTTCACCCTCGACGGCTTGGCGGGGGATCGGATTCCGGATCGGTTTTGCAGGCAGCATAAAGGGATGGACAGCCCCGTGCCGCGACCGGTGCATCGGGGCGAACCCAAGGTGGCGTTTGACGGCGCAGCGGACGCCGCTAATGTCGGCCCAGGACAACGGCAGGATGACGCATGGATTTCATGGCACGGGCGACGGCGATCGTGGGGGGCACGATGGTCGCCCTGAGGCGCTTCAAGGCGCCGAGGACCCAAGCGGTAGGGCACACGCCGACCATACCGGAGGCCCGGCGGCAAGGCATCATGACCCTCAAGATGCCGACAGCCAGGGGCTGGGTTGCGGGCCACGTTCCCGATGCCGCGCCGGGCCTTCGGGTGAATGCCTTCGCGACCGGCCTGGACCATCCACGCTGGATCGAAGTCCTGCCGAACGGCGACGTGCTGGTGGCCGAGTCGAAGGAGCAGCCCTCGGCTCCGAAGACGCTGATGGATCATGCGACGCAGGCCACGATGCGCCGCGCCAAGGCAATCGGCGACAGCGCCAATCGCATCACGCTGTGGCGGGACGCCGATGGCGACGGCGTGGCCGAGATCCGTGAGGTGTTCCTGGAGAACCAGAACCAGCCCTTCGGAATGGCCCTGGCGGACGGCACGTTCTATGTCGGCAACACCGACGGTATCACGGCCTTCCCCTATGACGCGGGGGCCGTCCGTCCGTCGCAGCCCGGCCGCAAGCTGGTCGATTTCCGGCCCGGCGGGCACTGGACGCGCAGCCTGATCGCGTCGCCCGACGGGCGCAAGATCTTTGCCGGCGTCGGCTCTCTCTCGAATATCGGCGACAAGGGGATGGACGCCGAGGAGGGTCGGGCCGCCATTTGGGAACTTGACGTCGCAAGCGGCAACGCAAGGATCTTCGCCTCGGGGCTGAGAAACGCCGTCGGCATGGCGTGGGAGCCTGCGACGGGCGCCTTGTGGACGGTCGTGAACGAACGCGACGGGCTGGGGGACGAGACGCCGCCCGACTATCTGACCTCGGTCCGCGACGGAGGATTCTACGGCTGGCCCTATTGCTACTGGGGCCAGACCGTCGATGATCGCGTTCCGCAAGACCCTGCCCTGGTGGCGAAGGCAATCACGCCGGACTATGCGCTCGGCGGCCACACCGCCTCGCTCGGGCTCTGCTGGATGCCGACGGGTACCTTGCCGGGCTTCCCCGGGGGCATGGTCATCGGTCAGCACGGGTCATGGAACCGGTCGACCCTCAGCGGCTACCGCGTGATCTTCGTTCCATTTGAAGGTGGTCGGCCGTCGGGGCCGCCGCGGGACATCCTCTGGGGCTTTCTGTCGCCGGACGAACGTCACGCCTATGGCCGCCCGGTCGGCGTCGCCGTCGGGGCGGACAAGGCATCCCTGCTGGTGGCCGACGACGTGGGCGACGTCATCTGGCGGGTGACGGCAGCCTAGCGGCGCCGAGGGTTCCGCCACGGTGGTCGCCGCGACTTTGGTCGCAGAATGCGGTTTCGCAGTGGCAAGGTTGCCCCCAGTGCCTGCACAATCTGCAGACACAGGGAGAGAGCAATGGATCACGCAGTGAACGGCTTCACGCCGCGCCTCGCGGTCAGGACGCTGGCCGACGAGGTCGGCCGGACGCTGATCGGTCACGACTGGCTGGTCGAGCGCCTGTTGATCGCGTTTCTGGTCGGCGGGCATGTCCTGCTGGAGGGCCCGCCCGGCATCGCCAAGACCCGCGCCGTCAAACAGCTGGCCGCGCATCTGCCGGGCGAACATTCGCGGATCCAGTGCACGCCCGACCTTCTGCCCTCGGACTTGACCGGCAGCCAGATCTTCCGCCCCGAAACCGGCGGCTTCGATTTCCTGCCCGGTCCGATCTTCCACAACCTCGTCCTGGTAGACGAGATCAACCGCGCCCCACCCAAGGTGCAGTCCGCCCTGCTGGAGGCGATGGCCGAAGGGCAGGTGACGACCTCGGGCGTCACGCGGCTGCTGCCGCAGCCCTTCATGGTCGTGGCGACGCAGAACCCGATCGAGCACGAGGGAACCTTCCCCTTGCCCGAAGCGCAGCTGGACCGGTTCCTGCTGCACCTGCGGCTTGACCTGCCCGACGCCGAAGCCGAGCTTGCGATCCTCGACCTTGTCGAGGCCGAGGGGCGCAGCCCAGCACCAGCTGCCGTGACCCGGCTGACGGCCGAGAACATGAGCCAGGCGCGCGCCGAGGTGGCGGACGTTCACCTGGCGCCCGTTCTCAAGGACTTCATCATTCGGTTGGTGATGTCGACGCGGCGCGGCGGGGCGCTGGCGGATGCGGTGGAGCATCCGATCTCTCCGCGCGGCACTCTGGCCTTGGCGGCAGCGGTCCGGGCGCGGGCCTGGCTTCACGGCCGCGACCACGGCCTGCCCGAGGATGCCGAGGCGCTGGCCGCCGACGCCCTGGCCCACCGGCTGGTGCCGGACTGGAAGGCCATCAGCGAGGGGCGCGACGGGCGCGCCCTGATCGCCGAGGCGCTGCGCGAGATCCGCCCGTGGTAGGCGCCGCCGGGTGGCGGACGGCCCCCGGGATACGGCTGGCGGGCCAGGACCTGCTGGCGCTGCGCGATGCAGCCGCCGGCCGCCAGCCGCGCCCCGCGACGCGCCGGGCGGGCACCCTGCCCTCGCGCCGGGCCGGCAGCGGCATGGACCTGAGAGAGATCCGCGCCTATGTCCCCGGCGACGATCCGCGCCGGATGGACCCCTCGGCCACGGCCCGGACCGGCACGCCCCATATCCGCGCCCTGCACGAGGATCGCGACGACGTCACCGTGCTTATCGCCGACTTCCGCGCGCCGATGCTTTGGGGCACCGGCGACAGCCTGCGGTCGGTCCGTGGCGCGCGATATCTGGCCGGGGCCGGTTGGGCAGCCGTGGCACGACAGGGGGCCGTGGGGCTGGTCGTCGCGGGCGGTGGGGCGGCATCGCTGCCGACGGGCCAGGGCGACAGCCAGATGTCCGCGATCTGCGCGATGCTGGCCGAACGCCACGCCGCCGCGCTCAATGGCCCCGACCAACCGCCGCTGACGCAGGGGCTGCTTCTGGCCGAACGCATGGCCCCGCGCGGCGCCCGCGTCGTCCTGGCCACGGCCCCGGACGCCTGGCACGACGCCGAACCCGCCCTGGCGCGGCTTGCAAAGGGGCGCCGGGTAGAGGTCGCGCTGATCCTCGACCCGCTGGAGGTGTCGCCGCCGCCCCGCCCGCTGCCGGTCGATTGCACCGGCCGCGTTCAACTGGCGCGCATCGCCGCAGCGGAGACCGCGCCGCAGCTGGCGCGGCTTGCCGGGCTGGGGGCAATCCCACGCGAGGTCGCGCCGTGACGCACGAGCAGATGCTTGACGCCCTTGCACCCGTGCGGCTGCCGTCGAGCTTCGGGTCCCTCGGCGTGAACGAGATCATGGTCCTGGTCGCCCTGGGCCTGATCGTCGGCGTCGCCGTCAGCGCCATCATCCGGCCCCTGACCCGCGGGGGAGACCGCCGCCTGCGCCTGAGCGACCTGCGCGCAATGCCGGTGCCGCAGCGCATGCTGGCGCTGTCGCGGCTGCTGGGGCACCTGCCGCCGGCGTTGCGGCCTGCCGCCTACGGGGCCGCAACGCCCCCTTCGGACCGGCGGATCGAGCGGATCGCCCGCCTCTCTCGCCTGCGCTGGAGGCGGTGGGGATGAGCCTGTCGCTTCCCTTCCTGCTGATCCTGCTGCCCCTGCCGCTGCTGGTGCGCTGGCTGACCCCGCCGGTGAACCGCCCGCGACCGGCCCTGCGGATTCCCGATCACCTGGCCCCGGGCCTCAGGTCCAGCGGGTTGACCGCGCCCGGGCATCCATGGTTGGCCGCAGCGGCCTGGGTCCTGCTGGTCGTGGCGCTGGCCGGGCCGCAGATCGAACGGCAGGCCGACGTCATCCCGTCCAGCGGGCGCGACGTCATGCTGGCATTGGACCTCTCCGGCAGCATGGAGAAAGAGGATTTCACCCTGGACGGCCAAGCCGTCAGTCGTCTTCAGGCCGTCAAGCGGACCGCCGCCGACTTCGTGGCGCGGCGCGAGGGGGATCGGGTCGGACTGGTGATCTTCGGCGCCCGCGCCTATGTCGCGGCGCCGCTGACCTTCGACGTCGGCGCCGTCGCGATGGCCATTGACGAGGCGCAGATCGGCATCTCGGGGCGCGGCACCGCCATCTCTGACGGTCTGGGGCTGGCCATGCGGCGGCTGGACAACAGCGACGCCCGGTCACGCGTGATCGTGCTGCTGTCGGACGGCGTCGACACCTCGGGCAGCGTGCCCGCGACCGAGGTCGCGCGGCTGGCGACCGAACACGGCATCCGCATCCACACCGTCGCCCTTGGTCCCGAAGACCTCGAGACGCAGCCGACGTCCCGCGATGCCGTGGACGTCGCGACGCTGCGCCAGATCGCCGAGATGGCGGGCGGAGAGATCTTCCGCGTCCGTGGCACCGCCGACCTTGAGGCGATGGCGCAGTCGCTGGACCGGTTGGAGCCGTCGCCGGGCGACCGTCCGCCGCTGCGCTATCAGCAGCAGCTGTGGCATGGGCCGACCGCCTGCGCCTTGATCCTGCTGGCCGTGGCCATCTGGCGGAGGCGCGAATGATCCTGCTGCGCCCCTGGTGGCTGGTGGCGCTGCTGCCATTGGCAGCGCTGGCCGTGTGGAGCGCCCGCCGCGCCCCCGAGGCCGGCGGATGGGAATCCGTCATGCCGCCGCAGATGCTGGCCGCGATGCAGGCCATGGGCGCACTGACCGGGGCGGGTGGCCGGTGGGTGCGTATCCTGCCGGTGGCGGCGGCGCTTGCGCTGGTGCTGGGGCTGGCGGGTCCCGCGCTGCCACGCGACGATGTGCCGGTCCTGGCGCGAACCGACAGCGTCATGATCGCCATCGACCTGTCCCCGTCGGTCGCCAAGGGCGCGGCCCTTGGACAGGCCCAGCAGGCGGTGGCCGCGCTGCTGCAGGGGGTGGGCGGCCGGCCGGTGGGGTTGATCCTCTATGGCGGCGAAGCGTTTGCCGCCTCGGCCCCGACGACCGACCCCCGCACGCTCGAGACGCTGATTGCCGTGATGGATCATCAGACGATGCCCGCCACCGGCAGCCGGCCTGCCGCCGCGATCGGCATGGCGGGGCAGATGCTGACGGACACGCGGCAGGCGGACGTGGTCCTCGTCACCGACGGCGGCGGGGTCGACCGGCAGGCCATGGCCGAGGCCGGTCGCCTGGCCGACATGGGGGTGCGCCTTTGGGCGCTTCGGCTGACCGGATTGGCAGCTGAAGCGACGGTGCCGGATCCCGACGCCCTGAAGGCGCTGACACAGGGCGGCGACGTTCTGGCGGCGGATAATGCCGACAGCTTGGCCGCGCGCCTGCGGACCGGCGGTGACGCTGTGCGCGACCCGATGCTGCGCGCGCTCGGCTATCTTGATCTGGGGCCGTTCCTGGCGGCACTGGCCGTCTTGCCGCTTCTGTTCATGCTGCGGCGGCGGACATGAGGTCGAGTCTGATCCTTCTGGCACTGGCGGCGGTGCTTCTGGTGCTGGCGGGACCGGCGGCGCTTGGCTCACTGGCCTTGCGGTTCGGCTGGAACCAAGCCGCGCTTCGCCTGCTGCATGAACCAGCGACGCAAGGGGTCGCGCTTTTCCGCCTTGCCCGCCATGCCGATGCGGACGCCGCCTTCGCGGCCGCCGGTCGGTCGCAGACCTACAACCGCGGCCTCAGCTTGGCGGCAACCGCCGACTATCCGCTGGCGGTCGCCTATTTCGATGCAGTGCTCTTCGCCAATCCGGCGGACGAGCAGGCGCGCGCCAACCGCGATCTGGTCGCAACGATGTATCCGCCCACCGTCGGCGACAGCATCGCGCCGGGGCGCATCGTCGGGCGCGGCGGTCGTCCTGCCGCGGCCGAGGAAATCGGTGCTGCGCTGACTGCCGCCGCCGTCGACAGCTGGCGCCGTCCCATCGGCGCACGCGGCCTGGCCGCAAGCGACGCCTGGCTGGAAACCATCGCAGACGACCCCGGCGAATTCCTGCGCCTGCGTATCGCGGCCGAATACGAACGCCGCGCCCGCTTGGGCCTGATCCGTCCCGAGGAGGTCGACCCGTGGTGATCCGCCTCGCCCTGGCGCTTCTGGTGCTTCTGGCCCTGCCGCTTAGCGCCGAGGTCCCGCTGGCCCCCGGTGAGGCGCGGCTGACGGTCCTGCACGATCATGGAAACCCCGTGGTGGCCGAGATGGTGCACCTGAAGCTGCGCGGCGAATACGACCTGACCGTCTCGCTCGAGGAGCTGGTGTTTCCGGATTCCGAGGCTTACGACTGGATGCAGATCGACCGGGACCGCTGGTTCAAGGAACGCATCGGCGGCCGGATGATCCAGATCTTCGAGCGGGACATCGCGCTCTTCCCGCGCGCCCCGGGTGAGCTGACGATCCCGCCGATAAACCACGACCTGACGAACATCCGCAACGACGGCGTCCGAGAGGAGGTTCGCGTGACCTCGGCCCCCACCCGGCTGGCGGTGCGCCCGTTTCCGGGCCGGGGCCGCCCGTTGACCGCCCGCGCCCTGGTGCTGACGGACGAGCTGTCGGCCGAGCCGGGCCGGCTGACCAAGGACGAGGTCCTGACCCGCCGCGTCACCATCGAGGCGCTCGGCGCGCTGGCCCACCATCTGCCGCCGCGCCCCGACATCCGGCAGCCCTGGCTGATCAGCTTCACCCAGCCCGAGATCCGTGAAACGGTCCCCACGGCGGACGGGCCCGTCTCTCGGGTGGTCTGGGAATGGCAGCTGCGGCCCCGCACCGGCGAACCCGGCGTCCTGCCCGCCGCCGCCTTGGAGTGGTTCAACACGCGCGACCGCCAGCTTGAAGTTGCGCCCTTGAAGCCGATCCCCTTCGGCTATGCCGGCTTCGGATCGAACTTCGGCGACCGTCAGGCCGAGGGGCCAGAGGTTCAACTTGCGATGGCGGGTCTATTCGGCCTAGGGCTGGTGATCGCACTTGTGGTGGGCCTGCAAGGGCGCGTGCCGATGATGCTGCGCCGCATGCGCCGCAGCCCGCACCTGGAGGCGTTGCAGTCAGCCGCCCGGACGGGCGATCTGCAGCAGCTCCGCGCTGCGGCCGACCGACAGGCCGCATGGCAAGGTGGTCCTGTCGGTCGTCAGCAGGCCCTGCTGCGCGCACTGGATGATCGCATCTTCTCGAGCCGCCAGACTTCGATCGATCCACAACAGTGGGCGGCGGATTTCATATCTGCCTCGCGGAGCGGCGCCACCTGATCGGCTGGCAGCGCTGCAAGACGCCAGTGAAGCTCGGCGTCCAGATAAACCGCCATGGGTTTGCCCAACCGCGGCGGAATTGGATCACCAGCAGGCGCATGTGACCTTGTCGACACCGATCCGGCACCTGCGGAAACGGTGGACACTGGCCCTGCTGCAACCGGACGGGGCACAGAGACATCCGCATGCGTCGAGACGGGGCTGCCAGGCAACGGAGGCGCGATCAGCCGGTCCGACATGCAAGACGAATATCGGTCGCAGCTATCACCAGACCTGGACGTCAAACTGCAGCCTCGACGCGAATTGGATGTCACGGGACTCCTCGCCGTGTTATCCTCTTCACCAGTTTTCTGTTCTAGATGCCGGTGGCCATGGCCTTCACCATGCGCGACACCTCCACCATCATGGGCGAGGTGGATTTCCCGGACCGGAAACGCTCCTCCGCCGCCAAGGGACCGTGAGTCGGTTCACAGAAACGGCCTCATCCGGGTGGTGAAGGACACTATGCTGCGACGCGTCCGTGACCAACGAAAGCGACCCGGCCGCCGACGCCGAAGGTGGCTCAGCCTTCACCCTGATCTCAAGGCTGCCTTCGCCTGCACGCGGTCGTGATCCAGATCGAAGCGCCGGATGCAGCGGCAGTGAGCTGTCTCAGGAGACTCCGCGAGTGCCGCTGTCGCGCAGGGATGAATACGACGTCGCGACGGCGAAACCGGTGCCGTGCCTCTGAGAGGTCGTCCCCAGAGAGATGCGCTTTTCGTCGCGGCATCGTCCGGGCGCATACCTGACGGCATCTTGACTATCCCGGGGGTGAGCCCGATGACGCCGAGGGCCATGATCGCCCGCGCGACAGGCGATAACGACGCAATCGGTGGCGCTCTCGCCATCGCCGCCGACGAAGTGGATGGCAGCACCCGGGGCATCAGCGCACGAACCGGCTCCCTAATTCGGCACGAGGACGACCTGGCGCTGGTCAAGCAATTCGATCCTGGCCCTTGTCGAGCGGCTACGCGACATCGCTATCGACCAGGTAAGCGGACGATGCGAACAGGTGGCCGGCGATTGCCGCGCCCACCTTCCGGCAATCCTGCTGACGAACGCTGATGATGTCACCCGTTGCTGCTGCCGCGGCCTGCTGACCATGTGACCGATGACGTCAGTGATGGGGCTGCCGATCTCATCCGCGCTGATCCTGCTCGGGGCGCACGGCCCGGAGCGGGTTTCCGGTCACCAACGTCAGCGTGCGGTAGGGTGCGCAACAGGTGGTGAGCGATCTGCCCCCGCCACAGCCGCACCCCAGAAAGGTGGTTGTCCTCTGCCGGTCCGAATGCCGCTGACAACCTGATCCTTCCGCGCCGAACAGCGGCCACAGCATCAGCGCCGCTGTCGACCATCCAAAGGCGCGCGAGACAAGGCGGAGCTGCATCAGACCGTCACGCAACCCGGTCGAGGTGCGACGGATAGGCATCGTTCAGGCCCAGATGGTTGCGGCGTTCTGTCGCCGTGTGGACTGCCTGAACCACGCCGCCGCCTCTGGGCAGAACCGCCGGCCGTGAGGAGTTCGACTTTCCGCGGGGAATCCGTGGAGATTGCGATTTCATAGCACAGGCTATATATCCCGGTGCATCCCAAAAAAATTCCTTGCGAATTGCCTGCATCACATGACCAAGCCCGTTTCCCAATCGCCGAGCCCCGAAGACGCAGGCATCGACGCAGAACGTCATGCCGAAGGGTTCCAAAAGACCCGAAACGCCCGCAGGACAGAGCTGTGCGAGGACTACGTCGAGTTGATCGCCGAGCTGATCAGCCGCGAGGGCGAGGCACGCCAGGTCGAAATCGCCCGCCGCCTTGGGGTGGCGCAGCCGACCGTTGCAAGAATGCTCAAGCGTCTGGCGGAAGATGGATATATCCAGCAGAAGCCCTATCGTGGCGTGTTCCTGACCCGGACGGGCGAGGCTCTTGCTGCGGAATGTCAGCGTCGCCACGAGATCGTCGAGGGCTTTTTGCGTGCCCTTGGCATCAGTGACGAGGTGGCCCGACACGATGCCGAGGGCATGGAGCATCATGTCAGCGCCGAGACCTTGAAGGCATTTGCCCAATTCGTTGCGACCAGAACCGTCTGAACGGAGGCATCTGCCTGCGGCATTGCAGATCCGCATCGCTGATCCGAATGGGGTTCTGGCCTGGCGCCTGCCGCAAAGGCTGGTCGGCACGACGCCGTGCCTCCGCCCGATGCGGCGGACGCCATTGCCACTGCGCATCCGGTGTCCTCGCGGGTCACGGAATTCTGCCGGCCGAGCGACCCAAGCCGCATAGTCGCACGAGGCAGGAAGCAACGGCAACGCCCACAGTCGTGGCTCACAGGGCGTTGTCCTGACGGCGCTTGACATATGGTCAGCCGATTTATAGCACTTGCTAAGTTGATTAGTCGTGACGCAAGTATTTAGGGACTGCTTACGGATGAAGCACGTGCTGTCGACCCTTTCCATGATTGGCCTCGGCCTGTGGGCTGGTGCCGCGTCCGCGCAGGACAAGCCGGTCAAAGTCGTTGCGACAATCGGGATGATCGGTGACATTGTCGAGAATGTCGGCGGCAACTGCGTCGATGTCATGACGATCATGGGGCCGGGCGTCGATCCGCATCTCTACCAGGCCAGCGCCTCGGACGTGCGGACGTTCCAGGCGGGCGATGTGATCTTCTACTCTGGTTACTCGCTCGAGGGGCAGTTGGCAGAGGTCCTGGCAAAGTTCGCCGAGCGCAAGCCTACCGTGGCGGTCGCGTCGACCTCGATCGACGAAACGGACTTGATCAAGACCCAAGGCGCCTATGGTGTCGATCCGCACCTGTGGATGGATGCCGGCCTGTGGTCGCGGATCGCGCCAACCATTGCCGAGGCCCTGGGTGAGGTGCGACCCGCTTGCGCGGACCTGTTTGCGGCGAATGCCGGACGCTACGCCGCGCAGGTGACGGCGCTGGACGCATGGGCTGAACAGGCAATCGCCACCATTCCGGAAGGCCAGCGTTCACTTGTGACGGCGCACGACGCGTTTGCGTATTTCGGAAGAGCCTATGGCATCCGCGTCGCCAGCATCCAGGGCATCAGCACCGAATCCGAGGCCAGCATCGCCGATATCCGGGCCAGCGCGGATCTCGTGGCACGCACAGGCGTGCCGGCGCTCTTCGTCGAAAGCACGATCAACCCCCGCACCGTCCAGTCGGTCATTGACGCCGCCCGACAGCAGGGCACGGATGTCAAAATCGGCGGGCAGCTCTATTCCGACGCGATGGGAGAGGACGGCACCCCTGGCGGCACCTATATCGGCATGATCTTCGAGAACACGCGCACGATCACAGAGGCGCTTGGCGGCACCCTGCCAGAGCTTCCCGTGGCGCTTGCCGGTTGGGCCGAAGAATGGAACGTTGTGACGAAGGCGCGCTGACCGTCCCGCATCGCGTCGGCACGCGCGGCCTCTTCAAGGAAACCATCGAACGTGACTGAACCGCTCCATGAACCGCAGCTGGCCCTGCATGTCGAGGACCTGACGGTCAGCTATGAAAGCAAACCGGTGCTTTGGGATATCGACATCGACATCCCGCCCGGCGTCATGGCAGCCATCGTAGGACCGAACGGCGCCGGCAAGAGCACCTTCATCAAGTCGGTCATGGGCCTGGTCAAGCCGACAGCCGGCCATGTCCGCATCTTCGGACGTCCCTATGCCGCCGAACGCCTTCGCGTCGGCTATGTGCCCCAGCGATCCTCGGTCGACTGGGACTTTCCGACCACTGCGCTGGACGTGGTGGGAATGGGTCTCTATGGCCGTCTCGGCTGGTTGCGCCGCCCGGGCAAGAGAGAACGGGACGCGGCCTTCCAGGCGCTTGAACAGGTCGGAATGCAGGACTTCGCCGAACGCCAGATCAGCCAGCTGTCCGGCGGCCAGCAGCAGCGCGTGTTCCTGGCGCGAGCCCTGGTGCAGCAGGCCGACATCTATTTCCTGGACGAGCCGATGGCAGGGGTCGACGCCACGACCGAACGCGCCATCGTCGACATCCTTCACCGCCTCCGGTCGCAGGGCAAGACGCTGATCGTCGTGCATCACGACCTGCAGACGGTGCGATCATATTTCGACTGGATGGTCATCCTGAACGTCCGGGCGGTCGCCCAAGGGCCGGTATCCCAGGTCTACACGCCCGAGAACCTGCGCAAGGCCTATGGCGGGCAGATCGCGCTGATCGAGCGCAACACCTTTGCAGATGACGCGGCACCGGCCAGCGGGGACGCGGTCTAGGATGCTGGCGCTGCTGGGTGATTATACGATCCAGACGGTCGCCATGGGGGCGGCGCTGCTGGGCATCTCCAGCGGCGTCCTCGGCTGCTTTGCCGTACTGCGCAAGCAGAGCCTGCTGGGCGACACCCTGTCCCACGCGGCCCTGCCCGGCATCTGCATCGGCTTCCTTGTCGCCGGGTCGCGCGATATCGGCACGATCCTTGCCGGGGCGCTGGTCAGCGGTGCCGTGGCCGCGCTGGTCGTCCTGGTGCTGACGCGGATGAGCCGGCTGAAGACGGACGCCGCGCTCGGCATCGCGCTCAGCGTGTCTTTCGCGGTAGGCGTCGTGCTGCTGACCTATATCCAGGGCGGTGGCAACGCGTCGCAGGGTGGGCTCGACTCGTTTCTCTTCGGGCAGGCTGCGGCGATCCTGCGCAGCGACCTGTGGATCATGGGCGCCGTCACGGCGGCGGCGCTGGCCCTGGTGACGCTGCTCTGGAAAGAGTTCAAGCTCGTCTCGTTCGATCCGGGCTTTGCGACATCTCTAGGACTACCGGTTGTCGCGCTCGAGGTGACGATGACCATCATGGTTGCGCTGGCGGTCGTGGTGGGGCTGCAGATGGTCGGCGTGGTCCTGATGACGGCGATGATCGTCGCCCCCGCCGTCGCGGCCCGGCAGTGGACGCGCAGCCTGGGCGCCATGGTCGTCCTCGCCGCCCTGTTCGGGATCGTTGCCGGGGTCTCGGGTGCGGTCATCAGCGCGACGGCGCGGGGGCTGTCGACGGGGCCGCTGATCGTCCTTGCAATCTCGGTCATCGTCCTCGTCTCGCTGCTGCTCGCGCCCGGCCGGGGGCTGGTCTGGGCCAGCCTGAGGCGACGCCGCGACCGCCGCAGCCTCGCCGGTCGGCAGGTCCTCTCGACGCTCTATGGCCTCGCGGCCGAGCATGGCAACCAGGGCTATCCGACCGAACTTGGGGCGCTTGACGCCTTTCACGGCACGCCCACGCGCGGCACGATGCAGCGGCTGGAACGCCGCGGTTTGGTGGCGCCCGTGACGCACGAACCCGAGACGACGCCGCACTGGGAACTGACGCCGGCGGGATTGTCCGAGGCGCGGCGGATCGACGACGCATCCCGTGAGAACAGCTGATGATCGAAGCCTTTTTCATGAACATCTCGCTGATGATCATCCTTACCGGAGCCCTCGTCGGCTGCGCCTCGACGTTGGTGGGGACGTTCCTCGTCCTGCGCGGCAACAGCATGCTGTCGGACGCGATCAGCCACTCGATCATCTTCGGCATCGTGGTCGTGTGGCTTGTGACGGGCGCGGCAAGTGGCCCCATGCAGATCGTCGGCGCGGCGATGACAGGGGTGCTGACGGTCTTTCTGACCGAGCTGCTCTTCAGCACCCGCCGCGTCAGGTACGACGCGGCCATCGGCCTTGTGTTCCCCGTGCTCTTCTCGGTCGGGGTGCTGCTTCTGAATCTCTATGCCCGCGATGTCCATATCGACCAGCACACGGTGCTTCTGGGCGAGATCGGCTTTGTCTGGTTGGATACGGTGGTGCTGCTGGGATACGAGATCCCGCAGTCCCTGATCGCGATGTTCATGATGACGATGGTGAACCTGCTGTTCGTGACGCTGCTCTACAAGGAGCTGAAGATCACCACCTTCGATCCGGCGCTTGCGGCGGCGCTCGGCTTTGCGCCTGCCGTGATCTTCTATGCGCTGCTGTTCCTGACCAGCGCGACGGCCGTTGCGGCATTCGATGCCGTAGGCGCAGTGCTGTTCGTCGCCTTCGTGACCGTGCCCCCGTCCGCGGCCTACCTTCTGACCGACCGCCTGTGGCTGATGCTGGTCTATGGCGCGGTCATTTCCATCGCTTCCAGCATCAGCGGCTATCACCTGGCGGTCGTCCTGGACGTGTCGATCGGCGGGATGATGGCGGTGATGACGGGGGTGTTCCTGGCCCTGGCCTTCCTCTTTGGCCCCCGCTACGGCGTAATCGCGCGGCTGCACCGCCAGCGCAGCGAACGTCAGGCGAATGCACTGCGGACCGTCGCGGTCCACCTCTACTCCCACGAAGACAGCGCCGATCAGAAGGAAGAGAACGTGGCCCGCGCGCTGGAGACCCACCTCGGCTGGACCGCCCGCCACGCGCGTGATGTCATCGCCGAGGGGCTGACGAAGGACCTGATTGCGCGCAGGGGCAACCTGCTGGTCCTGACCCCCAGGGGACGCGCTGAAGCCCGGTCGATCCTTGAACCCTGGCGCGGTTGAATCGGCACGCCGTTGCCCTTTTGGGGAACGGCTTGCCGACAGCCGACGGTGCCCTATCGAACGACACCGGTGATCGCCACTCCTGGCGGATCCCGGGTGCTGGCGATTCCAGCCTCACCGTTGATCTGTGCATCGACGCCGAAGTCGTTCGTCACCGGGATGTGTCATGGGTCGGGGGTTGGGCCAGCAGCAGCCTGACGCGGCTTGCGTCTGCATCATGCTGCAGCGACACCGTCAACGCTACGAGGAGAAGCCTTCCACAGTCCTCTGCACCCTTGCTTCGATCCGAAGCAGGTCGAGCGCCGCCGCCCCAGCACGTGGCGTGCCCGGAGGTGCTCGATTCCGGTCCGCAGTCTCGGAGTCACAATGGTCTTCACGTCGTAGCAGAAAAGCGCATGGTCCGCATCACCCAAGTAGCCGTTCGAGAGGCAGCGAGGGGTCGACTTACGGTTTGCAGATCCAGTTGACGGCCCAAAATGGCGGCCGGAAGTGCGGCGACTAGGCTGTGTTGACAAAAGGTGTCCACAGATCGCGCTGATCATGGTTCAAGCTGGTCTCTGCGATGGAGATCAGCTTGGCACGAGACCTGATGCCGGACGAGGAGTGGGCGTTCCATGAACGCTCCATCCTGGCCGTCCGCGCGCCGAACGGCCGCAAACCCCTGAACAACCGTCCTGTTCTGGATGGCACTCTCTGGATCGCACGGACGGGATCGCCTTGGCGCGACCTGCCCGAGAAGTTCGGCAAGTGGTCCAGCGTCCACCGCCGGTTTTGGCGGTGGACGCTCGCGGGGCTCCGGGAGCAGATCATGGGCGCATCAAACGAAAGCGGGCTGGTTCCCGACGCCCTTCAGATGATCGGCAGCACCGTGGTCCGCGCCCATCATCAGGCAGCGGGCGCAAAAGGGGGGCTCCGAGACAAGGTTTCGGCCGTTCGAGAGCGTCCGGTGGGAAGACGATCCACTCGATTGCGTTCTGGACCACCTTCCACTTCACGACCAAGATCCACCTCCGGGTCAACGGTGCAGGCCTCCCCCTGAGGTCGGACATTTCGCCGGGCCAGACGTCGGACCATCTGGGCTTCGATCTGGTCCTAGACGACAACCTGCCGGAACCTTGCGTCCTGCTGTCCGATCGCGACCATGCCTCTGACAAGGTTCGCGAAACCATGGAGGCGCGCAACGTCGTGCCCGTGACACCCATGCGGAAGTCACGGAAGCTGCGTGGCTGTCGACCGCAAGCCCTACCGGCTGCGGAACCTCGTCGAGCGGTGCTTCAACAAGCTCGAAAACGCCCGCCGCGTCGCCTACCCGCTACGACAAGACCGCCAAGAGCTTCCCAGGCTTCATCGACATCACCTCAAACCGCCTCTGAAGCCGCCATTTGTCAACATGACCTAGTCAGCTGTCGGACTTGTGCTCGGGCTTGCCCTTGCGGCTGGTCGCGGCCATGTCGTGCAGTTCCGTTTCGGACATGGACTTCTCCATGCTCTTCGAGGCACCCTTCAGGTCGCTTTTCTTCATGTCGCCGCGCTTGGCCGCCAATGCGGCCCCGGCGGCCTTCTGCTGTGCCTTGGATTTCGCTGGCATGTTGTCTTCCCCACATCTCGCGACGGCACACCCGCCGCCATTCGGTGCAACCGCGCCGCGGCAGGTGAGGTTCCAAAGGCGGACGTGGGAACATAAGCCGCCTCATAAGGTTTGTTGGTCGTGACACCCGGCACACCGGGCATGCGCCACAGGACGGAGGCAGGATGAGCCGCAAGAACAGCATCGGGTACGGACGGACACGCGGCGGCTGGCTGCCCGTTGCGCTTGGCGTGGTCGTCCTGGTCTTCGGGGCGCCGATCTTCGCCGGAGGCATCTGGCTCGCTGTTCTAGGTGGGTCTTGGTACTACATCTTCGCCGGAATCGGGTTGTTGCTGACGGCGATCTTCTTGTTTCGGCGGTCGATGACAGCGGTGTGGATATATCTTCTGACATTTTTCGGCACGGTGGCCTGGGCGATCTGGGAAGTCGGCATGGACCCTTGGTACCAGGTTCCGCGCCTCGTCGCGCCCGCAGTGGTTCTCTTGCTGGTCCTTGCACTGATCCCGGTGCTGCGCCGGCAGAGTGCGAATCCTGCGATCTGACACCTTTGCGCGTGCCGGGCGTCTGACTGGTTCCGGACTTGCCTCATCGAGGCAGTGCTGCCACCAGGCAGTCGCGGTAACGGTACCGAAAGAAGTTTCTGCTAGCTCCTGCGTCAAGACACGCATGGAGAGAGAGAATGCAGATAGGGCCATCAACCATCCGGACGAAGCTGGCGCTTGCATCAGCCGCCCTGACAAGTTGCGCGGTGATCGTCGTCAGCGCCATGACCCTTTACCTGATGACTCGCGCCTCTGTGCAGGAAGCGGAAGCGCGCGCGCGGGCACTGCTGGGCGAATATAACGTCACAGTCGCGCAAGAGGTGAACACGGTTCTTGGCGTCCTCAACGCCGGCGTCGCTGCCGTCGAGGGAGCGTTGGCCGCAGGGAGCGACCGAGCCGTTCTGGAGCAGATCGCCAGAAACGTTCTGACGACGGACGAAAGGCTTTTGGGCATGGCGGTTGTGTTCGAACCGAATGCGATCGGCAGCGACCGTGATCGCATCGGAGAGAGACTGGCCGATCCAAGGGGCCGTTTCGCCCCCTGGTTCTATATCGACACTGACGGAAACGTCGCGGTCGAGGTGCTGGACATGTCTCGACCCTCGGACAAGCTGCAGTGGTATGAACGCCCGCTGCGGGAAGAGGCTTCGACGCTCACGCCGCCCTACACCTATCCTGTCGAGGGCAAGGATGCGCTGATGGTCACGCTCAGCAGCGTGGTCAGCCACAACGGTCGGAAGGTCGGGGTCATGACCGGCGACATGCTGATCCAGAGCTTGACGGATAGGCTCGCGCAGTTCCAGCCGTTTGGCGACGGTAGGATTGCCCTTGTGGGTCAATCCGGAACATGGATCACGCACCGCGATGCGGCACGGCTGGGACAGCCTCTCTCACGGGACGAACAGGGGTGGCTGGCGGGCGACGGCGCGCTGCACGACATCACGATCGACGGAGAAAGGGCTCTTCTGCTGACCAGCACCGTTCGGTTTGCCGGCATCGAAGATGCCTGGACGATCGTGATGACCGTGCCGCGGGCGACGGTCATGGCGCATGCCGTCGCGACCCGAAATCACACGATGCTGCTGGCAGGGGCGACATTGGCCGCGGTGTTGGTGCTGCTATGGCTGGGGGCGCAGGTCGTGTCACGGCCGATCGAGGCGATGACCTTGGCCATGAAGCGGCTGGCCAAGGGAGAGCTTGAGGCCCCGATCCCGCACGCGGACCGCCGGGACGAGATCGGAGCGATGGCTTCTGCGGTGGCGGTCTTTCGCGATAATGCCAGCGAGGCACGGCGGCTCGAGGCGGCCGCCCTGGCAAGCCGGGAGGAAGCGGCGGCCGCCGCAAAGGCCGAGGCGGAAAGCCAATCGCGTGTGGTCAGCAAGATCGGCGAAGGGCTGGAGCGGCTGGCAGCGGGCGACATGACGCACCACATTCCCAGTCCGGACAGCGACCCCTTCCCGCAGGCCTACGACTCGCTGCGCCAGTCCTTCAATAGCGTCGCGTCCCGCCTGTCCGGAACAATTCAGCGGATGGCCGGCGTGGCCGAACAGGTACGTGGAGGCGCCGACGAGATCAGCAACGCCGCCGGCGACCTCTCGAGTCGCGCCGAGACGCAGGCCGCCACGCTGGAGCAGTCGGCCGCCGCACTGAACCAGATGAACGAGAGCCTGCGCCAGACGGCCGAACGTGCCCGAGAGGCCGAGCAAGCCAGCAGCCAGAACCGGAGCATCGCGCTCGACAGCGCCACGGTCGTTCGCGATGCGGTCGAGGCGATGAAGAGGATCGAGCGCTCGTCCGAGCAGATTTCCCGGATCATCGACGTCATCGACGATATCGCCTTCCAGACCAATCTTCTGGCCCTGAATGCCGGAGTCGAGGCCGCACGGGCTGGCGACGCCGGCCGCGGCTTCGCCGTGGTGGCGTCCGAAGTGCGTGGCCTTGCACAGCGCGCCGCCGAATCCGCGCGCGAAGTCAGGACGCTGATCTCGGAAAGTGCCGAGCAGGTGAGAACGGGATCGACGCTTGTCGGGCGGACCGGTCAGAGCCTCGACCAAATCCTTCACAAGGCGGCTGCCGTGTCGGAACAGATCGCAGGGATCTCGGTCGCCGTCAGTGAACAGTCGATCGGCCTGTCCGAGATCAACACCGGCGTGAACCAGTTGGATCAGGTCACCCAGCAGAACGCGGCGGTGGCCGAGGAAGCGACTGCCGCCTCTGTCTCGCTTCGCCAGCAGGCCGAGGAACTGACGCGAGAGATCCGCGCCTTCAACTTCGGCGGCACGGCAGAGCGACACGTTCCGACGCCGCAGCCACGGGCAATGACTTCGGACGACCTTGCTCCACGGCGAACGCAAGCGAGGCCCGTATCTTCCGCGGCGCGCCCACGGCTGGTCGAGTTCTGACCAGCCATACAATCGCTGCGGGGCAGGAGAGTATGGGGCTGGCGGCGAGGATCGTTGAAATAGCGAGCACCGCATCGCCAGCCGAGAACCGGGCAAGCAATGGTGACAGCAAGACTTGCAGCGCTACGGAATATCGGAAATGATGTTCGGCGGGCTCAAGGACCGGCAACGCTGCGCCATCTTCGCGGGGCCGGAACATGATCCATCCTGCTGCAACCTTCCGCAGATGCCAGTATCGTTGCGCGACGTCCGATCAAAGAAGTCAAGCTTCGCGTGCCTCTCCGCTCGGTGAGTCCCGAGAAGCCTGCATGTCATTCTTGATCGTTCGGACGCCAGCCATCTGGGTGCCAGATGCAAACCAGCACCATCGTCCGGGTCTGGGTCGACACGATGACGGAGGCGGCTCCTCGCCCCACAGGGCAGGCTTCAGCCGCGAACAGTAAATCCCGTGATTGGCTGTCGAGGTCGATGACAGCAACGTCTTCAATATTTCCTTCCCTCTCGGCATACATGGCTGCTTCTCCTTGAGGCTTGGTTGATCCGGGTCAAGGATTACCCAGCGGTATGGGAAGCAGCCGGCACATCCCATCCGGCCTGGTGCGCAGCGCCCGGCTGCGAGATGCTCTGCGCCACACATCGCGAACAGGCTTGACTTCTCACGCTTTCGACGTCATCCGCGGGGATGATGGTTCCCGCGTCGGCCAAGGCTCCGAGCGGGTGAAAAGGGAACGCGGTCAGGTGTAGCCATCAGGCGCCGAATCCGCGACTGCCCCCGCAACTGTAGGCGGTAGCCGACCCCACGATGCCACTGGCGCGCCTGCGCCGGGAAGGCGGGGAAGGCCGCGACCCGCGAGTCAGGAGACCTGCCATCATGACCGAAACCAACCCGGGCGGGGTGCCCCGGAGAAAGATCGCATGAACCGTAGTCCGGTCCCTGTCCAGCATGACCGCCAGATGCAGCGTGATGACGGGTTCCGCCCGATCTCGCTGGTGCGCCTTCTTCGTTCCCGTCATTCCTGTCATGGAGGACGATCACGATGACCGGCCCAATTCTCGCTGCGCTACTGGCCCTGACGGCAGCTTCTGCCGTCGGGGCGCAACCGACCGAATATCCCCTGACCCTGGACAACTGCGGCCACCAACTGATCTTCCCTGCCCGCCCCGACAACGTCGTCTCGATCGGGCAAACCACGACCGAGATCCTCTACGCGCTCGACCAGGCGGACCGGATGGCAGGAAACTCGTTGTGGTTCAACGCTGTTCTGCCCGAACTGCAGGACCAGGACGCTGGTGTCGAACGGATCAGCGACAACACGCCCAGCTTCGAGTCCGTCGTGAACAAGCGGCCCGGTTTCGTGCCCACCATGTTCGAATGGATGATCGGTGCACAGGGCGCTGTCGGTACCCGAGAACAGTTCGCCGATCTGGGCATCACTGCCTATGTCATGCCAACCGACTGTCACGGCAAGGACAATCTTGTCGGTTCTGACGGCACCCGGATCGCGCCGTTCGACATCCAGACCCTGTGGGACAGCATCGGTCAGATGGCCATCATCATGGATGCGCAGGACCGTGGCAGCGCGCTGATCGCGGATCTTCAGGCGCGCGAGGCGGCCGTGGTCGAACGGGCTGGCGCCATGAACATTCCGGACGCCTCGGCTGCCGTATGGTTCTCCTCCGCCGAGATGGAGCTCGACCCCTACATGGCCGGCGGCATGGGCGTGCCCGCCTGGATGCTGGAACGCTTGGGGCTGCGCAACGTCGTCACCTCGGACGAGGAATGGCCCACGGTGGGCTGGGAAACGGTCGCCCGCGCCGATCCGTCGGTTCTGGTTATTGCACGCATGGACCGCCGCCGCTTCCCCGCCGACGATGTCGACGAGAAGCTGCGGTTCCTGAGATCGGACCCGGTCACCAGCCAGATGACCGCCGTGAAGAAGGACCGCATCGTCATCCTTGATGCCGAGGCGATGCACGCCAGCATCCGCCTGATCGACGGGCTTGAAGCGCTGGCCGATGCCATGAACGGGCTGTCGAGATGACCGCCGATGTCGGGGTGCACGCGGCGCGCCGGCTGCGGGCCCCGCCATGGTTGTGGGTGCCGCTGCTGATCGTGGCGGCGCCGCTGCTGGGCGCTGCCATGGGCGAGACACCGATCCCGCTGAGTACCGTGTGGCAGGCGCTGGCGAACCAGATCCTGGGCGCAGGCTATGCGCTGGACCCGATCGACCAAGGGATCATCTGGTCCTATCGCCTGCCGCGCGCGCTGGTCGCAGGGGCCTGCGGGGCCGGGTTGGCGATTTCGGGGCTGGTTCTGCAGACCTTGCTGCGCAACGCACTGGCCGACCCGTACCTGCTGGGCATTTCCGCCGGGGCCTCGACCGGCGCGGTGCTGGTCGTTATTGCCGGGCTGGGCGGGGGTCTTGTTCCCATGTCCGCTGGCGCGCTGCTTGGCGCGCTGGCGGCGTTCGGTCTTGTGGTCGGGTTGGCGCGGCTGTCCGGCGGCGGCACAAGCGCACGTGGCGCGGCGCAGATCGTTCTGGCAGGAATCGCCGGGTCGCAGCTGTTCAATGCCTTGACCAGCTTCATCATCGCGCGTTCCGCCAATGCCGAACAGGCCCGCGGCATCATGTTCTGGCTGCTGGGGAACCTCTCGGGTGTCCGGTGGGAGGATGTCGGTCTGGCACTGACGGCCGTGGTCATCGCGGTGGGCACGGCATTCTGGCATGTACGGGCGCTGGACGCGTTCACCTTCGGGACGCAGTCAGCGGCCTCGCTTGGCGTGCCGGTAGGGCGAGTGCAGGCGGCGCTGGTCCTGGCCACGGCCGCCGCGACCGCCGTGATGGTCTCGATCACAGGCGCCATCGGCTTTGTCGGTCTGGTCGTTCCTCACGCGGCGCGGTTTCTTGTCGGCAGCCGACACGCGCGGCTGGTGCCGGTGACGGCGTTGATCGGCATGGTGTTCCTGATCGTGGCAGACGTCGTCGCGCGAATTCTGGTTCCGGGCCAGACGCTGCCGATCGGTGTGGTGACCGCCCTGATCGGCGCGCCCGCCTTCGCCGTCATCCTGGTCCGCGCGAGGTGCGCGCCGTGACCTTGCAGGCACATGACATTGGCCTGCGCGTCAGGCGACGCTCCCTGCTCGACGGCATCGACCTGACGCTTGCACCGGCCGAGATCCTCGGCCTGATCGGGCCCAACGGGTCAGGCAAGTCGACGCTTCTTCGGCTGCTGGCGGGGCTGGTGCGACCTGACAGCGGCCAGGTGACGCTGGACGGTCGGCGACTGGACCAGATGCCGCGGCGGCAGATCGCGCGCCGCATCGCGCTTGTCGCGCAAAACGCCGAGACGGCGGACCGCATCACGGTCCGCGACGCCGTCCGACTGGGGCGCACGCCTTGGCTTGATGCCCTTCGGCCGTGGTCCGACGCCGATGAGGCGCATGTCGCGCGCGCACTTGCCCGCGTGGACCTGGCCCATCTTGGCGACCGGGACTGGTCAACCCTGTCCGGCGGAGAGCGCCAGCGTGCCCACATCGCTCGTGCGCTTGCCCAGAACCCGCAGATCCTGCTGCTGGACGAACCGACGAACCATCTGGACATCCGCCACCAGCTGGAGGTTCTGGACCTGGTTGCGGATCTTGGCCTTTCGACGGTGATCGCGCTGCACGACCTGAACCAGGCGATGCGCTGCGACCGCCTGGCGGTGCTGCAGCATGGTGTCCTGACGGCAATCGGCCCGCCGGAAGAGGTTCTGCGGGCCGACATCCTGGCGCGCGTCTTCGGCGTGCAGGCGACTGTCCTGATCGATTCCCACGATGGCAGCCGCCTGATGCGGTTCCAGCCCATCGGCTGACGCAGCGCAGATGCGGCTTGCCCTTCGCTGAAAATGTCACGCATTCCTAGCCACGATATTCAAGATCTGCCATTTTAGATGCCACCGCTCGGGGAACAGGTTGCAAAACCATACTTCCGGCATCATGCTGGAGTTCCCGCTGTCCATCGCCATGGAGATGTTGGTCGGCACGACCAAAAGCGCCGGCTTTCCGAAGCCTTCAGGTCCGGAACGTGAGACGATGGATCAATCCGACGCAACGTACCAGTGATGGCACGACCCGGACCTTTCGTTCAGGACTGCGGTGCGCTGCGCCGGCCACAATGCCGCGAATATGCGACTTGCGTAAGTTCGGGATCATGCGGATAAGCCGGCATGAGCCGCCCGATCCCCCTCCGCATGCTTTGCCTGCTGGTGCTGGCAATGGTCGGTGTCGCCTTTGCTTCGGCAACTGCGGTGCGCGGTGTGCCGTCCGCAGGCGAAGTGCGGCTGGAAGCGTTTCTTCTGTCAGGAGGATCCGTGGCGGACCTGTGCCGTCACGATCAGGACGGACACGAGCAGGTGTTACATTGCGCGCTCTGTCACCTGGTGGCCGGAACTGATCTACCCTCGGCCGACCCTCCCCCGATCGCGATCGAACGGCGGGTTCTGGCCAGCATAATCCTCCCCCAGGTCAGGCGCGCGGGCCTGCGCCCGAAGAACCCTGCCACACCGCTGCGCGGACCACCTGCCCGCGAAGGCTGATCCTCTTTCACGGCTTCCCTGCGCCCTTCGCGGCGCCTTCAGACAGGTGATCTTCCATGAGCGTCGCTCGCCCGCCGTCCGGCAGGACGGCAACGACCGCATTGCGTCTTTTCCTGATCCGGCTGCACTTCTATACCGGCTTGTTCGTCGGACCGTTCATCTTCGTCGCCGCCTTCAGCGGGCTGCTCTATGTCCTGACACCACAGATCGAACAACGTCTGTATGCCGACGCGCTCTTTACCGAAAGCGTCGATCCCGCGCAGCCGCTGGCGGCGCAGGCCGGGGCTGCTCGCGCCTATCTGGACGGCGCGCTTTACGTCTCGGCCGTCCGCCCTGCACCCGCGATGGGGGATACGACGCGCGTGCTTTTCTCTGATCCGAACCTCGGGCCGTCCGAGAACCGGACGGTCTTCGTCGATCCCGCCACGCTCGCCATCAAGGGCGACTTGAGCACCTATGGCACAAGCGGCATCCTGCCCTTCCGGATGGCGCTGGACCACCTGCACAGGAACCTGATGCTGGGCGACTGGGGTCGCTACTACAGCGAGCTTGCGGCGTCCTGGCTCTGGGTTGTGGTGCTGGGTGGCGTCGTGATCTGGGCAACCGGTCCGCGGCGGCGGCGCCGGGTTGCCGACATGCCGGGGGCACAGCGGCGGCGCTGGATCCACGCGACGATCGGCATCGCGACGGCGGCCGGCATGCTGTTCCTGTCGGTGACCGGCCTGACCTGGTCGCAGGCGGCAGGTGCCCGCATCGACAGCCTGCGCGGCGCGCTCGGCCTGGTGACGCCGTCCGTCAGCCTGTCGCTGGACATGGGCAACCAGACAGCCCCGCATCGACACGGACATCATGAGGCGGCCGACCTGACGGTCCGAGAGGATCGCATGTGGGATCTGGACGCCGTCGCGGCGGCCGCCCGTGCCGCGGGGATCGACTCACCTTTCATGGAGATACGGTTGCCCAAGCCGGAACAGGCCTGGGCCGTGCGCGAATACGATCGCCGCTGGCCGACGCAGGTGGACACGGTCGCACTTGACCCCGCCACCTTCGCCACCACCGACCGCGCCAACTTTGACAGCTTCACCCTGGTGCCGAAGCTGATCCGCTGGGGGATCGACCTGCACATGGGCGTGCTGTTCGGACTGCCGAACCAGATCCTGATGGCGGCCATTGCTGTCGCGCTGATGGTGACGATCGCCTACGGCTATCTCCTCTGGTGGCAGCGCAGACCGGCTGTTCCAGAGACGCTGACGTCCGGCTGGACGCGGCTACCGGTCAGGACGCGCCTGACTTGCGTAGCGCTGGCCTGCCTTGCAGGCTGGGCGCTGCCGGTGCTGGGCATCAGTCTGGGCCTCTTCCTTGCCGTCGACATCGGGCGCACGCGCCGGACCAGTCCGAACCCACGGTGCCAATCCTGACGATCCGGCGCTGCGAAGGCACCCCGCCAAGCCCTCGGCCGTTTCAGAGGCATGGCATCAACGGACTTGCGGCCCGGTGGGGTTGTAACGCAGCAGGCGAAGGGCGTTCAACGTCACCAGAACCGTCGCGCCGGTATCGGCCAGGATGGCGATCCAGAGGCCGGTGATGCCGAAAATGGTCGTCACCAGGAAGACCGCCTTCAGCCCAAGCGCCAGCGCCACGTTCTGGCGGATGTTCGCCATTGTCGCCCGCGCAAGCCGGATCAGCGCGGGCACGTCGGACACCCGGTCCCGCAGGATCGCGCCATCGGCGGTTTCCAGCGCGACGTCGGTGCCCGATCCCATCGCGATGCCGATCCGCGCCTCTTTCAGCGCGGGGGCGTCGTTGATGCCGTCGCCGATCATCATCACGCTGCCGGCGCGGTTCAAATCGCGGATCGCAGCCAGCTTGTCCTCGGGCATCATGCCCGCCCTGAAGTCGAACCCGAGACCTCCGGCGATGGCGGCGGCCGTGCGGGGGTTGTCGCCCGTCAGCATCGTCGCACCGATGCCCATCGCGCTCAGCTGCCGGATCGCCGCGTCGGCATCGTCGCGCGGTTCATCCCGCAGCGCGATCAACCCCAGTGGTCGGCCCGTGCGGAACACTGCCACGACCGTCTTTCCCTCATTCTCGAGCGCAGTCGCTTGAGGCAGATCCGTCCCGGCAAGGCCGCCGGCTTCCGCGGCATACGAGGGTGAGGCAACCCATGCGGGTTCCCCGTCCACGATGGCCTCGACGCCGCGTCCGGGCAGCGCACGCGCAGCACGCACCTCTGGCACCGGCACGGCGGCGGCCTCTGCACGGCGCAGGATCGCCTGCGCCAGAGGATGGCTTGAACCGCCCTCCACCCCGGCGGCGACGGCCAGAAGCTCCTCCTGCTCGACGCCCGCAGCGGGCAGAAGATCGATCACCACCGGCACGCCGCGCGTCAGCGTGCCCGTCTTGTCGAAGGCGACATGGGTGACTTTCGCCGCCGCCTCGATGACGGCACCGCCCTTCATCAGAAGCCCGCGCCTTGCCCCCGCCGAAAGCGCCGAGGCGATGGAGGCCGGGACCGAGATCACCAGCGCGCAGGGACAGCCGATCAGCAGCAGCGCCAGCCCACGATAGATCCAGGTGGTCCAGTCCTGATCGAAAACCAGCGGCGGAACAGAAATAACCAGCGCCGACAGGGCAATGATGGCAGGCATGTAGATGCCCGAGAACCGGTCGATGAACCGTTCGGTGGGCGCGCGGGCCTCTTCGGCCTCTTCCACCAGCCGGATGATACGGGCGATGGTGTTGTCGCTCGGCTCCTTGGTGACGCTGATCCGCAGGGCAGCCTCGGTGTTGATGGAGCCTGCGAAGACCGGCTCCCCGACGCCTCTGTTTCGCGGGATGCTCTCTCCGGTCACGGGGCTTTCGTCGATGCCGCTCGTGCCCTCGAGGATCTCCCCGTCCGCAGGGATGCGGTCGCCGGGGCGCACGCGGACAACGTGCCCGATCTGCAGCGATGCGGCCGGGATGGTCCGGGTACCCTTCCCGATTTCCAGCAGCGCGGTCTTGGGGACCAGGTCCGCCAGCGCTCGGATGCCTTGCCGGGCCTTCCCGACCGCGACGCCCTCCAGCACCTCTCCGACCGCGAAGAGGAAGACGACCAGCGCGGCTTCCTCTGCGGCGCCGATCAGCAGCGCGCCGCCGGCAGCGATGGTCATCAGCCCTTCGATCGTGAAGGGCTGGCCCATGCGAAGGGTCTCGATGGCCCGCTTCGCCAATGGCGCCACGCCGATCAGGCACGCGGCGACGAAGGACCAGTATCCGGCCTCGCCAGTGGTCATCAACTCGATGAGCCACGCGATGGCAAGCAGCGCGCCCGTCAGACTGACAAGCCGCCCCTTCGCCGTCTGATGCCACGATCTGTCCCGCGCTGCAGGTGCAGCAGGGTCATCGCCCGACGCCGGATCAGGATGTTCGTGTTCGCCATCCGCTGCCGCCGGGGTCGGTGCCGCACCCGGCAGCACGAAGACCTTCTTGCGCGGGGCCGCCTGCCCCATCGGCGCAATCCCGAAGCCCAGCTTCCGTACCGTACCCTCGATGGCCTCGGGCTGCGTGATGTCCGGCATGAGGTTCAGCGACAGCCGTTCCGTCATCAGCGCAACCCTGACCTCGCTGACGCCCGGCAGCCGCTCGACGGCCCGCACCACCTTCGTGGTGCAGGCTGCGCAGTCCATCCCCGTGACCGTCCATTCCCGCCGTTCCGTTGTCTCGCCTGTCATGTCGCTTCCCGCCAAGCCTTTCCTTTACTCAGCCAGGAAGATAGGATCTCTAGCAACTAGAGGTTCAAGGGGTTTCTCATGCTGAGCATCGGAAAACTGAGCGGGACCACCGGCGTCAAGGTGCCGACGATCCGCTATTACGAGAGCATCGGCCTTTTGCCAGAGGCGGACCGGAGCGCAGGCAATCAGCGGCTTTATGACCTGAAGGCGCAGGAAAGGCTTGCCTTCATCCGCCATGCCCGCGAGCTTGGATTTCCGCTCGATTGCATCCGGGAACTTCTCAGCCTTTCGGACCGACCGGAAATGTCCTGCGCTGCCGCAGACGTCATCGCCAAGCGCCAGCTCGTCTCGGTCCGCGACCGCATCATCCGCCTCCAGGCTTTGCAGCAAGAGCTGGAGCGCATGCTGGATCAATGCGCCTGCGGCACGATCTCGGACTGCAAGGTCATCGAGGTTCTCAGCGACCACCAAAACTGCCTTCACTCGGATCATGGGGAAGTTTGACATATGCCGGCCATATCGAGCGGGATCGACAGTCCGCGACCGCCTGCCACCGACATCGGGCCTGTACAGGACCTCTAGACAACCGCCGGCGGAGTACCGTGCGGGATGTTGCGACTCGTCGCACCGTCAGCCAGCAACCGAGCTGCTGATCGCAGATGGGATGCCCGCCGATTTCGGCGAGAGCCAAACAATCTGGTCCCGACCTCAGGAACGCATCGTCCTGCTCCAGACTGCGATCGAGGCCTTCGGCGCCATCCGCAATGGGCGCAGCAGCGAAACCCTTCCTGGCCGACAGTCTCCGCTTCGGCATCCGTTGGCCGGATCTTCGCAATGGCGCCTTCTTGCGGACAGCCCGGGCAGATGAATATGGGCCGATGCGACCCATGAATGCGCTGCCCGCGATATTGATGGCGGCTGCGGCGCGTTACTCGGATACCCTGTCTTCTTCGCGACCCCGCGTATGTCCCTTGGACGTCGCGTCCTCCACGGCCAATCCAGAAACGCCCGGAATATCACCAGCCGACGATCATCAGCTTCATAGCGGGCGCGGTCGGTCGGATATAGGCGTTGCGCTTCGCGTCGGCGCAGGCCGATCCTTCCGCCTCTGTCGTGGCCGTCAGCGTATCCTCTGCCAACAGCGACATCTGGCAAGGGCTTTCTGCGCCTTCTAGCGTCCGCCGAATCTGGGACCGGACGCCCCTGACGGACTGTTAAGCCAATCCAGAACGTCAAGCGAGCCGCACGCTTTCGGCGGCTTGCGCCGCCATATCCGATATCTTCGGGCGCGGCGACGTTAGAAAGTCCGGCGTCTCCGACATATCGGCCGTGCGGCAGCGAGAGATCAACAGCCGTGACATCCCGTGACAGGTCTTGTTACCGGGGTCGGAATGGCTTGCGGCGACGCATACACAGCCGCCTGACCGCCGCAGCATTCCACCAGTCTGACGGTGACACCGGCGGCCAGTCTACTGGTCGTGTCGCGAATGTGGTGGAAATTGCCGAGCAGCGGGCTCCGGGCATGTGAGGTTGGCTCCAGTCAGGCCGCGGGGTCAAGAGACATCGGCTCGAGAGGCTGAGAAAGCGTTTTCCCAGCGGTCGATCTTCCGCATCTGGATCTGGCC
>NZ_JAOTBD010000032.1 GCF_026162625.1 Paracoccus beibuensis | reverse complement strand
TCGATAGCTGAACAGCGACCGGCTCTATCCGTCCGCTCCGCGCATGATGACCCCCGCCGTCCTCTTCCAGGCAGCAAATCATGTTCTGCAAACCGCCTCGAGAGCCGACTGTTTCAGCGGCGTGCTAAGCGTGGTCATCTTCCCCGGATCAGGCGGGCGACCGCACCCGTCAGCACCCTTTGCCGCTGCGGCTCTGGCGACACGGCGCGGCTTGTCGAGACCTCGCGACGTCGTCCTGGCGCAGATAGAGGTCCTTTAGCCGCGGGTGCCACGTTTTCCAGAGCAGCCGGTGGTGCAGGCGCGAGCACCGGTTGCCGGCCGAGCGGCTGATGGTTGGCTCAATCCTGTCGAACTTCGTCGACCACCCTTCGTTCTACCGCCGTGCCGGGGTTTTCGAGCGGCGAGGCACCACCTCGGCCATGGCAAGATCGGCAACTGCGCCAACCGCACGCTTCGAGGCTTGCGAGGCTCCGCTCAAGCGACAGTTTCTACAAGAGACCAAGCCGCGACACCGCAGACCGGTGAGCCGACCTGATCTGCTTTATCGACAATGGCAGCTCCGGAATAGACGCCAACCCGGTCGGGGACCAGGTGCGCCCGTGACCCGCAAGCACGCCCTCCGCGCCGGGACTGAAGGTCGCGCCCGATCCCGGGTGGCGCTCGACGCCATCAGCAAGATGTCCGGCGTGAACCATGTGGACGAACCTGCCGACACCCTCCGCCGTCACCTATGCACGACCGATATCCCGCAGCTGGGACCTCGTGCCGTGGCGATACGACCCGCTGTCGAGCATCACCGCATTGGTTGCGCCGTCGCGGACACGGCAAATCATTCTGCGCCTGTCGGATTGGGTGAAGCTTCAACCAGCTTGCAGCGTTTCTGCGCAGGCGGGGCAATGCAGAAGATACCAAGATCTTGACAAGATCGATTCGCTTGAATGCTGACCGCTGGTGTCACAGGTTTCCGATCGGCCATCTCTGCACCCTGTCGCGACGTATCTTGGGGATCTGCCGCCTGCAGGTCTGGTTGCGATGTGCCCTTTGCCGAGTGCTGTTTCCGCACGTCCTCCGCCCCAGGGGGTCCGGGGGGTGGAACCCTCCGGGGCTGGCCCGGCAGCCGCCGTCAATCCATCTGCGGGAAGAACTTCTCGGACGGCGTGAAGATCTCGCACCCATCGGCAGTCACGCCGATCGAGTGTTCGAACTGCGCCGAAAGCGACTTGTCCCGGGTCACCGCGGTCCAGTCGTCGGCCAGGACCTTGGTCTCGGGCCGGCCCAGGTTGATCATCGGCTCGATGGTGAAGAACATCCCCTCCTCCAGCACCGCGCCCTTGCCGGGGCGGCCAAAGTGCAGGACGTTCGGCGGCGCGTGGAAGACGCGCCCGATCCCGTGGCCGCAGAAATCGCGCACCACCGACATCCGCCGCTCCTCGGCATAGGTCTGGATAGCCGCGCCGATGTCGCCGAAGGTCGCGCCGGGGCGCACGGCCTCGATCCCCTTCATCAGTGCGTCATGCGTCACCTGCAGCAGCCGCTGCGCCTTCAACGACGCGCGGCCCGCCGCATACATGCGGCTTGAGTCGCCGAACCAGCCGTGGAGGATCACCGTCACGTCGATGTTCAGGATGTCGCCGTCCTTCAGAACCTTGTCGCCCGGGATCCCGTGGCAGACGACGTGGTTCACGCTGATGCAGCTGGCATGCTGATAGCCGCGATAGCCGATGGTGGCCGAGGTCGCGCCAAGCTCCTCGACGCGGCGGGTGATGAATTCGTCCAGCGCGCCGGTGGTCGCGCCGGGGGCGACCAGGTCGCCGACCTCGTCCAGGATCTGCGCGGCCAGTGCCCCGGCCTTCCGCATGCCCGCGAAATCCTCGGGGGCATGGATGCGGATCCCTTCCTTGGTGATACGGCTCTGGTCCATGGCAAATCCTTTCTGTCTGGCGTCTAGATAGACCTGATGGACCACTTGTTCCAGCCCTCGGGGCGGGCATAGATAGGCCAAACGGACATGAAGCAAGGGACAATGCCATGCAGTCGGACAACCCCACCGCCGCGATCCTGGTCATCGGGGACGAGATCCTGTCCGGCCGCACCCGCGAAGGAAACGCCCATCACCTGGCGCAGGTGCTGACCGCCACCGGCTTCGACCTGCGGGAAATCCGCGTCGTCGCCGACGACCACGACCGCATCGTGGCGGCGATCCGGGCGCTGGACCGGACGCTTGGGGGCGACTACGACCTGCTCTTCACCTCGGGCGGGATAGGGCCGACGCATGATGACATCACCGCCGACGCCGTTGCCGCTGCGCATGGCACCACGGTCGCGATCCACCCTCAGGCGCGCGCTCTGCTGCAGGATCGTTGCGACCGCATGGGAATGGAGCTAACCGAGAACCGCCTGCGCATGGCCCGCATCCCCGTGGGTGCGACGCTGATCGACAACGCCGTGTCGGCGGCGCCCGGCTTCTCGATCGGCGGCACGCATGTCATGGCGGGCGTTCCCGAGGTTTTCCGCGGCATGGTCGACTGGTTGATCCCGCGCCTGCCCGGCGGCCTTCCCGTCCAGTCGCTGACCGTCGAGGTGCGGCGCGGCGAAAGCGACGTGGCCGAGGATCTGCAGGCGGTCGCCGACGAATACGCGGACCTCTCGCTGGGGTCCTATCCTTTCCGCGACGACACGGGCTGGGGAACGAATCTTGTCGTGCGGGGCCTTGATGCCGACCGCGTGGGTCAGGCGATGGCCGCGCTGCGTGCGCGGATCGGTCTCTGATGGCGCGGCCCGACGACCCCATCGTAGCCGCGTTCGAGGCGACCTGGCCCACCGCCGAGGTGGCCCGGTTCGGCGGGATCGCCGTTGGCCGAGGCAGGGGCGCCGGGGGCCGCGTCAGTTCGGCCCGCGCCGTCGGTCCGTGGTCCGAAAGCGACCTTGACGCGGCCGAGGCGAAGCACGCAGCCTGGAACCAGCCGCCGCTGTTCCGTGCCTGGGACGACGACAGCGATTTCATCTCCGCTCTGGCGGCACGCGGCTACCGTCCGGATACGCCGACGCGGGTGATGGCTGCCCCGATCGCCGCGCTGACCGACCGCCCGCTGCCGCGCGTCACCGCCTTCGCCGTCTGGCCACCGCTGGCCATCCAGCGCGAGATCTGGGCAGCCAGCAGCATCGACGCCGCCCGTCAGGCCGTCATGGAGCGGGTGCCCGAACCCAAGGCGGCGCTTTTGGGTCGCATCCGCGACCGTGCTGCCGGGGCGGGTTTCATTGCGTGCCACGGCGACATCGGCATGGTCCATGCCGTCGAGGTCCTGCCGGACTTCCGCCGCCAGGGCCTGGCCGGCTGGATGATGCGGCAGGCCGCCTTCTGGGCCGCCGACCACGGCGCCACGCGCATCGCGCTGGCCGTCAGTCGGGCCAATACAGGCGCACAGGCAACCTATGCCAGCCTCGGTTTTGCCGTGGTTGGCAGCTATGCCTACTACCTCCGATAACGATCTTGGGCGGGACTGCCGGTCGGCTTGCAATGGCGATCTGCCCGCCACCGCTGCGCCATTTCGCGGTCACGAAGCTTCCTGCATCAGCCTGACCCCGGCGGCCACCATGGCGTCTCAGTCACATGTGGCAAGCAGGTTCGGGATGACCGCAGGCTTTCAAAACGTCGCCGCAATCGCGCCGCAGCCGCCTGATCGTGCCCATCTCCACGTTTGCGGATGCACGGGCGCTCAACGGTTAGATCCGCCCTACCAGCCTGCCAAAGAACTCGCCGAGGCGGAGCGGTTTTCTTGGGACGGGCCCGGCTGCGTTGAGCTTCCGGCCTGTCGGGGCAAACGGTGTGCGCGGCCGATGCCGCCTTTCGTCTTCATGCGCTCAGCAGTCGTGGCAGCCGGGCCAGGTTGTTGGCCGCCATTGTCAGGATGAAGCGGGCGCGCACCCGTGCGACGCCGGGATAGACGGTCTGTGCCATGCCGCCGACGGTCTTGGCCCATCCGAAGGGATCCTCGATCCGCTTCCGGTGCTTCGGGGACAGGTCGTAGCCTTGTGCCGGGTGGTTCGCCCATCGACCGCCGAATATCTCGCCTTTCGGGCGACATGCGGGATGACGCCGGTCGGCAACGGATCCGGCGGCGTCATATCCCGACGGTCAGTTTGCAGGTCGATCCTGGGGAGTGGCGGAACCATGTCGAGCGCGGCACGACGTTCGGCATGGCCGTCCGCTTCGGCCAGATCGCCTTGGATCGCCGCTGCGGTTCTCCATCAGCGCATGGCCGCTGAAGCACGGCATCGCGCCGGTGCCGGGCGATTTCCTGCAGGGCCGGGCGTCGAGGCATGGATGGCGTCCGGACGCCGCTCGCCTCGGAGGCCGGCTTCGGCATTGCGGCGTGGGCGGGTGGGGCGGAGCATCGGGACGGTCTCTGGGGCCGGTCCGGGCTGGACGGCAGCGGTCGTGCCTGGCGAGGGCGGGTCGCCCGGTCCCTCATCATCAGGCGAGAGGATGTCCGGCTTCGGCTGAAAGCTCTTCATCGAAGCCCAAGCCTTGACCGGCGGGCCGTCGACCGGAAAATGCCCGTCCGACAAGAGCGGCGCGACCTCGCGGTGGGCAGGGATCGCAGCCTTCACCTTGCGCGGCATCTTGGTCGTCAGCAGCCGGTCGCGGTTCTTCGTGAACACCGTCGGGACCCGGACCCGGACGTCGATGCCCAGCCCCACGAGCCACCGGAACGGCAGGTTGTCCTGCATCAGCTGCCGCTCCGAACGGTCCGGGAAGAGGATCAGCTTTCCGACAGATCCAGCGACAGCGTGTGAATTTGCGGCACGATGTCGCCCAGAGCGGCATGGACCGGACGGTGCCGCTGGACCCGCGACA
This sequence comes from Paracoccus beibuensis, assembly GCF_026162625.1. Lineage (GTDB taxonomy): Bacteria > Pseudomonadota > Alphaproteobacteria > Rhodobacterales > Rhodobacteraceae > Paracoccus > Paracoccus beibuensis. The sequence goes on along the minus strand of NZ_JAOTBD010000032.1, from coordinate 38,054 downwards.
GGCCCTTGAAGGCGGGCGAGGCGGATATGGAAGTGGCTGGAGCAGGCCGGCCCGATGAGGCGTTCCGGCGCAATCGAGGGGCGACCGAAACGGTATGGAGCGTTTCGAACTCGGCATCCAGGCTGGCCAGCGCCTCGTTCACCACCTGCCGGATCTTGCGCGAGCCGGATGCCGTGCCGGATGCGCGCCTCGGGATCGACACAGCTGAACAGCGACCCGCTCGTCTCGTCCGTGCCCCGCATCATCACCCCCGCCCTAATCCCCGACGGGGAACCATGTTCCTCGAACCGGGTCGAGCACCGACTTCTTCAGCACGATGTTAGGGCGATACGGCCCCTAGCAGGTCGTCGGTGGCGCCCGGGCCGAAGGTCCGGCCTGGGCGCCGCTAGAGTTCCGTCCGCAGCTCCCACAGGTCCGGGAACAACACGATGTCCAGCATCCGCCGCAGATAGTTCACGCCCGAAGTTCCGCCCGAGCCGCGCTTGAAGCCGATGATCCGTTCTACGGTCGTGACGTGATTGAAGCGCCAGCGGCGGAAATAGTCCTCGAAATCGACCAGCTTCTCGGCCAGCTCGTAAAGCTCCCAGTGCCGTGCGGGGTTGCGATAGACCTCGACCCATGCCGTCCGCGCCGCCGGGTCGGGCTGGTGCGGCCGGTCCAGCGCCTCGCGCGCGGGCACGTCGAAGCCCGCAGCCCGCAGCCGGCCCAGCACCTCGTCGTAAAGCGACGGACGCGCAGCCTCGGCCCGCAGCGCCTCGGCCAGATCATTGCGATGGGCATGCGGGCCGATCATCGCCATGTTGCGGTTGCCCGCCACGAATTCGATCATCCGGTACTGGAAGGACTGGAACCCGCTGCTTTCCGCCAGTGCCGGACGGAAGGTCGAATATTCGGACGGCGTCATCGTGCGCAGCACGTCCCAGGCCGAATTCAGCTGCTCCATGATCCGCGACACGCGTGACAGCATCTTGAAGGCGGGCCGCAGGTCGCCCGCGGCGATGCGCGCCCGGGCCGCGCCCATCTCCAGCAGCGCCAGCTTCATCCACAGTTCCGACGTCTGGTGCTGGATGATGAACAGCATCTCGTCATGGGCATCCGACAGCGGATGTTGCGCCGTCAGCAGCTGGTCCAGACTCAGATAGTCGCCATAGGACATGCGCCCGTCGAACGACATGCGGGCGCCTTCGGATGCGGGATCGACCGTCATTGCTTCAGCCTGAACCTCTGGATCTTGCCGGTCTGGGTCTTGGGCAGGGCGTCGCAAAAGACCACCCGGCGGGGATACTTGAAGGGCGCGATCGCATCCTTGACGTGGCGCTGCAAGCGCTCGACCGTCACCTGGTCGGCCGCGACGCCGGGGGCCAGGACGACATGCGCCTCGACGATCTGGCCGCGTTCGGGATCGGGGGCGCCGACGACTGCGCATTCCAGCACATCCGGGTGGGCGAGCAGCGCGGCTTCGACGTCCGGCCCCGCGATGTTGTATCCCGACGACACGATGATGTCGTCGCAGCGCGCCGCGAAATGGAAGCGCCCGTCTTCGTCCTGCCAGAACGTGTCGCCGGTCAGGTTCCAGCCGTCACGCACGTAATCCGCCTGCCGCGCGTCGTTCAGGTACCGGCACCCCGTCGGACCGATGACCGCCAGCCGCCCCAGTTCCCCGCGCGGAACCTCGCGGCCGTTGTCGTCCACGATCTTCGCGCGGTATCCCTGCACGGGCCGGCCTGTGCAGCCCGGGTGGCTGTCATCCAGTCGGTTGGTGATGAAGATGTGCAGCATCTCGGTGGCACCGATTCCGTCCAGGATCGGCTTGCCGGTCCGGTCGCACCAGTCCTGCCAGATCGGCGCGGGCAAGGTCTCTCCGGCGCTGACGGCGACGCGCAGGCTGGAAAGGTCGGCCCCCTCGGCCATCGCGCGCAGCATCACCCGGTAGGCGGTGGGCGCGGTGACGCAGACGGTGGCGCGATGGGTCTGGATGATGTCGATCATGTTCGGCGGGGACGCATTTTCCAGCAGCACGGCGCTGGCCCCGAAGCGCAGCGGGAAGACGGCCAGCCCGCCGAGCCCGAAGGTGAAGGCCAGGGGCGGCGAGCCCACGAAGACGTCGTCGGGCGTCACGCCCAGCACCTCTCGGGCATAGCCGTCGGCGATGACCAGGATGTCGCGGTGGAAATGCATCGTGGCCTTGGGTTCCCCCGTCGACCCCGAGGTCATCCCCAGCAGCGCCACGTCGTCGCGCCCAGTCCGCACCGCCTGGAACCGCACCGGCTTGGTCAGTGCAGCCCGGTCCAGTTCGGCATCGTGATTGGCGGTGCCGTCAAAGCCCACGACCGTGTTCAGGACCGCCGACCCCTTGGCCGCACTGACCAGTTCGTCCATCAGCCGCGTGTCGCAGAGCGCGTGGCTGACCTGTGCCTTGTCGATCACCTGCGCCAGTTCTTTTTCGCGCAGCATCGGCATGGTGTTCACGACGACCGCCCCCGCCTTGGTCGCGGCCAGCCAGCAGGCGACCATCGCCGGGTTGTTCGCCGACCGGATCAGCACCCGATTGCCGGGCTTGACGCCATAATCCTCGACCAGCGCATGGGCCAGCCGGTTGGTCCAGTCCGACAGTTCCTTGTAGGTGCGCGCCCGGCCGTTGCCGACCAGCGCCACGCGGTCGCCGAAGCCACGCTCGACCATGCGGTCGGTCAGTTCGGCCCCCGCGTTCAGCCAATCGGGATAGTCGAAACCCGACAGGTCGATCTGCGGCCAGGCCTCGGTCGCGGGCAGGTTGTCGCGTGTGAAGCTGTCGGTATGTCCGCTTGGTCCCAGTGCTGCCATCTTCCCCGTCCTTGTTGGTCTTGATCCCGTTCAGCCTTGATGCGCCTCCAGCACCCGCCGGATGTCATCGGGCCAGGGCGAGGGCGTGAAATTGCGTGCCATCCAGACGACGGTCGAACGCGCCTCCAGCCGGTCCTCGGCCGTCACGCGGAACCGGGCGCTGGTCCGGCCCAGGTGTTCGACCTCCAGCGTCCATTCCAGCCGGTCGCCAAGGCGCGAGGGCTTGCGAAAGTCGATCTCCAGCCTGACGGTCGGCATGCCCTGGCCCGCCGCCATCATGGAGCCGAAACCGTGGCCGACCTCTTCCAAAAAGAAGTTCTCGACCATGTGGTTCACCATTTCGGCATAGCGGGGATAGAAGACGATGCCCGCCGGGTCGCAGTGGCAGAACTCGATCGCGATGGTGCGGCGATAGGTCATGCGCCCTCCAGCACACTGCGGGCGATGACCAGCCGCTGCACGTCGCTGGCCCCTTCATAGATGCGGAGCGCCCTGATCTCGCGATAGAGCCTTTCCACCACCGTGCCGCTGCGCACGCCGTCCCCGCCATGCAGCTGCACCGCCTGGTCGATCACCTGCTGCGCGGTTTCGGTCGCATGCAGCTTGGCCATCGCCGCCTCTCGTGTGATGCGCGCCGCACCGCCGTCCTTGGCCCAGGCAGCGCGATAGACCAGCAGCGCGCTGGCGTCGACCTTCAGCGCCATGTCGGCCAGGTGCCCCTGGACCATCTGCAGATCCGCCATTGGCGCGCCGAAGATCTCGCGCGACCGGACCCGCTCCAGGGCCTCGTCCAGCGCCCGGCGCGCGAAGCCCAGGGCCGCCGCGCCGACGGTGGGCCGGAAATGATCCAGCACCGTCATGGCGATGCGGAACCCCTGTCCCGGCTGCCCGATCAGCGCAGCGCCCGGCAGACGCACGCCCGTCAGCCGCAGATGCGCCAGCGGATGCGGCGCAATCACCTCGATCCGGCTCACGACCTCCAGTCCGGGTGTGTCGGCGGGCAGCAGAAAGGCCGACAGCCCGCGCGCGCCCGGCGCCTCGCCCGTGCGCGCCACGATGACATAGACATCCGCGATGCCGCCGTTCGAGATATAGGTCTTTTCCCCGTCCAGCATCCAGCCATCGCCGTCACGCCGCGCCGTCGTCGCCAGCCGCGCCACGTCGGACCCCGACCCCGGCTCGGTCAGCGCAAAACCGGCAATGGCCGTGCCCGCCCGCGTCCGCTCCAGCCAGTCCCGCTGCGCCGGGCTGCCGAACAGCGTGACCGCCCCCATCCCCAGCCCCTGCATGGCGAAGGCGAAATCAGCCAGCCCGTCATGCCGCGCCAGCGTCTCGCGGATCAGGCACAGGCTGCGCACGTCCAGCGCCTCGCCCCCGGAATGCCGCAGCCAGCCCGCATGGCCCAGGTCGCGGACCAGCGCCCGGCAGGCCGCATCGGCATCGCCGTGATCCACCGCAAGACTGCTGGCCCACTCCTCAAGGTCCGCCGCCAGCGCCCTGTGGCGATCCTCGAAAAACGGCCAGTCCAGAAAGCTTCGATCCATCTTCCGTGTTCCAGATATTCGGGGCCCGGGGCAGCGCCCCGACCGCCTCAGTTTCCTTCGAAGACCGGCGTTTCCTTGGCGACGAAAGCGCGATAGGCGCGTTCGAAATCGCGGGTCTGCATGCAGATGGCCTGCGCCTGCGCCTCGGCCTCGATCGCCTGGTCGAGGCCCATGTTCCATTCCTGGTTCAGCTGCGTCTTGGTGATTCCGTGCGCCCACACGGGTCCTGCGGCGACCCCCTGCGCCAGATCCATTGCCGCCGCAAAGACGTCGTCATGCAGGCTGTTCCAGAACCCCCAGCGCTCGCCTTCCTCCGCGCGCAGCACCCGGCCCGTATACAGCAGCTCGGCCGCACGCCCCTGGCCGACGATGCGGGGCAGCATGGCGCAGGCCCCCATGTCGCAGCCCGCCAGCCCGACCCGCGTGAACAGGAACGCGGTCTTGGCCGAGGGTGCCGCCAGCCGCAGGTCGGACGCCATCGCCATGATCGCGCCCGCGCCCACGCAGACGCCCTCGACCGCGGCGACGATGGGCTTGCCGCAATGGATCATCGCGCGCACCAGTTCTCCGGTCATCCGGGTGAAGGCCAGCAGCTGCGGCATCTCCATTCCGACCAGCGGTCCGATGATCTCGTGCACGTCGCCGCCGGAACAGAAATTGCCGCCGTTGCTGGCCAGCACGACGACATCCACGTCCGAGGCATGGACCAGCCGGCGGAAGCAGTCGCCCAGTTCGGCATAGCTTTCAAAGGTCAGGGGGTTCTTGCGCTCTGGCCGGTTCAGGCGGATGACGGCGATGCGGCCCTGCATCTCCCACTGGAAATGCTGCGGCGTCAGGCCGGCCATGGTGACAGGGGTCATTCTTTCCTCCCGGCGCGGGACAGGATCTCGCGCATCTGGTCAAGGTCGGTTTCGGACAGGCCGGAGAACAGGTCGTCCACCTCGGCCTCATGGCCAGAGGCCATGGCTTCGAACGCGGTCAGCCCTTCGGAGGTCAGGCGCACACGGACCCGGCGGCGGTCGCCGCCCTCGGCCTCGCGCCGCGCCAGCCCGTCGGCCTCCAGCCGGTCGACGACCGCCGTGGCATTGCCGTTCGATACCAGCAGCAGGCGCGACAGTTCGGACATGGTGACCCCGTCGCGCCGCCGCCACAGCGCGGCCATGACGTCAAAGCGCGGCAGGGTGGTGGCGTGTTCGCGCCGCAGGTAGTCGCGCAGGCGGTTCTCGGCCGTCCGTGTCACGCCAAGCAGGCGGATCCAGGTCTTCAGCCGACGCTTGGACAGCTCGCTCATGCGTGGGCCTGCTGGCGGGATGTCGTCATGCCGTGCCACCTCCTGTCACGGAGGCTGGCACGGGCCGTATATTATTTCAAGCTTGAAACTTCGGTCGCGATGGATCGCGCGATCATTGCCGGAACTTCAGGCGCCAGCCCGATCGGGTCCAGTCGCGGTCCGGTGAATCCGGCCTGATCCAGGGCCTCCGGCAGATCCTCCAGCACGTGTTCGGCCCGCAGCGCGAACAGCGGCAGGCTGATGGCACGGTCCAGCCCGCGCGCCGCGTCGGCAATGAACGGCTCCTGCTCAACGAATCCGGTGACGAGGCGGGCGAACTGCGGCGACAGGCGCTCGGCCAGCGCGGTGGTGATCTGGAAGCTGGCCTGGCTGCGCTGCGATCCGTGCGCCGACAAGAGCAGCGTGACCTGGTCCAGCGTCCAGCGCTCGGCCTCGGCTGCCTGCCGCACCTTGTCCACGATCAGGTCCGGCAGACCCGGATCGGTTCCGAATGGGCGCATGATATGCGCCCCCGGTGCGCCGGCCTCGATCAGGCGGCGGGGCAGTTCAGTGCTGGTGAACCAGCCTTCGGCCATGAACATCGGATAGATCACGCAATCGCTGCGGCAGGTGCGGGCCAGCGCCCCCGGCATGGCAAGCGTCGCGCCCAGCACCTCCAGCCCCGGATCGTGCCGTGCCACCTCGGCCGCCAGCGCCTCGATGGCGGCCTGCTGAGGTTCAGGGTCGCCCGGCTGGCCGTGCGACACGATCACGGCGCGCCTCACGGGGCGGCTCTCGTCTGCGTCGCGGAAATAGACCGCGAAGGTCTCGGGCATCGGGAATTCCGCCAGCGCGCGGGCGCGGGCTTCGGCCGACATCTTGCGGGCGGTCTTCTCGATGATCCGCGGCATCTTCTCGTCCGAAATCGCTGCCATGAAGTCGCCCAGGTACCAGCGGATGAAGGTGAAGCAGATCACGTCCTCCAGCGCCTGCACCTGCGGGTCGCGTTTGATCCCCTGCTTGGTCAGCATCCGGCGCGCCCGGTCGATATCCTCGGCCGGATAGCCGGCGTCGGCCATGATGCCCGCGATGCGCCCGGCATGTCGGCGGCCCTGTTCCTGCCGCCACTGCAGATAACCTGGGCGGCTCATCGGAAAGTCGCTGCGGGGCAGGGTCCAGCGTTCGATATGCTGGCCCCGGCAGGCGATGCGCAGCACGTCGTCGGCCTGTGGGAACATCCGCTGCTGTTCCTCGGCCATGCGCTGGCCATAGAGGAGGTTGGCTGGCTTGCCCTCCTCCCAGTTCGGGTCCTGCGAATTGGCGGCGTCGATGGCGGCGAAGGCGTGGTCGAGGCGGGTGGTCATGGGCGTCTCCTTTGCGCCACTGTGCCGCCTGCCGGGGGCGCGGCGCAAGCCGTCAGGGCAGGGCGAACAGGTCGGGCAGGTCGCGCCGCCCGTCCAGCACCACCTGCGCCGCCAGGTCCGCGATCAGCGGCGCCATGCCGAAGCCGATCTTGAAGCCGCCATTGGCGATCAGGTGGCCGGGGCGGCCGGGCCAGGGCGCCAGAACCGGCGCGCGGCTCCGGGCGCGGGGCCGCAGCCCTGCCCAGACATCCAGCACCGGCGCGCCGGCCAAGGCCGGGCAGGTCGCCACTGCCCGCGCCAGCAGCGCGTCCGCCTGTTCGTCGGGCCGGTCATGGTCAAAGCTGTTTTCCGAGGTCGAGCCGATGGCGGTCGTCCCGTCCGCATGAGGCACGATGTGCAGCCCGTCGGCGAAGACCTGCGGGCTGTCGGGTGCCGCAAAGCCCACCAGCAGCGACTGCCCCTTGACCCCTTGCCCGATCCTGCGGTCCAGCGCCGCGTTCAGATCCAGCAGCCCCGCCGTCCCTGTGGCCCAGATCGTGGGCGCATGATCGGCGGGTGCCGGTCTGCCTTCGTCGATCTCTCCGCCCCCGGCGCGGATTGCGCCCGCCAGCGCGGCCAGCACGGCGCGCGGGTTCAATCGCGCCGTCAGCCCGTCCAGCAGCCAGAGGCCGGTGGGGCTGTTGGGGACCAGCGCCCCCTGCGGGCGGTCGATCAGCGACATGCCCATCGCGCCCGGCCAGTTCAGTGTCGCCGCCGCGATGCGGTCCTGCAGGCGCGCAGCCGTTTCGGCGTCGGCCACCGGCTGCAGCCGTCCGGTCCGGACATAGCCAGAGGGCAGGGCCGACACGGCCTCGACTTCCGCCCAGAAGTCCGCCGCCGACAGCAGGCTCTCCAGCTGCAGCGCCTTCTTCGGGTTCCAGTTCTCGGGCGCGTGGGGGGCCAACGCGCCGACATGGCCGCCGGACGATCCCGCGCCGATTCGGTCAACCTCGAAGACTCGCACCCTCGCGCCACGTTGCAGCAGCGCCCATGCGCAGGCCAGGCCGAAGATGCCCGCGCCCGCCACGTGGATCGTCCCGTCACTTGCCAAATCGCTGCCCTTCCCCGAAAGCTGCCATGCATGAGCGATCTATCCGATCCCCGCCCCGAAGACGAGCCTGCGCTGGACTGGCGCGACGGCGGCGTGCCGGTCTCCACCCGCTTCAACGACCCCTATTTCAGTCTGGTAGGAGGGCTGGCCGAGACCCGCCACGTCTTCCTGGACGGGAACGATCTGCCCGCACGGCTGGTCCCCGGCTTTCACTTGGCCGAGCTTGGCTTCGGCACCGGCCTGAACGCGCTGGCGCTGGCGCAGGTGGCGCAGGTGCCGATCCGCATGACCAGCTTCGAAGCCTATCCCATGTCCACCGCCCAGCTGGCGCAGGCACATGCGGCCTTTCCCGAACTGGCGGACCTCGCTTTCCAGCTGCGCAAAGAGTGGGGTCGAACGCAGTTCCAGGTCGGTCAGGTCAGCCTGACGCTGGTGCTGGGGGATGTCCGGCAGAAGCTGCCGCAGTGGGCGGGCATGGCCGATGCCTGGTTCCTCGACGGCTTCTCACCCGCGAAGAACCCGCAGATGTGGCATCCCGATCTCATGGCCGCGGTCGGTCGGCACACCGCTGTCGGGGGCAGCTTTGCAACATATACCGCAGCCGGCCACGTCCGCCGCGCTTTGTCGGAGGCCGGGTTCGATGTCTTCCGTCGCCCCGGTTTCGGCCGCAAGCGGCACATGAGCGTGGGGCGCTTGCGGGGCTGATCGGGGCCGGCAGGCCCCGGCGGGCGGCGGCCCCCTCGATGGGGGACGCCGCCCGCGCCTCTTCCCGCCGGCAGCGGAGGCAAGCGGAATTTCGGCTGCGGAACGCATTGCGCGCCGAAACCCGGCCTTGCCGCCACGAGGATGTGCAGTTTCCGATGTGCTTGCCCCGCCGCGCCTGTCGGTGCAAGCCTGCGGCCACGGGCAGACTCGGGTTGCCGCTCTGGCAATCCGTGCGGGCGATGCATATCTGCGGGCCGGGCGCATGCGGCCCGCCATCACGACCAACCGGAGGGGCGCATGGGCGCGATCATCGAAATTGACCACCTGTCGAAGCAATACGGCAGCGGAACCAAGGCTTTGGACGATGTCAGCCTGACCATCGACGAGGGAGAGATCATCGCCCTTCTGGGACCGAACGGCGCGGGCAAGACGACCATGATCTCGATCATCTGCGGGCTGGTTGTACCGACGGGCGGCACGGTCCGCGTGGGCGGCCACGACATCCGCACCGACTGGCGCGGCGCGCGCAAGCTCATAGGCCTCGTGCCGCAGGAAATCGCGCTCGAGCCGTTCGAGAAGGTCATCAACTGCGTCCGCTTCACGCGCGGCCTTTACGGCATGCCGCCGGACGACGCCTATATCGAACGCATCCTGCGGGCGCTGGCCTTGTGGGACAAGCGCGATGCCGCGACGCGCGAACTGTCGGGCGGCATGAAGCGCCGCGTGCTGATCGCCAAGGCCCTGTCGCACCAGCCGAAGGTCCTGTTCCTGGACGAACCGACCGCCGGGGTCGATGTCGCGCTGCGCCGCGAGATGTGGCAGGTCGTGGGCGACCTGCGCCGCGAGGGCGTGACGATCATCCTGACCACCCACTACCTCGAGGAGGCCGAGGAGATGGCCGACCGCGTCGGCGTCATCGCCAAGGGCCGGCTGCTGCTGGTTCGCCCCACGGCCGAACTGATGGGCGAATTCGGCAAGAAGACACTGAACATCGAGCTGGATACCCCGCTGGACGCGGTGCCGGGCGACCTGGCCGACCGCGGCGTTGTGCTGACGGATGGACGCCACCTGCGCTATGACTATGACACGCGGGCCGAACGCACCGGCATCGCCCGCCTGCTGGGCGACCTGGCGGCGCGCGGGATCACCGTGCGCGACGTGTCCACCCGCCAATCCAGCCTGGAAGAGGTCTTCCTGTCCCTCGTGTCGGAGGACGCAGCATGAGCGCGCTGAACTGGCACGGCATCTGGGCCATCTTCCACCACGAGATGACTCGCTTCTTCCGCACCATCTGGCAGTCGCTGGCCTCCCCGGTGCTGTCGACGGTACTCTATTTCGTGGTCTTCGGCGCGGCCATCGGCGGGCGCATCCAGTCGGTCGAGGGCGTGGAGTACGGCGCCTTCATCGTGCCGGGCCTGATGATGCTGACCGTGCTGCAGCAGGCCGTCAGCAACGCCAGCTTCGGGATCTATTTCCCCAAGTTCAGCGGGACGATCTTCGAATACCTCGTGTCCCCCGTCGGCTGGATCGAGGTCACCCTGGGTTTCGTCGGCGCGGCCGCCGTCAAGGCGATCATGATCGCGCTGGTGATCCTGCTGACCAGCTTCGTCTTCGTGGGCGTCCATATCCTGCACCCGTTCTGGATGGTGGCCTTCCTGGTCCTGTCGTCTTTGGGCTTCAGCCTGCTGGGCTTCATCATCGGGCTGTGGGCCAAGTCGTTCGAACAGCTGCAGATCGTGCCGATGATGGTCATCATGCCGCTGGTCTTCCTGGGCGGCGCCTTCTATTCGGCCAGCATGCTGCCGCCCTTCTGGGAAGGTGTGGCCAAGCTGAACCCGGTGCTCTACCTGATCTCGGGGTTCCGGTGGGCGTTCTTCGGGCTGGCCGACGTGCCGGTGGGGACGTCGCTGTTCGCCGTGGCGCTGATGGTCGTCGTCTGCATGGCCGTGATCCGCTGGATCTTCGCCACCGGCTGGCGGCTGCGCGAATGACCCCTACGGCTTGATGCTGTCGCAGATGCGCGCCTGCGGGTCCATCCGGACATATTCGCGGGCGCTGATCACCTGCATCTCCATCGACCGATTCCAGCCGCCGAACCAGCGGTCGCGGATGCTGCCGCGATAGAAGTTGCCCATGATCTGGTCGACATAGGGCGGGATGATCTGCGTGTTAGGGATGCGCGGCGCGTGGAACCCGATCCGGGCACGCGGTCCCAGGCAGGCGTTCGGCAGCGTCGTCAGGATCGTGCAGGCCGACCGGCAGTATCCGCGGATGCGCACCTGCCGGCCCGATCCGGCAAGGTCCTGCCGCGTCTGGACCATCTGCAGCACGTTGCCGCCACGGTTGTTCCAGACGTCGATGAAGGGGCCGGCGCGGCGAATCCCTTCCTGCGACAGGGCGGGGGTCGCTGTGGCCAGCGCGGCGATCAGGATCAGGGCGGGGCGGATCATCTTCATGCCGCCATCATCCCGCAAACGCGGCGGAGGTGAAATCACGATCCGGCGACAGGAGCGCCCTGCGCGACCGCCGAACCCGCCGGCCATGTCCGGCGTTACCCTTTTCCCTGAACCGGAGAAAAAAGATGTACAGGTTGTTCAAGTGGTTCGCGATCTTCAAGATGCTGCGCCGCTTCATGCGGCGGCGGTGACAGGGGGCACCTGGCGGCCAGCGGTTGCGTCTTTTCCCGCGCGGGCGAATCGCTTATGTGCGGCGGATGCAGCAGAACCCGCCAGACCTTCGCCCCGACCTTGCCCGCGCGCGCATCCCCGATGAACGCCGCGACGGCCAGCCGACCATCGGCATGGTGTCCTTGGGCTGCCCCAAGGCGCTGGTCGACAGCGAGCGCATCCTGACCCGCCTGCGGGCCGAAGGCTATGCGATCAGTGCCGACTATCACGGCGCGGATGCCGTGGTCGTCAATACATGCGGGTTTCTGGACAGCGCCAAGGCCGAGAGCCTGGACGCAATCGGCGAGGCGCTGCGCGAGAACGGCCGCGTGATCGTCACCGGCTGTCTGGGGGCGGAACCGGACTATATCACCGGCGCGCATCCCAAGGTTCTGGCCGTGACCGGGCCGCATCAGTACGAACAGGTTCTGGACGCGGTGCATCTGGCGGTGCCGCCCAGGCCCGATCCCTTCATCGACCTGCTGCCGGCAAGCGGGGTCAGCCTGACGCCGCGGCACTACAGCTATCTGAAGATTTCTGAAGGCTGCAATCACAAGTGCAAGTTCTGCATCATTCCCGACATGCGCGGCCGCCTTGTCAGCCGCCCGGCCCATGCCGTCGTGCGAGAGGCCGAGAAGCTGGTCGAGGCCGGTGTCAAGGAACTGCTGGTGATCAGCCAGGACACCAGCGCCTATGGGCTTGACCGCCGCCACGACACCGAACGTGGCCACCGCGCCCATATCACCGATCTGGCGCGCGATCTGGGCTCGCTTGGGGTTTGGGTGCGGTTGCACTATGTCTATCCTTATCCGCATGTGCGCGACCTGATCCCGTTGATGGCGGAAGGGCTGGTGCTGCCCTATCTGGACATCCCGTTCCAGCACGCCCACCCGGGCGTGCTGAAGCGCATGGCCCGCCCCGCCGCCGCGGCCAGGACGCTGGACGAGATCGCGGCGTGGCGCGCGATTTGCCCCGAGATCACCCTGCGCTCCACCTTCATCGTCGGTTACCCCGGAGAGACCGAGGCAGAGTTCCAGACCCTTCTGGACTGGCTGGACGAGGCGCAACTGGACCGCGTCGGCGCCTTCCAGTACGAAAACGTCAAGGGCGCGCGCGCCAACGACCTGCCCGATCATGTGGCCCCCGACATCAAGCAGGAGCGTTTCGAACGTTTCATGGAAAAGGCGCAGGCGATCAGCGCCGCCAAGCTGGAGGCCAAGGTCGGCACGCGGCTTGAGGTCATCGTGGACGAGATCGACCAGGACGGCGCCACCTGCCGCACCAAGGCCGACGCGCCGGAAATCGACGGTAACCTCTTCATCGATCAGGGGTTTGACGGCCTGACCCCCGGCGATATCCTGACCGTGACTGTGGACGAGGCGGGCGACTATGACCTCTGGGGACGACGCGACTGACCAGCTGGCGCGGCTGGTGACCACGTTGGCCATCAGCCCCGCCTTCGACCCCGTAGGCCGGCCGCGAAAGCCCGGCGCCCTGTGCATCGGGGCGCAGAAAGCCGGAACCAGTTGGCTCGCGCAGATGCTGGGCCAGCACCCTCAGGTCTGGATCCCGCCCTTCAAGGAGGTGCAGTATTTCAACCACCAGCACATGCCCGGACACCGCCGCTGGATCGCCTGGCATTACCGCAACAAGCCGCAGGAGATCCGCGACCGCCACAGGATGCGGCAGGTCCCGCTGGAGCCTGCGCTGGACGCCTATCTGACCGCCATCACCAGCGGCAAGATGTTCCACAACCAGTGGTACAAGCGCATCTTCGCACCCGCGCCTGCCCATGCCATGCCCATGGACTTTACGCCGGAATATTCGGCGCTGCCGGACGAAGGCGTGCAGGCCGTCCGCGACCTTTTGCCCAAGGCGCGCGTGATCTATCTGGTCCGCCACCCGGTCGATCGCGCCATATCCCAGCTACGCATGAACCTGCGGCGCGAACAGCGAACGCCCCTGACGCTGGACGACTGGCTGGCCGAGGTGGCGAACCCGGTGCTGGACGAGCGCGGCGACTATGCGACCTATCTGCCGCGCTGGCTGGCGCGCTATCCCGACATGCTGGTGATCCCCTTCGGGCGCATCGCCGCCGCGCCCCACAAGGTCATGGACGCCGTCGAGGCGCATCTGGGGATCGGCCCCGGCTTCTATGCGAACCTGACGAAGAAGGTCTTTGCCAATGCCCCCGGCCTGATGCCCCCGCCCGAAGCCGTGGCCGCGCTGGAGGCCCGGCTGGCGCCGCAGGTCGATACGCTGCGCGACATGCTGGGCTGCAATTTCGTGGCCGAGATCCGCTGACCTTCCATCGGCCCGCCCGATCGCCTACAAGGCAGCAAATTACAGGAGAGTCCGATGGCGTCCTATCAGTTCGTCTACCACATGGACGGCGTGTCCAAGACCTATCCAGGCGGCAAGAAGGTCTTCGAGAACATCCGTCTGAACTTCCTTCCCGGTGTCAAGATCGGCGTCGTCGGCGTCAACGGTGCCGGCAAGTCGACCCTGCTGCGCGTCATGGCGGGCTGGGACAAGGACTTCACCGGCGAGGCCTGGGCCGCCAAGGGCGCGACCGTGGGTTACCTGCCGCAGGAGCCGCAGCTGGACGAATCGCTGGACGTGCGCGGCAACGTCATGCTGGGCGTCGCGGCAAAGCAGGCCAAGCTGGATCGCTACAACGAACTGGCGATGAATTACAGCGACGAGACCGCCGAGGAGATGGCGGCCCTGCAGGACCAGATCGACGCGGAAAACCTGTGGGACCTGGACAGCCAGATCGACGTCGCGATGGAGGCGCTGCGCTGCCCGCCCGACGATGCCGATGTCACCACCCTGTCGGGCGGTGAGCGTCGCCGCGTGGCGCTGTGCAAGCTGCTGCTGGAAGCGCCCGACATGCTGCTGCTGGACGAACCGACCAACCACCTGGATGCGGAAACCATCGCCTGGCTGCAAAAGCACCTGATCGAATACAAGGGCACGATCCTGACCGTGACCCACGACCGCTATTTCCTGGACGACATCACCAGCTGGATCCTGGAGCTGGAGCGTGGCCGCGGCCTGCCGCACGAGGGGAACTATTCCTCGTGGCTGGAGGCCAAGGCCAAGCGCGTGGCGCAGGAAGCGCGCGAGGACAAGTCCAAGCAGAAGGTCCTGGAAAAGGAACTGGAATGGATCCGCGCCGGTGCCAAAGCCCGCCAGGCCAAGCAGAAGGCCCGGATCAACGCCTATAATGAGATGGCCAACAAGACCGAAAAGGAACGGCTGTCGAACGCCCAGATCATCATCCCCAACGGCGAACGCCTTGGCGGCAAGGTGATCGAGGTCACCGGCCTGAAAAAGGCGATGGGCGACAAGCTGCTGATCGAGAACCTGGATTTCGCCCTGCCCCCCGGCGGCATTGTCGGCGTGATCGGCCCGAACGGCGCCGGCAAGTCGACACTGTTCCGCATGCTAACCGGCAACGAGCAGCCCGACGAGGGCAGCATCACCCTGGGCGACACCGTCCAGCTGTCCTATGTGGACCAGTCGCGCGACGCGCTGGCCGACGGCAAGACCGTGTGGGAAGAAATCAGCGGCGGGGCCGAACTGATCGCCCTGGGCGATGCGACGATGAACAGCCGCGCCTATTGCAGCGCGTTCAACTTCAAGGGCAGCGATCAGCAGAAGAAGGTGGGCCAGCTGTCGGGCGGCGAACGCAACCGCGTCCACATGGCGAAACTGCTGAAATCGGGCGGCAACGTGTTGCTGCTGGACGAACCGACGAACGACCTGGACGTGGAAACCCTACAGGCGCTGGAGGCGGCGCTGGACGATTTCGCCGGCTGCGCGGTGATCATCTCGCACGACCGCTTCTTCCTCGACCGGCTGTGCACGCATATCCTGGCCTTCGAGGGCGACGCGCATGTGGAATGGTTCGAGGGCAACTTCGAAGCCTACGAGGAAGACAAGATCCGCCGCCTCGGGCCGGATTCGGTCGAACCCAAGCGTGTGAAGTACAAGAAGTTCACGCGCTGACCATCAGGGGCGTCGCAACCCCGGCGCCCTTTTTCGAGGCCAGGCAGCGCGGCAGATGCCGGGGCTGTCAGGACATGACGTGGCGGTCGCGCCCGCAGGACTTCCGGCTGGCCGGAGTCGCTGTCTCGGGGCGCGGGGTCATCTCTGTTCGGGCATCCTCGGGAGCAGGGACCACGACGGGCGCCGGTGCGGGCGTGTCCGAGGATTGCGCCAGGGCCGGTGCCGCAAGGCATCCCAGGGCGATGGCGGTCAGGATCGTGCGGGTCATGGCAGGCTCCTTCTGGTTGAGCATCCAGCGTGCGCCCGAATCGGCCGATCTCAAAGCGGCTAACGGACCTTTCCTGTAAATCCCGGCGGGCGTCTGGCGATCCATGCCCAGAAACGTGCCAGTTCAGGGTGGCTTCGCAGCGCCTCGACCGTGTTGAAGTTGCGGGCCAGTTCGCCCTCGCGCAGGGTCTTGTGGATCGTCTTGTGGCAGATGTGGTGCAGCAGGACCGTCTCTCTGCCCTTGCCGCCTTTCAGCTTGGGGATCAGGTGGTGGCGGCTTTGCGGCACGTCCGGCGGGATCGGGCGCAGGCAGAGCGGGCAGACCGGGTCGGCGCCGGAGTCTGACGGCATCGTGACCCTCTCTTTCTGCTGCCGTGGTTTACGCATGCCGTTACCTCGCGTTAGCTGACCATGTGACCGCACCCGCCGCGAAAGGACAAGTCATGCCGACACGACGCCTTCTTCTGGCCTCTGCCGGTGCGTTCGTGGCCCTACCTGCGCTGGCGCAGGAGCGCGCCAACCCCATGCCCGAGGAACTGCGAGATGCGCTGGAACGCGATCCCACCGCACCCGTTCTGGGCAATCCCGACGGCAACATCACCCTGACCGAGTTCTTCGACTACAACTGCGGGTTCTGCCGCAAGATGCTGCCGGTGATGCAGCAGCTGGTCCGCAGCGACCCGGACCTGCGCGTCGTCTATCGCGAATGGCCGGTCTTCGGCGCGGGATCGGAATTCGCCGCCCGCGCGTCGCTGGCGTCGCTGCCGACCGGCAAGTACTGGCGCTTCCATGCCGGGATGCTGGGCATGCGCGGCCGGGCCGAGGAGGCCAGCGTCATGCGCGTCGCCCGCGACGTGGGCCTGGCCGCGGCCGAGTTGCGAGAGCGGATGGATTCGGACTCCGTGTCCAGCCACATCGCGACCAGCTTTCTTCTGGCCGATCACATGGGGCTGATGGGCACCCCCACCTTCATCTGCGGCGACGAGGCCGTCTTCGGTGAGATGACCCCGCAGGAGATGCGCGACCTGGTCGCCCGCGGGCGCAGGACGATGGGCGTCTAGTCCCGCGCGCCCCAGGCCGCGTCCTGCATTTCCCGAAGCCGGCTGGCGGTGCGTTCGAATTCGAAGCTGCCTTCGCCCTCGTTGTAGAGCTGCTCGGGTTCGTCGGCGGCGCTGGCGATCAGGCGGACATCTGCCTCGTAGAGGGCGTCGATCAGGGTGACAAAGCGTTTGGCCTCATTGTAGTTCGAGGCCGAGAGCCGCGGCACCCCGTCGATCATCAGCACGTCCACGGCATCCGCGACCGCCAGATAATCCGCCGGACCCAAGGGCCGCCCGCACAGGTCCCAGAAGCTGGACCGCGCCACCCGGCCCGCGCAGGCGGCCAGTTCGACCTGGCGTCCCTTGACCTCGATCCGGCAGGGCGTCGGGGCGGCATTGCCCGTCAGATCCGACCACTGCCTGTCGATGGCGGCCTTGGCATCCGCGTTGGCCGGGCTGAACCAGACCTGCCCGCCAGACAGACGGTTCTGGCGATAGTCGGTCTGGCTGTCCAGGCACACGACCTCCATCCGCTGGCGGATCAGGTCGATGAAGGGCAGGAACAGCTGCCGGTTCAGCCCGTGCTTGTAGAGGTCCTCGGGAACGCGGTTCGACGTGGTGACCACCACGACCCCCTGGTCGAACAGCACCTGGAACAGCCGCCCCACGATCATCGCGTCCGCGATGTCGGTGATCTGCATCTCGTCAAAGCAGAGGAGGCGGGCTTCGCGCGCAACGGCCTCGGCCACGGGACGGACGGTGTCCTGTTCGCCGCGCTTGCGCGCAGCGTCCAGCCCGGCCTGGATGTCCTGCATGAAGGCGTGGAAGTGGACGCGGCGGCAGGGGATGTCGCCGGCGGCCTCGGCCATCAGGTCCATCAGCATCGACTTGCCGCGCCCGACACCGCCCCAGAGGTAGAGCCCGCGCGTCCCCGGCGCCGGGTCGGGATTGCCCACGCCCAGGAAGGCCCGCCAAGCGGACCGCTTGGGCGCCGGCGCGGCCTGCATCTGGTCCAGAACGCGGTCCATGTGGGGCAGGACGGCCTCTTGCGCGGGATCGGCGCGCAGGGCGCCCGCCGCCACGCGTTGCCGGTAAAGATCGCTGACCTTGCCCATCGCTGCCCCTCTTTAGAACGGCGAACCCCTGCCACAGCGGCGCGCATGGCCGCAAGGGCGCATCGCGCTTGACCCTGCCAAGGGTGCATGCCACGTCGGTGGCGCAACCTGCCCGAGGTGATCATGTTCCAGACGCCCCAGCCCGACCTGATCGCAGGCCTTCCTGTGCTGTTCGTCATGGCCGCGAAGCCTGAATACGGCCCCGCCCTGCAGGCGCGCATCACCCCGCTGATCACCGGCATCGGCCCGGTCGAGGCCGCCGTGCGTCTGACCGCCGCCCTGACCCGGATGGACCCGCTGCCGCGCCTGATCGTGTCGCTGGGGTCGGCAGGGTCGGCCCGGCTGGTCCAGACCGAGCTCTATCAGGTCGGCGCGGTCGGCTATCGCGACATGGACGCCTCTCCTCTGGGATTCGCGCCGGGATGCACACCGCTCTTGGACCTGCCGCGCATGGTCGATCTGCCGCACCGCATCCCCGGCCTGCCGGTGGCCAGCCTGTCCACGGGGGCGAACATCGTCAGCGGAGCGGCTTATGCGCGGGTCGAGGAAGACATGGTCGACATGGAGACCTTCGCCCATCTTCGCGCCGCCCAGATGTTCGATGTCCCGCTGATCGGGCTGCGCGGCATCTCTGACGGTGTGGCCGAGCTTCGTGAGCTGACCGGCTGGACGCAGTACCTGCACGTCATCGACGAAAAGCTGGCGCATGCTGTGGATCTGCTGGAGGCCGCGATCGGCGACGGCCGGCTTCAGCCCTAGGTCGCCCGCGACAGGGGGCGCGCTTGTCCTTGCCCTGCCCCCGGCCTAAACCGGGACCGCAAGAACAGCGGACGGGCGGGAATGGCACGCGGCAATCGGATCATCGAAGACAGGCCCACCAGCCGGCGCGTCGGCGCGCTGGGGGCTCTGTGGCCCTTTGTGCGGCCCTATCGGGGGCAGGTGGTCATGGCGTTGCTGGCGCTGGTCGGCACCTCGGGGATCAGCCTGATCCTTCCGCTGGCGGTGCGCCGCGTGGTCGACAACTTCGATGATGGGGCGGGGCTGCTGGACGAATATTTCGGCGCCGCCCTGATCATCGTGGCGCTGCTGGCCCTAGGAACGGCGGCGCGCTACTTCTTCGTGACCCGATTGGGCGAACGCGTCGTCGCCGACATCCGCAAAGCGGTCTACGCCCGCGTCATCACCCTGTCGCCCGCCTTCTTCGAGCGCGTGTTGACCGGCGAGATCCTGTCGCGCATCACCACCGACACGACGCTGATCCAGTCGGTCGTGGGATCGTCCCTGTCGATTGCGCTGCGCAACCTGCTGATCCTGGTTGGGGGCCTGGCGCTGCTGGCCTGGACCTCGGTCAAGCTGACGGGGCTGGTGCTGCTGATCGTGCCGGCGATCCTGGTGCCGATCATCGTGCTGGGCCGCCGCCTTCGCGGGTTGTCGCGGCAGAACCAGGACTGGATCGCGCAATCGTCGGGCACCGCGTCGGAAACCCTGCTGGCCGCGCAGACGGTGCAGGCCTATACGGCCGAGGCGCGCAGCATTGCCCGCTTCGACGACGTGACCGAGCGGTCCTATCGCGTGGCGATGACCCGCATCGGCACACGGGCGGTGATGACCGCCATCGTGATCTTCCTGATCTTCGCAGGCGTCATCGGGGTCTTGTGGATCGGCGCCCGCGACGTGCGCGAAGGCGCGATGACGGCGGGCCAGCTGGTGCAGTTCGTGATCTATGCGATCCTGGTCGCGGGCGGAGCAGGGGCCCTGTCCGAGATATGGGGAGAGTTGCAGCGCGCCGCCGGCGCGACCGAGCGCCTGGCCGAGCTTCTGTCGGCAGAGGATGCGCTGACCGATCCGGCCCACCCGCGCGCCCTGCCGCAACCGGTGCGGGGAGATATCGCGCTGGAGGGTGTGGGCTTCCGCTTCCCCTCTCGACCCGACAGCCCGGCGCTGCACGGCGTCGACCTGACCATCCGCTCCGGAGAGACGGTGGCCCTTGTCGGTCCGTCAGGCGCCGGCAAGACCACGGTGATCCAGCTGATCCAGCGGTTCTGGGATCCGCAGGCGGGTCGCGCGACGCTGGACGGGATTGACCTGCGCGAACTGGCGCGCGTCGACCTGCGCAGCCAGATCGCGCTGGTGCCGCAGGACCCGGTCATCTTCGCCGCCTCGGCCGCCGACAACATCCGCCTTGGCCGCCCCGAGGCCAGCGATGCCGAGGTCCAGGCCGCCGCCCGCGCGGCCCATGCGCATGACTTCATCACGGCGCTGCCCGAAGGCTATGACACGGCGCTTGGCGAACGCGGCGTGATGCTGTCGGGCGGCCAGCGCCAGCGCGTGGCCATCGCCCGCGCCATCCTGCGCGACGCGCCGATCCTGCTGCTGGACGAGGCGACCAGCGCGCTGGATGCCGAATCAGAGGCGCTGGTGCAGGCGGCCGTCAGCCGCCTGGCCGAGGGGCGGACGACGATCATCGTCGCGCACCGCCTGGCGACGGTGAAGAAGGCGGACCGGATCGTCGTGCTGGACGAAGGTCGGGTCGTGGCGCAGGGCAGCCACGACGTGCTGGTGGCGCAGGGCGGGCTCTATGCGCGCCTGGCGCGAATGCAGTTCACGGACGGACCGCAAGCAGCCGATCAGGCCGTCTGAGCCTGCCGTTGCAGGCCGAAGGCCGTCGAGCCGCGGCAGGCTGGCCCGACGTCCCCGCGCCGAAGACCTGACCGGTCGGCGGCGCACCGGCGCCTATCGAGGTGCCGCATAGACCGCCGCCCAATAGACCGTGCGCCCGTCAGCTCCGATCGCCCGGCCAATGCCATAGTCGCGCACCTGCGGCAGCATGATGTTGGACAGGTGCCCCTGCGACGAGTTCCACTCCTGCAGCACGCGCGGCAGCGTGTAGGGACCGGCGGCGATATTCTCGGCCGTGACCGAGGGCGCATATCCCGCCGCGCGAACCCGTGCCGCCGGACCCGAGGTGGTGCTGCCGATGTGGGTCATGCGACCGCGCTTGGCCATGTCGCAGGCATGCGCCGCCGCCACCTTGGCCAACACCGGCCGGGCGGTGACCGGGGGAAGGCTCGCCCGGCTGCGGGCGCTGTTCGTCGCCGCGGCCCCGGCGGCGTTCTCGGACGCGCTGGTGGCGGCGCAGGTCGCCTCGCCGGGTTCGGCCACCTGGACGGCATAGGCGTCGGTCCCCAGGTCCGCGCTTGGGGCCGCGCAACCGGCCAGGGCCAGCCCGCAGAGCGCAAGCATCTGCGCCGGAAGTCTGAGCTGTCGTTCTGCCATCTGCGTCCTCTTCTTTATCCGCACTGGTTGTCGCGATTGTCTATACGAACAACCTTAAGGATTTGCAGCCACGATTGTCGAGATCGCCGCGCATTGGCGGGACGCTGCCGACATCCACGCGGCGGTCATCCGGCACCGTCGGGGATGACGCCGCGTTTTTGGCAGGGGCACAGGTGCAGACCCTTGCCCCCCAAGCCGCCTTCGGGACATCCTGCCCCGGCAGGGCGGGGCCGTAACACGGCTCGCGAGGGAGGACCAGATGGGCAAGTTCAGCACCTACGAGGATCGCAACAGGATAGAACAGCAATGCGACTACGAGGCGCGGGGCCTGCCGGTCACGATCTATGACTTTCTGTCCGGCACGGCGGCGAAACACCCCCAGCGGCCTGCGATCTCGTTTCAGCTTCTGTCGGGACCGCGCGCGCCGTGCACGACCCTGACATGGCAGGACCTGCTGGAGCGGGTGACCGAGACGGCCAACCTGTTCCGCAGCCTAGGCGTCGGCCCCACCGACACCATCGCCTATCTTCTGCCAAACAGCATCGAGACGCCGGTGGTCCTGCTGGCGGGCGCCACGGCGGGGATCGTGAACCCGATCAACCCGCTGCTGGATGCCCAGCAGATCGCCGGGATCCTGCGCGAGACGCGGGCCAAGGTGCTGGTGACGCTTCGGTCCTTCCCCAAGGCCGACGTGGCGCAGAAGGCAGCCGAGGCGGTGGCGCTTGCCCCCGATGTGACCCATGTGATCGAGGTCGACCTGAACCGCCACCTGCGCGGCATCAAGCGCTGGATCGTCCCGCTGATTCGCCCCAAGGTGAAGACGCGCCACCATGCCAAGGTCCTGAACTTCGAGGCCGCCGCCAGCGGCTGCAATCACACGCGCCTGGATTTCGACGACCCGAAGCAGGACCGCATTGCGGCCTATTTCCACACCGGGGGCACGACGGGGACGCCCAAGGTCGCGCAGCACAAGTATTCGGGCATGATCTACAACGGCTGGCTGGGCGGCACGCTGCTGTTCGACGAAGCCGACGTGCTGATGTGCCCGCTGCCGATGTTCCATGTCTTCGCGGCCTATCCGGTGCTGATGTCCTGCATCGCCTCGGGCGCGCATGTGGTCATGCCGACGCCCGCCGGGTACCGGGGCGACGGGGTCTTCGACAACTTCTGGAAGCTGATCGAACGCTGGCAGGCGACCTTCCTGATCACCGTGCCCACCGCCATCGCGGCGCTGATGCAGCGGCCGGTTAACGCCGATGTCAGCAGCCTCAAGACCGCGATTTCAGGGTCGGCACCGCTGCCGATCGAGCTTTACAACCGGTTCAAGGCCGCCACCGGCGTCGAGATCGCGGAAGGATATGGCCTGACCGAGGCGACCTGCCTGGTCAGCTGCAACCCTGTTGACGGGGTGAAGAAGGTGGGCTCCGTTGGCGTTCCCTTGCCCTACACGCATGTTCGGATCCTGAACCATTCCGACAGCGGGCAGATCCACGAATGCGGCGTCGACGAGGTCGGAGAGATCTGCGTGGCCAACCCCGGCGTCTTCCCCGGATCGACCTATACCGAGGTCGACAAGAACCACAAGCTGTTCGCCGAGGACCGCTATCTGCGGACGGGCGACCTGGGTCGGGTCGACGCGGACGGGTACCTGTGGATCACCGGGCGCGCAAAGGACCTGATCATCCGCGGCGGCCACAACATCGACCCCGCCGAGATCGAGGAGGGGCTGCTGTCCCATCCGGCCGTATCCTTCGTCGGCGCGATCGGCCAGCCGGACGCCTTCGCGGGCGAACTGCCCTGCGCCTATGTCGAACTGGTCGACGGCGCAACCGTCTCGGCCGAGGAGTTGATGGCCCATGCCAAGGCCCATATCCACGAACGCGCGGCGATTCCCAAGCACATCGAGATCCTGCCCGAACTTCCCAAGACCGCCGTGGGCAAGATCTTCAAGCCGGATCTGCGCAAGCTGGCGATCACGCGCGTCTTTGACATGGCGCTGGAGGGCACCGGCGCGCATGTCACCGGCGTGCACGAGGACAAGAAGCGTGGCCTGGTGGCCCACATCCGGCGCAACGGTGCCGATGAGGCAGAGGTCCGGACGCGGCTCGGCCAGTTCACCTGCGCCTGGGATTGGCCGACAGACGCGGACCAGTAGCAAGCGACGGCTTCGTCGTGGCTTCCCTTCGCCACGAGCCTGCAAAGGCAGCCCGTCGTCGGGTCTGGTCTGTCTGGCAACGGCGATCGGCATATGGCCAGCGCATTGCATATGCAATTTGCCTTTGTTCGCTGGAACAAGGCCGCATGGAGGTGCCTGCGCGGCCAGCCTCGCGCCAGCACGGCCGCGGGACCTGTAGGTCTTCCATGCCTTCGTTGCGACCGCCATGCGCTTGCTGATGCAGTCGGTCAGTCAAGCCATGGCATCCACGGTTCCCAGCCCACTCACGAGCGGTGTCGATGTCGGCGCGGATACTCGCCACCTTGTCCGTCCTGAACAACACTTAGCTCGTTGATTTTGCGCGATGAAGCTGCGGATTTGGTCGCGTTGAAATGCACGGTTTCGTATGCGTTGGGCAGAAGCCTTGCGATCCGGTCGCCGATGAAGCTCATTTTCGTGCTCCTGAACAGGATGACCTGCTCCGCCCCCGACTGGTCGACATGATCGCCACCAGCTGGTGAAGCTTGCGGAACTGATGGATTGGCGCGCGCGCTTCTTCCCTTCGCATCAGGGTCAGCCTGCGCCGTCGCCGCGCCTGGTGGCGGGGCTGATGTATCGCCAGCAAGCCTTCAAGCTGTCGGACGAGGCCGTCGTCGCCCGTTGGGTCGAGAACCCGTATCATCAGCACTTCACCGGCGAGACGTTCTTCCGGCACCGCCCGCCGACCGATCCCTCGTCGCTGGTGCGCTGGCGCAAGCGGATCGGCGAGGAAGGAGTGGAATGGCTGCTGACCAGGACCCCTTGAAGCCGGCCGAGCCGCGGGCGCGGGCGGCGACAAGAGCCTGAAGCGGGTCGCGGTCGACACAATTGTGATGGAAAAAGCCATCGCCCATCCCACGGATGCGCGACCTTACGAGCGGGCGCGCGCACGGCTGGTGGGGTTGGCGAAGGAAGCCAGGATCGATCTGCGCCAGAGCTACGCCCGTCTTGCCCCGCGACTGGCCCTTCAAGTCGGGCGGTATGCCCATACCCGGAAAATTCTAGCGCATGCCCAAGGCCCTGCGTCAGATCAAGAACTTTGCTGGAAGGCTCTGCCGGGACCTGCGCCGCCACTCGCAGGACATTTCCGAAGGTCCGCTGCGCGGACGGGTGCTGGAGGCGCTCTGGCTGGTCGGCCGCCTGCTCGAGCAGACGCCGCAGAGCAAGAACAGGGTCCATTCCCTGCACGAGCCGGAGGTCGACAGCATCTCCAGGGGCAAGGCCCGCATCCGCTACGAGTTCGGCACCAAGGTCAGCCTCGCCACAACCCTCGACGGAGGCCTCGCTGTCGGCGCCCGCAGCTTCCCCGGCAACCCCCACGACGGCCATACCCTGGCGCCTGCGCTGGAACAGGTCGCCATCCTGACCGGCCAGGTGCCGGCTCTGGCCGTGGTCGGCCGCGGCTATCGCGGCCACGGCGTGGAGACGGCCAGGGTCCTGATCAGCGGCACGAGACGCGGCATCACCCCCGCTATCGGCCAAGCTCATCAAGCGACGAAGCGCCCTCGAGCCTGAGATCGGGCACATGAACACAGGCGGTCGCCTCGCCAGGCGCCCGCTGAAAGGCCGCATCGGCGATGCCGTCCTCTGCGCCTGCGGCCACAACATCCGCAAGATCCTCGCCCGTATGAGGGTTCGTTGGTGTCTGCTGCTTCACCTGACCAAGGCCAGTATCTGGCGCGAAAGACACTGCCAGAGCTTCGCGCTGGCCGTCCGACACAGTTGTTCAGGCCGGACTAAGAAGGTCTGCGCATGGCCTCTCGGCGATCGGAAGCCAAACCCTTATTGGCACAGATTCCCGGCGATTTCATGGCTGTCAGGTCACACCCATCTGGATCAGAGGGTGCCTGATTGCGACGAAGACGAATACTCTCTGTCGCAGTGAGCCTACCCAGAAGCTTCGAGCGTCGCGCCGGTGTTCATCCGTTGTCGCGCAGGATGCGGCCCGCAAGGTAGAGCGAGCCGCAGATGAGGATGCGGGCGGCGGGGTCGTCCTGGATGATGCCGCGGATCGCCTCGGTTGCGTTGGCGGCGGTGCGGGCGGGGATGCCGACCGAGGCTGCCGAGCGTGCGGTCTCGGCGGCGGGAAGCGTGTTCTCCTCGCCCGGGATGTCGATGGCGGTCAGGGTGGCGGCGTGGGCCGCCAGCGGGCGCAGGTAGCCGGCGATGTCTTTGGTGTTCAGCATTCCGCAGACCAGGTGGGTCGGGCGGGGCGGCAGCGCCGACAGGGTGGCAGCGAGAGCCTCGCCACCCGCCGGATTATGGCCGCCGTCCAGCCACAGCTCGGCCGGGCCCGCCAGATCGACCAGCGGACCGTGGCGGAGGCGCTGCATGCGGGCCGGCCATTCCGCGAGGGTGACGGCGGCGCGGGCCTGGGCCTCGGTCGCGCCAAGGGCGCGGAGCGCGGCCAGCGCCGTGCCGGCGTTCTGGATCTGGTGCGGGCCGATCAGGTTCGGGCGCGGCAGGTCCCATAAGCCGTGGTCGTCCTGGAACACCATCCCGTCGCGGTCGGGCTGGATCATCCAATGCTGGCCGTAGGCGATGATCGGCGCCGTCAGCCCTTGGGCGCGGACCTCGATCACGCGCAGGGCCTCGTCGTTCTGCGGGCCGACGATGACCGGCACGCGCGGCTTGATGATGCCGGCCTTTTCGGCGGCAATCAGCGGCAGCGTCTCGCCGAGGTACTGCGTGTGGTCGATGGAGACCGGCGTGATGACCGTCAGGCGCGGGTCGTCAACGACGTTCGTCGCGTCCAGGCGACCGCCGAGGCCGACCTCGAGCAAAGTGTAATCCGCCTCGACGCGCGAGAACGCGAGGAAGGCGGCAGCCGTCGTGATCTCGAAGAAGGTGATCGGCTGACCGTCATTTGCGGCCTCGCATTCCTCCAGCGTCGCGGCAAGGCTGTCTTCGCGGATCAGGTCGCCCGCCAGGCGGATGCGTTCGTGGAACTGCGCCAGGTGCGGCGAGGTATAGGCGTGAACGCGGGCCCCGCCAGCCTGCAGCCCGGCGCGGATCATCGCCTGTGTGCTGCCCTTGCCGTTTGTGCCGGCGATATGGATGACCGGCGGGATCGACCGTTCAGGATGGCCCAGGGCCGCCAGGATGCGGTGCATCCGGTCCAGCGACAGGTCGATGACCTTGGGGTGCAGCGCCATCAGGCGCGCCAGGATCTGGTCTGATTGGCTCATGTCGAACACCGCCGGACAGCCCCCGACCGGAGGCTTGAACAAGGAAGAAGGTTATTCCGCCGGGGTTGCGGCCGTTTCGGGCGGCGCGACATCGGGCGTGGCCGGGGCCGGAAGATCGGCGCGGGTCGGCGCGGGCAGGCGGCCCAGCATGCGCAGGATCGAGATCAGGTCCTCGCGCAGTTGCTTGCGGTGCGTCACCCGGTCCAGCATGCCGTGTTCCAGCAGGTATTCGGCCCGCTGGAAGCCCTCGGGCAGCTTTTCGCGGATGGTCTGCTCGATGACGCGGGGTCCGGCAAAGCAGATCAAGGCATTCGGTTCGGCGATCTGGATGTCGCCCAGCATCGCATAGCTGGCGGTGACGCCGCCCGTGGTGGGATGGGTCAGCACGACGATATAGGGGATGCCGGCGTCCTTCAGCATCTCGACTGCGACGGTGGTGCGGGGCATCTGCATCAGCGACAGGATGCCTTCCTGCATGCGCGCCCCGCCGGCCGCCGAAAAGAGCACCAGCGGCTTGCCGGTTTCCACCGCGCGTTCGGCGGCGGCAACGATGGCATTGCCCACATACATGCCCATCGATCCGGCCATGAAGCTGAAGTCCTGGCCGGCGGCGACGACGGGCGTGCGGCCGATTTCGCCCTCGGCGACCAGCATCGCCTCTTTCTCGCCCGTGGATTTCTGGGCGGACTTCATGCGGTCGGGGTATCTCTTCTGGTCGCGGAACTGCAGCGGATCGGCCACCGGTTCGGGCACCTTCACCTCGACGAAGGCGCCCGCGTCAAAGAGCGCCGCAAAGCGGTCGCGCGGCGTGATCGCCATGTGATGGTCGCAGTTCGTGCAGACGTTCAGGTTGTCCGCCAGTTCGCGGTGGAACAGCATCGTCCCGCATTCGGGGCATTTCGTCCACAGGTTCTCGGGCACCTCGCGGCGCGAGAACAGCGAATTGATGCGCGGGCGGACATAGTTCGTGATCCAGTTCATCGCGGGCGACCTTGGCTGCTTCCCGCCCCAGATATGCCGCGAAGCAAGGAATTGCAATTGCCGGGGCGGGCGGGAATGATGCGCCCCATGTGGGCCACCCTGTTCTTTCTGCTGCATACCTCGCTGTCGCTGGCGATCATCGTGCGGGTGCTGCTGCGCCCGCGGATCGAGCCGTCGGTGCGGCTGGTCTGGGTGATGGTGATCCAGGCCGTGCCGGTCGTGGGCGCCGTCGCCTACCTGCTGTTCGGAGAGGTGCGCATGAAGCGGGCCGAGGTTCAGCGCATGGCCGACGTGCGAGACCGGCTGACGGGCCTGCGCAGTCCCAGCCCCGCCACGTGGCCGCCGGTGCCGGACGACACGAGCCCGGTGGTGGCGGCCAATGCTGCCGTCGGGGGGATGCCGCCGGTCAGCGGCAACCGCGTCAAGCTGCTGCCCGAAAGCGACGAGGCCATCGGCCGGATGGTCGAGGCGATCGACGCGGCGCAGGATCATGTCCATGTCGTCTTCTACATCTGGCTGCCCGATGTCAGCGGGATCAAGCTGGCCGAGGCGCTGATCCGGGCCGAGGCGCGGGGCGTCCAGTGCCGGGTGATCGTCGACGCGCTGGGGTCGCGCGCCTTCGTGCGTTCCGAGGTCTGGGACCGGATGCAGCAGGGCGGCGCGGAATGCGTGACGGCGTTCCCCTGGGGCCTGCCCTTCATCAGCATCCTGTTCCAGCGGCTGGACCTGCGCAACCACCGCAAGATCCTTGTAGTCGACAACCGCATCGCCTTTACCGGCAGCCGCAACGGCTCGGACATGGCCTTTGCGATCAAGCCGCGCTTCGCGCCCTGGGTGGACCTGCTGGTTTCGGTCGAGGGGCCGGCAGTGCGGCAGTTGCAGGCCGTTTTCCTGGGCGACTGGATGAGCTATACCGGACGGGACCTGGGCGACATGCTGCAGCCGGTCCAGCCGGTGGCGGACCCCGGCAGCATCCTTCAGGTCGTCGCAACGGGTCCGGACCTGCGGGCGGGCAGCGTGTCGGACTGCCTGTCGGGGATGCTGCACGTCGCGCGCGACCGCGTGGTGATCACGACGCCCTACTATGTGCCCGACGCGGCGCTGGACGCGGCGATCCGGTCCGCGGCGCGTCGTGGCGTTCATGTGACCATGCTGCTGCCCGCGCGCAACGACAGCCTGATCGTCGGCGCGACCAGCCAGGGGTTCTATCATGGCCTGCTGGCGGCGGGAGTGCGGCTGATGCTGTTCGAGGAGGGCCTGCTGCATTCCAAGATCATGACTGTCGACGGGCAGATGGCCATGATCGGCAGCGCGAACCTGGACCGCCGCAGCTTCGAGCTGAACTACGAGGTCAACATGACCGTCATCGACCGAGAGGTCGTGGGAGAGCTGGACGCGCGGCAGAAGACCTATGCCGCCCGCGCGCGGGAATTGACGCTCGAGGAGGTCAGGGGTTGGAGCAGGGGGCGCCGGATGCGCAACAACCTGTTGGCGCTGGCATCGCCGCTTCTGTGATCACAGCGGCAGGGCGGTCGTGTATTTCGTCTGGCGCAGGACAAAATGCGTCACCGTGCTGCGGATGATGCCCAGGGGCAGCATCCGGCGCATCAGGAAATGTTCCAGCCCCTCGGGGTCGGCGGCGACGATCTTCAACTGGTAGTCGGATGTTCCGGTGATCGTCGCGCATTCCATGACCTGGTCCTCGGACTGTACGAAGCGGTCGAAGCGCGCCAGCGTCTGTTCCGTGTGGTCCAGCAGCGACACCTGAACATAAGCCATTGCGTGCAGGCCCGCCTGCGTGGGCGTGACCAGAACCACCTGGCGGTCGATCACGCCACTGTCGATCAGGCGGCGCAGGCGGCGCCACGCGGGAGAGGTCGAGAGGCCCGCGCCCTCGGCCAAGCCTTGGGTCGACAAGGTCGCGTCGCGCTGCAGCAGCCGCAGGATGCGTCGGTCGGTCTCATCAAGATCCGGCATGCGATTCCCCCTGACCCCGACGCGCGGGCATCCTGTTCCCGAAGAATGCGTCCGGCGGCCCATCTGGGCAAGGTTTTTCAGACATCGGCGCTAGACTGTCTCCGAGGAGGAACCACCATGCCCAAGTCCACCGAATACGAGGCGAAGCATCCCGACGACCGCGGCTTCATCACCTATGACGCCGAAGAAGACGCCGTCTGGCGTGACCTCGTGGTGCAGCAGTTGCCGGCCGTGCGCCGCCACATGGCCGCGCCCTATCTGCGCGGGCTGGAGCTTCTGGACCTGCGCGCCGACCGCGTGCCGCAATGTCCCGACGTGTCCGCGAAGCTGGGCACGCTGACCGGCTGGCGGGTCGAGCCCGTGCCGGCGCTGATCGGCTTCGGTCGCTTCTTCGGGATGCTGGCCGACCGGACGTTCCCGGCCGCCAGCTTCATCCGCAAGCGCAAGCACTTCGACTATATAGAGGAGCCCGACATCTTCCACGAGATCTTCGGCCACACGCCCCTGCTGACCGACCCGGCCTTCGCCGCCTTCAGCCAGGCCATCGGCGAGGCGGGGACGCGCTGCGGCAAGTC
Organism: Paracoccus beibuensis; assembly: GCF_026162625.1. Lineage (GTDB taxonomy): Bacteria > Pseudomonadota > Alphaproteobacteria > Rhodobacterales > Rhodobacteraceae > Paracoccus > Paracoccus beibuensis. Next base: position 7,965 of record NZ_JAOTBD010000032.1, on the reverse strand, counting down.
GGACTACAGCTGGCTGATCCGCCTCTACTGGTTCTCGATCGAGTTCGGGCTGATGCGCGAGGCTGGCCAGCTGAAGGCGCTGGGGTCGGGGCTGGCAAGTTCGGTCACGGAACTGCCCTGGGCAATCTCGGGCCAGCCCGAACATCGGCCGTTCGGCGTGATCGACATCCTGCGCACGCCTTACCGCATCGATATCCACCAGCCGGTCTATTTCGTGATAGACAACCTGGACGACCTGTTCGCCGCCGCCCGCCGCGACCTGCTGTCCGATGTCGGGCACGCCCGTTCGCTGGGGCTGCACGCCCCGAAATATCCACCCAAGGATGCCGCCTGAGGAGATGCAGATGACCGACGATCTTGCCACCAGCACCTGCGAGCCCTGCCAGGGGGGCATCGCAGCCCTGGACGCCGACAGCGCCCAGACCATGATGGCAGAACTGACCGGCTGGACCATGTCCGGCGACGGCACCGCCATCACCCGGCGCTTCGACTTCAAGGGCTTCGCCAAGGCGGTCGAGATGGCGAACCTGGCCGCGTGGCTGGGCAACAAGCAGGGCCACCACCCCGATATCGCCTTCGGCTGGGGATACTGCGCCGTCACCTTCACCACGCACGAGGCGGGCGGGCTGACCCGCAACGACTTCATCTGCGCGGCGCGGCTGGACGCGCTGGTGGCCTGATACATCCGAGGGTTGTCGCCGCTTGCGTCACGGTCTATCCCGGTCGCAGACAGGATGTGGCGGGTTACGGCGAATGATCGATCCTTGTTCCGAAGGATGTCCCTCACCTGACGGGCGCTGCCGGCGTTCCGGGGCGCAGGCGGGGTGGCGGTAGTGCGGGGCAGGGGTTGGCTGCGGCGGCGCTTTCGCGCCAACGCGGCGCGCCAGTGGCAGCGGATGCACGCAAGCGTCCTGCGCCGCCCCGGCCCGGTATCGGAAAACCTGAGGGACGAGGCGCGGGCCCTGCAGCACGTCCTGTCCCGCTTTCTTCAGGCGGCCGATGCGCGGGCCCTGGGACCGCGCGATTCGCTGCGCCGGATCGACCTGCCGGCCGGCACAGACTGGCGGTGGCGCCCGCAGGTGATGCGGAGCCGCACGGCAGCCCCCGCACTGGTCGCCCCCGGTGACGGAAAATGGCTGTCGGACGAGGTTGCGCTGTTTCACGATTGCGGGGAACGGGCGCTGATCCTGCGGCAGGTCCGCAACCGCCGGGCCACCGACCTGTCGGATTTCGGCCTCTCGCTCGAGGTGATGGGGTTCACCGGCAGCTTCCTGTCGCTTTCGCTGTCTCTGCCATCCGATGCGCTGGAGGACCTGGCAAGCCACCATATTCTGAGGCTGGAGTCGGTCCTGCAGGCTGAACGCCCCATCGCCGTCTATGCACGGCTGAACGTCCAGCAGGGCCCGAACACCGAAACGCTGCTGCGCAAGATGGGCGACGACATTGCCGGTCGGAACTGTCACCGCATCATCGAGTTCGACCTTGCCTATGCGAACCTGTCCCAGCGGTCGGTCGACAAGGCGTGGCTGGATGTCATCTTCGAGGCGCCGTACATGAACGCCGTGGCGCTGCGCGACGCGATCCTGTCCCGCCATCCGCGTGCACAGATGTGAAGGAGGCGTCATGCCGATTTTCGAGGATCATGGCCTCCGGGGCGGCGTGTGGCGCGGTTGTTTGCGGGGGACGCAGGCACCGGCCCGTGTGGTCCTGGTCCAGCACGGTGAAATTATGGCCGAGGTTGTGCCCGTCGCCGACGGGCCTGACGCGTGGCATGTCGAGCTCGGCCTGCCGGCCGAGGTGCTGACCAGTGGCGTGCAGACACTGCTGCTCAAGGCCGAAGAAGGTGCCCGCGGGGAGGGACTGCGCCCCGACGGACGGGTGCTGGCGCGTCTTGTCCTGCTGGCAGGCCAGCCGCTGGACGAGGATCTGATGGCCGAGATCGCCACGCTGCGGGCCGAACTGGAACTGGTCAAGCGAGAGTTGCGACGCTTCGCCGCCGGCTGAGCGTCAGGGGGGCCGCCGCCGTTCACCGACCCGTCTTGTTTCCTTGCGAAGAACAAGGTGCTTCTCTATATGGGCGGCCTCGCACGCCCGTCCCGTCCGCGCCACCGAAGGAATTCGCCCATGACCCTGCCGCAGACGCCCCATTACCTGATCGACATGGCCAAGCTGCGGGCCAACATGGAAAAGGTCGCCTGGCTGCGCGAGGCGTCGGGCGCCAAGGCGCTTCTGGCGCTGAAATGTTTTGCCACCTGGTCGGTCTTCGATCTGATGCGCGACTACATGGACGGCACAACCTCGTCGTCGCTGTTCGAGCTGCGGCTGGGGCACGAGGAGTTCGGCCGCGAAACCCACGCCTATTCGGTGGCCTGGGCGGACCACGAGATCGACGAGGCCGTCAGCTATGCCGACAAGATCATCTTCAACAGCTTGTCGCAGCTGGATCGCTTCGCCGACCGCACCAAAGGCATCGCCACCGGCCTGCGCCTGAACCCGCGCTTTTCAACCAGCGGGTTCGACCTTGCCGACCCTGCGCGGCCCTTCTCGCGGCTGGGCGAGGCGGACCCGGCCCGGCTGGAAACCGCCTTGGATCACATCAACGGCGTGATGATCCACTATAACTGCGAGAACGCGGACTTCGACCTCTTCGACCGCCAGCTGACCCGGATCGAGGACGAGTTCGGCGGGTTGCTGAAGCGGCTGGACTGGGTGTCGCTCGGCGGCGGCATCCATTTCACCGGCGAGGGCTATCCGCTGGAGCGTCTGGCCGACCGGCTGAAGGCGTTCCAGGACCGCTTCGGCGTGCAGGCCTTCCTGGAGCCGGGCGAGGCCAGCGTCACCCGCACCACCACGCTGGAGGTCAGCGTGCTGGACATCATCGACAACGGCAAGCAGGTTGCCATCGTCGACAGCAGCACCGAAGCGCACATGCTGGACTTGCTGATCTATCGCGAGGACGCCAAGCTTCCGAAAGACGGGGACCACGCCTATCAGGTGGCCGGCAAGACCTGCCTCGCCGGCGACATCTTCGGAGAGGCGCGCTTCGAGCGCCCGTTGCAGGTCGGCGACCGGATCAGCATCCAGGACGCGGCCGGATATACGATGGTCAAGAAGAACTGGTTCAACGGCGTGGCCATGCCCACCATTGCCCGTCTGGAGGAGGACGGATCGGTCCGCACCGTCCGCAGCTTCGGCTATGACGATTACAAAGGCAGCCTTTCCTGAGGCGACCCAACCTCTGCCACCTGAAGGAGACAGAATTGGCGAAGAAGAACGTGCTCATCATCGGTGCGGGCGGCGTGGCGCAGGTCACGGCGCACAAGGTCGCGCAATGGGCGGTCGAGTTCGGCGAGCTGCACATCGCGAACCGGACTCAGGCCAAGGCCGATGCGATCATCCAGACCCTGCGCGACAAGGGCCACGACATGCCCTTCAACAGCCATGCGCTGGACGCGATGGATGCGGTCGCGGTGGAAACGCTGATCCGCAAGGTGGACGCGGGCATCGTGATCAACGTGGGCACGGCCTTTATCAACATGACCGTGCTGGAGGGCTGCATCCGCGCTGGCGCCGCCTATATCGACACCGCCATTCACGAAGACCCATCCAAGGTCTGCGAGACGCCGCCCTGGTACGGCAACTATGAATGGAAGCGGCGCGAGGACGTGGCCCGTGCCGGCATCACCGCCGTGCTGGGCGCGGGCTTCGATCCGGGCGTGGTGAACGCCTATGCCCGCCTGGCCGAGGACGAGTATTTCGACAAGATCGACAGCATCGACATCGTCGACATCAACGCGGGCAGCCATGGCCGCTGGTTCGCCACGAACTTCGACCCCGAGATCAACTTCCGCGAGTTCACCGGCACGGTATATTCCTGGCAGAAGGGAGCGTGGCAGGAAAACCGCATGTTCGAGGTGGGTCGCGAATGGGACCTGCCCGTTGTCGGCAAGCGCACCGCCTACCTGTCCGGCCATGACGAGGTTCACAGCCTCTCGGCCAGGTTCCCACAGGCGGATGTGCGGTTCTGGATGGGCTTTGGCGAGCATTACATCAACGTCTTCACCGTCCTGCAGAAGCTGGGCCTTCTGTCGGAACAGCCTGTCAAGTTGGCCGACGGGTCCGAGGTCGTGCCGCTGAAGGTGGTCAAGGCCGTGCTGCCCGACCCGGCCAGCCTGGCGCCGGATTACGAAGGCAAGACCTGCATCGGCGACCTGGTCAAGGGCACCCGCGACGGCAACCCCGGCGAGGTCTTCATCTATAACGTCGCCGACCACAAGGAAGCCTATGAGGAGGTCGGCAGCCAGGGCATCAGCTATACCGCCGGTGTGCCACCGGTCGCGGCAGCCATCCTGATCGCCCGCGGTCCGTGGGACGTCAAGAAGATGGCCAATGTCGAGGATCTGCCCGCACGGCCGTTCCTGGAGCTGCTGGGCCAGATGGGCCTGCCCACCCGCGTCATCGACGCTGAGGGCGACCGCCCGATCTGATGGCTTGATCTTTGGCAAGAATGCGCGGCGGTCCGGAACATCCGGGCCGCCGTTCGCGTTTGCCAGCGTCTTCTGCACGGGTTCCGAAAGGGTCGTGCGAGGCATGTGGGGGGTCTTGATGCCAGGTCCAGACAAGGGCTTTCTGTTTCCGCGCTTCAGCGCCGAGGGCGAAAGCTCTGTTCCGCGGCTGGCGAACTGGGCCGTCATCGGCATCTTCCTGATCCTGGGATTTTCGGCCATCGCGGCCGGACGCGACTTCCTGATGCCGGTGACGATGGCGGTGCTGCTGTTTTTCGTCTTCACGCCGTTACGCCGCTTCGCCGAGCGTCGGGGCGTTCCGGATGGACTGACCGCCGCCGGCATCACGCTGTCCATTCTTCTCAGTGTCGCTGTGATCGCCTATGCGGCAAGCGGGCCGATCAGCCGCGCGATGAACAACATGCCGCTGATCAGCTATCAGCTGGAGCAGAAGTTCGACAGCGTCCGCGACAGCCTTGCCGACCTGCGCGACGCGGCCGAGCGCATCGAGAACGCGCAGACCGAGGACGACCAGACCGGTGAAGCGCCTGCCATCCGCATCGAGGAGGACGGCGAGACGACGCTGGGGATGGTCGTGAAGACCGCGCCGCTGCTGCTGGGCCAGACGGTCTTCACGCTGATCCTGCTGTTCTTCATGATCGCGTCCGGCGACCTTCTTTATCTGAAGATCGTGCAGAGCTTCGACCGCATGCGCGACAAGCGGGGCGCCTACCTGGCCCTGCGGGAGATCGAGGATTCCCTTGGCAACTACCTGGGCGCGATCACCATCATCAACGCCTGCCTGGGCCTGGCGATCGGGCTGTCGATGTGGGCCTGGGGAATGCCAGGCGCGCTGCTGTTCGGGATCGGCGGGTTCGTCCTGAACTACATTCCGTACCTGGGCGCGATCATGGGGGTCGCCATTTCTGGCCTGGTGGCGCTGGTGGTCATGCCGGGCCTGTTCTGGCCCGCGATGGTCGCGCTGACCTATCTGGGGCTGACCTCGCTCGAGGGGCAGATCATCACGCCCTATTTCGTGTCGCGCCGGCTGCAGATGAACACGGTGGTGGTCTTTCTGGCGGTGGCGCTGTGGGCATGGCTGTGGTCGGTGCTCGGCATGGTGATAGCGGTCCCCGTCCTGGTCGTGATGCGCGTGCTGGCCGAACATGTTCCAGGGTGGGAGAAGTTCGGCAACTTCCTGGCGGGAGACCAGCCCCCTGCGCTGGACGAGGACGAGGCCGAGGCCAAGGAACTGGTCGAGACCGGCGCCGAGGCCGAGGACGAGCCCGCCGCCCGTGCCATCACCCGCGAGCTGGTCGAGCCGGAAGAGCCGTCCGGCAGCATCTGAGCCCGGACGGGCCGCCGTAAACCTTGCCTTGACCTTTTCGGACTATGCCAGGGGCTGGCAAATCCGGAAGGGACGGGACGATGACCTTTGGCATCTCGAAGAAGCTGACCTTGATGATAGGCGTGGCCGTGACGCTGAGCATCCTTGCGATGTCGCTGCAGCTGATGTCGTTGAACAAGGTGATGTGGAATGACCGCAAGAAGCTGATCTCCACGCAGGTCGAAAGCACCATGAGCATCCTCGCGCATTTCGCCGATCAGGTGGATGCCGGTGCGATGACACTGCAAGAGGCGCAAACCCGCGCGAAAGAGGCTGCGCGCGCAATTCGCTATGGCGACGACGATTACGTCTTCATCTATGACACGACGGGACTGCGGATCATGCACCCCGATGTCGCGCGAGAAGGCACTCAAGCATGGGACGCCACGGATGCGAAGGGCAAGCTGCACATCCGTCAGATGATCCAGACCGCGCAGGCGGGAGGGGGCTTCACCGACTATCACGTTGAACGCTTGTCGGGTGGCGACCCGCAGCCGAAGCTCTCTTATTCGTCCCAGTTCGCGCCCTGGGACTGGACCGTCGGCGCCGGGCTTTATGTGGACGACATCACCGCCGACTTCATGGCAGAGCTCCGGCGCAGCGGTCTCTGGTCGGCGCTGCTGGTGCTGGCGCTGATCGCCTGCGCCGTTCCGCTGTCGCGCAGCATCAGCGGGCCGATCCGGTCGCTGACCGCCATGATGGGCCGCCTGGCGCATGGTCAGACGGACATGGCCGCACCCGGCGCGGGCCGCCGGGATGAGATCGGCGCGATGGCCCGTGCGGTCGAGACGTTCCGCGAGGCGACGATCGAACGCGACCGCTTGGCCAAGTCGGCGGCCGACGTCGCGGCGCGCCAGACGGCGATGGCCGAGGAGACGAAGCAGAAGGCGGCCGAGCTGCAGGAGTTCGTGGCCGCGATCAGCCAGGGCTTCGACAGGCTCAGCTGCGGCGACCTGACAGTGCGCATCACTGACGATGTCGCGGCCGAGTTCGGGCCGATCCGGCATCAGTTCAACGAATCGCTGGGGCAGCTGGACGAGGCGTTCGGAGTCGTGGTCGAAGGTGTGACGGTGATGCGCGCAGGCTTGGCCGAGATCAGCGCCGCCGCGCAGGATCTGGCGCAGCGGACCGAACAGCAGGCAGCCAACCTCGAGGAAACGGTGGCGGCGCTGACAGAGGTCTCGAGAGGCGTCGACAAGACAGCCGACGGCGCGTCGAGCGCCGAGAGCAGTGTCGAGGCGGCGCAGTGCAGCGCCGAGAGCGGCGGCGAGGTGGTGCAGAAGGCCGTGGCTGCCGTGGGCGAGATCGAGGGCTCGACCCAGCGGATCGGAACGATCATCACCGTGATCGACGAGATCGCCTTCCAGACGAACCTCCTGGCGCTGAACGCCGGAATCGAGGCCGCCCGTGCGGGCGAGGCCGGGCGGGGCTTCGCCGTCGTCGCCCACGAGGTGCGGGCGCTGGCCCACAAGACCGTCGAGGCGGCGCGAGAGATCAAGAAGCTGATCGGCACCTCGACCGCCTCGGTCCAGGAAGGGGCGGACCTTGTCCGTGCGTCGGGGACGTCGCTGGTGGCCATCGTCGACGAGGTCTCGGCGATGCGAGAGATCATCACGATGATCGCCTCGAGCACGCGAGAGCAGTCCCACAGCCTGCGGGCCCTGTCCGAGGGGGCCGACCAGATGGACCGGGTCACCCAGCAGAACGCCGCGATGGTCGAGCAGACCACGGCCGCAGCGCGAGCCCTGGAAGAGCAGACCGAGCAGCTGGCAGCCAAGGCGGCGCAGTTCCGCACCAGCTCACGCGACGATCTGGCCAGTCTGTCGCCGAACCGGATGCGCACGGCTGGCGGGTCGTCCTGGTAGCAGGCGCCGGCCGGGTCCGCACGCGACCCGGCACCGCCACGGTCGCCTCATTCCTCCGCTTCCATTTTTGGTTGGGGAAGGGGGTGGGGTCGTAGTCGGCGCTATTGGGCGGCGATGGGGGTGAGGGATTCGGGGCGGGGCCAGATGCCGCGCGTGTCGATCACCCGCGCGTCGGCCGGGGCGGGCATGGCCTTGAAGTCGTCGTGGT
>NZ_JAOTBD010000031.1 GCF_026162625.1 Paracoccus beibuensis | reverse complement strand
CCACGCCGGCGACCACGGCCTCGGCATAGGCGGCATCGAGCGCGCTCATGTTCTGCATGTGGCTAATGGCCGAGCAGATGGCGAAGTTCGACAGGGGCGGGTTCTGCGCCGCCGCCCGCGCCGCCTCGGCCTCCGACAGACGGCCTTCAGATGGACTCTCGCGGTTGAGGGCACCGTCACCGATGAATATCGGTGCATCACGCTGACCAGGATCTGGCCAGCAAAGACAGTGCTGAAGGTTCATCCGGCCAGTTGCCGACGCGCCGACATCCGCATGACCTCTTTCCGCACCTGCGGCGACAACGACCTGCCGGCACGTTCCTCGACGCATCTGCGCGGCAGAGGCACAGACGCGCCCCGGTGTAACAGGCGATCCGCGCCTGCTCTACCTTCACCCGCCGCTCTCACCCCTCGGTCGCATACTCCCGCTCCATCAAACCGGTGGGGGTAGGCGCCCCTTGCTGCATCGTTCCAAAGCCGCCACCTTCAACAATCACGCACAGGGATGGCCGCTTCGATCAAAGCAGAACGGGGGCTCGTCGCTGCGGTCCCGGACCGCCTGTCGCCCATGGAGGGCACGAGTTCAGGACTGGCAAACCTCCTGCTTGAGAGCGCCGTGTGCGCGCGCGGTCCCGTTCATTTTCACGATGCACGGCGGCCGCCTGATCATCACAACCCGCCTGCGCATCGCGCAGACGTTAAGGGCCCCGGACAGCGGCCAGCAGGAAAACGACTGAGAGTCCTGTTTTTCTGCCCGGCGCGTTCAGGCGCGGCCGGCCGCGCCGGACAGAAGCGACGGGTCGATCCCCTGCGCCTGCAGGGCTCGCTGCCACTTGTCGGCATGCGAATGGTCGAAGATCAGACCCTCCTCGCCCTCGCCGATCAGCCAGCCGTTGGCCAGCATCTCGCCTTCGAGCTGGCCCGGGCCCCAGCCCGCGTAACCCAGTACCAGGACCGCAGGCTCGGGGCCGCGCCCGTGGGCCAGGTCTTCCAGGATGTCGCGCGTCGTCGTCATCGCCAACGCCTGGCCGATGCGCATCCGACCCTCGGGGTCCCGGCCATGCTCTGCCACCTTGTGCAGCACGAAGCCGCGACCGGGTTCGACCGGGCCGCCGAAGCGGACCTCGATGCGGCGCGAGCTGTCGTCGGCCTCGATTCCCAGTTGCTCCAGCAGGTCGTCGAAGCCTATCTCGGGCAGCGGGTGGTTCAGCACCAGGCCCATGGCGCCGTCATCGGAATGTGCGCAAACCAGGACGATCGATCTGTCGAACCGCTGATCGCTCATGCCCGGCATGGCGATCAGGATCTTGCCGGTCAGGTTCCGGGGCTGCACCTCTTGCGGGACCGGACGGCCGCCAGAGGGGGTGGAGGGGGTCTTGCTCATCTGCTCTCCTTTTCAGCCAAGATCGGGATTGGCCGGGGACGATGCAAGGCTTGCGCGGATTTGTGACTTCGGTGGACAGGTGCAAGCGGTTAAGGCATGAGGCATGACCGGATTCGCAAAGCTTGTTCCCGCCCTGATCCTGTGCCTGGCCGGCTGGCCGGCCGCTGGCCAGATGTCACCGCCCCAAACGGGCGGCCTGCCGCCGGGGCTGACGTCGGCCCGGTTGCTGCCCGGCTGGACCGACAAGACCGGCAACCGCATCGCGGCGCTGGAGCTTCGGCTGGAGCCGGGCTGGAAGACCTATTGGCGCAGCCCCGGCGACACGGGCCTGCCGCCCCACTTCGACTGGCAGAATTCCCGCAACCTTGCGGAGGTGACGCTGCATTGGCCAGCCCCGCAGGCGATCCGATCCGGCGATGCGGTCGAGATGGGGTATCACGACCGGCTGGTCCTTCCGTTCACCGCACGCCCCGCCGTCGCCCGAGAGCCGGTGGACCTGCGCGTACAGGTGGATTTGGGGCTCTGCCGGGACATCTGCGTGCCGGGCCACCTCGACCTGACGGCGGCAGGGCCGGCGGTCGAGCCGGATCCGGTGATCGTCCGCGCCATCGCATCCGAGCCGCAAAGGCTGGACCTGCGCCCGGGCTGCACCGTGACCGAGATCGGTGACGGCTTGCGCGTTGCCGTCGACCTGCCGCGCACCGGTGCGGACCTTGCCGCAGTCGAACTGGCCAACCGGCCAGAGATCTGGGTCTCGGGCGCGCAGATCCTGACCGGGGGTGAACGCCCGCAAGCCGTGGTCGAGATGGTCGGCCCCAGCGGGCAACCCTTCGACCTGAACACGGACGGGGTCCGCCTGACGCTTGTCGCGCCAGAGGGCGCGGTCGAGACGATGGGCTGCGATCCGCGGGGCTAGGCCCGCGCGCGAAGGGCGGCGGCCATTGCCCCTGCGGTGACCAGCGCCAGAAGCGCCAGGTAGGCCAGCAGTGCCGTGCCTAGCGTTTCCGCCACCGGCCACCAGCCCGGCAGCGCGACGCCAAGCGCCGGCAGGATCGTTACGGGCGCGAAGGCCGCGATCAGACCCAAGGCCGCGGCAGCGCTGGCGACCCGGACCGGCCCCCGCAGCGGGCCGCCCCAAAGGCTGCGGCGGAACGCCTGCCGCGCCCGCGCAAGGTCGGCCCCGACCGCCAGGGCCGCCGGCACGACCAGCAGCACCAGCACCATGCCGAAAGCCAGTCCATAGGCCAGCGTCACCACCGTCGGCTTCAGAAACAGCGCCTGCGACGACCGCTCGTAAAGCAGCGGGGCCAGTCCCAAGACCGTCGTGGCGGTGGTCAGCAGCACCGGGCGCAGCCGGTCGGCGACCGCATCGACGATGGCAGGGCGAAGGCCACGGTCGCGGGCATAGTCGTCGATTGTCGAGATCAGCACGATCGAATCGTTGATGATGATGCCCGACATTCCGATCAGCCCGACGATGGAAAACATGCTCAGCGGCAACTGCCACGCAGCGTGACCCCAGACGGCGCCGATCAGGCCGAAGGGGATGACCGACATCACCACCATGGGACGCGTCCAGCTGGCGAAGATCCAGGCCAGCACCATGTAGATGCCCAGCATCGCCATGCCGAAGCCCGTCAGCGCCTCGCCCAGGAACTCGCGCTCTTGCTCGGCAAGGCCGGTGACCTCGTAGCTGACCCCGAACTCGGACGCGATGGCGGGCATCAGAACGGATTGAAGGTCCTCGGTGATCTGCGCCGCCCGCGCCGGATCGTCGCCCGAGATGTCGCCGGTCACCAGGATCATCCGCTCGCCGTTCTCGCGCCGCACGACGGAAAAGCCGGCCTCGCTGCGGGTGGTGACGATGTCGCCCAGGGGCACCCATTCGCCCGCCGCGCTGCGCATCAGCATCGTATCGAGGAAATCGCCGCGGCGGTCGTCCTCGGGCAGCTCGACCCTGATGGCGCCGGTGCGGGTGCCGACGGGGAAGGTCGCGGCCTCGATGCCGCCAAGGCGCTGGCGCAGCTCGCGGGCCAGCACCTCGGTCGTGAACCCCAGCGCCTCGCCCTGCGGCGTCAGTCGCAGGGCCAGCTCCGCCTTGTCGTAGTCCATGCTGTCTTCCAGCGCGGACACCTGGGGGAAGGATGCCAGCCGCGCCTTCAGCGCCTCGGCTGCGGCCTTCAGCTGCTGCGCCTCGGCGCCGGTCATGCGGACCGAGATCGCGTCGCCCCCCGGACCCGACCGGAAGCCCCGGAAGCTGATCGTTTCAAGCTGCGGGTCCTGCGGCATCGCCTCTTGCAGGGAGCCCACGAAGTGGAAGCTGGAATAGGGCCGCAGGTCGGGGTCGATCAGCTCGATCTGGACCGCGCCCAGCAGGTCGGCGTCCTTCGTTTCGGCCCCCGGCAGCGGGCGGCCCGAATTGCCGCCGATCTGTGTCATCGCGTGGATGATTGGGTTCGTGCCATATTCGTCGGCGTAATCCTGTGCCACCTGGTCGACGCCGGCCTGCACCAGGCCCATCACCCGCAGCGTGTCGTCGCGCGTGGCGCCCGGCAGCATGGCGAAATTGCCCGACACGCTGCCCTGTTCTGGCGCGTCGAAGAACCGCCAGGGCACCTTGCCGATTATCAGCGTCGCCACCGACCATGACAGCCCCACCATGACCAGCGCAAGCACAGGATATCGCGCCAGCAGCACCAGCCGCGTCGCCGGGCGAAGAACCCGCGCCACGAAGACGTCCAGCCCCCGGTTCACCACCATTGACGGGCGGTCGTACCAGCGGGTGCGCGCGCTGTGGGCCAGCGCGTGCGCCATGTGGTTCGGCAGCACCAGGAAGCATTCCACCAGCGAGGCGACCAGCACCAGAATCACCGTCAGCGGAATGTCGGCCACCAGGTGCCCGAACTGGCCACTGATCAGCACCAGCCCCGCAAAAGCGATGATTGTCGTGAGGGTCGAGGATACAACCGGCGCCGCCATGCGCTGCGCGGCGCGTTCGGCAGCAACCTGCGGCAGCTCGCCCAGCTTGCGGGCGCGGTAATCGGCATGTTCGCCCACCACGATCGCGTCGTCCACGATGATCCCCAGCGTCAGGATCAGCGCGAACAGCGAGATCATGTTGATCGTCATTCCCGCCGCATACATCAGCGCCACCGCCGCCAGCAGCGCCGCCGGAATGCCCGCCGCGACCCAGATCGCCGTGCGGGCGTTCAGGAACAGGAACAGCAGCCCCAGCACCAGCACCAGCCCCAGGATCGCGTTGTCCAAGAGCAGCGACAGCCGGGCTGAGATCAGCTCGGCCCGCGCGCGGACCAGATCGACCGTGACGCCTTCGGGCAAGGCCGGTGCCAGTTCGGCGACGGCCTCCTCGACCTCGGCCTGCATGCCGATGGCGTCGCCCGAGGCGCTGCGCTGAACCGACAGCGTCACCGCCGGCCGGCCGTCGACGAAATAGGCGACGTTGCGGTCGATGCCTGTGTCGCTGACCCGCGCCACGTCGCCCACGGTCAGCTGCGTGCCGTCGGGCAGCGCAGTCAGCACCAGGTCCGCCACGGCGCCAGGGCTTCGCGTCTCGTCCCCGGTGCGCACGCGCGACGTTCCCGAGGCGACGTCGCCCGCGGGCGTCGGCGCAGCGGCGGCGGCGATGGTGGCGGCCACCCGCTCCATCGTCAGGTCGTGGCGCACGAGGTCGGCCATGCTCAGTTCCACCAGCGTCTCGGGTGCCGAAACGCCGGTCACGCTCAGCCGCGTCACGCCGCGCTCGTAGAGCCGGTTGGTCAGGTCATCGGCGATGCGCCCCAGCTGGTCCAGCCCGACCGGACCCGAAATTACCACGTCCGCCACCTGGTCGCGCCAGGCTCGACGTGTCACCTCGGGGTCCTCTGCCCCGTCGGGTAGATCGCCGGCGGCGGCGATGGCGGTTTCCACCTCGGTCGTGGCGCGGGACATGTCCCAGCCGGGCTCGAATTCCAGCCGGACGCGGGCCTGGCCCTGGCTGGCCTGGCTTTCGGTTCCGGACACGCCCTCGACCGCCATCAGCGCCGGTTCCAGAACGCCGACGACGGATCGGTCGACATCGTCGGCCCCTGCCCCGTCCCAGCGAACGGTGACGTCGATCTGCTGCACCACCGTATCCGGGAAAAATTGTGCGCGAAGGCGGGGCGCCGCGTAAAGCCCCGCGACGACCATGACCGCCAGCAGCAGGTTGGCCAGCGTCGCGTGGCGAACGAACAGGCCCAGGATGCCAGGACGATCAGCCACGTCCGGACCCGCCGCGCTGCACGCGCCGGTCGACGCCGCCGCCATCCGGAGCCGTCCCCGAGGCATCACGGACAAGGATGCCGGTGCCCAGTTGCGGCGCGCGCTCGGCGACGATGCGGGCGCCGACCAGGGTGTCTGGGACCGAGATGACGACGTCGTCGCCCTGCCGGCGCAGAACCTCGACCGCGACCGCCGACAGCCGGTCGTCGGCACCCGCGACCAGCACCGTTCCGTCAGCGCCCAGCGCGGCGGCCGGGACAAGCGCGGCGGGACCAATGGGGGGTTCGGCGATTTGCACGCGGACGAAGTCGCCGGGACGCAAGGCCGCGCCGCCATCGGTGATGCGCGCAAAGACGACGCGCCCGGCCGATCCTTCGGCGACCGAGGCCGCCACCCGGTCAAGCCTCGCCGCGGCCGTCATCCGGCCCGCGCTCCCGTCCAGCATGATCGTCACGGCGTGGTCGCCCAGCCTGCCCGAGGGATCCCCGAGCCGCCCGAACTGGTCAAGCGACAGCGGGATCCGCGCCTCGAGCGCATCGGGATCGATGATCGTGGCCAGCTGCTCGTTCAGGGTGACAAGGCCGCCCTCGACCACGGTGACGTCGGTCACGCGGCCGTCGAAGCCGGCGCGGATCTCGGTATCGGCCAGGTCGCGGCGGGCTTCGGTCAGGGCGATCTCGGCTCGGCGGAGCGCGTTTTCCGCGGCCGTGACCGCGCTCTCAGCATCGGCCAGCGCCGCCCGACCAGAGATGACGGCCTGCTGCGCCGTCGACGCCGCCAGCAGCGCCGTCTCGCGGTCAAGGCTGGTGCCGAGGCCGCGTTCGGCCAGCTGGTCCTGGCGCGTGACGGCAGCTTCCCGCAGTTCGGCCTGACGCTCGGCGGCGGCCAGGTCCTCGGCCGCGATGGTGACGCGCCGCCGCGTGTCCGCCAGCGTCCCCTGCGCGTCGTCGCGTTCAGCCTGCCGGCTCTCCAGCGCCGCCTGCGCGGCCGAGGGGTCGATCCGCGCCAGAAGCTGGCCCGCGGTCACGGTCCCGCCTTCCTGCAGCGCCGGGTCCAGATGCACCAGCCGCCCCGACGCACCCGCCCGCAGCTGCAGCTCTCGCCGGGACAGCACCTGCCCGAAGGCCGCCATCCGCGGCGTCAGCGTTTCGGGCGTCACCTTCAGCAGCCGGGCCGCGTAGGCCTGTTCGACGGGCGGCCTCATCGGCCCCGCGTCGCCGTTCCGCACCGCCACCGCCTGCCACAGCTGGAAGCCCGCCAGGAACAGCAGGGCAAGCGTCAGGAAGAACAGGAACAGCCCCAGAAGGCTGCGGGAAAGGAAACGCATGGGTCGATGTCCATCTGCCGAGCGTTCGCATCTAGGACATGATGCGGAAACGGAACCTAAACGGAAAAGGAATCCAGCCGTTCCGCAAGGGACATAAGGTCGCCCCACGCCTCGCGCTTGGCTGCGGGATTGCGCAGCAGGTAGGCCGGGTGCGCCATCGGCAGCGCCGGACGCCCGAAGGCCTGCACCCACTGGCCGCGCAGCCGCAGGATGCCGCGTTTTTCCAGTGCCGCCTGGCAGGGAATGTTGCCCATCAGCACGATCAGATCGGGCGCGGCCAACTCGATATGGCGGCGCAGGAACGGCAGGCTCACGGCAATTTCATCGGGGCTGGGGTCGCGATTGCCCGGCGGGCGCCATGTCAGCACGTTCACGATGTAGATCGCGCGTTCCGCATCGACGGCGTCGCGCGCCAGGCCGACAGCGGCGAACATGCGGTCCAGCAACTGTCCCGCGCGGCCGACGAAGGGGCGGCCCTGCCGGTCCTCCTCGTCGCCCGGCGCCTCGCCCAGGATCAGGACGCGGGCCTTCGGGTTGCCGTCCGAAAAGCAGAAGTTCCGCGCGCCCTTCTTCAGTTCGATCCCGTCGAAGCCTTCCTGCGCGGCCGCCAGCGCATCCAGGCTGCCTGCGGCCTGCGCCAGCGCCTCGGCCTCGGCCACGCGGGCAGACAGATCGTCGCCCCCCGACAGTTCCAGCACCGGCGCGGGCTGGGGTGGGGCGGCGGCAGGCGCGGCCCGGGCGGACAGGTCGAATCGGTCGATGGGCGCGTCCATGACCGGCACGTCCACGCCCATCTCCAGCTGCCAGTCCAGCAGCGCCAGCGCCGTCTCGGCGTCCAGTTCGAATCCCTGATAGGTCGCGTCTTCCATCACCGGCGCAAGCTAGGCCCCGGCGCTGCCCTAGTCCACCACCAGCATGTAGCCCGTGCCGCGCACCGTCTGCAGAAAGCGCGGTTCGCGCGGGTCAGGCTCGATCTTGCGGCGCAGGCGGGTGATCTGGACGTCGATGGCGCGCTCGCTGTTGTCCTCGTCGGGACTGCCGCGCCCCAGGTCGTCGATCAGGTCAGCCCGGCTGACGGGCTGGCCCCGGCTGGCGGCCAGCCGCCGCAGCAGCGCCGATTCGGTCCCGGTCAGGCGCAGGGGCGTGTCGCCTGACCACAGCTCTCCCTTGTCGGTGTCGTATCGCAGCGCACCCAGCGTCAGGTACTTGGGCTGCGCGACCTCGACCGCCGGCACGCGGCGCAGGATGGCGGCGATGCGCAGCAGCAGTTCTCGCGGCTCGAAGGGCTTGGGCAGGTAATCGTCGGCGCCACTTTCCAACCCGCTGATCCGGTCCTCGGTCTCGCCCTTGGCGGTCAGCAGCAGGATCGGCGTGTCGATCCGGCGGCGCAGGTCGCGGGTCAGGGCCAGCCCGTCTTCCCCCGGCATCATCACGTCCATGACGATCAGGTCGAATTCCAGTCCGGCCAGCAGGCGGCGGGCCTGCGCCGCGTCGCGCGCCATGCTGACCATATAGCCGTTCTTGCGCAGGAACCGGCCCAGCAGCGCGCGAATGCGTTCGTCATCATCGACGATCAGCAGGTGGCAGTCGGGTACGGTCATGGGGGCCTCAGCGGTCGTCGGAAAGATCCTTCAGGGCCTGATACTGCGCCCGCGTCTCGGGGTCCATCATCGCTTCCAGCACCTGACGAAAGCCTGCCACCGCCTGCGGCCCCGCCCGGCGATAGGCGGCGCGCATGCGCGCCCGCTGCGCCTCGGACAGCCGGCGTTCCAGCGCCGTGCCGGTGGCGGTCAGGTGCAGCTGGCGTTCGCGGCGGTCGCGACGCCCGATGCGGCTGTCGACCAGACCATCCTCTATCAGGGTGCGCAGGACGCGGTTCAGCGACTGCTTGGTCACGCCCAGAACCGCCAGCAGAGAGGTCACCGTCAGCCCCGGATCGCGGTTGATGAAATGCAGCGCCCGGTGATGGGCCCGGCCATAGTCCATGTCGGCCAGAATCGCGTCGGGATCAGCGGTGAAGGCGCGATAGGCGAAGAACATCGCCTCGATGCCGCGGCGCAGCTGGTCGTCGGTCAGAAACAGCAGATCCTCGCCCACCATCGCCTGAATCCGCGCCTTGTCCTGCATCCCGTCCCCTTTTCAGTTCGCGCCTCGATACGGCAGCCTTGTTGACTTTCTAAGCCGCGATTGCTAGCCGTCAAGCACCTTGCGTAACAAACATGCCAAATCTGCCCTGACAGACGCAAGAATCGCAAATTTGGGCGGCGGATGGAGACACACATGACGGCGGCTTACGACGATCGCGACGGCAAGATCTGGATGGACGGGGAACTGGTCGACTGGCGCGACGCACAGGTGCATATCCTGACCCACGCGCTGCACTATGCCAGTTCGGTCTTCGAGGGTGAGCGGTGCTACAACGGCAAGATCTTCAAGAGCCACGAGCATTCGCTGCGCCTGATCGAATCGGGCCGCCTTCTGGACATGCCGATCCCCTATTCCGCCGAGGAGATCGACGCCGCCAAAGAGGCCGTGCTGAAGGCCAACGGGTTCGAGAACGCCTATGTGCGCGTGGTGGCATGGCGCGGATCGGGCCCCGACATGGGCGTGTCGGCCGCACGCAACCCGGTCCGCATGGCCGTCTGCGCCTGGGAATGGGGCAGCTATTACGGCGACGCAAAATGGCAGGGGGCCAAGCTGGACGTCGCCACGTGGAAGCGCCCGTCGCCCGAAACCATCCCCACCGCCGCCAAGGCCGCCGGTCTCTACATGATCTGCACCATGTCCAAGCACGCGGCCGAGGCCAAAGGCTGCTCGGACGCGTTGTTCATGGACTGGGAGGGGTATGTGGCCGAGGCGACCGGCGCCAACATCTTCTTCGTGAAGGACGGCGAGATCCACACGCCGCTGGCCGACAGGTTCCTGAACGGGATCACCCGCCAAACGATCATCCAGATGCTGAAGGACAAGGGCTATACCGTCCACGAGCGTCGGATCACGCCGGACGAACTGGAAAGCTTCCAGGAATGCTGGCTGACCGGCACCGCCGCCGAGGTGACGCCGGTGGGCCAGATCGGCGACTGGCACTTCCAGGTCGGGCAGATCACCCGCGACGTGGCCGAAAGCTACGAGGCGCTGGTCCGCGCATGACGGCACCTACCGCCCCGGTCCAAGCCGAGGCGGAACTGGAAGGGGGTGCCGCGGCGCCCCTTTTTCATGATGTCAGGCCTGAAGCCCGCGCGCGATTCGCAGGAACTCCGCCGTCTTGCGCGGCTGTTCGGTGCGCTGCTTCGGCCGGGCTTGCAGGCTCAGCGTGGCGGGATGCGGCGTTTCGGCACGTACCTGGCGCAGGAATTCGCGCAGGCGCGCGTTGCCGCGGATCCGAGGTTGATCGGCAAGATGTCTGGTCATTTCCGGGCCTCCTCTGGTCAACGACCCCAATATAGGACCGCCCCGGACGTATTTCAAACGCCAAGTCAGGCGGCACGGATGCCTTGCGCAGCCGACAGGACAGCGTGCAACGTGACCGGATCGCCATTGGCGCGCAGCTTGGCGCGCAGTTCCTGGTCGCGCAGCGTCCGCGATACCAGCGCCAGCGCCTTCAGATGGTCCACCCCGCTCGATTCCGGGGCCAACAGCGCAAAGATCAGGTCCACCGGCTGACGGTCCACGGCGTCGAAATCCAAGGGCTTTTCCAGCCGCAGGAACAGGCCCGTCACTTTGTCCAGCCCATGCAGCCGGGCATGCGGCAAGGCCACGCCCTGGCCCACGCCCGTCGGCCCCAGGCTTTCGCGTTCCTGCAGGGCATCCAGGACCTCGGAAGCGTTCAGACCGTATTCGGCATGCGCCAGTTCGGCCAGTTCCTGGAACAGGCGCTTTTTCGACGTCACCTGCCCCAACGAACGCACTGCCCCGGGCCGGAGAATTTCACTCAATAGCATTTCCGTCGCGTCTTTCCAAAGCTGTCCGCCCCGGACAGGCCCCGGATCGGGGCCCTCGGGGGCGGCGCATCAAGCGGGGCATCAGGCGCGGGCGGGTTCAGCCGTTTCCGCGCGGATCGATCCAGCCCACATTGCCGTCATCGCGGCGGTGGACGACATTGACGCCGCCATGTTTCTCGTTGCGGAACACCAGAAGCGGCGTTCCCGAAAGCTCCATCTGCATGACCGCGTCCCCCACCGACAGGGTCGGGACCCGGCTTGCCATTTCCGCGATGATGATCGGCTGCAGGCTGTCGTCCTGCGATTCCCAAGCATCCTCGTCAGCGGCCAGCACATAGCTGCCGGCTTCGCCGAAGACAACAGGCTCGGCGCGTTCCTTGTGGTGATCCTTGAGACGGCGCTTGTAGCGCCGCAGTTGCTTGTCCATCTTCTCGCGGCAGGCCTCGAACGAGGCATAGATGTCCGTCGCAGAGCCCCGCGCCTGCACGTTCAGGCCCGTGGACAGGTGCACCACCGCGTCGCACATGAACTGATGCGCGTCCTTGGAAAAGGTCACCGTCGCATCCGTGGGGCGCTGCGAGTACTTCTCGATCGTCTCGCCCAGGTCGGTCTTCACATGCGTGCTCAGCGCATCTCCGACGTCGATGTGTTTTCCGCTGATGGTATAGCGCATCGTCTTTCCTCTCCGGTTGCCCGTCCGACCGCGCCTGCCCGTCTTAAGGCCGGTCTGGGCGGAACGGGGTTCGCGGGGCCTGTCAGCGCCCGCATTTATCAATTTGGTGACAGGCGAACGGTTCTGTCAACGGGGCGCACGTCTGCGTGATGGGCGTGTTGTCACACCATCCGGAAGCCTTCGCCCAGATAGACCTCGCGGACCTTGGGATCGGCGACGATCTGCTCGGTCGTGCCGGACATGAGGACGTGCCCGTCATGCAGGATATAGGCGCGGTCGACGATGCCCAGGGTCTCGCGCACGTTGTGGTCGGTGATCAGGACGCCGATGCCGCGCGATTTCAGCGCGTGGACCAGCGTGCGGATTTCCCCCACGGCGATGGGATCGACGCCTGCGAAGGGCTCGTCCAAGAGCAGGAAGCCGGGGTCCGATGCCAGGCAGCGCGCGATCTCGGCCCGGCGGCGTTCGCCTCCCGACAACGCCAGCGCGGGCGCGCTGCGCAGATGCGTGATCGAGAAATCGCCCAGCAGCTCCTCCAGCCGGTCGCGGCGGTGGCGCGCGTCGTCCAACGCGACCTCCAGCACGGCCATGATGTTCTGTTCGACCGTCAGGCCGCGAAAGATCGACATCTCCTGCGGCAGATAGCCGATGCCCATGCGGGCACGGCGGAACATCGGCAGGCGCGTGGCGTCCTGCCCGTCGATCAGCACCTGCCCCGCATCGGGCGTGACCAGCCCGGCGATGCAGTAGAAGCAGGTCGTCTTGCCGGACCCGTTGGGCCCCAGCAGGGCCACGACCTCGCCTCGCTGCAGGCTGACCGAGACGTCGCGGATGACCGGCCGGTTGCGATAGGACTTGCGCAGCCCGCGGACGTCCAGACCCTGGCCGGCCATCAATTGCCGCCCGGCTGCAGCACCGACCGGACCCGCCCCTGCACCTGCGCCGACCCGCTGGCCAGATCGACCGTCACCCGGTCGCCCGACAGAACGTTCTGGCCCTGCGTCAGCAGCACGTCGCCGGTCAGCACGACGCTGCCCGCATCGACGTCATAGACCGCCTGCCCGGCCTCGGCCGCGTCCTCGCCCGAAACCAGCGTCACGCTGCCGACGGCCGTCAGCGACCTGATCCGTTCCTGCCCGCCGGCGGCGTATTCCACCGTGACCTCATCGGCGGACAGCCGCATCTCTCCCTGCCCGATCACCACATTGCCGGTGAACAGCGCGCTGCCGTCGGACTGGTTGACGGACAGGTTGTCGGCCGACACCTCGACCGGGGCCGAGGTGTCGGCGCGCATGCCCCCGAAGGCTACGCCCTGGGCCAGCGCAGGCCCGGCGGCAGTCAGCAGAAGGGCGATCATCAGGGGACGCAGCATGGTCGGGCCTCGGGTTCGGAAGGATGGGTCAGGGCTGGTATATCAGACGCACGCCGTCCGAGAAATTCAAGATCGCCGAATCCTCGGCCTCGGTCTCTGCGGGTTCCAGCCGCATCCGGCCCGCCTCGATCCGCCCGAAGGGGGCTTCCGCCTGGACGCCATCGTCGGCGGTGATGACCGAACGGTCGGTCGCGGCCTCGATTTGCGCCGAGCGGAGCGTCCACCCCGACGAGGTGGTCATCTCGACACCGCCCTCCAGGCGCACGCGGTCGTCGGCAATTGCTCCCGTCGGCGCGATCAGGTCGGCGGTCAGCCCGTCAGGCCGCCGCCAGTCCAGCCGCAGGTCGCCCGCCGTCCCCCCGCCGACAGCGGGAGTCGCCCGCGCCGCGCGCAAGGACAGCGTCGCGCCGTCATCGGTGACGGCGCTGTATTCGGGGGCCACGATCCGCCCTTCGCGCGCTGCGGCCTCGGCATCGACCTGGACATAGGGGATCTGCGATTCGGTCGTGGACCGGCGAGAGAACAGGAACATCGTCGACAGCATCGCCAGCGCCACCAGCGGCAGCAGCACCCTCAGCCAGCGGACGATGCGCGTGCGCGTCATGGCTCAGACCAGGCCGGCGCGCAGGCAGTCGTGGATATGCAGGATGCCCGACGGGCGCCCGTCTTCGACCGCAAACAGGCAGGTGATCTTGCGGTCCTGCATCTGCGCCAGGGCAGCCTCGGCCAGGGCGCCGGGGGCGATGGTCCGGGGCGCGCGGGTCATGACTTCGGCGGCCTTGTGTCCCAGCAGGCCTTCCATGTGGCGCCGAAGGTCGCCGTCGGTGATGATGCCGACCAGCGCGCCCGCGGCATCCACTACGCCCGTTACGCCATAGCCCTTCTGGCTGATGATCAGCAGCGCCTCGGACATGGGCGCGTCCTGGGGCACCAGCGGCATGTCGCGGTGCATCAGGTCGCCGACCTTGGCCAGCAGCGCGCCCAGCTTGCCGCCCGGATGGAAGGTGCGGAAATGTTCGGGCGTGAACTGGCGATGCTCCATCAGGGCGATGGCGAGGGCGTCGCCAAGCGCCAGCGTCATCGTGGTCGAGGTCGTGGGCACGATCCCGTTCCCGCAGGCCTCGGGCGCGGCAGGCAGCCGAAGCCCGAGGTCCGCCTGCCGCATCAGCGTCGACTGCGGCCGCGCGGCCACCCCGATCAGCGGAATGCGGAACCTGCGCGTATGGGCGATCAGGTCCGCCAGTTCCGGCGTCTCGCCGCTGTTGGACAGGACCAGCGCCAGGTCGGCCTCGGTCACCATGCCCAGGTCGCCGTGGCTGGCCTCGGCCGGGTGCACGAACTGCGCGGGCGTCCCCGTCGATGCCAGCGTCGCCGCGATCTTGCGGCCGACATGGCCGGACTTGCCCATGCCGGACACGATCACTCGGCCCCGCACGGCCAGGATCATCTCGATCGCGCGGGAAAACTCGTCACCCAAGGCCGCCGATAATGCCTGAAGCCCGGTCACCTCGTCGGCGATCACCCGCCGCGCCGTCTTGATGTAATCCGCCACGCCCTGCTCCTGCTCTGGTCTGCGTATTTCCCCTGGGGGGGGGCCGACCGGCCCCGGCTCAGTGCCGGAAGATGTCGTTGTCGTCGCCCCAGCCCAGCAGGTCCAGATGGGCACGCGCGGGCAGAAAGTCAAAGCAGGCCTGCGCCAGGCCCAGCCGGTTCTCGCGCTTGAGGCGTTCCTCCAGGGCGTCCTTCAGCTTGTGCAGGTGCAGCACGTCGGACGCCGCGTATTCCAGCTGCGCGTCCGTCAGGTCAGGCGCGCCCCAATCGCTGGTCTGCTGCTGCTTGCTGACATCGACGCCGACAAGCTCGTTCAGCAGGTACTTCAGCCCGTGCCGGTCGGTGAAGGTCCGCACCAGCTTCGACGCGATCTTGGTGCACCAGACCGGGGACGTCACGACGCCGAACGCGTTTTCCAGCGCGGCGACGTCGAAGCGGCCGAAATGGAACAGCTTCAGCACCTTGGGGTCGGTCAGCAGGCGTGTCAGGTTCGGCGCCTCGGTCTGGCCGCGGTCGATCTGGACCAGGTGCGCCTCTCCGTCGCCGCCCGACAGCTGCACCAGGCACAGCCGGTCGCGGCGCGGGTCGAGCCCCATCGTCTCGGTGTCGATGGCGACCACGGCGCCAAGCTCCAGGTCGTCGGGAAGATCGTTGGGATACAGATGGATGCTCATCGCCTGTCCTGCCATTGGGTGCCGCGCTGTCTGGCGTCTCTCTGACCAGAAACCGGCACGCCTATCCAGTGAAAATGACGCGATGCCGGGCTGACCCGGCACGCGGACAAAGAAAAACCCCCGAGCCTTGCGGCCGGGGGTGTTTCTTGGTGCCCAGGAGAGGACTCGAACCTCCACGCCTTGCGGCACACGGACCTGAACCGTGCGCGTCTACCAATTCCGCCACCTGGGCAGGTGGTGTGAGCGGCTGATTAAAGCGAGCGTCGGGGGCCGTCAATGGGGATCGTGCAAGTTTTTTGACAGATTTTGCATCGACCGGGGACAGCGTCGTGACAGCGCACCGCTGCGACCCCGCTGCGCCTTGCCGCAGGCGGGCGGCTTGGGTAAGGATCGCCCGGTATTCTGCGCATTCAAGGAGGCGAGACGCCCATGGCGAAACTGGTCACGATCTTCGGCGGATCGGGCTTTGTCGGCCGGCAGGTGGCCCGGCTGATGGCCAAGGAAGGCTGGCGCGTGCGGATCGCGGTGCGCCGCCCCGACGAGGCGCTGTTCACCCGGACCTATGGTGTCGTTGGCCAGGTCATGCCCGTCATGTGCAACATCCGCGACGAACTGTCGGTCCGAGCCGCCCTGTCGGGTGCCGATGCCGCCGTCAACTGCGTGAACATCCTGACGCCCCGGGGCAAGAGCACCTTCAAGACCGTCTTCGAGGATGGCGCCGAGAACATCGCGCGCCTGTCGGCCGAGATGGGCGTGACGCGGCTGGTCCACATCTCGGGCCTCGGGATCGACGTCAATTCCGCCAGCGCCTATATCGCGTCGAAGTCGCGCGGAGAGGCTGCGGTCCTGCAGCATCGCCCGGATGCGGTCATCCTGCGCCCCTCGGTGATCTTCGGACCGGGCGACAACTTCTACAACCGCCTTGCCGGCATGACCCGCCTCGGCCCGATCATGCCGATCCTGGGCGCGCGCACCCGCATGCAGCCCGTCCATGTCGAGGATGTGGCCAGCGCCGCCGCGATGGGTGCCGACGGGTCGGCCGCACCGGGCATCTACGAACTTGGCGGGCCGGACGTCCTGACGATGCGCCAGATCGTCGATCAGGTGCTGCACGCGACGAACCGGCGCAAGATCGTTGTCGGGGTTCCCTTTTCCGTCGCCAGCTTCGGTTCGCGGGCGCTGGGGGTGGTGCAGACGCTGACCGGCGGGCTGTTCACCAATCCGATCAGCAGCGACCAGCTGGCGCTTCTGCGCCGCGACAACGTCGTGGCCTCAGGTGCGCGGGGCTTCGATGACCTCGGCATTCAGCCCATCGCGACAGGGGCCGTCCTTGACAGCTATCTGTGGCGCTTCCGCAAGTCGGGGCAATACGACGCCATCAAGCAGTCCGCCAAGAACCTGCGCGAACACTGATGGAGCCGAACACGATCGTCGCCGCGGTCCTCGGGATTCTCGAGGGCCTGACCGAATTCATCCCTGTTTCCTCGACCGGCCACATCCTTCTGACCGGTCACTTCCTCGGCTTCGATTCGCCCGGCCGCTCGTTCGAGGTGCTGATCCAGCTGGGCGCGCTGCTGGCGATCCTCGGCGTCTATGCCACACGGATCATCCAGATCCTGAAGGACGCACCCCATGACCCGATCGCCCGCCGCTTCATCGGCGCGGTGCTGCTGGCCTTCCTGCCCGCCGTAGTCATCGGTGTGCTGGCGCATGACTTCATCAAGACGGTGCTCTTCGAAACGCCCATTCTGATCGCGGTCATGCTGATTCTGGGCGGGATCGTGCTGCTTCTGGTCGACCGGCGCACGACAGAGCCGAGTTTCCATCGGGTCGAGGAGTTTCCGCTGTCGATGGCGCTGAAGATCGGCCTCTTCCAGTGCATCGCGATGATTCCCGGCGTGTCCCGGTCGGGGGCCACCATCGTTGGCGCGCTTCTGATGGGGGCGGACAAGCGGTCAGCTGCCGAGTTCTCGTTCTTTCTGGCGATGCCGACGATGCTGGGCGCCTTTGCCTATGACCTGTTCAAGAATCGCGATATCTTGGATGCTGCGGCGGCGACGCAGATCGCCATCGGCTTCATTGCGGCCCTGATCAGTGGTGTCGTGGTCGTACGATGGCTGCTGGGCTTCGTGTCGCAGCACGGCTACGCGCCTTTCGCCTGGTGGCGCATTGGCTTCGGGACCGTGGTTTTGCTGGCGCTATTGGCAGGTTGGTAAGTGTCGCTGACCTAATATGGCGAAATTGCGGTGGCGCCGGCGAGGTAGCGCCTGTGAAAACTGTTTATTAGGTCAGCATAGCTGACTTTTCATCGCTGCAGTCGTGCTTTATGAGAGCGCTGACCGTTCTTTTCAGAAGAGGCAGCGCAGCCATGGCCACGCAGAAGATGCTCAAGTTCGTCTCGACCCCGCGCGAGATGCCCGAGAAACGCTCGGCCCAGGAACGGTCCGAGGACTTTCACGAGATCTATCGCGAGTTCGCCGCCCAGAAGGCGGCAGAGCAGTCGGGCCGCTGCAGTCAGTGCGGCGTCCCCTATTGCCAGAGCCACTGCCCGCTGCACAACAACATCCCCGACTGGCTGCGCCTGACCGCCGAAGGGCGCCTGCACGAGGCCTGGCAGGTCAGCCAGGCGACCAGCACCCTGCCCGAGATCTGCGGCCGCATCTGCCCGCAGGACCGCCTCTGCGAAGGCAACTGCGTGATCGAGCAGTCGGGCCACGGCACCGTCACCATCGGTGCCGTCGAGAAATACATCAACGACACCGCTTGGGACGAAGGCTGGATCACGCCCATCAAGCCGGCCCAGGAACGCACGGAATCGATCGGCATCATCGGGGCGGGACCCGGCGGGTTGTCGGCGGCGGATCTGCTGCGCCGGCAGGGCTACCAGGTCACGATCTATGACCGCTATGACCGCGCCGGCGGCCTGATGACCTATGGCATCCCAGGCTT
This sequence comes from Paracoccus beibuensis, assembly GCF_026162625.1. GTDB lineage: Bacteria > Pseudomonadota > Alphaproteobacteria > Rhodobacterales > Rhodobacteraceae > Paracoccus > Paracoccus beibuensis. Next base: position 25,225 of record NZ_JAOTBD010000031.1, on the reverse strand, counting down.
CAAGCTGGAAAAGCACGTCGTCATGCGCCGCAACCAGTGGCTGGCCGACAGCGGCGTCGAATTCGTGCTTAACTGCAACGTGGGCGAGGATATCAGCTTCGACGCGATCCGCGGCAAGCATGACGCGGTGCTGATCGCAACCGGCGTCTACAAGACCCGCGACCTGGATGTGGACAATGCCGATGCCGGCGGCGTCGTGCGCGCCATCGATTTCCTGACCGCCAGCAACAAGGTCGATTTCGGCGACGAGGTTCCCGACTTCGAGGACGGAGAGCTGAACGCCAAGGGCAAGCGCGTCATCGTCATCGGCGGCGGCGACACCGCGATGGACTGCGTCCGCACCGCCATCCGGCAGGGCGCGCAGTCGGTGAAATGCCTCTATCGCCGCGACCGCGCGAACATGCCCGGTTCGCAGCGCGAGGTGCAGAACGCCGAGGAAGAGGGCGTCGAATTCGTCTGGCTGTCCGGCCCCGGCGCCTTCGTAGGCCATGTGACGGGCGATTTCGCCGCCGCGCAGGAAGCCGATGTCGACGGCCCGGTCCGCACCGTCTCGCAGATCGCCAGCGTCAGCATCCAGAAGATGCGCCTCGGCCACCCCGACGTCACCGGACGCCAGTCCCCCGAACTGATCGCGGGTGCCGATTACGACGAACCCGCCGACCTGGTCATCAAGGCGCTCGGTTTCGAGCCCGAGGACCTGCCGAAGCTTTGGGGCGTCGACGGGTTGGAGGTCACTCGCTGGGGCACCATCAAGGCGAACTTCCAGACGCACCAGACCTCGATCCCCGGGGTCTTCGCGGTGGGCGACATCGTGCGCGGCGCCAGCCTGGTGGTCTGGGCGATCCGGGACGGCCGCGAGGCCGCCGAGTCGATCGCCAGCTTCCTGACGGGCGATGCCCGCGTCGCTGCCGAATAAGGTGCCGCGATGGGTTTCCGCATTTTCTTGGATCGCAGCCTGGGTTCGGCGGCATTGGCGCTGACCGCCCTGGGCGTTGCACCGCCCCGCGCCGAGGCCGCCAATTTCACCCCGCCCGCTGGCTGCCGGCTGGAGGCGACGGTTCAGAACCGTGGCTGCACCGTCAGCCAGTACTATCGCTGCGAGGCCGACCCCGAGGGCTTTCAGCGCAGCGCGCTGTTCGGCCGCGAGGGGCTGTTCAGCCTGTCCGTCATCGATGACGAGACGCGGTGGATCGAAAGCCAGGACCCGGTCACCGGCCTGACCGACCAGCTGGTCGAAGAGGCCGAGGACCACGCCAGCTTCAGCGAACTGCTGGAGACCGGGCGTGACGACTTCGACTTCTGGACCCGGTCGAACGACGGCACGCTGCTGCACCACCAGGGGCGCGACGTGCTGACCGGCGAAACGGTCGAGATCGACGGCCAGACGCTTGACCGCACCCGCTTCCAGCTGACCACGCGCAGCGAGGACGGCCAGATCCTGATCGAGCGCGAGGGCGGCCAGTATGTCAGCCGCACGCTCGGCCGCTTTTTCGGCGGCGTGGAAACCAGCAGCGACTGGACCGGCGCGCGGCGCGAGACGAACGACAGCCCCGTCACCTTCTCGTTCCCCGGAGAGGGCGGTTTCGGCGACACCACCCCACAATTCGACTGCGATCAGCTGATGACGCAGATCTTGCAGGAAAGGGCCGCATCATGAGCATGGATTGGCAACAGCAGGAACAGGCCCGCCGCGACTGGATGGCCGAGAACAGCCTATACCGCGAGGAGGACGAGCATTCGTCCTGCGGCGTGGGACTGGTGGTCAACATCGACGGCAAGTCCAGCCGCAAGGTGGTGCAGGCCGGCATCGACGCGTTGAAGGCGATCTGGCACCGCGGCGCGGTCGACGCGGACGGCCGCACCGGCGACGGCGCAGGCATCCACGTGCAGATCCCGGTGCCCTTCTTCTATGACCAGATCCGCCGTACCGGGCACGAGCCCGACCGCGACCGTCTAATCGCCGTGGGCCAGGTCTTCCTGCCCCGCACCAACTTCGCCGCCCAGGAAGCCTGCCGGACCATCGTGGAATCCGAGGTCCTGCGGATGGGCCACTATATCTATGGCTGGCGCCATGTCCCGGTGAACACGGGCGTTCTGGGCGAAAAGGCCAACGCCACCCGCCCCGAGATCGAGCAGATCCTGATCCGCTGCGAAAAGGACATCGACCACGTCCAGTTCGAGCGCGAACTCTACATCATTCGTCGCCGGATCGAGAAGGCGACCGTGCTGGCGCAGGTGCGCGACCTTTATTTCTGTTCACTGTCCTGCCGGTCGATCATCTACAAGGGCATGATGTTGGCCGAGCAGGTCGCGGAATTCTATCCCGACCTCAAGGACGAACGCTTCGAAAGCGCATTCGCCATCTATCACCAGCGCTATTCGACCAATACCTTCCCGCAGTGGTGGCTGGCCCAGCCCTTCCGCATGCTGGCCCATAACGGCGAGATCAACACGCTGAAGGGCAACCTGAACTGGCTGCGCAGCCACGAGATCCGCATGGCCTCGTCCGCCTTCGGCGAGATGGCCGAGGATATCAAGCCGATCGTGCCGGCCGGGTCGTCCGACAGCGCCGCGCTGGATGCCGTGTTCGAGGTTCTGGTCCGCTCGGGGCGCAGCGCGCCGATGACCAAGACCATGCTGGTCCCGGAAAGCTGGTCCAAGGCCACGACCGACATGCCCAAGGCCTGGGCCGACATGTATGCCTATTGCAATGCCGTGATGGAGCCGTGGGACGGCCCCGCCGCGCTGGCAATGACCGACGGCCGCTGGGTCTGCGGCGGCCTCGACCGCAACGGCCTGCGGCCGATGCGCTTCGTGGTCACCGACGACAACCTGCTGATCGCGGGCTCGGAAGTCGGGATGGTTCCGGTGAACGAGGCGAATGTCCGCGAAAAAGGTGCGCTTGGGCCGGGACAGATGATCGCCGTCGATATGTGGGACGGCAAGCTCTATCACGACACCGAGATCAAGGACCGCCTGTCCGGCAGCCAGCCCTTCGGCGAGTGGATCGAGAAGGTCACCGAACTGAACGACATCATGCGCGACCTGCCCGAGACGGTCGGCTTCCACAGCGACGAGTTGCGCCGCCGCCAGACCGCCGCCGGCCTGACCATGGAGGAGCTTGAGCACGTCCTGGCCCCCATGGCCGAGGATGGAAAGGAATCCATCGCGTCCATGGGCGACGACACGCCGCCAGCGGTGCTGTCGAACCAGTACCGCCCGATGAGCCACTTCTTCCGGCAGAATTTCAGCCAGGTGACGAACCCGCCGATCGACAGCTTGCGGGAAACCCGGGTGATGTCGCTGAAGACGCGTTTCGGCAACCTCAAGAACGTGCTGGACGAGTCGAGCGCCCAGACCGAGATCGTGGTCCTGGAAAGCCCCTTCATCGCCAACGGCGAATATGCCGAGATGATGAAGATGTTCGGCGACACCGTCACCCGCGTCGACTGCACCTTCGCCGAAGGCGCGGGCGCGGATGCCTTGGGCGAGGGTCTGGCCCGCATCCGCGCCGAGGCCGAGGACGCCGTGCGTTCCGGTGCCGGCCACCTGGTCCTGACGGACGAGGGCCAGGGCAAGGGCCGCGTCGCCATGCCGATGATCCTGGCCACCAGCGCCGTGCATTCCTGGCTGACCCGCAAGGGGCTGCGGACCTTCTGCAGCGTCAACGTGCGCAGCGCCGAATGCATCGACCCGCATTACTTCGCGGTGCTGATCGGCTGCGGCGCGACCACGGTCAACCCCTACCTGGCGCAGGACAGCATCAACGACCGCATCGAGCGCGGTCTGCTGACCGGCAGCCTGATCGAGAACATGCGCCGCTATCGCGATGCCATCGACGCGGGCCTTCTGAAGATCATGGCCAAGATGGGCATCTCGGTCCTGTCCTCCTATCGGGGCGGTCTGAACTTCGAGGCCGTGGGCCTGTCGCGCGCCATGGTGGCGGAATATTTCCCCGGCATGCAGTCGCGCATTTCCGGCATCGGCCTGCACGGGCTTCAGGACAAGCTGGAAACGCTGCACCGCAAGGCCTTCCACACGGCCGACGTGGACCTGCTGCCGGTCGGCGGCTTCTACAAGCTGCGGCGGTCGGGCGAAAAGCACGCCTGGGAAGCCAACACGATGAAGCTGCTGCAGGTAGCCTGCGAAAAGGCGTCCTATGACATCTGGAAGCAGTTCAGCGCGACCCTGCGGGCGAACCCGCCGATCCATATCCGCGACCTTCTGGACATCAAGCCGCTTGGCAAGCCGGTGCCGATCGAGGAGGTGGAAAGCATCACCTCGATCCGCAAGCGCTTCGTGACGCCCGGCATGTCGCTTGGCGCGCTGTCGCCCGAAGCGCACATGACGCTGAACATCGCCATGAACCGCATCGGCGCCAAATCCGACAGCGGCGAGGGCGGCGAGGACCCGGCACACAGCCACCCGCTGCCCAACGGCGACAACCCCTGCGCCAAGATCAAGCAGGTCGCCTCGGGCCGGTTCGGCGTCACCGCCGAATACCTGAACGCCTGCGAGGAGCTGGAGATCAAGGTCGCCCAGGGCGCCAAGCCCGGCGAGGGCGGCCAGCTGCCCGGCATGAAGGTCACCAAGCTGATCGCGCGGCTGCGTCATTCGACGCCGGGCGTGACGCTGATAAGCCCGCCGCCGCATCACGACATCTATTCGATCGAGGATCTGGCGCAGCTGATCTATGACCTGAAGCAGATCAACCCGCGCGCCAAGATCACCGTGAAGCTGGTGGCGTCTTCGGGCGTCGGCACCATTGCGGCGGGCGTGGCCAAGGCCAAGGCCGACGTGATCCTGATCTCGGGCCACAACGGCGGCACCGGGGCCTCGCCCGCGACCTCAATCAAGTTCGCGGGTCTTCCGTGGGAGATGGGCCTGACCGAGGCGCACCAGGTTCTCGCCATGAACCGCCTGCGGGAACGCGTGACGCTGCGCACCGATGGCGGTCTGCGCACGGGCCGCGACATTGTCATGGCGGCGATGATGGGGGCCGAGGAATATGGCATCGGCACCGCCGCGCTGATCGCGATGGGCTGCATCATGGTCCGCCAGTGCCAGTCGAACACCTGCCCGGTGGGCGTCTGCACTCAGGACGAGAAGCTGCGCGCCATGTTCACCGGATCGGCGGACAAGGTCGTGAACCTGATCACCTTCTACGCCCAGGAGGTCCGCGAGATCCTGGCCAGCATCGGGGCGCGCAGCCTTGATGAGGTGATCGGCCGCGCCGACCTGCTGACCCAGGTCAGCCGAGGTGCCGCGAACCTGGACGACCTGGACCTGAACCCGCTGCTCATCACCGTCGATGGGGCCGACAAGATCGTCTATGATCGTTCAAAGCCCCGCAACGCCGTGATGGACACGCTGGACGCCGAGATCGTCAAGGATGCCGCCCGCTTCTTCGAGGACGGCGAGAAGATGCAGCTGTCCTATGCTGTGCGGAACACGCAGCGGACGGTCGGCACGCGCACTTCCAGCATGATCGTGCAGAAGTTCGGCATGCGAAACAACCTGCAGCCCGACCACCTGACGGTCCGCCTGACCGGCAGCGCGGGCCAGTCGCTTGGCGCCTTCGCGGCACCCGGCCTCAAGATCGAGGTGTCGGGCGACGCGAACGACTATGTCGGCAAGGGCCTGTCGGGTGGCACCGTCGTGGTGCGTCCGCCGATGGGCAGCCCGCTGGTCGCCGCCGACAACACGATCATCGGCAATACCGTTCTATACGGCGCAACCGACGGTCACCTGTTCGCGGCGGGCCGCGCGGGCGAACGTTTCGCCGTCAGGAACAGCGGCGCGACAGTGGTAATCGAGGGTTGCGGGTCGAACGGCTGCGAATACATGACCGGCGGCGTGGCGGTGATCCTGGGACGGATCGGCGCGAACTTCGGCGCTGGCATGACGGGCGGGATGGCCTACCTCTATGACCCTGAAGGGGTGGCACGGGACTATATCAACGCGGAAACGCTGGTGATGTGCCCGGTGAGCCAGGACCACTGGGAAGGTCGGCTGAAGACCCTGGTCGAGCGGCACCTTGCCGAAACCGGATCGCGTCTCGCCGAGGATATTCTCTCGAACTGGGACCGCGAGAAGGTCAACTTCCTGCAGGTCTGCCCCAAGGAGATGCTGGCCCACCTGCCGCATCCCATCGCCGCGGTCGAGGCGCCAAGCGCCGTTCCGGCGGAGTGACATCAGACGCGGCCCCTCGGGGCCGCGTTTTTCGTCCCGCCGCTGGAGATCCTCATCGTGATGGGCCGCCTCTTCGGGCACCCTTCAGGCACTGAACGGTCGATCAAGGACCTGATTTCCATAAAGACCCGGTATCTCAAGGTGATCGCCGTCTCCGCACCCAACCGGCCGCTGAAACAGTCGGCTCTCGAGGCGGTTTGCAGAACATGATCCGTTGCCTGAAGAAGACGGCGGGGGTCATCATGCGCGGAGCGGACGGAAAGAGCGGGTCGCTGTTCAGCTATGCCGATCTTGCGGACCGCATTCCCGCGCGGCACCCGTTGCGGAAGATCCGGCAGGTCGTGAATGACGCGCCGGCCAGCCTGGATGCCGAGTTCGAAGGGCTTTGCACCGACTTCGGTCGCCCCTCGATCGCGCCGGAGCGGCTGATCCGGGCCGGCCTGCTCCAGATCCTGTTTCCGGTTCGCTCCGAGCGGCAGCTGATGGAGCAGATGCAGTATAACCTGCTGTTCCGCTGGTCCGTGGGGCTTCATCGATGACCCCGTCTGGGGTGAAGGGCGTCAGCCCTGAACGGGCGAGGCCCCGGGCCGAAGGCCGACCGTGTCCACCAGGAACCGCAGCCGGCTGCCGACGACCGGGATGTCGCGCAAGGTGATGGCGGCGAGCACCACCAGGTCGCGCCGTTCCTGTCGGACGATCATTTCCCGGTCGATGGCACGTTCAAGGCCTGGGCGTCGAAGGGCTTCAAGCTGAAGGCAGAGGGCACGCCGCCCGATGACGAGGGTCACGGCGGCCCGCCCCTAGGGTGATACCCCCGCTGTGAGCCCCGACACGCCAACCGCCGAGACCAGCTCCGAGACTGCTCCAACGACGAGGTCGACTTCAAGGGCGGGAAGCGCTCCAACGCAACCCGTGCCTCCACGACCCGGAGGCACGGCTTTACAGGAACCGCCTGGCGCGGGCGCAATGCCCTGTTTCATGGGGCATGCGCTGGAGAACCGCCAGGGGCTGGTTGTCCAGGGTGACCTGACCCAGGCCGACGGTCATGCCGAACGGAAGGCCGCGCTTGATATGGCGCATCGTCACTCTCCTGGCTCAACCCGGAAGCTGACAAGGCCCATGATGCCGCCGGCCTCGTGGCCGATCTGCGCCGCGGCATCCGGCAGTCGACGGACGCACCACCTGACACCAAGGCTATGCCTTGTCCATCAGGCACCGGAAGCGGAGAGGAGCCCTTCGGCCGCGCCAAGGCCATCGGCGGCATGGCCCGGACCGTTTGCCGCGGTGTCGAACGGCTGAGGTCCCGCTTCATCCTGACAGTGGCGGCCAACAACCTGGCCCGGCTGCCTCGGCTGCTGGGGGCGCAATCACCGGACCGGGCATCAGGCACCCATGAGGCAGCCATGCCCTCCAGTGCCGAAGGCCCCGACCATGATCCTCATCGATCGCCACGACGGGAAACACGTCCCGTTCGGCGACTGCTTCAGCGGCTTGGGAAGGCCGCCGCATTGTCGGCTTGCGGCTCTGGCGCACAGATTTCGCACCGGAACCCGAACTTCTTTGCCGTGACGACGGGCGGCTGACCGGCCAGTATAACGCCCGTTTCGAAAGCGACGAGGTGCAGCGTCTGTTGGCTGTCAAGCGTCAGGGCGCCGCGTTGACATCTTACGGAGAGCAGCCGGCCGCCGGTGGGCCGACCGCCTTTCCCGCGACCTGCAAGGGCGGATGGCCTCAACCGGCGGCAATATCGAAGTGCAGCGCACGGGCATCGAGGTCGCGGTCGAGACGACCAGCTATGACAGCATGGACAACATCACGAGCGGGCGAACCAGCCAAGCGCTCTGAAATAAGGCACCTTTGCGGGGCGGCGTGCGGTGCTTGACGCAGCCGCGCGCAGCATGAGACATGCGCGCATGTTGATCCGTCGTTCGTCCCGCGCCTCATCGGAAAGCGATGCGCCCCGGCCCGTCAGGCGGCTGCGTGCGCGGGCCGGATTCTGGGTGCGCTTCGTCCTGCTGCGCGCTGTTCTGGTCATGGCGGGATCGGTCGTGATCTATGCCGTGATCAATCCGCCGATGACCTGGACGATGGTCGTCGCCGCCCGCCAGCACGACCTTGTGGACCGCCAATGGGTGCCGCTGAAGGACATTGCGCCGGTCATGCGCCGGTCGGTCGTCGCCGCCGAGGACGCGAACTTCTGCCTGCACTGGGGCTTCGACATGGCAGAAATCCGCAAGGTCGTGGCGTCCGGCTCGTCACGCGGGGCCTCGACCCTGACGCAGCAGACAGCCAAGAATGCCTATCTGTGGCAGACCCGCAGCTGGGCCCGGAAGGCGGCCGAGACGGCGCTGACCCCGCTGATCGAAGCGTTTTGGTCCAAGCGCCGCATCCTGGAAGTCTATCTGAACGTCGCCGAATTCGGCCCGGGCGTCTTCGGCATTCATGCCGCCGCGCGCGAACATTTCCGCACGACCCCCGACCGCCTGACCCCGGTCCAGGCCGCCCGGCTGGCGGCGGTGCTGCCGGCCCCCAAGAGCCGCGGAACCGATCAAGCCTCGCGCCGGTCGCGGTCCATCGCCGACGGGGCCGCCACCATCGCACGCGACGGGCGCGCCGCCTGCTTCGAATGACCCCCGCGCGGTTGAAAGCGGCGGGGGCGAGGCGTATCAATGCGGCGTGTAAATAAGAAGAAGGCTCCGGGCAGTCCATGAACACGAACACGCAGACCACGCGCCTGTATCACACCGCCCTGTCCCCGTTCTGCCGCAAGGTGCGGCTGGTCCTGGCCGAGAAGAAGATCGAGGTCGAGCTGGTCGAGGAGCGTTACTGGGAAGGCCCGCCCGATCTGAAACGCCGCAACCCGGCGGGCAAGCTGCCCGTCCTGCGCTATCGCGGCAACGTCCTGGCCGAAAGCCAAGCCATCGTCGAATACCTCGACGAGGCCGTGCCGACGCCGCCGCTGATGCCGCAGACGCCGCTGGAGCGGCACGAGGTACGCAGGCTCTGCGCCTGGTTCGACGACAAGTTCCACGGCGAGGTCACCCGGCCGATCATGAACGAGCGCGTCTGGAAGAAGATCACCCGCACCGGCTATCCCGACAGCCGCGTCGTCAAGGACGGGCTGCGCCTGATCAAGGAGCACATCGACTATCTGAGCAGCCTGCTGGAGACGCGCCGCTGGCTGGCCGGAAACACGCTGAGCCTGGCCGACTTCACCGCCGCGGCGCATTTTTCCTGCCTGGATTACATCTCGGACGTGGACTGGGACCGGTCCGAGGCGCTGCGCGACTGGTATGCGACCATCAAGTCGCGGCCGGCATTCCGGGCCGTGCTGGCCGACCAGATGCCGGGGATCCACCCGGCGCCGCACTATGCCGAACTGGACTTCGGATAGGCGCGCCGCGGGCGGGTTGCGTTTCCCGACCGCCGCGGGGGTCGGGACCCCCGATGACACCTGGGCACGGACGAAGGCCGCGCTGGACGCCGAGGCGAGGGCCGTCGGCTTCGCGGCCATGGGGATCACGCGTCCCGATGCGGTCCCCCAGCAGGCCGAGCGGCTGGCCGAGTTCCTGCGGGCGGGGCGGCATGGCCAGATGGGCTGGATGGCCGAGCGGACGCATTGGCGCGGCGATCCCGCCGCCTTGTGGCCCGAGGCCCGGTCCGTGGTCATGCTGGCCGAACTCTATACGCCCGACGGCGATCCGCTGGAGGCGCTGGAGCGTCGCGATCACGCGGCTGTCAGCGTCTATGCCCAGGGCAAGGACTATCACGACCTGGTCAAGAAGCGCCTGAAGCGGCTGGGGCGCTGGCTGCTGGAGACCGCGCCAGAGCCGGGGCACCAGATCAAGGTGTTCGTCGATACCGCACCGGTGATGGAAAAGCCTCTGGCCGAGGCCGCGGGTTTGGGCTGGCAGGGCAAGCACACGAACCTTCTGTCGCGGGAGCTGGGCAGCTGGTTCTTCCTGGGCGCGATCTTCACCACCATGCCGCTACCGCAGGATGCGCCGGGCGCCGGCCATTGCGGGTCCTGCCGCGCCTGCCTCGATGCCTGCCCGACAGGGGCGTTTCCCGCGCCGTATCAGTTGGACGCGCGGCGCTGCATTTCCTACCTGACGATCGAGCACAAGGGGCCGGTCGATCCCCAGCTGCGGCCGCTGATGGGCAACCGGATCTATGGCTGCGACGACTGCCTCGCGGTCTGTCCCTGGAACAAGTTCGCCCAGGCCGGGTCCGAGATGCGCTATCGCGGAATCATCGACGCGCCCCCCCTGGCAGAGCTGGCGGCGCTTGACGACAGGGCGTTCCGCGAGCGGTTCTCGGGCAGTCCGATCAAGCGCATCGGGCGGGACCGGTTCGTGCGCAACGTGCTCTACGCGATCGGCAATTCCGGGGATGCGGGCCTTGCGGCAGCGGCCCGGCCCCTGCTTCGGGACCAGGACCCGACGGTGGCCGAAGCGGCAGGTTGGGCGTTGGCCCGGCTTGGCGGCTAGAGCAGGAAGTCGTTGCCATCCAGGCCGAGATGGCCGTCCATGCGGATCAGCATGTCGGCCTGCCGGTCGCCGTCGAGGTCCAGGAAGACATGCGTTTCGGCCCCGACATGCTGCCAGCGCACCGAACGGCCGCCCGAGAAGCCGCCGCTGCCGGTATAGTCGACATCAAGGGGGCGCAGGTCCAGCAGATCCTCGCCCCGCCGGAAATCGACAATGCGGTCCGCCGCCCCCGGGCGGCTATCGTGAACGGCCAGAAAGCGGAACACGTCGCGGCCGGCGCCGCCCTCGAGGCGGTCGGGCCCGATGCCGCCCACCAGCGTGTCGTTGCCCTCGCGCCCGAACAGCCAGTCGGCGCCTTGCTCTCCGCGCAGAAGATCCGCGCCCGGGCCGCCGAACAGCGTGTCGTTGTGCACGCCCCCGTTCAGGGTGTCGTTGCCCGGCCCGCCGAACAAGCGGTCCTTTCCCATGCCGCCGAACAGGCGGTCATTGCCGAAGCCGCCGTCCAGCGTGTCGAAGCCCTGCCCGCCCTCGAGCCGGTCGTGCCCCTGCCCGCCCCTGATGAGATCGGCATTCGCGCCGCCCGACAGGATGTCGTTGCCATTGTCCCCGAACAGCGTGTCCGCCCCGCCGCCAGCGCGCAACGTGTCATTGCCGCCGCCACCATACATCAGGTTGTTGCCGGCATAGCTGATCAGCCGGTCATCACCCAGTCCGCCGAACATGCGGTCGTTGCCCGTGCCGCCCGTCACGGTGTCACGACCCGCGCCGCCGAACAACCGGTCATCCCCCGCGCCGCCATCCAGCTGGTCATCGTTGCCGTTGCCGAACAGCGCATCATTGCCGTCGCCACCCCAAAGCCGGTCGCGGCCGCTGCCCGAAGTCAGCGTGTCGTTGCCTGCCCCGCCATAGAGCCAGTTCGCCCCTGCCAGAGCGATCATGTAGTCATTGCCGTCATCGCCATGCATCGTGTCGTTGCCGTCGGCGCCGAACAGGCGGTCGTCGCCGGCGCCGCCGAAGATCAGGTCGTCGCCGCTTTCCCCGAACAGCCGGTCGTTGCCGTCCTCGCCATAGAGGAGATCGTGGCCAAAGCCGCCGAAGAGGAAGTCGTCCCCGGTGCCGCCGTACATCGTGTCGGCGTCCTGGTTGCCGCGCAGGGTGTCGCTGCCGTCGCCCCCCGACAGAAGGTCATCGCCCTCGTTTCCGAACAGCAGGTCGTTGTCGGCGTTCCCTTCAAGCGTGTCGTTGCCGGTGCCGCCGGCCAGCTTGTCGGCGCCACCGCCGCCGCTCAACTGGTCGTCGCCGTCATCGCCCCCCAGGCTGTCGTTGCCCCCCTCGCCCCACATCGTGTCGTGGCCAAGGCCGCCCAGAAGCGTGTCGTTCCCGTCCCCGCCGCGCAGGCTGTCCCGGCCCCCGCCGCCGTCCAGCAGGTCCGCACCTGCGCCGGCGATCAAGGTGTCATCCCCCTCGCCCCCCAGCAGCCGGTTGCTGCCGAAAAGGGCTTCCAGAAGGTCGTTGCCATCCTCGCCTGACAGGGTATCGCTGCCCGCGTCGCCCGACAGGCGGTCGTTGCCGGCGCCGCCATAGAGCAGGTCGTTCCCCGCCCCGCCGTGCATCGTGTCGTCGCCGTCCCCGCCATAGACGAGATCGTCGTCATCGTTGCCACGCAGAAGGTCGGGACCCGCATCGCCGAACAGCGTGTCGCGGCCGGGACCGCCGTCCAGGTCGTCCTTGCCGTCACCGCCCCGCAGCACGTCGTTCCCGATCTCGCCCCGAAGCGTATCGTTGCCTGCGCCGCCCGAGACCGTATCGTTTCCGGCCCCCGCCATGAGAAGGTCGGGCGCGGCGCCGCCGAACAGCCGGTCGGCGCCGACGGTTCCGAAGTGCCATGTCGGTTCGGTCGAGGGTGTGTCGCCGGGGCTGATGTCGATCGGGTCGATCTCGGGCAGGTCATAGTGGGCGATGGGAAAAAGCGCGTTCGAGAAGTCGCCGATGCTGAGCGACCGCCCGTCCCGCGTGGTGATGTCGAGGATCGTCTGCCCATAGAGGATCATCACGCCGCTGCTGGTCGGCACGAAGCGCAGCTGCCAGATGCTGCGGATGTTGCCCAGCATCGACAGGTCCAGCCGGTCCTCGGCCGCGTCGAAGTCGAGGATCGAGATCCGCCCCTGCACCTGCGAGGCGACGAAGACGTCGCCGCCCGCCCCGCCGACAAGGATGACGGGCCGCGCGCCCGCCACCAGGATGTCGCCACCGCCGCCGCCCTGCAGCCGCGTGGTGGCGGACCCCGCCACCAGCAGGTCGCCGCCGGTGCCGCCCCGGACCGTTCCGGCGCCGGCCGTTCTGGTGCTGCCGACGGGACCCGGATCGAAGTCCAGCTGGGTGATCCCGGTTTCGGTCGACGAGCTGACGAAGAGCGTGATACGGCCCCCCTGCACGACCGCCTCGATATCGCTGACATCCGCCAGGGTGAACGCGTCGCTGTCGGCGATGGTAGTCAGGTGCAGCAGGCGCCCGTCTGGCAGCATCGTGAAGACCGAGATGCCGTCATCGGCCCCGCCCGCGAAGACGAAGGCGCGGCCGCCGACCACCGCCGTCTCCAGCGCCGTGGCCGACTGGAAGCGGGTCGTCCCCTCGTCGATGACATGATCGACCGTGGTCAGCCGCCCGTCCTGCGTCAGCCGGAACACCGTCAGCGAACTTGACCCCGCTGCCGCCATCAGCACGAAGCTGCGCCCGCCAAACTGCGCCACCTCGACGTCAGAGGGCAGGTCGAATCCCGTACCCCTGGCCGCCACATGGACCATGCCCGGCCCCAGCCAGCCGCTGTCGGACATCAGGTGGGTCGAGATGAAGTTGCCATTCCCCGAGATCGCGACCAGCACGCGCTGGCCGTCGACGACGACCTGCAGCATCTTGTCCAGCGATAAGTCCGTGCTGCCCTGGGGCACCGGCAGCACCGCCCGCCCCGCCTGCACAACGCTGCCGTCGGACGACAACCGGTGCGTGGCCAGCGCCAGCGATCCGTGCTGCGCCGAAAAAAGGATCTGCCCCTGCGCCGTCTGCACCTGGCCCAGCTCGGTCAGGTGGCCGCCGAGGCCGGTCTTGAAGAGCGTGCCGAACGGCGCCATCGCCCCGTTGTCGCCGCGCAAGCTGGTGCCCAGGTTCGCCGCGCCGCCCATCTGGCCCACATGGATCAGGTCGCGGTCGCCCAGGCTTAAAAGCGAAACTTCGGGCGGTCCCTGGTAGGTGAAGTCGGCAAGATAGGCGCGGCTGCGCAGCTGGACCAGCGGCTGCCCCGGGTCCGGGATGGCAAAGCTGGTGATGCCTCCACCAAGATGCGTCGCCGCGACCAGCACCCGCCGCCCCCCGACCTCGACCACGTCGAGATCGGAGATCTTGGACAGCCAGCGTTGTTGCGTGACACCAAAGGTGGTCACGTGGCGATACACGATCATGGCGAACTTGGATTTTGCAAGCCGGCGTCGGCTCGGGTGCAGGTCTTAAGATGGCCTTAAGACTTGCTCATGGCCAGTTCTGCATGATGCGCATTTTAGGCAAAAGCGGCCGTTAATCGCCCCATTTCGGCAGGGCCAGCGGACCATAGAGGATCAGCCCCGGCTGGCTTGCCGGGCCCTGGTCCTGCAGCATCCGCGCCAGGTCGGCCACGGTGCTGGGGACCAGCCGCTGGCCGGGATGGCCGACCGCTTCGGCGAACAGCGCGGGCGTCGTGCCGGGCAGGCCGTGCGCCTGAAGGCCCTGGGCCAGTTGTGGAAAGCTGCGCTGGCCCATGAAGACCACGGTGGTGACCGACGGGTCCGCCAGCGCCGCCCAGTTGATGTCCTGCGGCAGCTGCCCCGTGATATCTGCCCCGGTCACGAACTGCACCCGCCGCGCCGTCAGCCGCCGCGTCAGGGGAATGCCCATCGCCGCCGCCGCCGCGCTGGCCGAGGTGACGCCGGGCACGATCTCGAACGGGATGCGGGCCTCGGCCAGGGCGACCAACTCTTCCTCCAGTCGGCCGAAGATGCCGGCATCGCCGGATTTCAGCCGCACCACGCGGCGACCGGCCTGCGCGTGCTGGACGATCAGCTGGTTCACGACCTCTTGCCGGGCCGAAGGACGGCCGGCGCGCTTGCCAACCGCGATCAGCTCGGCTGCCGGATTCGCGTGATCCAGCACCGGGCCGGAGGCCAGGTCGTCGAACAGCACGACCTCGGCCTCGGCCAGGCAGCGGGCGGCCTTCAGGGTCAGAAGCTCGGGGTCGCCGGGACCTGCCGAGACAAGCGAGACGAAGCCGGATTGCGGTGCGGGGTCGGACACGGGGGCAGGCCTTCGGGGTGGTTGTTCCCCGCTATACCACCCGCAGCCGGTGTGACAATGCCGCGCAGCCCCTTCCCGAACCCTGCTGGGCATGAAACCATCCATCCGCCCGCGGGTGTGCATCTTTGGGCAGCAAGGAGAATGCGATGACGGTCATCTGCTGGTTCAGACGGGTCCTGCGGCTGGACGACCATCCGGCGCTGGTTGCGGCGGCGCGGGACGGCGCGGTGATCCCGCTGGTGATCCTTGATCCGGCCGAGGCGCGCGACCATCCGGCCAGCGCCATGCGGCAGGCTCTGTCCCTGCCCCTGCTGGACGACGCGCTGAGGCGACAGGGCAGCCGCCTGATCGTGCGGCGCGGATCCCCGGCGCAGGTTCTGGCACGGATCGCGTGCGAAACGGGCGCAAGGGCGATCCACACGACCGAAGGCTTTCCCTTCGCCAGCGACGAAGGGCTGTCCGGTGCCGCCGCCACGGGCGGTGCCGCGCTGCACCTGCATCCGCTGGCCGATCTTGTTCCGCGCGGATCGGTGCTGACCGGGTCCGGCGGGGTCTACAAGGTCTTTTCGCCCTTCTGGAAGGCGCTCCGCAAGACCGAGATCGCGTCCCCCCTGCCCGCACCACGGCTGACCGCCCCCGAGGCCTGGCCCGCCACCGACGGCACCGACTGGCCCAAGGCCCGCGCCGCCATGAGCCGCGGCTGGGATGTCGTCGCCCGGTATGCACGGCCGGGCGAGGATCAGGCCCATGCCCGGCTGGAGGCGTTCCTGGACGGCCGCCTGCCGGACTACAAGCAGCACCGCGACTTTCCGTGGCGGCCACAGGCGACGACCGGATTGGCAGACGCACTGGCAGTAGGAGAGATCAGCGCCCGCCGGGTGTGGGCGCGACTTCAGCCCGATTTTCAGTCCTGCGCGCCGGGGGCGGATCACTTCCTGTCGGAACTGGTCTGGCGCGAGTTCGCACGAGAGCTGATGCATGCCTTCCCGAAGCTGGGCAGCGACTGCTGGCGACCGGAATGGGCGGATTTCGCCTGGAAGCCCGACAACGACACTGCCGAAGCCTGGCGGCGCGGGCAGACCGGCATCGGAATGGTCGACGCCGGTATGAGAGAGATGTTCGTGAGCGGCCAGATGCACAACCGGGTGCGGATGATCACCGCCAGCTATCTGACCAAGCACCTGCTGACCGACTGGCGGGTGGGGCTGGACTGGTTTGCGCGCTGCCTGACGGACTGGGATGCGGCGTCGAACGCGATGAACTGGCAATGGGTCGGCGGCTGCGGGCCCGACGCCTCGCCGTTCTTCCGGGTCTTCAACCCGGACGGCCAAGGCGACAGGTTCGACGCCAAGAGGACCTATCGCGATCACTGGCTGTCCCCGGATGCGGCCGGCGCACGCGACTTTGCCGCAGCCGCGCCACGGTCCTGGGGGATCGACCTTGGCCGCCGCGCCATGCCTGCGATCTCGCTGGCCGACGGCCGGGCGCGGGCGCTGACGGCCTATCAGCAATTGAAGGAGGGCGGCTGATGCGGGCGCTGATCCTGGGCGCCTCCGGCGCCATAGGGGCGGCGCTGGCGGCGCATCTGGCGGCGCAGGGTGCAAGGGTCATGGGCCTGTCGCGCAGCCGCGACGGGCTGGACCTGACCCGGGCCGACACCGTCGCCGATCACGCCGAGCGGCTTCGGGGGCAGGACTTCGACCTGATCGTGAATGCCACCGGCGCGCTTGTCATCGACGGTCACCAACCCGAAAAGACGGTGGACGCCGTTGATCCGGGGGCCATGGCGGCGCAGTTCGCGCTGAACGCGACGGGGGTGGCGCTGGCGATCCGGCATTTCGCCCCGCTGCTGGCGAGGGACCGGCGGGCGGTCTTCGCCTCGCTGTCGGCGCGGGTCGGGTCGATCGGCGACAACGGGCTGGGCGGCTGGGTCGGCTATCGCGCGGCCAAGGCGGCGCAGAACCAGATCATCCGCACCGCCGCCATCGAGTATCGCCGCCGCAATCGCCGTGCGATCCTGGTCGCGCTGCATCCTGGCACCGTCCAGACGCCACTGACCGCGCGCTATGCCCCGCGATACCCGACCATCACCCCCGACCGCAGCGCCCAAGCCCTGCTGGAGGTGATCGGCGGCCTGACCGCCGACGACAGCGGCAGCTTTCGCGACTGGAAGGGCGAACGGGTTCCCTGGTAGCGATCATCGCCCCGCCAGATGCGCCTCGGCCAGGGCCAGGTCTGCCGGCGTGTTGATGTTGGTGAAGGGGTCGATGGGGACGTTGTCCCACCGGGCCGTGCCGGGCTGGTGGCGCCGCGCGAAGGCGCGGACCCGACGCTCGTCCCGGTCCAGCGTCGCCGCAAGCTCGTCCCGCAGCGCGACGGGCCAGAGACCGCAGGTCGGATGATCGCGAAGCCCGTGCGCCGCATCCATGCTGGCGGCAACCGCCAGCCCCAACGGCCCGCGCGCGCCCAACAGTCCGGACACGAGGTCCATCGGCAGAAAGGGCGTGTCTCCGGCGACGGTCACGACCGATGCCGCGCCACGCTCTTGCGCCCAGTCCAATGCGGCCAGGATCCCGGCCAGCGGGCCCGGATGGCCGGGCCGACTGTCGGGGCGCACCGGCAGGCCGAAGCCCGCGAAGCGGTCCGGATCGCCGTTTGCATTCAGCGCCAGCCCGTCAACCTGGGGTGCCAGCCGGTCCAGCACATGCGCCAGGATCGGGCGGCCAGCCAGCATCAGCAGGGGCTTGTCGCCGCCGCCCATGCGGGTGGCGCGTCCTCCGGCAAGGATCATCACGGGAGTGCTCATGCGCGCGACATTGAAACGCCGCGCGACCGCCCGCAAGCGATTCACGGCTGGGGCAAACTTGACATGTTTAGTCAGATTCAGTACCCGACCGAAATGATCGAATGGCACCGATGCCATGCCCCCTTGCTCGACAAGCCTCAAGGAACCTCGCCATGAATGAAATGGGAACCAAGCTGGCGGCGCTTCCGCTGTTCGGTATGATCCGCGACGGGGGCTGGACCATGTGGCTGATCGCGGGGCTGTCCGTAGTCACCATGGCCGTGGTCTTGTGGAAGCTGTGGTCGCTGTGGCGGCTGGGGGTCTGGGGCGGCAGCCATTCCCGCCGCGCCATCCAACTGTGGGCCCAAGGCCAACGTCGCGCCGCCATGGATGAGGTCCGGGGACGGCCCTCGGCCCGCGCCCGTGTGGCGCAGGCCGCCATCGGCACCTCGCTCGACCCGCGCTTCGACGATGACGCCGCGCGCGAGGAAACCGCACGCGTTGCGCGGCAGGCGCTCTATCGGTCCCGCACCGGTCTTCGGGCGCTGGAGCTGATCGCGACCATCGCGCCGCTGCTGGGCCTGCTGGGCACGGTTCTGGGCATGATTTCGGCCTTCCAGGTGCTGCAAAGCTCGGGCAATCAGGCCGATCCGGCCGACCTGGCCGGTGGCATCTGGGTGGCGCTTCTGACGACCGCTGCGGGCATGGCCGTCGCCATTCCGGCCGGCGTGGCGCTGTCCTGGTTCGAGAGCATCGCCGACCGCCTGCAATCCGACCTTGAGGACCTGGCCACCCGCATCTTCGTCGCCGGCAAGGAGCCCGCCAAGCCGCGGCTCTTCGAGGCCGCCGAATGAGCGCCGGCTTCGATCTCGGCCCGCGCCGGCATCCGCGCCGGATGTCGCTGACGCCGATGATCGACGTGGTCTTCCTGCTGCTGATCTTCTTCATGCTGGCCTCGCGTTTCGGCACGGATTCCGTCCTGCCCATCGCCGGCGGCACCGAAGGCGCCGGAAGCGAATGGCAGGGCGCGCCGCGCCTGGTGGACGTGACGCCCGATGCCACGCTGCTGAACGGCACCGCCGTTCCCGTGGCCGATCTGCCCGCCGCCGTCGGCGACCTGCTGCCCCCCGAAGGCGGCGCCGTCATCCTGCGCCCGCGCGACCAGGCGGACGTGCAGCGGCTGGTGGACGTCATGGACGTGCTGCGGTCGGGCGGCGTCACCAACCTCATCCTGATCGACTGAGGCCCCATGCGCATCGACATGCCCCCCAGGAAACCCCGCGGCGAATCGATCATCCCGATGATCAACGTGGTCTTCCTGCTGCTGATCTTCTTCCTGTTGACCGCCCAGATCTCTCAGCCGACGCCGTTCCCGCTGACGCCGCCCGAAAGCACCTCAGAGGTCCGGGCCGAGGATCGCGACGTGCTGTTCATCTCCGCCGAGGGCGAGCTGGCTTGGAACGAGGCCGCAGGAGAGGCCGTCTGGGACGCCATCGCCGCGCAAGAAAGCGATGCCCCCGTCGAGGTCCGCGCCGATGCCGCCACGCCCGCCGTGACGCTGGCCGAACACCTGGCGCGGCTGCGCGCCATCCGCACGACCGGCGCCAGCCTGGTCGTCAGCAAGGGCTGAGCCGATGATCCCCCGTCGTACGCTGGAAACCGCCGGCTTCTTCACCATCGCCGCAGCGCTGCACGTCTCGGCCGCCGCCATCCTGCTGCCCGACCAGCTGCAGCGGGGCGAGGCCGCAGACGCGCCCCCCGCCGCCCTGGCAGCCGGCGGAGAAGAGGTCCGCTCGATGGTGTCCGAGTGGGAGACACCGCCAGAGATCGAGACCGCGGCCGAACCCGTTCAGCCGCAGCAGCAGCCCGAACCGATCGAGGCGCCCGAACCGGTCTCCGCCGAGGAGCCGCCGGTCATGGCCGCGGCGGCACCCAGCCTGTCGGCCCCCGAGACGCCTCCTGTGCAGCCGAACCTGCCCGAGCCGCCCGAGCCGGCACCGATCGATCCGGCGCAGCTGGACCTGCCCGACCTGCGGCCGATGGACCCGCCCGAGATCGAGGTCGAATCGCAGCTGGCGCTTGACGCCTCGAGCCGCCCGCTCCGGCGTCCGGAACCGCAGCCCGAGCCCGAACCGCGCCGCGAGCCCGCCCCCGAGCCGCAGCGACAGCAGGCGGCTGAGCGTTCCCCCGCCCCTGCGGCCGTTCAGCCGGCGCAGCGCGCGGGCCAGGGCGGACAGTCTCAGGCCAGCAGCCAGGGCGGCAGCGGAGGAGGCGTCAGCGCGGCAACCCGCGCCAACGCCATGTCGCAATGGGGCGGCCAGATCCGCAGCTGCATCAACCGCCGCGTTCGCGCGCCCCGCGGCCTGCGCCAAGGCGGAACCGTCGTGCTGGCGATCAATGTCAGCCGCAGCGGCGCGATCCAGGGCATCGGCGTCGCCGGGTCGTCGGGACAGCCCGCGGTGGACCAGGCGGTGGCCGACGGGGCCCGCCGCGCCGGTCGCTGTCCGTCTGCGCCGGACGCGCTGACCGACAGCGTCTATTCCTTCACGCTGCCCATCCAGCTTGACCTGCGATAGGGCACGGGACTTGCGCCAAGGCAGGTGAAGTGTCCGGGGCGCGTTCTCGGCAGGGTTCACGACCGGGATCTATGTTGACAACCGGAGGCTTTGGCTGCCGGTGCCCTGACCACTTGAACGCGGCGCAATGCCTTCATTGGCGGGCGTCATGTGTGCCAAGACATACCCCCCGCTCCCGTCACGGGCCCATACATGAGCTGACGGCTCGCTGCGCAGGTGCCAGCGGCCCCGGAAGTTGCGCAGGGGCCACCGGCACGGTATCCGATGCGACCATATCCGGAAGGGTCCGTGGATCAGCAGGACGCCTGCGCGATCAGCAGTGGTGGAGCACCAGCGGCCGGCCCTGGTGCTGCCCCACGTGGATCGGCGTGTCGTAAAGGTCCGACAGCAGGCTTTCTGTCAGCACCTCGTCTGCCGGGCCTTGCGCGACGACGCGGCCGCCCTTCATGGCGATCACGTGGTCGGCCCAGGCCGCGGCGTAGTTGATCTCGTGCACGACCATGCCGACGCTGCGACCTTCGTCGACCATGAGCCGGAGGCGGCGCATCAGGCCACGCGCATGGGCCATGTCGAGGTTGTTCAGCGGCTCGTCCAGCAGCATCCATTCGGTATCCTGCGCAACCGCCATCGCGATATGGGCGCGCTGCGCCTGACCGCCCGACACCTCGTCCAGGAAGCGGTGGGCCAGCGGGGCCAGCGCGAACGCCTCCAGCGCCTGCGCCACCTTGGCGCGGTCGGCGGGACCGGGGCGGCCCTTGTGGTGCGGCCAGCGGCCGAAAGCCACAAGCTCGGCCAGGCGCAGGCGACTGGCGATGGCGGTCTGTTGGCCAAGGATCGCCATGACCGTCGCCAGACGGTCGGTGGGAGTCGTCGCGATGTCGTGGCCCGCCACGGTGATGCGGCCCTGCTGCAACGGCTCCAACCGGCCGATCAGGCGCAGCAGCGTCGACTTGCCCGCCCCGTTCGGGCCGATCAGCGCCGTCAGCCGCCCCTGCGGCAGCTGGGTCGAGATGTCGTGCAGGATCGGCGCATGGCCGATGCGATGACTGACGCCGTCGATCCGGATCATCGGATACGCCCCCTCAGCAGCAGGTACAGAAAGAAGAGGCCGCCCGCGAACTCGACGACCACCGACAGGGTCGCGGCCTGTCCCAGCAGACGTTCGAACAGCCATTGGCCACCGACCAGCAGGATTGCCGCCGACAGGCCGGCGGCGGGCAGCAGAACCGCGTGCCGCGCCGTCCGCATCAGCCCATGCGCCAACCCCGCCACGATCAGGCCGAAGAACGCCACCGGCCCCACTAGCGCAGTCGACACCGACACCAGCACCGCCACCAGCGCCAGAACTGCCAGCACCGTCGCGCGGTGCCGCAGGCCAAGGGACACCGCCGGGTCGCGTCCCAAGGCCAGCACGTCCAGCCGCGGCGACAGCCGCCACGCCAGCGCCACGGCCAGCGCCGTCACCGCGCCCGCCCATGGCAGCAGCGTCACGTCCACCCGGTTGAAGCTTGCAAAGCTGACCGACTGGACGACCGCGAACTCGTTCGGGTCCAGGATGCGCCCCAGAAACCCTGAAATCGACCGGAAGAGAACGCCCAAGATCACGCCGGTCAGGATCATTCTGGGCAGGTCCCGCGCCCCCCTCAGCAGCAGCGTCCCGAAGAGGAGGCCGGCCAGGGCGGTCATGACCGCCATCTCGGACAGGAACTTGCCGGCAGGGGGCAGGCCGGTGAAGCCGGCGCTGCCCAGGACGACCACAAGCCCCGTCTGCAGAAGGACATAGAGCGCGTCGAACCCCATGATCGATGGCGTCAGCACCCGGTTGGCGGCCACCGTCTGAAAGAGGACCGTCGACATGCCAACGGCCACCGCAACCGCGATCAGCGCCGCCAGCTTGCCGCCGCGCAGCCCCAGGATGAAGCCCCGGTTCCCCGCGCCAAGCCCCTGAAACATCCAGAGCGCCGACAGCGCCGCCAGCGCCAGCGCCATCGCCCCAAGGACCAGCGCATCCCGCGACAGCCGTGTCTGTGGCCGCGTCATCGCGCCGGCGAAACCGCTATCCATGCGCGGGCCTGCGGTGCAGCAGCCACAGGAACAAAAGCGCGCCCAGGATGCCCAGGACCAGGCCGGCCGGGATCTCGTAGGGGCGGATGACCAGACGCCCTGCCAGATCGCAGGCCAGCACCAGCGCGGCGCCGACTAGCGCGACCACCGGCAGGGATGCCCGCAGGTTGTCGCCCATGATGCGGGCCACCAGGTTCGGCACCACAAGTCCCACGAAGGGGATCATCCCAACCGTCGTCACGACCATCGCGGTCACGACCGAGACGACCGCCAGCCCAAGGCGCATGACCGTCGCCGTCGAGAGGCCCAGCCCGGTTGCCACCTGGTCGCCCAGGCCCAGGATCGCGAAGCGGTCTGCGGAAAACCATGCCAGCGCGGCCGCGATGGCCGCGACCCACAGCAGCTCGTAGCGGCCAGAGATCACGCCCGAGAACTCTCCGCTCATCAGCCAGGTGCCCACGTATTGCATGAGGTCCGTCTGCCAGCCGATGAAGGTCACGATCGACCCCAAAACGCCCGACAGGACCAGTCCCGCGATGGGGACCAGCATCACCTCGCGCACCGGCAGGCGGCGGATGACGGCCAGGAACAGCGCCGTTGTCGCCATCGCCGCCACGCTGGCCGCGATCATGCGCAGCCACAGCGGGCTGGCAGGCCAGAGGATCGTGATCGTCAGCAGGCCAAGCGCCGCGCCTTCGGCCGTGCCCGAGGTGTCCGGCCCCACGAACCGGTTGCGGACCAGCGCCTGGATCAGCACGCCCGCCACCGACAGCGCGGCCCCCGTCAGTGCCACCGCCACGGTTCGCGGAAGCCGCGACTCCAGCAGCACCAGCATCGCCTGGCTGTCGCTGAAGACCGCGCGCAGGTCGATATGGGCCGCGCCCACGGTCAGGCTGCCCAGCATCAGCGCAAGCACCGACAGGCCAAGGGCGGGCAACGGCCGCATCAGCTGGAGGAGCCGTCCAAGAAGGCCGTCGTCAGCTGGTCGATCGTCTTCGTCAGCGAGGTGAAGCCGCCGGCGGAGATATAGGTCGAGGCCGGGTCCAGCATGATCACATGGTCCTCACGCCAGGCCGTCGTGCCTTCGACCAGTTTGGATTTCAGCGTCTCGACCGCACCCTGCCCGTCCGCGCCGATCGCCGCCCCGCGGTCGAGGACCAGAAGCCAGTCGGGATCGACTTCGGCGATGAACTCGTGGCTGATCGCCTGCCCGTGCGTGGCATCATCAAGGTCGGCCACGGCCTCGGTCAGGCCCGTCGCCTCGAAGATCCAGCCGAAGCGCGAGCTTTTCCCATAGGTCGACATCTTCGGCCCGTTGGTCATCACCACCAGCGCCGTATCCTGGGGGTCGGCCGCCTGGCGCAAGGCCTCAAGGCTATTGTCCAGGGTTTCGGTCAGGCGGTCCGCCTCGGCCTGCTTGTCGAACAACACGCCATAGTCCTGGATCCGCTGCCGCGCCGAGGCGACAAGATCGGTGTCGAGCGTCATGTCAATGGTCGGCGCCACCTGGGATGCGGCCTGCAGTTGCGTGGACGAACGGCCGCCGACGATGATCAGATCGGGCGCCAGTCCGGCAAGCGCCTCCAGATCCGGTTCGAACAGCGTCCCGACGGCGGTTGCATTCGGCGCGACATCGCGAAGTTCCGGGACAAGAATGCGGTCGATGGTGCCCGTCGGCGTCACGCCGAGCGCTGCCAAGGTATCCAGCACGGCCATGTCGTAGACCGCGACCGATTGCGGCGCGACCGGAAGCGTGACCTCGCCTTGAGCGGTCTCGATGGTGACCTCCTCGGCCAGCGCGGCAGAAACCGGGAACGCTGTCATCAAGGTTGCGAAAAAGCGGGTCAGGACGATGTGGCGCATGGCGTCTCCTCTCTCGGGATTGTCCGACGTGCGGCGCATGAACGCCCACGCTGCCCCGGCCTTAGCGTGCATGCGCCCGATGGGCAAGAATTGCCATGTGTTTTTGTCAGGTAAATCCGTGCGAGATGTAGGATCGGGCGGCTGAGGAGTCATGGCCAAGCTCTACAAGCAGATGCGCTACCGAGCTGATCCCCGACCCGAAGAGCAGCCTCGCAGGAGCTGCACTGTATTCGACCGATTCGATGGAGATGAGATGCTTGACGCCGCAGCGGTCGCCGAACTGACCAACGCGGATGTCGTTCGCCTGCCTCAAATCTGCGTCGGTGTCATCGGGGAAAACCGAGCGTTTCGTGACCCGGTATCTTCGGGCTCAGCACGCAGATCTGTTCTTCGCCGACGCGGCCATTTTGGTGGAGGGACCGGCGGAACGCATGCTCGTCCCGAATTTCATCCGAGCGCACTACGACGAGCTCAACCAGTGCTACATCACCCTACTTGAGATCGGCGGAAGCCACGCGCACCGTCTCAAGCCTTTGATTGATCACCTTGGTTTGCTGACCCTGATCATCACGGACTTGGATACGCTGGATAGAACGGGCGGCGCCTCCGTCCAACCCTCAAAAGGTGCCGGTCAGAAAACCAATAATGCCACGCTGAAGACATGGGTGCCAAAGCTCGACGACGTCGATGAGTTGATGCGAGCCGATGCCGCGGCGAAGACGCTGCATGAGGACGACGACCCGCTTTTCGCTGTGCGGGCCGCGTATCAGATCCCGTTGGGCGTTACCTCGCCGGGTATCTTGGGGCCGGAGGTTGAGCTACTCCCCGAAAATCGGACAGTGACGGAAGCTACGATCTGACGTCTGCTGATCTCCGAGGACGAGGAGATCAGAAATGCGGAAACGCAGGAACCATGACGCGGGCTTCAAGGCGCG
>NZ_JAOTBD010000030.1 GCF_026162625.1 Paracoccus beibuensis | reverse complement strand
CGATGGTGGCGCGGACATCCGCCCGCAGGCGATCCTCGATCGGATCATACGCGCTTGCGTCACGCAGTAGCGAAAAGGACGAGCTGTCGGTATTCTGCTTCATGGCGTGATCTCCCTGGCGGTTGCCGCCGCCGGTCGGGTGGGTGAGTGTTCACCTGCAGATCACGCCGCCAGCCAATTTCCGCCAGGTCCGAGACAAAACCCAACTTGCGCCACCAAGGCTATGTTGGCGATACGACGGTTTATCCTCGGCCGGGCGACGGGAACTTTCGCTTTGGCAATGGGTTGTCCCGGCTCAACGCCAAGGAGCACGTGATGCTGAAATTCCTCGGAGGCGCCGTCGGCGTGATTTTCATCATCGGCCTTTTAGTCGTCATTGGACTGCTGGCGCTGATCTTCTGAATTCCGCCCTCGACACTCGCATTCTCGCCTGACGGCCAGATGATCGTTTCCAGCTTCCTGTTCGCCTGCCTGTTTGCGCTGATTCATGTTGTCATCGGCTGGATGCGCTTTCTGGACCGGGCGCCGCGCAGCCGCTGGTTGTCGGCGGCGTGGCGGTCGCCTACATCTTCCTGCATGTGCTGCCGGAGCTTGCCACGCACCAGCAGACCTTCTCGACCGCGCTGAACACCACCGAGGCGACGGCCGAAGGGTTTGTCGATTTCCTGTCGCTGGCCAACCTCGTGGTCTTCTACGGGTTGGAGCGGACGATCCGGGCGTTACGAAAACGCACCGACCGGCAAGGGGAATGCGGACTGCCGGAAGCGAGGGAATTCTGGCTGCACATCGGCCCTCTCGCTGTCTGCAACCTGATCATCGGCTATCTGCTTGCACCGGGAGGAATCGGGGCCGGGGCTGCATTTCGTCACGAACGACTTCGGCCTGCGCCAGGATCACCAGGTCCGGTATGACCGGATCGCCCGGTGGATCATCGCGGGGGCGGTGCTGGCCGGCTGGCTGCTGGGGCGGGTTGCCGATCTGCAAGACGAAGGATCGCGATGCCCTTCGCCTTCATTGCCAGGGGCGTCGTCCTGAACGTCCTCAAGGAAGAACTGCCAAAGGAGCGGGAGAGCCGGCTCTGGCCATTCGTTGGCGCGGACGCCGCCTATCGCGTGCTGCTGCTGACGGTTCAAGAGCCTTCGTCGTCCGACGCCCGCACAACCACGGACATGCCCGGACGCAGGCGTTCAAACCCCTCCTGATCGTCGTCGATCGAGATCCGCACCGGCAGGCGCTGCGCGATCTTGGTAAAGTTGCCGCTGGTGTTCGTGCCCGACAGCAGGCTGAACTCGGACGCGGTCGCCGGTGAGAAGGCCTGCACATGGCCGGTAAAGACGCGGTCGCGCAGGGCGTCGACGGTGAAAGACACGGACTGCCCCTCGTCCAGGCCGGCCAAGTTCGTTTCGCGGAAGTTCGCGATCACCCACAGGTCGGTCCCCACATGCGATACCAGCGCGGTGCCGGGGGTGACATACTGGCCCACATGCACCGACACCTGGCCCAACTGACCATCGGCGGGTGCGTGGATCACGGCATTGGCGAGGTCGATCTTGGCCAGTTCCACCGCGGCCTCGGCGCTGGCGATGTCGGCGCGGCGGGCATCCAGCGCCACCCGGGCCGAGCGGATGGATTCCTGCTGGACGTCCAACTGCGCCGCAGCCTGCGTTCGGGCGGATTCGGCCTGCTGCAGGGCCAGCCGCACCTGGTCGGTCGCCGACTGCGAGGTCACCCCGCGATCCAGCAACTGACCCGAACGTGCCGCTTCGGACCGGGCGGTCTCGAGGGACGAGGAAGCCGCGTCAAGCGCCGCCTGGTTGGCCCGCGCCACGGCCTCGGCCGACAGGACCCCTTCTTCGGCCACCTTCATCGCGGCGCGGGCCGCCTGAAGCTGCGCCTCGGCCTGCGCCAGCTTCTGCCGGGGGATGCGGTCGTCGATCCGCGCGATCACGTCGCCGGCCCTGACAGACTGAAAGTCTTGCACCTCGACCGCGGCGACATAGCCCGACACCTGCGGCGCGACCGAAGTGACCTTGCCGCGCAGATAGGCGTTCTCGGTCACCGGTTCGGCGGGCGCAAAGGGCGGCAGGTGCCAGGCGAACAGCAGCAGCAGGACGCCGGCCAGGCCAAGCACAAGCGCAATGGTGGTCGGCAGCAGGTTTTCCTTTTTCATGGCGTCGTCTCGGAGTTGCGGGTGGGGGCCGATCTGGCCAGGAAATCGCGCAGCAGGTGCAGCAGCAGGGCGGCGGCGGCGATCAGCGCCGCAGTCGCGGTCAGCAGATAGGCATCGCCATAGGCGCTGACCCAGGCCTGCGCCGTCGCCTGCCCGACCAGTTGCGATGCGGCCTGCGCGCCGCGCAGGGCCGCGTCGGGAACCTGAGCGGCCAGAGCCGCCGCGCGGCGCGCCAGCGCCTGCACCGTCATCGAGTCGGTGGGTGTCAGTTGCTCGGCCAGGACCTGAAGGTGCAGCGCCTCGCGGTGGGTGGTGAAGGTGGTGAAGAGGCCCGATCCCAAGACGGCTCCGATGCTCTGGGTCGAGATGAAGACGATGACGAAGGACAGCAGGTATTGCGGCCCCTTCGCCAGCGCCGCCATCAGCCCCGCCATCATCGCGGGGGGCATGAACAGCATGCCCGCGAACCCGATCAGCGCCTGGCTG
Organism: Paracoccus beibuensis; assembly: GCF_026162625.1. Taxonomy (GTDB): domain Bacteria; phylum Pseudomonadota; class Alphaproteobacteria; order Rhodobacterales; family Rhodobacteraceae; genus Paracoccus; species Paracoccus beibuensis. The sequence continues at coordinate 43,678 of NZ_JAOTBD010000030.1, read as the reverse complement.
ACGATCAGCTGTTCGGGGCGGGTGTCGATGCCGGACTGCGCGTCCATCGTCGCCCCCGCAGCGATCAGCAGCAGCGCCGCAAGGTGAAAGGCGGGGACGCGTTCCGGCTTGATCCAGGCAACGCAGGCCAGGCCGCCCAGAAGGCTGGCCAGTGCGATGACGGCAAACAGCCCCGTCATCTGCCCCGGCGCGACGCCCAGCACCTGGAACATGCGTGGCGCCCCCGCAGCCTGTTCGGACAGGATCAGTCGGAACAGGAACAGCGTCGCGGTCAGGTGCAGGATCGCGGGACTGGCCAGCCAGCGGATGTCCAGAAGCGGCGCCTTTCGGTTCAGCTCGACCATGACGGCCAGCGTCAGCGACGCAACTGCCGCCGCCAGCAGCCAGCCGATCCAGGCGACATCTGTCCAGTTGTAGATCGGTCCCATGATGAAGGCGATGATCATGCCGCCGAAACCGAAGGCAATCAGCAGAAACACCAGGAAGTCCGTGGCCTGGATCACCTTCTGCCGCGGGATCGGGCGCAGCGGCAGCCAGAAGACCAGCATCAGCGACACCAGCGCCATTCCCAGCCCGGTCAGGTGAACCCACAACAGCCCGCCGTCCCCCAGCAGCGCCGGCGCGACCACGCGCGATACTGCGGGCCCCGACATCAGTACCACCATCGTCATCGGCAGCCCCAGCCGCATCTTCCATTGCGGCGACAGAGGCTCCAGCATGTAGAGGAAGGCCAGCGTCGACAGCGGTGCGGCCGCCATTCCCGACAGACCCTGAAGGATCAGCGCCGAGCGGAAGTCGGTCGCCCAGATCGACGCAAAGGCCACTAGCGCATAGATGACGATCCCCAGTTCCGCAAAGCGGCGCAGGCCGAACTGCGTGCGGATCTTGATCAGCATGACGGGCAGCGCGGCGCGCGGGATCGTGTAGGCCGCCAGAAGCCATGCCGCCGAGGTGGACGTGACCCCCAGGTCCCCCGCGATCTGCGGGACGTTTGTCGAAACAAGCCCCTGCTGCAAACCCTGCGACATCCCGACGAACGCCGCCGCCAGCATGTAGGCGGCGGCACGGGGCGCCGGCAGCGGCGGCAGCGGGGCGGGGGCGGCGGGGGCGCTCATGCCCGGTCGAGCCGGCTGACGTTTTGCGCCAGCCGGTCCAGAACGGTTCCGGCCGCCTGCAGATCACCCGCCGGGATATCGGCCAGCAGCTCGCGCCGCAGCCGCTGCGTGAAATCGACGATGGCGCTGTCGCGCCCCCGTTCAGTCAGGAACAGCGCCGACTTGCGGGCATCTCCCTCCAGCGGACGGCGTTCGACGAAGCCGTCGGCGACCAGCGCGTCGACCTGACGCTTCAGCGTCGGCGGTTCGATGTCCAGCAGGGCGGCAAGCTCGGCCTGGGTGGCACCCTCGTTGCGGGCAAGCGTCGTCAGCGCCCGCGCACGAGAGAGCGTCAGCCCAACGGCCTGCGCCTGCCTATCATAGCTGCGCCGCAGATCACGCATCAGGTGCAGCAGCACGTCCAGAAACTGATCTTGTTTCGCCATCGCCCTTAGCCTGTCTTCAGGTTAGTTAGCTAGCTAATGAATGTGGGGAACAGGATCAAGATTGCGTGCGGGATTGCATGCTTGCCATGCAGCCGGCGGTTGGCTTGCTGCGCCCGCCGCCACCAATGCGCAGTTCGTCAGGCCTCGACCACCGGCCGACCAAAGGCTGACAGGTTCACCGGCGTCAGGGAAACCCTCCCCGAATCGTCGGGGGACGACCGTAGATCTCGTCCGGCCATTCTCAGCTTCACGTCGGGTGTGATCCCGCGGATGCCCGTGTCGGGTCGCCCGGTGTTTGTAGCTCCATGGCCATTCGGTGGCGATCTGCTGCACCTCCTCGACGGTTGCATGGATGCAGAGGTCCGGCCATTCATGGCGGACCGTCCGGTTGTAGCGCCTGACGTATGGCGAGCCGGAGCGCCATCGCTCCGGGGGACGGCGAGATGGTTTTGCTGCGGCGTGCCGGGCTGGATGCAGGTCAGGGCGATGCCGTGCTTCTCGGCCCCGGTCATGAGCGTGGCACCGACGTATCCGGAGCCGTTGTTCACCAATCGCCAGCCGCGCCATTCGATGGTCTGGTTCAGCAATCGGACATCCCCTTCGGCAGGTGTGAGGGGAGGTCAGAGACGATCCAGTGGATCGTGGTCTTGACGACCGAAGAAATCGATCTCCATGCCCAGGCCTTGGCGATTGAAATCATCCAGCACGTTCAGCAGCCGGAACCGACGCCCGCCGATCAGCCGGTCCGCGATGAAATCCATCGACCAAACCAGGTCCGGGGCTTCACGAGCCACCAGTTCCCCGGGCTTCTCGCGCTTCAGCCCTCGCCGCGGCGTTCGCCAGCGCGTTCGGACCGATGGCGCCTTGATGGCTCACTCCGCAGGTGCAACTCCAGCTCGAAGTAGATCCTGTGGACCCGCCTGTGGTTCCAGACATGCCCCTTCACGTTCCGCAGGTGGAGGAAGCAGCCGTCGACCCACCCTTCGAGGGCGTTCATCTGGCTCTGCAACCGGTGGTATCCACCGCTCACTCCGGCTCATCATGGAAGTATCATGCCGCCATACTTCGCCCGCCATTTGTGAAACGTCGCGCTACTGATCCCATGCTCGCGACACCGCTCGGGTACAGCCAAAACCGCTCTCGGCCTGATGTGGCAGACCCGTGATCTGGGGTGAAAAACATCCACCTCCGCATTCCCCAGCCAAGGGGCGGATTTCCAAAGCACCAACTGGCCCGCGAACAGCGCCGGGATGTTGTCTGCAATCGGGTGCTCCACCGCATCCCGCGTCCCGACCGTACCAGAGGCACGGTTCGCTAGCAGCTCGGCTTGGCAGCGATTTTTGTGGCGAGGACGTCCAGCACCCCGTGCCCAAGCCGGCCCAAGCCAGTGCCGCGATCCGAGGCTCGTCCACCTGCTGCGGGCAACGATCACAGGCAGGGACAGCGCCTCCGTGACCTCGGCCAAGTCCAGGCCTCGCGTGCCATCGCTCCCCGGCAGCGCCGGCGACCTGCACGTCCAAGGCGTGCGCCAGCTACACCAGGTCGGGCTGGACCGCCCGAGGGCGGTCTTGTCGCGCAGGTTTCAGTGGGCGGTCTTCCTGCCCAGACCCTCGGTCCGGCCGCAGATCGTGCTGCAGGACCTGCACCGGCAGGACTTCGTCTGCGAGTCTATCGATCGCTGCGGTATTCTCGCCCAGATCATCCAAGGCTTCCTGCGTGCCCGCGGCGTCCCGGAAAAGGCCTTCCGGGGTGGCGCAGCAGCACACGAGCCTGATCCTGGTGACCGAAGGTTGAGGTCACGCCGGTTCCCGCCTCCGGCCGTCATTTGGACCCTGCCGATGTGGCCCTTCCCGCTATCGGCATCGGCCCGAACGAACGGCACTCCGATCTTCCATTCCGTGGCGCCCGAAACCGTCTCAGCCGCTGATCGCCGCCCGGACCGCGACCGGCCGCGACGACTACGTGGCATCTTGCTGCCCCGGCGGACCATGTCGATATCCGTCGAGTGTCCCGCCGGCTGATGCGGCACCCGCCTGGGGGTGCAGAACCGCTGGGTCACCCGCCGCGGTCGCCGGTCTTGCCGGTTGCCTGCCCTTGCGCCTCGCAGCGCTGCTGGCGCTGTCGATAGTCGTTCAGCAAGGCCACCCGCCGGGGGCGGAAGCTTTCGCCCGTCTCGTCCGCGCTTTCCATACGGTGGACGTGGAACAGCCGGAAATCCAGGCGCAGGCAGCAGAAAGCCAGAAGCATCAGCGTATTGTCGCTGTAGGATATGCCAAGCGGCCAGATCCGCCGTTCGGATGGGCGACCGTGCAGGTCGCGATAGCGGATATTCAGTTGTCGCTCGTCCCAACATGCACGGCGCAGAAGGTCGAGGTCGATGCCGACCGCCGGTCGTGCGGCGGGCCTGTGCCAGCTGCGCATCACGCAATGGGCCGCCTGACGCGCCTGGCTGTCGGGCAGTGTCGAGATGATGCGCGCCAGCGCGTCCTGGCCCGCCCGCAACAGCATCGGGTCGCCCATCTGTTCCAGCGCACCGACCGACAGCATCAGCGCCTCGATCTCCAGCCGAGAGAAGCTCTGCGGCGGCAGGGCCGGGTCCTCGGTCAGGACATAGCCCAACCCCGCTGCGCCGTCGATCAGCGCCCCGCCCGCGCGCAGCGTCACGATGTCGCGATAAAGCTGGCGCTGAGAGATGCCCGTCTCGGCCGCCAGCCGCAGCGCCGTCACCGGCGCGGGCAGCCGTCGCAACGCATCCATCAGCCGCATCAGGCGATCTGTCCGGGCCATCTGCTGCCGCCACGTTCTGTCAGGAGCACGCGCCCATGATGGCACGACACCACCAAGCGAGGTCTTCATGCCCACCCTGTATCATTCCCCCAACTCCCGCTCGTCGTCCATCGTCGCATTGATCGACGAACTCGGGGCCGATGTCGACATCGTCGAGGTCACGATTCCCCGGCAGGACGGATCCGGCGGCCCGGACCCGCGCAATCCGCATCCGGAAAAGAAGGTCCCCTACCTGGTCGATGGCGACGACCTTATCCGAGAGCGCGGCGCCATCGCGGTCTATCTCAGCGACATGTTCCCGGCGGCCGGAATGGGTCCCCTGCCGGGCACGCCAGGCCGGGGGGAATACCTGTCGTGGCTGTTCTATTACCAGGGCGTGATGGAGCCGGTGATCCTGCTGCACTGGGCGCAGATCGAGCATCCGGCGCTGCAGGCCAGCCTGCGGGACTTCGCGGCCGTGACGGCCCGGCTGTCCGAGGCGCTGCAGTCCCGGGCCTTCCTTCTGGGCGAGCGGTATTCCGCGGCGGACCTGCTCTGCGCCAGCCCGTTCATCTGGTTTCCCGACCTGACGCCCGATGACCAGGCGATCAAGGACTGGGTCCAGCGCTGCCGCGAGCGTCCGGCAACGGTGCGCATCGCCGAAAGCGACGCCCGCGCCCGCTGATCCCCACCTGCCGAAAGGAGAACGCCCGTGACCGACACGTCTTCGACCCTGACCGGGCACTGCCTCTGCGGGGCGGTCGCCCTCACCGTGCAGCAGGCAAGCCGCGACATCGAGGTCTGCCACTGCGAAATGTGCCGCAAATGGAGCGGCGGCCCGCTGTTCTGCCTTCACACGGTGGCCGAAGGCGATGTCGGCGTCACCGGAGAAGAGCATGTGGTTCGCTACCGATCCTCGGACTGGGCGGAGCGCGCCTTCTGCGGCAGGTGCGGCAGCAACCTGTGGTATCAGCTTCTTCCGGCGGGGACGCGCACGGTGACGGCGGGCCTGTTCGACCTGCCGCAGGACTTCGCCGTCACCCAGCAGATCTTCGTCGACGAACGTCCCCACTGGGCGCGCCTGGCCGGCGAGACGGTCGAGAAGACCGGCCCCCAGATCCATGCAGAGGCGGAGGCCGCCGGTTTGGTCACGAAGTGATGGTGCTTCGCTCGCAGTCCCGCAGCCCGCTTGGGGCGGGACTGCGGATTGCCGAACGCCTCCTGCTTCCGGTCAAGCATGTGCCATGATGCGGAAGCGGTCTTTCGTCACGCCGAGTTCTGCAAAAACGGCGCCACGAAGAATGCTCGCATGTCCGCTTGAGGTCATGGTCCCCCTTTGCCGGAGGGCATCGACCGACGGCAGATCCTTGCGGGACTGGGTCGGGATGGGTGCAGGTCCGGCTGCGTTGTTTGCGTCCCCTGCGACGACGCGGCGCTTGTCATCGGGGCGGGCGGCTGCCTACCTTGTGGCCACGAGGGAGATGTCCGGGCCGGTGCGACAGGTGATCGCGGCGGCCTTGCCAGAACCGGTCGTGTCCGTCGGGCGCGACCTGCCGCGAAAGGTCCGAGATGTTCGACACCGCCGATGCCGTCCTGCTGGCCCGCATCCAGTTTGCCTTTACCGTCAGCTTCCACTTCCTGTTCCCGGCCTTCACGATCGGCCTTGCCAGTTTCCTGGCGGTGCTGAACGGGCTGTGGCTTTGGACCAAGGACAGCAAGTACCTGGACCTGTTTCGCTACTGGGTGAAGATCTTCGCCCTGGCCTTCGCCATGGGCGTCGTGTCGGGCATCGTGATGTCCTATCAGTTCGGCACCAACTGGTCGGTCTTCTCGGACCGGGCCGGGCCGGTGATCGGCGCGCCCATGGCCTACGAGGTGCTGTCGGCCTTCTTCCTGGAAGCCGGCTTCCTGGGCATCATGCTGTTCGGCCGCGACCGGGTCGGCCCGACGCTGCACATGGCGGCCTGCGTGGCGGTGGCCTTGGGGACCGCGTTCTCGGCCTTCTGGATCCTCAGCGTGAACAGCTGGATGCACACGCCCGCGGGCTTCGAGATCGACGCCGAGACGGGACAGTTCCTGCCCACGAACTTCTGGGAAGTGATCTTCAACCCCTCGTTCCCCTATCGCCTGATGCACACGGTCACCGCGGCCTATCTGACCACGGCCTTCATCGTCGGCGGTGTGGCGGCGCTGCACCTGCTGCGGCACCGGCACCGCCGCGACAAGGTCAGCCCGGCGACGCGGACGATGTTTTCCATGGCCATGTGGATGGCCACGATCTTCGCCCCGGTGCAGATCTTCCTGGGCGACCTGCACGGGCTGAACACGCTGGAACACCAGCCCGCCAAGGTCATGGCGATGGAGGGGCACTTCGAAAGCCATCCCGACGGCGCGCCGCTTTACCTGTTCGGGCTGCCGAACCAGGACGAACAACGGCTGGACTACGCCGTGGGCATCCCCAAGCTCAGCTCGCTGATCCTGAAGCATGACCTGAACGCGCCGCTTGACGGGTTGAATACCATTCCGCGCGAAGATCAGCCCCCCGTCGCCATCGTCTTCTGGTCGTTCCGGATCATGGTGGCCCTGGGTTTTGCGATGCTGGGGATCGGGGCGTGGTCGCTGTGGGCGCGGGTGCGGGGGCGGCTGGACGACGGCCCGATGCTGCACCGCGCGGCGCTGGTCATGGCACCGTCGGGACTGATCGCGGTGCTGGCCGGGTGGATCACGACCGAGGTCGGTCGCCAGCCCTTCACCGTCTATGGCTTCCTGCGCACCGCAGACAGCGCCGCGCCGCTGGACGCGGCTGCGGTCGGCAGCAGCCTGATCGCCTTCATCGTGGTTTATTTCGCCGTCTTCGGTGCGGGCACCTATTATATCCTGCGCCTGATGAACCGCGCGCCGTCCAGCGCCGAGCCGCGGCTGAAGGACGTCACCGACAGTCCGATCCGCACGGCGGGCATCACGCCCGCCCCGCAGCAGGCCGCCCGCCACCGCAACGCCCATCCCGGAGAGTGACCATGCCCCTGACAGAAGGCATTTCCTTCGACCTGACCGTGATCTGGGCCTTCCTGATCGCCTTCGCGGTGCTGGTCTATGTCATCCTTGACGGCTTCGACCTGGGCCTTGGCATGCTGTTTGCGGCCGAAGCCGACACCCCTGACCGCGACGTGATGATGAACTCGGTCGCGCCGGTCTGGGACGGGAACGAGACCTGGCTGGTCCTGGGCGGCGGCGGGCTGTTCGCTGCCTTTCCGCTGGCCTATTCGCTGATCCTGCCGGCGCTCTACGCGCCGATCATCGCCATGCTGCTGGCGCTGATCTTTCGCGGCGTCGCGTTCGAGTTCCGCTGGCGCACGACCCGCTGGCGGCCGGTCTGGGACCTGGCCTTCATCGGCGGATCGGCCCTTGCGGCGTTGTCGCAGGGCATCGCCCTGGGGGGGCTGCTGCAGGGCATCGACATCGATAAGACTGCCCGGGAATATTCGGGCGGCTGGTGGGACTGGCTGACGCCCTTCACGCTGATGGTGGGTGTGGCAGTCATGGTCGGCTACATGCTGCTGGGAGCGACATGGCTGGTCATGAAGACGAGCGGCCCGCTGCAGGACCGGATGCGGGCGCGGGCCTGGGTGCTGGGGCTGGCGACGGTGGGCTTCATCGGCGTGGTCAGCCTGTGGACGCCGTTCCTGCAGGACGGGTACTACAGCCGCTGGTTCGGCGGCTTGCGCATCGTGCTGGCGGCGGGCGTCGCGGCGGCGGTGCTGGCGCTGGCCTTTGGCATGTTCCGCACGCTGCGGGTCAATCACCACGACTATTGGCCGTTCATCTTTGCTCTGGGGATGTTCGTGCTGTCCTTCGCGGGCCTCGGCTTCTCGATGTTCCCCTATATCGTGCCGACCGAGGTCACGATCTGGGAAGCCGCCGCCCCAAGAGCCAGCCAGATCTTCATGCTGGTCGGCGCCTCGGTCCTGATCCCGATCATCCTGGCCTACACGGCCTATTCCTACTGGGTCTTCCGCGGCAAGGTCGACCCGTCCGAAGGGTACCACTGATGCGGCAAGGCCTGGTTCGGCTTGCCTGGTTCGTCGGCATCTGGGTCGCCAGCGTCGCCGTCATCGGAACGGTGGCTTGGCTGATCCGGCTGTGGATCGTCTGATCCACGAGGCAACGGCCGGACCAGGCCGTTGCCGATGGGCGCCTTACCTCACTCTGGCGTGGCGCAATCCGCCGCGACCCACAGGCGCAGCGGCCCCTGATCCTCGGGCAGGCGGTGGCAGGCTCCAGCCGCGCACAGTCGCCAGCCCCGGCCGGTCGCCCCCGATGCGGCCAGGACGACCTGCCGCTGCGGCGGCACATTGGGGGTGAACCACCAGGCGCCGTCGCGAAAGGTGGCGTCCGGCGGCGGCTCCATCCCCGCGCCCGAGCCGCTGACCCGCGCCTCGACCGGTGCCATCCCCGCATCCGAGACGTGCCAGCGTTCCCACCACGCGGTGCGTTCGACCGAATGGGTCCAGTCCAGTGTGAACCCCCCTGCGGCCAGCGACAGCAGGGTGGCCCCGGCCCCGACGCAGAGCATCAGGCCGCAGCCCCCGCCCGCCGCGTGCGCAGGCCGTGGACGACCAGGAAGACGGCTGCCAGGGCAAATCCTGCCTCATCCGTCCAGGGCATCGCCAGGATCAGCGAGACGCCGGCCGCGAAGGCCAACATGCGCTCGACCAGCGTGGTGCGGTCCCAGAGGTACCCCACCACCGCCACGCCCCACAGCCCGACGCCCAGGACCGTCTTCAGCAGGATAAAGGCAACCTCGACCGGGTAACCCCAGGCCTGGGCGACCGGTCCGCCATCTTGAAGCATCAGCGACGGTGTATAGACGGCCATGAACGGGATGATGAATCCCGCCGCCGCCAGCCGGATCGCCTGCATCGAGATCTTGAGCCCAGAGGTCTTGGCGATCGGTCCCGCCGCAAAGCAGGCCAGCGCCACCGGCGGCGTCAGGTCGGCCATGATCCCGAAGTAAAAGACGAACATGTGGCTGACCAGCAGCGGCACCCCCAGTTCAAGCAGGGCGGGCCCGGCCAGGGACGAGGTGATGATGTAGTTCGGGATCGTCGGGATCCCCATGCCCAGCACCAGGCAGGTCAGCATGGTCAGGACCAGCGACAGGAACAGGTTGTTTTCGCCAATCGCGATGATCGCGCCGATGAAGGTGGACGCGATGCCGGTCAGGGTCAGCGTGCCGATGACGATGCCGACGATGGCGCAGGCCATGCCCACGGGCAGGGCGTTCCGCGCGCCCTGTGCCAGCGCATCGCGGACGATGCCGATGGTCGGGCGCGCGCCCCTGAAGGCGGCGCAGGCCAGCACCAGCGCGGCAATGACGATGACCAGCAGGTTGATGCCGTATCTGAGGAACGACGCGCAAAGCAGGCCAAGCGCCACCCAGAACACCACGCGGAAGGCATAGGGGCCGATCATCGCCGCCAGCGGGGCGCCCAGGATCAGCACCGTGACCAGCGCCAGCCCCATCGTGCCCGCAAAGATCGGCGTGTAGCCCGCGAACAGCAGGTAGACCAGCGCCGCCAGCGGCAGGACCAGCGGCCATTGCGCGCGGACGGCGGCCCAGGGGTTGGGCAGGCTGGTGCGCGGCAGGCCCTTCAGGTCGTCGCGCCCGGCCTGCAGCCAGACCATCCAGAAGACGACGCCGAAATAGAGAAGCGCCGGGATGATCGCGGCCTTGACCACGGCGGCATAGGGGACGTTCAGCGTCTCGGCCATGATGAAGGCAACGGCGCCCATTACCGGCGGCATGATCTGCCCGCCCATGGATGCCGTGGCCTCGACGCCCCCTGCGAAGGCCGACTTGAAGCCCGACTTCTTCATCATCGGGATGGTGAACTGCCCCGAGGCCACGACATTGGCCACCCCCGAGCCCGAGATCGTGCCCATCAGGGCCGAGGACAGCACCGCGACCTGCGCCGGCCCGCCCCGGACCCCGCCGACCATGCCAAGTGCGAAATCGTTGAACAGGTTCAGCATCCCCGCGCGTTCCAGGAAGGCCGCGAACACCACGAAGATGAAGATATAGGCGCTGCTGACATAGATCGGGCTGCCATAGATGCCTTCGGTCCCGAAGGCGAAATGCTCGACGATCTGTTCATAGCCATAGCCGCGGTGGATGAAGGGCGGGGGCAGGTGCTGGCCCAGGAAGCAATAGGCCAGGAAGATCCCGGCGATCACCGCCAGCGGCCAGCCCATCAGGCGGCGCGCGCCCTCGAAGACCAGCACGACCAGGATCGTGCCCATGACCAGGTCGGTCCCGGTCAGGAAGCCGGTGCGGCGGATCAGGTCCTCGTATTCGATCCAGTTGTAGATGCCGGTGGAAAAGCCCAGGATGCCCAGGGCCCAGAAGAACGCCTGGCCTCCGCGCGTCCGCGCGACCAGGTTGCCGACCAGCCCGAAGCCCAGAAGCAGCAGGAAGCCCACGTGCATGGCCCGCACCACCTGGCTGGGAAGCGTGCCATAGCCCGCCGCCCAGAGCTGGAACAGCGAAAAGGCGACCGCCAGCCAGAAGGCCACGCGGCCCATCGGGCCGTCGCCGAAGCCGGGGGGCAGGCCTTCGCTGACCTCGGCCTCGGCGTTGGGGTCCAGGCGGTTCTGGTCGGACGGGACAGGCCCGCCTGCGGTGGGGGATGCGGACATGCGCGTGGCTCCTGCCGGTCAGGGCCCGCGCCGCAGGGGGCGCGGGCCGGGGTACTTATTCCAGGATGCCGGCTTCGCGATAGTACCGCTCGGCCCCAGGATGCAGCGGGATCGACAGGCCGTCCAGCGCCGTTTCGGGCGTGATCCCTGCGGCCGCCGCATGGGCGGACCGCATGCGGTCGAGGTTCTCGAACAAGAGCTTGGTCATCTGGTAGGCGGTTTCCTCGGACACGCCCTCATGCGTGATCAGCATGTTGCCTACGGCTGCGGTGGGCACGTCCTGGTCCTGGCCATCATAGGTCCCGGCGCGGATGACGGCGGGGACGAAGGGCGCGCCGATGGCGGTCACGACCTCTTCGGGGATCGCGACGATGTCGATGTCATGCGTCGTCGACAGGTCCTTGATGAAGGCCACGCCCAGGCCCGACGATTGCAGCGTCGCCTGGAGCTGACGGTTCTTGATCAGCTCGCCCGATTCCGCGAAGGGCAGGTATTCGACCTTGCCTAGGTCGTCATAGCTCATCCCGGCGGCGGCAAAGATCGCCCGCGCGTTCAGTTCCGTCCCCGAGGCCGGGGCGCCCACCGACAGCGTCTTGCCCTTCAGATCCTCCAGCGTCGTGACCCCGGCCGAGGCATCGGCGACGATCTGAATGTAGTTCGGATAGATCGCCGCGATGGCGCGCAGCTCCTCCAGCGGGCGGGGAAAGCCCGCCTCCTCGTTGCCCTCCCACGCAGCCTGAACGCTGTCGCCCAGGGCGAAGGCGATCTCTCCGCGGCCCTGCGCCAGCAGGTTCAGGTTCTCGACCGAGGCCTTGGTGGCCTGCACCTGCGTCCGGGCCCCCTCGATCCCGTCGGCATAAATCTCGGACAGCGCGACCCCCAGGGGGTAATAGACGCCCGAGGTGCCGCCGGTCAGCACGTTGATGAAATCCTGCGCCTGTGCCTGCGGAGCCGAAAGCAGGGCGCCGCCGAGAACGGCCGCCGGAATGGCGGCTGCGATGCGGTGGAACATGCGGTATCCTCCCATGATGTTCTGGGGGCAGACTAGCAACAAATCGCGGCTTGGGAACCTTGCGCTTGGTGCAACTCAGCCCAGGTAGGCCCGCAGCCCCGGCGGCGGATCGTCCAGAAGCGGGCCGGTCGGACGGGGGGCATGGGCGCGGCCATCCTCGACCAGCACGGTCTGGGGGGCGAAGGCCCGGGCGTCGGCGGGGTCGTGGGTGACCATCAGCACGGTGGCGCCGGTGTCGGCGACGATGGCTGACAGCAGGTCCAGCATCTCGGACTTGAGGGCGGGGCCGAGCGCCGCGAAGGGTTCGTCCAGCAGCAGCAGCGGCCGGGCGCGCAGCAGCACGCGGGCCAGTGCCACGCGGCTTTGCTGGCCGCCCGACAGCGCGCCGGGCCGTCGGGCGGCGGTGCCGGACAGCCCAACCTGCGCCAGCACCTGGGCCACGCGGTCCTTCTGCGCCCAGTCCAGCCGCAGGTCGGGTCGCAGCCCCATGCCGACGTTCTGCGCCACCGTCAGGTGGGGAAACAGGTTGTGGTGCTGGAACAGCATCGACACCGGCCGCCGCCCCGGCACCATACCGGTGATGTCCTGACCGTCCCAGGCCAGCCGCCCCCGGTCCGGCGCGAGGAACCCGCCCACCAGCGACAGAAGCGTCGACTTGCCCGACCCCGAGGCGCCGATGACCGCGTAACGCCCCTGCGGCAGCGTGAAATCGGCCGCCAGGGCAAAATCGCCCTGCCGCAGCAGGATGTCCCTGAACTCAAGCATCCATACGCCCCCCGCGGTCGAACAGCCAGAACAGCGCAAAGCTGAGCGCCATCAGAAGGACCGACGCCGCCGCGGCATCCTCCATCCGATAGCTGTTCATCAACTGATAGAGCTTCAGCGGCAAAGTCGGCTGGTCGCCGGCGAAGAGCGTGATCACGCCCAGGTCCCCCATGGCCAGCGCCGCCGCCAGCCCGCCCGCAAAGCCCAACGGGCGCGCCAGCCGGGGCAGGACCAAGAGGCGCAGCCGGGCCAAGCCCTTCAGGTCCAGCGAGGCCGCCAGCTGGCCGTAATCTGCCTGCAGCGCCTGCGCCGCGGGGATCAGCGCCCGAAGCCCGAAGGGCAGGGCCATCGCGGCGTTGATCGCGACCGTCACCGGCAGGGCCATCTGCTGCGGCGTCGCCAGGTCGCGTAACAGGATGAAAAGCCCGGTCCCCAACACCAGGGGCGAGGCGACCAGCGGCAGCATCCCTGCAGCCTCGACCCACCGCCCGGCACCGCGCGCGACGGCCAGCGCCAGCACAAGGCAGGCGGTGATGGTCAGCGCGGCCGAGGTCACGGCCATCACGATGGATCGCAGCGCGGCGGACCAGACGTCCGCAGGCAGCGCGCCCACGCGCGGCAAGCCCGAGGCGGTGACCGACAGCAGCGGGGCCAGCAGGAACCCGGCCGCCAGGGCGATGACCAGCGCATCCGCGCCGCGCCGCCAGCCGCCGGGGCCGGGCGGCGCGCCCGTGGCGTCCATGCCCGTGCCGAAGCCCGCCGGCACCGCGATCCGGCGCGCCAGCAGTAGCGCCCCGACGGAAAGCGCGATCTGCACCAGCCCCAACGTCGCCGCCCGGCCAAGGTCGAAGTCGAACCGGAACGCCTGATAGATCGCCAGCTCGACCGTCGTGGCGCCCGGACCGCCGCCCAGTGCCAACGCGACGGTGAAGCTGGTCAGGCAGACCAGAAAGACCGCCAGCCACACGCCGGGAAGGACGTTGCGCAGCATCGGGCGCTCCAGGTGGCGGGCGATGTCGCGGGGGCCAAAGTCCAGGCTGGCGGCCAGGCGAAAGCGTTCGGCCGGGACGGCCTGCCAGCCCTGCAGGATCAGCCGCACCGACAGCGGCAGGTTGAAGAAGACATGCGCCAGGATGACGCCCTGCCAGCCATAGATCGACATCTCGGGCAGGCCGATGCCGCGCAGGCTGTCGTTGACGAGGCCATTGCGGCCGAAGATCGCGATCAGGCCCATGATGGCCACGATCACCGGCAGGATGAAGGGCGCGCCCAGCAGCGTGACCAGCAGCCCCCGCCCCCGAAATCGCCGCCGCGCCAGCGCCCGCGCCACTGGCACCGCGAGAGCCGCCGAAAGCGTCGCCGACAGCGCCGCCTGCCACAATGTAAAGCGCAGGGCGCGCCAGTCCCATTCCGTCAGCACCGAAAGCCCGCCCGCGGCCCAGGCCACCGCCCCCAGCGTGCCAAGGATCAGTGCCGTCAACAGGGCCGCGACGGCATGGCCGGCCCCCATCCCAAAGCCGTGCCGCCGATCGCCGGCCCTCTGCGCGGTCCTGGCAGCGGGCGGGGGGCGATGGTGGGTCGATGCCGCACCGATCCGCCGAGGCAGGTTCATCGTCACCCCGCGAAGGCGCGCAGCCATTCGTCCAGCGCGGGCTGGCGCAGGGCTTCGGCCTCGTCCTCGGAATAAAACAGCGTCTTGTCGGGGCGGGGCAGGTTGCGCATGACCTCGGGCCAGTCCTCGACCGGCAGCCTGGCGGGCAGCGACCAGTTGGCCAGCGGGATCGTCTGCTGGAACTCGGGCGTCAGGATCCAGTCCATGAACTGCTGCGCCAGTTCCGGCTGGTCGGTCGAGGCGACCTGTGCGGCCAGTTCGGCCATGAAGTAGTGGCCCTCGGGGAAGATGGCCGCCTTCTTGGTCGGGTCATCCTCGGCCGCGATGTGATAGGCGGGCGAGGTGGTGTAGGACAGCACCATGTCGGCCTCTCCCTCGGTGAACAGGCCATAGCTTTCCGACCAGCCGCGCGTCACCGTCAGCACCTTGGGCGCCAGCTTGGCCCAGGCTTCGGGCGCATCGTCGCCATAGACCTGCTTGACCCACAACAGCAGCGCCAGACCCGAGATCGAGCTGCGCGGGTCCTGGATCACGATCTTCAGGTCGTCGGGTGCCTCCAGCAAGTCAGCAAAGCTGGCGGGCGGGTTGTCCAGCCGCGTCTCGTCATAGACGAAGGCGGTTTCGCCCCAGTTGTAGGGCAGGAAGATGTCGTCGGTCCATTCGACCGGCAGCGACATGTCGGTCGTGTCCTGCCTGTGCGGCGCAAAGAGGCCCGAGGCCCGGGCGCGGGCCGTCACGTCGGTGTTCAGGCCGAAGACGACGTCGGCCGGGGTGCCCTCTCCCTCCATCAGGATGCGGGGCAGGATGTCGCCGGTCACGAATTGCAGGTCGCAGTCGCAGAAGGCCTCGAAGCCTTCCTCGATCTTGGGGCCGGGGCCCCATTCGCTGGCGATGTAGTCGCTGGCATAGATGGTCAGGACACGGTCCTGCGCCAGTGCGGGTGATGCCAGAAGCAGTGCGGGGATCAGGAACGTTTTCAAGCGTCCTCCTTTCGTCACGGGGTTCGAAAGAAAGGACATCTCGCACCTTCCCTCCGCCGGTGGTCAGCCGGATCAGGTTCAACGGGTCCGCTTTCGCGTCTCAGCCGGTCAGGCACCCCGAGGTGCCCCTGAATGTAGTGGTTTCGCCGCGCCGCGCAAGCCGCTAGAACCACGGCCAACACAAGGGACAGGACATGACCGACCAGCCCACACCGATGATGGCGCAGTATCTGGCGATCCGGGATGCGAACCCCGGCGCGCTGCTGTTCTATCGCATGGGCGACTTCTACGAGATGTTCTTCGACGACGCCGTGCAGGCGGCCGCCGCGCTGGACATCGCGCTGACCAAGCGCGGCACGCATGAGGGTCAGCCGATCCCGATGTGCGGCGTCCCTGTCCATGCCGCCGAAAGCTATCTGCTGACGCTGATCCGCAAGGGGTTCCGCGTGGCCATCGCGGAACAGATGGAGGACCCGGCCGAGGCCAGGAAGCGCGGGTCGAAGTCGGTCGTGGCCCGCGACGTCGTGCGCTTGGTCACCCCCGGCACCCTGACCGAGGAGTCGCTCTTGGAGGCGCGGCGCCACAACTATCTCGCGGCCTTTGTGCAGATCCGTGACGAGGGGGCGCTGGCCTGGGTCGACATCTCGACCGGGGCGTTCCAGGTGATGGAATGCCCGCTGCCGCGTCTGGCGCCGGAACTGGCGCGGCTGGCCCCGCGAGAGGTCCTGACCTGCGTGGCAGGGCTGGAGGACCTGGTCGCAGATGCCGGCGCTGCGTTGACCGACCTGCATGCCGGCGCCTTCGACAGCGGGACCGGCGCGCGGCGGTTGTGCACGCTTTTCGGGGTCGAGACGCTGGACGGCTTTGGCAGCTTCACGCGTGCCGAACTGGCCGCGATGGGCGGCATCGTCGACTATCTGGAGATGACGCAGAAGGGCAAGCTGCCGCTGCTGCGCCCGCCCATGCGCGAACGCGCGGGCGGGACGATGCAGATCGATGCCGCCACCCGCCGCAACCTGGAACTGACGCAGGCGCTGTCAGGCGGGCGCGAGGGTTCGCTGCTTGCCGCCATCGACCGCACGGTGACGGCGCCCGGCGCGCGCCTGCTGGAACGCCGCATCAGCGCGCCGTCGCGCGACCTGGCGTTGATCCAGGCGCGGCAGGATGCGGTCGCGGCGCTGGTCGGTTATCCGCGGCTGATGGCCGACCTGCGGACGGCGCTGTCGCGCGTGCCCGACATGGACCGCGCGCTGTCGCGACTGGCGCTGGACCGGGGCGGGCCGCGCGACCTGGCGGCGATTCGGGCGGGGCTGACGCAAGGGGCGGCCATCGCGGACCGCTTGCCGGCCGACGCGCCGGCGGTCCTGCGCGAGGCGGCCGCCGATCTGTTGGGCCATGATCCGCTGATCGACCTGCTGGACGACGCGCTGGTGGCCGAGCCGCCTTTGCTGGCCCGCGACGGCGGTTTCGTGGCCGAGGGGCATGACGACGACCTGGATCAGACCCGCCGCCTGCGCGACGAAGGGCGCGGCGTCATTGCCGGGATGCAGGCGGATTATGCTGCGCTGGTGGGCGTGAGCAGCCTGAAGATCAAGCACAACAACGTGCTGGGATACTTCATCGAAACCACCGCCACCCATGCCGAGCGCATGCTGGCGATGCCCGACCGCTTCATTCACCGCCAGACCACCGCGAACCAGATCCGCTTCACCACGGTCGAGCTGTCAGAACTGGAGACCCGCATCCTGAACGCCCGTGACCGCGCGCTGGAGATCGAGCGCGGCGTCTTCGACCGCCTGCGCGCCGCCGTCCTGGACCGCGCCCCGCAGATCGGCCAGGCGGCGCGGGCGCTGGCCGAAGTCGATCTGGCCACGGGCTTTGCCGATATCGCGGCGGGCGAGGGCTGGGTGCGGCCCCGCGTGGACGACAGCCGCGCATTCGTGATCGAGGGCGGGCGTCATCCGGTCGTGGAGCGCGCGCTGAAGCGCAAGTCCGACAGCTTTGTCGCCAACGACTGCCAGCTGACGGAAGGCGCGACGCCCGCGATCTGGCTGCTGACCGGCCCGAACATGGCAGGGAAGTCCACCTTCCTGCGCCAGAACGCGCTGATCGCGGTGTTGGCGCAGGCCGGAGCCTTTGTGCCCGCGCGGTCGGCGCATGTCGGGCTGGTCAGCCAGCTCTTTTCGCGCGTCGGCGCCGCCGACGACCTGGCGCGGGGCCGGTCCACCTTCATGGTCGAGATGGTCGAGACGGCGGCGATCCTCAATCAGGCGGACGACCGGGCGCTGGTGATCCTGGACGAGATCGGGCGCGGGACATCCACTTGGGATGGGCTGTCGATTGCCTGGGCGGTGATGGAGCATCTGCATGCCGCCAACCGCTGCCGCGCACTGTTCGCGACCCATTACCACGAGATGACCGCCCTGACCGCCAAGCTGGACGGTGTCGAAAACGCCACCGTCGCCGTGCGTGAATGGGAAGGCGAGGTGATCTTTCTGCACGAGGTCAGGAAGGGCGCCGCCGACCGCAGCTATGGCGTGCAGGTCGCCCGCCTTGCGGGGCTGCCTGCGGCGGTGGTGGACCGCGCCCGGGCGGTGCTGGATGCGCTGGAATCGGGCGAACGGCAGGGCAGCGCGCGTCCGGCCGCGCTGATCGATGACCTGCCGCTGTTCCGCGCCGTGCCGCCGGCGCCCGCCAAGGCCTCGGCTCTGGACGCGCGGCTGAAAGCGGTGCATCCCGATACGCTCAGCCCGCGCGAGGCGCTGGAGCTGGTCTACGAACTGAAAGCCCTGACCGAGGAGACGCGCCCATGAGCTTCAACACCTTCGGCCGCGCGTTCCGCTTCACCACCTGGGGCGAAAGCCATGGGCCGGCGCTTGGCGCCACCGTGGACGGCGTGCCCCCCGGCGTGCCGCTGACCGAGGCGTTCATCCAGACCTTCCTGGACCGCCGCCGCCCCGGCACCAGCAAGCACACCACGCAGCGGCGCGAACCCGACCAGGTCCGCATCCTGTCGGGCGTCTTCGAGGGCGTGACCACCGGCACGTCAATCCAGCTGATGATCGAGAACACAGACCAGCGATCGAAAGACTACGGCGACATCGCCACCAGCTTTCGCCCCGGTCATGCGGACATCACCTATCACCTGAAATACGGGGTGCGCGATTATCGCGGCGGTGGCCGGTCCAGCGCACGCGAAACGGCGGCGCGGGTCGCGGCAGGTGCGGTCGCGCAGGCGGTGCTGGGGGCACTGGTGCCGGATCTGCGCATCACCGGATACATGGTGCAGATGGGGGCGATGCAGCTGGACCGGTCGCGTCTGGACCTCTCGGCCATCGACGGCAACCCGTTCTTTCTGCCCGATGCGGGCGCGGTCGAGGCGTGGTCGGATTACCTGGACGGCATCCGCAAGGACCAGAACAGCGTCGGCGCCGCCGTCGAAGTGCTGGTTGCGGGCTGTCCGGCAGGCTTGGGCGCGCCGGTTTATGCGAAGCTGGACACCGATCTGGCGGCGGCGATGATGTCGATCAACGCCGTCAAGGCGGTCGAGATCGGCGAGGGCATGGCCTCGGCCGCGCTGACCGGCGTGGCGAACGCAGACGAGATCCGCATGGGGCCGGACGGGCCCGAGTTCCTGTCGAACCACGCGGGCGGGATTCTGGGCGGCATTTCGACCGGGCAGGACATCGTGGTGCGGTTCGCGATCAAGCCGACCAGTTCGATCACCACGCCGCGCCGGTCGATCAATGTGCGGGGCGAAGAGATCGACGTCATCACCAAGGGCCGCCACGACCCCTGCGTCGGCATCCGTGCCGTGCCCGTGGCCGAGGCCATGGCGGCCTGCGTGATCCTGGATCACCTGCTGATGGACCGGGCGCAGACTGGCGGGGTGCGCGGTCAGATCGGCTGATCTGCCAGGAAGGCTTCGACCTCGGCCCGCGACGGTATCGCGTCGCCCGCGCCGGGCCGCGTGACCTGCAGGGCGGCGGCGGCCGAGGCGAGGCGCAGGGCCTTGGCCACGTCCTGTCCTTCGTCCAGGGCCGCGGCGAAGAACCCTGCGAAGGTGTCGCCCGCGCCGGTCGTGTCGACGGGCTCGACCTTGAAGGACAACTGCCGGCAGGTCTGGTCGGTGTGCAGATCGCGATATTCCGCGCCCTCGGCCCCCTTGGTGATCAGCAGTCCCTGAACCGGCAGGTCGCCGTGGATGCCCGCGAACAGCTGCTCTGCCTCGCCCGCGTTCACTGCCAGGATCGAGACATGCGGCAGGATGGCCCGCACGGCATCCAGGTCGAAGGGCGCGGCGGAATAGACGACGCGCGCGCCCCGTGACTGCGCTGCCTGCGCGGCGGCGACCTGGCCGTTCGTCTCGTTCTGGATCAGCAGCGTGTCGCCGTGATCGATCGTCGCAAGGGTTCCGGCAAGCGCATCCTCGTCGATGGCGCGGTTGGCGCCGGGGTGGATGACGATGGCGTTCTCTGCATCGGCATCCACGAGGATGATCGCGTGGCCGGTCACCTGATCGGCCAACCGCGCGATGTGGTCGGTTCCGACCCCGGCCGCGGCCAGCCGCTCGACCACCCAATCGTCAGTTGTCCCCAGCGCGCCCAGGTGATGCGTCACCGCCCCTGCGCGTGCGGTCGCGATGGACTGGTTCGCGCCCTTGCCGCCCAGTCCCATCGAGAAATCCAGCGCCGCCAGCGTCTCTCCGGGCCTTGGAAGGCTTTGCATCCGATAGACGTGATCGATGTTGATCGAGCCCAGGTTCCAGATCGCCATGCTTGCCCCCATTCCAGTCGCGCCATGTGACCGGCTGCCCCGGTCGATGTCCAGCCATGAATAAACGCGCCCCCAAGGGGGGCGCGTTCGTCAGACCATTCGTGCAACGGTCAGTGCTTGCGCTTGGTCTTGTGCGGCGCCCACAGGCGCTTGTTCGTCAGGTAGAGCAGCACCGTCAGAGCAAGAAGGAACAGCACCGCCACCAGGCCTACGGACTTGCGGTCCATCAGCTTCGGCTCGGCCGTCCACATCAGGAACGCGGCCACGTCGGTTGCCATCTGGTCAACGGTCGCCGGCGTCCCGTCCTCGTAGGTGACCAGGTCGTCCGACAGCGGGGGCGGCATGCTGATCCAGCCGCCGGGGAAGGCGCTGTTGCCGTAGAGCAGCGTGCCGGCCTGTTCCTGCGTCTCGCCGGTATAGCCGGCCAGGATCGCATGGATGTATTCCGGTCCGCCCATGCCGTTCACCAGCTGGCTGATGCCAGTACCGTAGGGGCCATGGAAGCCCGCGCGAGCCTTGGCCATCAGCGACAGGTCGGGACCCATGCCGGCGCCCGACACTTCGGGGAAGTTGTCGGTCAGCAGGCGCGCACGCTCTTCGCCGATCTCGCTATCGAAGACGGGCAGAAGATCGGTCGCATAAGCGCGGACCTGATCTTCCGGCAGCCCCGGACCCCCTTCGTCTGCCAGCGTGCGGATCGGAACGAACTTCATGCCATGGCACGCCGAGCAGACCTCGGTATAGACCTGAAGGCCGCGCTGCAGCTGGAACTGGTCGAAGCTTCCGAAGGGGCCTTCAAAGCTGAAGGCGATATCCTCGATATGGCCGGCACCATGATCGCCTTCCGCGGCATGTTCGTCGGTATGCTCCTCGATGTATTCCTCGGCGCCTTCTTCGCCCAGAATATCGGTGGCATGCTCCTCGATCGGTTCGGTGCCGGTGGTGGTCGGAACGGGGGCCGAGGTTTCGTTGCCTTCGGGCAGCGCAACGGCATCGACGCCGCCATCGCCGGCCGACGGCTGTTGCCCGGCGGGGTTCTGCGGCAGGTTGCCGGCTTCGGTTTCGGGTTCCTGCGCATCGGAATGCGCAGGCGGCATGTCCTGTGGTGCCTCGGTCGGGGCCGTGGGCGCGGCCTCCTCGGCTTCGTCGCCCGCAGGCGCGGCTTCCGCATCGGCGGCAGGCGCTTCCTCGAGTTGCGGGGCTTCGGACTGGGCGGCGTCAGGCTCTGCCGGGGCCTCCTCTGCAGGCGCTTCCGCTGCGGGAGCTTCCGCCGCAGCGGCTTCCTCTGCCGGCGTTTCCTCGGGCGCCGCTTCGGCTGCCGGAGCAGCTTCGGCGGGCGCCTCGGCGGCCGGTGCGGCTTCGTCGGTCGCGAAGGGCTGGACCGTCGGGGAGGACGGCGGAACCGCGGGGGCCGTTTCCTGCGCCAGCGCAAAGCCGGTCGCAGAGAGCGTCAGGGCCGCAACGGCCGTGAGCGTCTTGGTTCTCAGGGTCATTCTACGGCTCTCCTTACTCGGCCATGCGCGTCGGCGATTCGTAATGCGCCAGGTGGTCTTCCTCGATCGTCGCAGGCATCGGCTCGGGCTTTTCGATGACACCCAGGATCGGCAGGATGACGAGGAAATAGGCGAACCAGTAGGCCGCGGCCACAAGCGCGATGTAGGGATAGATCCCCTCGGTCGGCATGGCGCCCACCCAGGTCAGGATGACGAAGTCGGCGGCCAAGAGCCAGAACCACCATCTGAACATCGGGCGATAGCGGCCTGACCGGACGCGAGACGTGTCGAGCCACGGCACCAGCGCCATCACGATGATCGCGCCGAACATCGCCAGCACGCCGAAGAACTTGGCGTCGATGATGCCGAAGGACAGCCAGTTGACCAGCTGCACCAGCCACACTTCGCTGTCGAAGGCGCGCAGGATGGCGTAGAAGGGCAGGAAGTACCATTCGGGCACGATGTGCGCCGGCGTCGCCAGGGCGTTCGCCTGGACGTAGTTGTCGGGGTGGCCCAGATAGTTCGGCATGAAGCCGACGACCGCGAAGAACACCACCAGGATCAGCGCCAGGGCGAACAGGTCCTTCAGCACGAAATAGGGCCAGAAGGGCAGGGTGTCTGCTTCGGCATCTGCCTTGCTGGTGCGGCGCACCTCGACCCCGGTTGGGTTGTTGTTGCCGGTGGAGTGGAACGCCCAGATGTGGACGATCACCAGGCCTGCGATGATGAACGGCAGCAGGTAATGCAGCGAGAAGAAACGGTTCAGCGTCGCGTTGCCGACGGCCGGTCCGCCCAGAAGCCAAGTCTGGATCGTCTCGCCCACGCCGGGAATCGCGCCGAAGAGGCCGGTGATCACGGTCGCACCCCAGAAGGACATCTGGCCCCAGGGCAGCACGTATCCCATGAAGGCGGTCGCCATCATCAGGATGTAGATCAGCATGCCGATGATCCAGGTCACCTCTCGCGGCGCCTTGTAGCTGCCGTAGTAGAGGTTGCGGAAGATGTGGAGATACACCGCGACGAAGAACAGCGACGCGCCGTTCGCGTGCAGGTAGCGCAGCATGTAGCCGCCGTTCACGTTGCGCATGATATGCTCGACGCTGGCGAAGGCCATGTCGACATGCGGGGTGTAGTGCATCACCAGGACGATGCCGGTGACGATCTGCAGCGCCAGGCAGAAGACCAGCACGATGCCCCAGATCCACATCCAGTTGAGGTTCTTGGGCGTGGGGATCATCAGCGTGTCGTACAGGACGCCGGCCACCGGCAGGCGGCGGTGCAGCCAACGTTCGAAGCCCGACTTGGGCTCGTAGTGGTCATGGGGAATTCCGGCCATGATGCCCTCCTCAGCCCAGCTGGATGGTGGTTTCGTTCAGGAACGACGCCACGGGAATATGCATGTTCTGGGGCGCGGGGCCCCGGCGGATACGGCCGGCCGTGTCGTAGTGGCTGCCGTGGCAGGGGCAGAACCAGCCGCCGAAGTCACCGGCACCGTCGCCGATGGGCACGCAGCCCAGGTGGGTGCAGACGCCGATCTGGACCAGCCACTCGCCGGCTTCGTCCAGGGTGCGGTTTTCGTCGGTGGCGGGCTGGGCGCCCTGCAGGTTCGGGTTCTGGGCCGTCGGGTCGGTCAGCTCGCTCACCTCGACCGCGCGGCCGGCCTCGATCTCCTCGGGGGTGCGGCGGCGGATGAACACGGGCTTGCCCAGGAACAGGACGGTGATCTGCGTGCCCGGCGTGACGCCGCTGACGTCGACCTGGATCGAGGCCAGCGCCTGGACGTCGGCCGAAGGGTTCATCTGATTCACAAGCGTCCAGGCGGCGGCACCGGCGGCCACCGTGCCTGCGCCCGCCGTGGCATAGTAGAGGAAATCCCTCCGGGTGCCTACGTGGTCATCTGCGTGGGACACGGGTCATACTCCAATTCAGGCCGAAAGTCAGGCCGATACGACATTCCGGGCCGCGTCCGAACGCAGCCTTCGCGGGGGCGGTTCTAGCGGCCAATTCCCTGTCAGTCCAGATGATAACCCCGGTCCTGCCTGTGCAATTCGACGCATCTGTCCGATTTGCGCAACGCCCCTGCGACGGGACGCCGCAGCCGCGGGATGGCGCTAAAGGAGGCCTTCCGACCTGAAGCTGAGCTCGCGTGACTTGCCGATGATCAGGTGATCGTGGATCGTGATCCCCATGCTGTCCGCGGCCTGGGCGATCCGGGCGGTCATGGTGATGTCGCTGTCCGACGGCGTGGGATCGCCCGAGGGATGGTTGTGCACCAGGATCAAAGCCGAGGCGTTCAGTTCCAGCGCCCGGCGGATGATCTCTCGGGGATAGACGGGGACGTGGTCGACGGTGCCTCGGGCCTGTTCCTCGTCCGCGATCAGCACGTTCTTGCGGTCGAGGTAGAGGACGCGGAACTCCTCGATCTCGCGATGGGCCATGGCGGTATGGCAATAATCCAGCAGCGACTGCCAGCTGGACAGGACCGGCCGGTGCATGATGCGCGCCCGTGCCATGCGCTGCGCCGCCGCCTCGACGATCTTCAGTTCGGTCACGACAGCCGGACCGACACCGTCGACCGCCTGCAGGCGGGCCGGCGGGGCGGTCAGGACGCGGTTGAAGTCGCCGAAGGTCTCGATCAGGCGCCGGGCCAGCGGCTTGACGTCCTGGCGCGGGATGGCACGGAACAGGAC
Source organism: Paracoccus beibuensis (assembly GCF_026162625.1). Lineage (GTDB taxonomy): Bacteria > Pseudomonadota > Alphaproteobacteria > Rhodobacterales > Rhodobacteraceae > Paracoccus > Paracoccus beibuensis. The sequence continues at coordinate 19,348 of NZ_JAOTBD010000030.1, read as the reverse complement.
CAGTTCCAGCAGCTCGTAATCCGGCATGGCGGTCGCCCCGCCCTGAAGGAACCGGTCACGCAGGCGGGCGCGGTGGTCTGCCAGATAGGAGGGCGCGGATTTTCCCGCACGCACCGGCGCGACGGTCACGTCATCGGCGGCAGGCGTGAACAGGGGCAGCGGCATTTCGCCAAAGGCGCGATTCGGGTCCATGCCTGAAGCATGGGCCCGAAGTCGTAAAGGAAGCGTTAACCGGTCAGCGGGTCATGCCGTCCCAGAAGCTTTTGACCTTGTCGAAGAAGCCGTCCGATTGCGGGCTGTTGTCGGCCTTCACGGCCTCGAACTCTCGCAGCAGCTCTCGCTGGCGGGCCGTGAGGTTGACTGGCGTCTCGACCGTCAGCTCGATCAGCATGTCGCCGAAATCGCCGCCCGCCCCCGGACCGTGCCGAAGGGGCGGCATGCCCTTGCCGCGCAGGCGCATCTGCCGCCCGGTCTGGCTTCCGGCCGTCACCTTCACCCGCGCCCGCCCGCCGTCGATGGTCGGAACCTCGACCTCTCCTCCAAGGGCCGCGGTCGCCATGCTGACCGGCACCTGGCAGGCCAGCATCTTGCCGTCGCGCAGGAAGATCGCGTGCTCCTGCACCTCGATGAAGATATAGAGGTCGCCGGCGGGTCCGCCGCGCAACCCGGCCTCGCCCTCTCCGGCAAGGCGGATGCGGGTGCCGGTCTCGACGCCGGCGGGAATGTTCACCGACAGCGCACGCTCGCGTTCGACCCGTCCGGCGCCGTGGCAGGACTTGCAGGGGTTCTTGACGATCTGGCCCGCCCCGCCGCAGGTCGGGCAGGTGCGTTCGACGGTGAAGAAGCCCTGCTGGGCGCGGACCTTGCCCATGCCCGCGCAGGTCGGGCAGGCGGCGGGCTGGGTCGCACCCTCGGCCCCGGTGCCTTCGCATTCGCCGCAGGCGACTGAGCCGCGCACGGTGATAGGCTTTTGCACGCCGACATAGGCATCTTCCAGGCTGACGCTGAGGTTGTAACGCAGGTCCTGGCCGCGTTGGGCGCGCGCCCGACCGCCCCCGCCGCCGCGGCGGCCCATCATGTCACCGAACAGATCCTCGAACACGTCCGCGAAGGCCGCGCCGAAGTCGCCCGGATGGCCGCCGGGGCCGCCGCGCGCACCCCCGAAGCCGCCGCCACCTTCGAAAGCGGCATGGCCGAAGCGGTCATAGGCGGCCTTCTTCTGGTCGTCCTTCAGGCAATCATAGGCCTCGTTCACTTCCTTGAAGCGCGTTTCGGCCGTCGAATCGTCCTGGTTGCGGTCGGGGTGAAGCTCTTTCGCCTTGCTGCGATAGGCCTTCTTGATCTCGTCGGTCGAGGCACCGCGTGTGACCCCGAGCACTTCGTAATAGCAACGCTTGCTCATGTGTCGTCCCATTCAGCTGCCCCAAAGAACAGGCCGGCCCGCACGAACGGCAGGCCGGCCCTTTCAGGGTAGCGGCCTCGATCAGCCGCGCTTCTTGTCGTCGCCCAGGTCCTCGAAGTCGGCATCGACGATGTCGTCGTCCACGTCGCGGGGCGAATCGCCTGCGTCCTGTCCGGCTTCGTCATTGCCCTGCTGAGCCTTGTAGATCGCCTCACCCAGGCGCATGGACGCGTCCATCACGTTCTGGATGCCCGAGCGGATCTTGCCCGCATCCTCGGCCTTGAGCGATTCCTCAAGCGCGCCGACGGCCAGTTCGATCGCCTCGACGGTCGAGCTGTCGACCTTGTCGCCATGCTCGTCCAGCGACTTCCTGGTCGAGTGGATCAGGCTTTCGGCCTGGTTCTTGGCCTCGACCAGCTCGCGGCGACCCTTGTCGGATTCCGCGTTCTGTTCGGCATCCTTCACCATCCGTTCGATATCCTCGTCGGACAGGCCGCCCGAGGCCTGGATGGTGATGTTCTGCTCTTTGCCGGTGCCCTTGTCCTTGGCGCTGACCGAAACGATGCCGTTGGCGTCGATGTCGAAGGTCACCTCGATCTGCGGCATGCCGCGCGGCGAGGGCGGGATGTCCTCCAGGTTGAACTGGCCCAGCATCTTGTTGTCCGCAGCCATTTCGCGCTCGCCCTGGAAGACGCGGATGGTCACCGCGTTCTGGTTGTCCTCGGCGGTCGAGAAGATCTGGCTCTTCTTGGTCGGGATCGTGGTGTTGCGGTCGATCAGGCGGGTGAAGACACCGCCCAGCGTCTCGATCCCCAGCGACAGCGGCGTCACGTCCAGCAGCACGACGTCCTTGACGTCACCCTGCAGCACGCCGGCCTGAATCGCCGCGCCCAGCGCCACGACCTCGTCGGGGTTCACGCCCTTGTGGGGCTCTTTCCCGAAGAACTCGGTCACTTCGGCCACGACCTTGGGCATGCGGGTCATGCCGCCGACCAGAACCACCTCGTCGATGTCGCCCTTGGAGCAGCCGGCATCCTTCAGCGCGTCCTGGACGGGCTTCATGGTGCGCTTGATCAGGTCGGCGACCAGGCTTTCCAGCTTGGCTCGGGTCAGCTTGACGACCAGGTGCAGCGGGGTGCCGCTGTTCTTGTCCATGCTGATGAAGGGCTGGTTGATCTCGGTCTGGCTGGACGACGACAGCTCGATCTTGGCCTTTTCGGCGGCCTCTTTCAGGCGCTGCAGGGCCATCTTGTCCTTGGACAGATCGACGCCATGCTCTTTCCTGAACTCGTCGGCCAGGTAGCTGACGATGCGCATGTCGAAGTCTTCGCCGCCCAGGAACGTATCCCCGTTCGTCGATTTCACCTCGAAGAGGCCGTCGTCGATTTCCAGAATGGTGATGTCGAAGGTCCCGCCGCCGAGGTCATAGACCGCGATCGTCTTGGTTTCCTTCTTGTCCAGGCCATAGGCCAGGGCCGCCGCGGTCGGCTCGTTGATGATGCGCAGGACTTCCAGGCCCGCGATCTTGCCCGCGTCCTTGGTCGCCTGGCGCTGTGCGTCGTTGAAATAGGCCGGAACGGTGATCACGGCCTGGGTCACGGTCTCACCCAGGTAGGATTCGGCGGTTTCCTTCATCTTTTGCAGGATCATCGCGCTGACCTGCGCCGGAGAGTACTTCTCGCCCTTCACCTCGACCCAGGCGTCGCCGTTGCCACCGTCAGTGATGTTGTAGGGGACCAGCTTGCGGTCCTTCTCGACGGCCTCGTCGCCCATGCGACGGCCGATCAGGCGCTTGACGGCGAAGACGGTGTTCGTGGGGTTGGTCACGGCCTGGCGCTTGGCGGGCTGGCCGACCAGACGCTCTCCATCCGTGAATCCGACGATCGAGGGCGTCGTGCGGGCGCCTTCGCTGTTCTCGATGACCTTGGGCTGGCTGCCGTCCATGATCGCGACGCAGCTGTTCGTGGTGCCGAGGTCGATGCCGATGACTTTGGACATGTTCATATAACCTTTCTTGCGGCGATATTTGGGGCGTCGGGTCCGTTACGGCCCCCGCGGCCCGATCCCTTCTGCTCGAATTCAGCCCGGAACCTCCGGACCGCTTCGGGGGTGTATATAGGGATGCAATTCAGGCCCGCAAGTCGCCTGCAAGGGCAAATCAGGCGCATTTGCCCCTGTTTCACACCTGTTCCCTGCAGTGGATCAGTGGGCCGCGCTCCAGCTGACGGATTCGTACTTGCGGGTGGTGAAGTTGATCAGCAGCGCCACCATGAAGCACGCGAGCGTCACCCACAGCGGATAGAGGAGCCACGTCTTGTGGGGCGAGTAGTTGATGAAGAGGAAGCCCCGCTCCTGGTCGATCAGGTGGAACAGCGGGTTCCAGATGAACCAGGGCAGCATGAAGTTCGGCAGGGTGTTGGCCACGAACATCTTGCCCGAGGCGAACATGTTCACGCGGGAATAGAAGGTCGTCAACGTCCGGGACAGCGCCGGCGACCAGGGTTTTATCCCAAGGAAGATCATGCCCACGGCAATGCCGCTGAACCAGGACAGCAGCAGCAGTGCCATCGCGCCGACGGGATCGTGGATGGTGATCGGCTCGAACGCGAGGTGGTAGACGGACAGGATCACCACGCAGCTGATCATCTGTCGGTAAAGCATGGCGCAGGCGGCGCCCGAGATCAGGATGGCCGCGTTCAGCGGCTCGTGCTTCACCATGCCGGCAGATATGGAGTGGCTGCCGGACACCGCCCCCGCCGTCTGGACATGCGTCATGAAAACGAAGATGCCGGACATGATGTAGAGCATGAAGTCGCCGCGGATGGGCGAGGTCCTGACGCCGATCAGCAGATAGAGCGTCATCAGCACCACCATGATGACGGCGCTTTGAAGGATGATGGCCCCCAGGCCGACAAGCGCGTTCCGATGCGAGTTGCGCAGATTGTATACCGTCTGGTGATAGATCAGCGCCAGGGTCGTCCCCGCCGCCTGGAGCATGTTCGAGTTTCGACGTTGCTTGAACATGTCGCGATGCCTTCCCGCGTGGGATACAGGACTGCCGCAGGCTTTGGCCAGCGATCAGCCCGGCGCTTGCCGATGGACCTTGCGGCGATCATAAGGAGGCAAGCACCCCCGTTCAATCCGCCAGCGGGCCGCGTCCGGTGGCAGGGAAAGGAAAGTGAATGCAATTCGACCGTTTGACCATCGAGATGCGGCGGCTGGCCCTGCAGGCGGGCGAGCGGATCATGGAGATCTACGGGACCGATGACTTCGCGACCCGCAGCAAGGCCGACGATTCGCCCGTCACCGCCGCCGACGAGGCCGCCGATGCCCTGATCTCGGCCGGGCTGCGCGAGGCGTTCCCCGACATCGCGCTGGTGACCGAGGAGCAGGCCGAGACGCACGGACAGACCCTGCGCACCTTCCTGATCGTCGATCCGCTGGACGGCACCAAGGAATTCGTGCAGCGACGCGGCGATTTCACCGTGAACATCGCCTATGTCGAAGACGGCGTGCCGGTGCGCGGTGTCGTCTATGCGCCCGCGAAGAAGCGGCTTTTCTACACCACCGCCGACGGCCGATCCGTCGAGGAGAAGGCGCCGTTCGGCGACAGCCCCGGCGAGGTCAGCCCGATCGGCGTGAACGCGATGCCCGACAACCGCGCGCTGATGGTCGTGGCATCGAAGTCGCACCGCGACGCCGCCACCGACGCCTATATCGACCGCTATGGCGTGCGCGACATGACTAGCGCCGGCAGCTCGCTCAAGTTCTGCCTTGTCGCGACCGGAGAGGCGGATCTCTATCCGCGTCTGGGGCGCACGATGGAATGGGACACGGCGGCGGGCGACGCCGTCCTGCGCGGCGCCGGTGGAGAGGTCGTGCGCTTCGACGACCACAGCCCGCTGGCCTACGGCAAGCCCGGCTTCGAGAACCCGTTCTTCATCGCCTACGCGCCCGGCGTGTTGCTGGTGAAGGACTGATGTCTGTCGTCATCGTCATTCCGGCCCGCTTCGCCTCGACGCGCTATCCGGGCAAGCCGCTGGTCGAATTGCGCGGCGCGGGAGGAGAGGCGCGGAGCCTCATCCGCCGCAGCTGGGACGCCGCAATGTCGGTCCGGGATATCGACCGGGTGATCGTCGCCACCGACGACGCCGCGATCCGCGACCATGCCGAAGGTTTCGGCGCCGAGGTCGCGATGACCAGCCCCGATTGCCGCAATGGCACCGAGCGCTGCGCCGAGGCGGTGGCGACTCTGGCGACCGCGCCCGAGATCGTCGTGAACCTGCAGGGGGATGCGCCGCTGACCCCCGCCTGGTTCGTCGAGGACCTTGTCGCGGGCCTTCGGGCCGATCCGCAGGCAGAGGTGGCCACGCCCGTGCTGCGCTGCTCGGGTCGGATGCGCGATGACCTGATCGCCGACCGCCGTGCCGGGCGGGTCGGCGGAACGACGGCGGTCTTCGGCCGCGACGGGCGGGCGCTTTATTTCTCGAAGGAGGTGATCCCATTCGTGCCGGGGGAGGTGGCGCCGGATGCGCCGAGCCCCGTCTTCCACCATGTCGGAGTCTATGCCTATCGTCCCGCCGCGCTGGCCGAATATTCGTCCTGGCCGGAAGGCGTCCTGGAAAAGCTGGAAGGGCTGGAGCAGCTGCGTTTCCTTGAACACGGCCGCCACATGCTCTGCGTTGAGGTCGAGGCGAGGGGCCGGCAGTTCTGGGAACTTAACAACCCCGAAGATGTTCCGCGTCTTGAGCGGATGATGACAGAGATGAAGCTTCGCTGACATCTTCTGCGGCAGGAGGGGAATGTCGTGGAATATTTGCATAATATGATGAAGTGTTCGCTTGGCGGTAATCTGCCAAGAAGGTAACCTGTCCATTGTAGTTCGTGCTGTTGCATGTAGGCATCGGCGGCAATCGGGGCGGAAGATCCGCCAGAAGCATCAGAGGTATTCGTCATGGGTCGCAAGGTCACAAAAGCCATCTTTCCGGTCGCCGGCCTCGGGACGCGGTTCTTGCCTGCCACCAAAAGCATCCCGAAGGAAATCCTGTCGCTGGTCGACAAGCCGCTGATCCAGTACGCCATCGACGAGGCCCGCGCCGCGGGCATCAAGGAATTCATCTTCGTGACCTCGCGCGGCAAAGGCGCGCTCGAGGACTATTTCGATCACGCGCACGAGTTGGAATCGAACCTGAAGAAGGCCGGCAAGGACAAGCTGCTGGACATCCTGCGCCAGACCAACATGGACTCGGGCGCCATCGCCTACATTCGCCAGCACAAGGCCCTGGGTCTGGGCCACGCCGTCTGGTGTGCCCGCCGCCTGCTGTCGGATGACGAGCCCTTCGCGGTCGTGCTGACCGACGACGTCATCCAGGGCGAGCCTCCCTGCCTGCAGCAGATGATCGAGGCTTATGGCGAGACCGGCGGCAGCATGGTCGCCACGATGGAAGTGCCCTCGGACAAGGTTTCGGCCTATGGCGTCCTGGACGTGGCCGAGGACATGGGCGCCATCGTGCGCGCCAAGGGCATGGTCGAAAAGCCGAAGGCCGGCACGCAGCCGTCGAACCTCGCGGTGATTGGTCGCTACATCCTTGCGCCGACGGTCATGAGGAACCTCAACAAGCTCAAGCAGGGTGCCGGCGGAGAGATCCAGTTGACCGACGCCATCGCCGAAGAGATCGAGGAGGGGCGCGACGTCTTTGGCCTGCGCTTCCGCGGCCAGCGTTTCGATTGCGGTTCGAAAGCGGGCTTCCTGCAGGCCACCGTCGCCTTCGGGTTGGAGCGTGACGAGCTGAAGGACGAGTTCTCGGAATACCTGCACCAGGTCATGGCGATGCGGAAGGCTGCCGAATAATTCATGGCTGACAAGGTATTGGTCACGGGCGGCGCGGGCTATATCGGCTCGCACGCCTGTAAGGCGCTGGCGCGGGCGGGATACCTGCCGGTGACGCTGGACAACTTCTCGACCGGCTGGCGCGACGCCGTCAAGTTCGGGCCCGTGGTCGACGCCGACCTGTTGGACCGCGCGGCCCTGGATGCCGCCTTTGCCGAGCACGAGCCGGTGGCGGTGCTGCACTTCGCGGCCCTGTCGCAGGTCGGCGAGGCGATGGCCGAGCCGGGGAGATACTGGCGCAACAATGTCTTGGGCTCCCTGAACCTGATCGAGGCCGCGGTGGCGGCGGGCTGCAAGGACTTCGTCTTCAGCTCGACCTGCGCGACCTATGGCGACCGTGACGGCGAGGTGCTGGACGAGGACACCTTGCAGGCGCCCCTGAACGCCTATGGCGCCAGCAAGCGCGCGATCGAGGATATGCTGGTCGACTTCCGGGCCTCGCACGGTTTGCGCCACGTGATCTTCCGGTATTTCAACGTCGCGGGTGCCGATCCCGACGGTGAGGTGGGCGAGTTCCACCGACCAGAGACGCACCTGATCCCGCTGATCCTGGACGCTGTGGATGGCAAGCGCGACGCGCTGACGATCCACGGCACCGATTATCCGACGCCGGACGGGACCTGCATCCGCGACTATGTCCACGTGATGGACCTTGTCGATGCGCATGTGAAGGGTCTCAAATGGCTGCGGGCCGACAAGGGCAGCCGGGTCTTCTGTTTGGGGACCGGCGACGGGTTTTCGGTCCGAGAGGTCGTCGACGCGACCCGGCACGTCACCAACCGGCAGGTGCCGATGGTCGATGGTCCGCGCCGCGGTGGCGATGCCGTCAAGCTGGTCTGCGGCAGCCAGCGCGCCAAGGACGAACTGGGATGGAGCGCCGACCGCTCCAACATGAAGCAGATGATCGCCGATGCGTGGCGGTGGCATCAAAGCGGTGACTATCGCCAGTGACGCCCGGTGCGGCGTGGCAAGCCTTTCGGCTGCGCTGGCAACGCCGGCGGCTGATCTGGCGCGCCGCCCGCGCCGGCCTGCGCCTGTGGCCCGTCGCCGACCGGACCGCCGCGATCCGCAAGGACGACGTCCTGGCGGTCATGGTGCTGCGAAACGAGATCGAGCATCTGCCCGGTTTTCTGGACCACTACCGCCGCCTGGGGGTGGCGCATGTCCTGGCGGTGGATAACGGTAGCACCGACGGCTCTGACACCTTGCTGGCAGATCAGCCTGACGTGTCTCTCTGGCAGTGTGGTGACAGCTATCGCGCATCCCGGTTCGGGCTGGATTGGGCGGGCGCGCTTCTGTTGCGCTACGGGCGCGGCCACTGGTGTCTGACCGTCGATGCCGACGAGCTGCTGGTCTATCCGTTCCACGACACCCGCCCGCTGCCGGAGCTTGTCGCGCATCTGGACCGGATCGGGCAGCCGGGCCTGGGCGCCCTGATGCTGGATCTCTATCCCTCGGGGCCGCTTGGGACGGCCGACGCGGACGGCGGCGCGTCGCTGGCCGAACGGTTGCCCTGGTTCGATGCCGGTCCCTACCGGGCGCAGCGGCAGATGCCGCGAAACAACCTATGGGTGCAAGGCGGCGTGCGGGACCGGGTGTTCTTCGCCGGCGCCCCGCGCCGCGCGCCGACGCTGAACAAGCTGCCGCTGATGAAATGGCACCGGCGGCAGGTCTATCTGAACTCGACGCATTCCATCCTGCCGCCGCGGCTGAACCGGATCTATGACGGTCCTGGGGATGCGCGGCTGTCGGGGGTCTTGCTGCACGGGAAGTTTCTGCCCGGCATCGTCGACAAGTCGCACGAGGAGCTGCGCCGCCGCCAGCATTTCGCCGATCCGTCGGCCTATGCCGCCTATCACCGGGCGGTCGCGGCGGGGCCGTTGCTGCGCGATGACCGTTCCGCCAGGTACGAAGGCTGGCGACAACTGGTCGCCTTGGGCCTGATGGGCACAGGTGGCTGGCGGGACAAGGACACGCGCTGATTGCACTTGCCAACGCGGTTCGCCCGGCACATTGGTTGGTATCATGACGTCCCTTGTCCGGAACCTTCTCTGCGGGTGGCCTGCATGAAGCACCGCCTGCGGAGCATCATCCCCGACCGGCTGCGCCGCCGGACCCAGAGGCAGTACCTGATCGGGCGCGCCTTCAACCGCCGCCGCGCCCTGCGTTCGACCGTGGACAGGACGGCGCAGATCCGCAAGGGCGACATCCTGGCCTTCGTCACCCTGCGAAACGAGCGGGTGCGCCTGCCGCATTTCCTGGACCATTACCGCAAGATGGGGGTCGATCACTTCCTGGTCGTGAACAACGACAGCGACGACGGCAGCGGCAATTATCTGGCGCAGCAGTCCGACGTATCGCTGTGGTGGACCGGCGCCAGCTACAAGCGGTCGCGCTTCGGCATGGACTGGATGAACCGGCTGCTGATGAGATACGGCTGCGGTCACTGGTGCCTGACCGTCGACGCGGACGAATTCCTGATCTATCCCCATTGCGACACCCGGCCGCTGCCTGCGCTGACCGACTGGCTGGACACCTCGGGTCGCCGCAGCTTTCCGGCGATGCTGCTGGACATGTACCCGCGCGGCAACATCGAGGACCAGCCGTATTCCGAGGGCGTCGACCCGTTCTTGATCGCGCGCTGGTTCGATCCAGCGAATTACACGATCCGCAAGAACCCCTTCTTTGGCAACCTGTGGATCCAGGGCGGCCCACGGACGCGCACCTTCTTTGCCGCCGACCCGCTGTCGGGGCCGGCGCTGAACAAGATCCCCCTGGTCAAGTGGGACCGGCGCTATGCCTATGTCAGTTCCACCCACATGCTGCTGCCGCGCCACCTGAACCTCGTCTATGACGAGAACGGCGGCGAGCGGGTGTCGGGCTGCCTGCTGCATGCCAAGTTCCTGTCGACCTTCGCCGACAAGTCGGCCGAAGAGCTGGACCGCCGGCAGCACTATGCCAACAGCAAGGAATATCAGGCCTATCACGCCGGTCTGCGGCGGGGCACGAACCTCTGGTGCAGCGAATCGAGGGAATACCAGGACTGGCGCCAGCTCGAGGATCTGGGGCTGATCTCTCGGGGGCACTGGGCATGACCGGGCAGGTGCGGCTGGGGGTGGTGCTGCTTTGCCATGCGCAGCTGGACATGGCCGCGCGAATGGCACGGGTGTGGGCAAAGGGCGGTGCGCGCGTCGCCATCCATGTCGATGCCAAGGTTTCTGGGCCCGCCACCGAACGAATGAAGGCAGCCCTGGCCGACCTGCCCGCCATCGTCTGGTCGCCGCGCCACGGCTGCGACTGGGGCCGGTTCAGCCTCGTGCGCGCCACGCAGGACGCAGCGGAGGCGCTTCTGGACAGCTTTCCCGACGTGACGCATGTCTATTTGGCATCGGGCGCCTGCCTGCCCCTGCGGCCAGTCCGCGACCTGGTCGCCTATCTGGCGCAGGACCCTGACCGCGATCACATCGAAAGCGTCAGCGCCCATGACGTCGGCTGGACCGTCGGAGGGCTCAACGAAGAGCGGTTCTCGCTCTATTTTCCGCTGGACTGGCGCAAGCGCCGGTGGCTGTTCGACCGGCTGGTCGACTGGCAGCGCAAGCTGCGGGTGCATCGCCGCCTGCCTAGGGGACTGACGCCGCACCTGGGGTCGCAATGGTGGTGCATGACCGCCACCACCCTGCGCGCCATCCTTCAGGACCCCCGGCGGGCCGAGTTCGACCGATTCTTCCGCTACACCTGGATCCCCGACGAAAGCTATTTCCAGACGCTGGTCCGGCGCCACGCGATCCGCATCGAGAGCCATTCGCTGACGCTGGCCACGTTCGATCATGGCGGGCGGCCCTACCAGCTTTATGACGACCATGCGCTGATGCTCGAAGAATCGCGCTGCTTCGTGGCTCGCAAGGTGTGGCACAAGGCCGGACACCTCCTGGACCACTTTCCAAGGCCGCCCCACGCGCAGCCCGACCTGAGCCCGCCGCAACCCCAGAGGATCGAGCGGCTGATCAACCGCACGGTGCGGCGGCGCCTGCTGGGGCGGCCGGGACTCTACATGCAGAGCCGCTTTCCGCGAAAGGATGCCGAAAACGGCAAGACTTCGGCGCCCTACGCGGTCTTCCAGGGCTTCTCGGACGTCTTTCCCGATTTTGAACGCTGGCTGGCCGACATCGTCCATGCCGATGTCCACGGCCACCTTCTGGGACCCGAGATGGTCGAATTCGCGGGCCGTCCCATGGTCGGACGCGGCGCCATCTCGACCAGCACGCTGGTGCGCGACCACGATCCTCGGGGGTTCCTGACCGCGCTGATCCGGATCGCGCCGCGGATGCAGGTGTTCCAGTTCAGTCCGCGTGACAATCAGGCGCTGAACTGGTTCATCGCGACCGATCCGAACGCGCATATCCACGTCATCGCCGGGGCCTGGATGCTTCCGCTGCTGGAGTGCGACATGCCGTTCGACGACATCCGCCGGGTCACGGCGCTTCTGCAGCGGGCAGAGCTTCAGCACCTGGAGGTGCTGAACTCGGTCTGGGTCAAGGCGCGGGTGCAGGTGCACGAGCTGACCGATTTCCTGGCCCGGCCGCAGGGGCTTCTGCTACAGGCGCTGCAGCATCTGCCGGTCGCGGGGCCGCATGATACCCTGCCGCGGATGCGCAACCTGGACGGGCTGACCGACCTTCTGCGCCGGCTGCGCAATTCCGGTCTGCGCCCGCGCCTGTCCGAGGATGGGTTGCCGCTTCCCGAAATCACCCTTTCCGAAAGGACCGCCGCCGAATGATCGAACCGTTCCGCAGCTTCGTCATCTTCGCCGAGATGCGCACGGGGTCGAACCTGCTCGAGGCGACGCTGAACGCCCAGAAAGGGATCACCTGCTTTGGCGAGGCGTTCAATCCCTACATGATGGGCTGGCCCGACAAGGACGAATTGCAGGGCATCACGCGTACGGAACGCGAGGCCGACCCGATGCGGTTGCTGAGACGGCTGTTCGACAAGCCGGGCCACCTGCCGGGGTTCCGGTATTTCCATGACCACGACCCGCGCGTCGTCGACGCGATCCTGAACGACCGCAGCTGCGCCAAGATCGTGCTGACCCGCAACCCGCTGGACAGCTATGTCTCGACCTGCCTTGCGCGTCAGACGAACCAGTGGAAGCTGAACGAGACGGAAACGCCCATTCCCGCGTCCATCACCTATGACGGCCCCGAGTTCCGTGACATGCTGGCCGCGGTCGAGCGATTTCAGCTGCGGGTGATGCACCGGCTTCAGGTTACCGGGCAGTCGGCCTTCTGGCTGGGTTACGAAGACCTGCGCAACGCCGACGTGATGACCGGGCTGGTCCACTGGCTGGGCCGCACCGACATCGCGCGGATCGAACCCGCGACCGATCAGGTGCCCCAGAACCCCCGAGAGCTGGCGCAGAAGGTCGCGAACTTCGACCAGATGCAGCAGGACCTGCACCGGATCGACCCGTTCATGCTGCGCCGCATCCCGAATTTCGAACCGCGTCGCGGACCGGCGGTGCCCAGCTTCCGTGCGGTCGATGCGGGGAACGGGCTCCTCTGCATGCCGGTGCCGGGCGGGCCTGACCTGAAGGACTGGATGGCGGGGCTGGGCGACACCCAGGGCGACTTCACGCAGACCACCCTGCGGCAGTGGAAACGCCAGCATCCCGGCCATCGCAGTTTCGCCGTGCTGCGCCACCCGCTTCATCGCGCCTGGACCGCCTTCCGCCACCTGCTGGAGCGTGCGAAGCCCGAACTGCGCCAACTGCTGCGGGACGTGCACCGTGTGGACCTGCCCGACGATCCGGCGCTGGCGGACCTGCCGCAGTCGCGGCAGGTCGAGCTTTTCGCCCAGTTCCTGGCCTTCCTGCGCCGCAACCTGAACGGCCAGACGACCCTGCCGACGCTTGCGGCATGGGCCAGCCAGTCCGAGGTGATCGCCGGGTTCTCGCGCTTCTCGACGCCTGACATGCTGATCCGCGAGGATCGTCTGGCCGAAGACATGCCCATTCTGGCCGGCGCTGCCGGGATCGTCGGGGCAGGCGCCCCAAGGGCGCAGGCGATGCCGAATTTCCTGCTGGAAAAGTCGCTGATCGACGCCGCCCGGGCGGCCTATCTGCGCGACTACGTGGCCTTCGGCTTTACCGATCCGTCCTGAGGAGGGCCGCGCCCGAAGGCGCGGCCACGGGGCGTCAGCCCTTCAAAATCGCGGCCAGTTCGGCCTTCTTCTCGGCCACCAGAGCCGCGTCGCCGTCCGATTCGACATTCAGGCGCACGACAGGCTCGGTGTTCGACTTGCGCAGGTTGAAGCGCCACTTGCCGAAGTTCAGCGACACGCCGTCAAGATCGTCGCGGCTTTCGGCCTTGTCCTCGTAGGTCTCGATCAGCCGGGCAATGGCCGCGTCGGGATCGTCGATCGTATAGTTCGTCTCGCCCGAGGAAGGATAGAGCCGCATCCGCTCCTCCAGCAGCTCTGCCAGGGTCTGGCCCTTGCGGGACAGCAGTTCGATCATCAACAGCCACGGGATCATCCCGCTGTCGCAGTAATAGAAGTCGCGGAAGTAATGGTGCGCCGACATCTCGCCACCATAGATCGCGCCCACATCGCGCATCTTGCGCTTGATGAAGGCGTGGCCGGTCTTGCTGACCACGGCTTCGCCGCCGGCTTCCTCGATCATGGCGCGGGTGTTCATGATGACGCGGGGGTCATGCACGATCTTCTCGCCCGGCGATTTCTCCAGGAAGGCCGCGCCCAGAAGGCCGACGATGTATTCGCCGGGGATGAAGCGTCCGTTCTCGTCGAAGAAGAAGCAGCGGTCGAAATCGCCGTCCCAGGCCACGCCCAGATCGGCCTTCTCCTCGATCATCTTGGCGACGGTGGGGGGCTGGTTTTCGTCCAGCAGCGGGTTCGGGATGCCGTTCGGAAAGCTGCTGTCCACGTTGTGGTGCATGCGCACAAAGGTCAGCGGCGCACCGCGACGTTCCAGTTCGGCGGCGATGGCGTCGAAGGTCGGGCCGGCGGTGCCGTTGCCCGCGTTCACCACGATCTTCATCGGGCGGAGCGCGGCCACGTCCACGAAATCGGCCATTCGCGATGCGTATTCGGCGCGGGCATGGCTGAAGTCGGTGACGCTGCCCTTGGTCGCGGGCGCGAAGTCGCCGCCCGTCGCCAGTTCGACGATGGGGGGCAGTTCGGTCGCCGGGTCCAGCGGCGCCGAGCCGCGTCCCACGATCTTCATGCCGTTGTAAGTGATCGGGTTGTGCGACGCCGTGACCTCGATCCCGCCATCGGTGTCCTGGTTGCCGGTGTGGAAATAGACCTCCTCGGTGCCCGCCAGACCCAGGTCCAGCACATCGGCGCCGCCATCGGTCAGCCCCTCGATCAGCGCCGCCGCCAGTTCCGGGCTGCTTTCGCGGCTGTCGCGGCCCACCACCACGCGCTTCGCATCGCGGGCCTGGGCGAAGGCGCGGCCGATGCGGTAGGCGACATCGGGGTCCAGGTTCTTGCCCAGTTCGCCCCGCACGTCATACGCCTTGAAGCAGGTGATCTCGCGCCTGCCCAGCTGATCCTGTCCGGTCATTCGGTCCTCCCCGATGCTGATGTGCCCAAGCGCTAACAGGTTCGGCCCCGGATTCAAGCGCCTGCAACCTTGGGCGCAGGTGACTGGCCGCGGGAATCGCGCTAATCAGCGACCAAACGCCAAGGAGACATAGATGAACACCAAGGCCTTGATCGCCGCCTATTACGACGCCTTCAATGCCGGCGACACCGCCCGGATGCTGGAGTTCCTGCACCCCGAGGTCGAGCATCACGTGAACGAGGGCAAGGTCCGCAAGGGCCGCGACCTGTTCGCCCAGTTCAATACCCACATGACCGAAAACTACAGGGAAGAACTGACGGACATGGTGATCTTCACCAACGAAGCCGGCAACCGCGCCGCCGCCGAATTCGTGGTCAACGGCACATACCTGAAGACGGACGAGGGCCTGCCCGAGGCGCGGGGACAAAGATACATCCTGCCGGCCGGCGCGTTCTTCACCATCCGCGACGGCCTGATCGCCCGCGTCACGACCTATTACAATCTTGCGGACTGGACCGCGCAGGTCAACGCATGAGCGTCACGACCCGCGTCCTGACCGGTGACGACCTGGCGGCGGCGCTGGACGATGTGGCCCGCCTGCGCATCGCCGTCTTCAGGGCCTGGCCCTATCTCTACGACGGCGACCAGGCTTATGAGCGCGACTATCTTCGCGCCTATCAGTCGCCGGGGGCCGTCGTGGTCGTGGCCGAGGATGCGGGCCGGATCGTCGGCGCCTCGACCGGGGCACCGATGGCGGACCATGCGGCCGATTTCGGCGCCGCCTTCGCCGACCGGCCCGAACCCCTGTCCGAGATCTTCTATTGCGCCGAATCGGTGCTGCTGCCCGACTATCGCGGGCACGGTCTGGGGCACGCCTTCTTCGACGCCCGCGAAGCGCATGCCCGCAGCCTGGGTGCCCGCTACACCGCGTTCTGCAGCGTCATCCGACCGGCCGACCATCCGGCGCGGCCTGCTGATTACCGCCCGCTGGACGGGTTCTGGCGCAAGCGCGGATACGCGCCGCTTCCGGGCGTCGTCGCGCATTATTCCTGGCGCGACCTCGGCGCGGCCGAGGAAACCGACAAGCCCCTGCAGTTCTGGATGAGGTCGCTGTGAAGATCGCCTCTGCCGCCTATCCGATCGACTGGTTCGAAGACTTCGACGCCTATCGCGCCAAGCTGACCCGCTGGGTGGAAACGGCCGAAGCCGACCTGCTGGTCTTTCCCGAATATGCAGCGATGGAGTTGGCCTCGCTTGGCGGTGGCGACATCGCGGGCGACCTCGAGGCAAGCCTGCACGAAGTCGCCCGCCACGCCCCGGCGGTCGAGGCGCTGCACCTGGACCTGGCGGCGCGGCACGACTGCCATATCCTGGCGGCCTCGGCGCCGGTTTTCACCGGGCCGCGGCCGGTGAACCGCGCGGTGCTCTACGGGCCCCACGGCCGCATCGGCCACCAGGACAAGCAGATCATGACCCGGTTCGAGCGCGAGGACTGGGACGTTGTCGGCAAGCCGGGACTGAGGGTCTTCGACACGGTGCTTGGCCGCATCGGCATCCTGATCTGCTATGACAGCGAATTCCCGCTGCTGGGCCGTGCCCTGGTCGAGGCCGGGGCCGAGCTGCTGCTGGTTCCCAGCTGCACCGATACGGTCGCGGGGTTTCACCGCGTCCGCATCGGCGCGATGGCGCGGGCGCTGGAAAGCCAGTGCGTCGTCGTGCAGGCGCCGACCGTAGGCGACTGCGCCTGGATGCCGGCGCTGGACGAGAACCGGGGCCGCGCCTCGATCTATGGGCCCCCTGACGGGTTCTGGCCCGAAACCGGCATCATCGCCGAGGGCGAGATGAACCAGCCGGGCTGGGTTCGTGCCCAGATCGACCTGAACCGTGTCCGCGACAGCCGCCGCGATGGCGCAGTGCTGCCATTTGCGCATTGGCCGGAACAGATGCGGTGCCTCTCCTGACGTCAGCCTGTCGTAGTTAAGCCAAAATTAACCGATTTCCGCTTTAATCGGTCACACCTTGCGCCCTATCTTGCGGGAATGCTGCATGTGACCGACGCGATCATCATTCAGGAATGGGAGCTGTCCGAACAGTTCACCCGGTCCCAGGGGCCGGGCGGGCAGAACGTCAACAAGGTCGAAACCGCGGTCGAGCTGCGCTTCGAGGCGGCGCGGTCTCCCAACCTGCCCGATCCGGTCAAGCGGCGCCTGCAGAGGTTGGCCGGACGACGCTGGACGCAGGACGGCGCCATCGTGATGCTGGTGCAGGACACGCGAAGCCAGGCTCGCAACCGGGAACTGGCGCGTGAACGATTGGTGGAACTCATTCGGCGCGCAATGGTTGCACCCAAGAGGAGGATCGCGACACGGCCCACGCTCGGCAGCCAGAAACGGCGGCTGAAGGCAAAGGCGGTGCGCGGTGAAGTAAAGACGCTTCGGGGCAGGGTGGACGACAGCGAATGAAGACGTGGCGCAGGTCATTGCAGATGATGCTGGGGCGCCGGCCGACGGCGATGCAGGTTGGCGCGATCTGCCGCAAGACCGCGACTGGACAGGTCCTTCTGGTCACCAGCCGCGACACTGGCCGGTGGGTGATCCCGAAGGGCTGGCCGATGAAGGGGCGCAGCCTGGCCGGGGCCGCCGCGCAGGAGGCCTGGGAAGAGGCCGGCATTCGCGGCAACGTCGAGGCGCAGGAGCTTGGCCGGTTCGACTATGAAAAGGGTCAGGACGCAGGTTTCTCGGTCCCGGTCGAGGTGCGGGTCTTCGCCCTCGATGTCGAGGACGAGGCCGACGAATTTCCCGAACGCAGTCAGCGCAAGCGACAATGGTTCGATCCGGCCGACGCCGCCACGCTGGTGGTCGAGCCGGGGCTCAAGCGGATCCTGATCGGCCTGCGCGACCATGCCGCGCACTGAAGGCCCGGGGTTCGACACGCTCCACAAGGACCTCGACCG
Organism: Paracoccus beibuensis; assembly: GCF_026162625.1. Classification (GTDB taxonomy): domain Bacteria; phylum Pseudomonadota; class Alphaproteobacteria; order Rhodobacterales; family Rhodobacteraceae; genus Paracoccus; species Paracoccus beibuensis. The sequence continues at coordinate 1,521 of NZ_JAOTBD010000030.1, read as the reverse complement.
CCTCAGCCATACCGAAATCGCGCAGATGCACGCCTTTCGTCCTGTTTGGCGGCTGGGGTTGTCGGTGCTGGGTCTTGTAGGCGCCCTGATGCTGGTGCTGGCCTTGTCGGGGGCGGCGCCGGGGCTTGTGGCGGTCGGATCAGGACTGGTCGTGGCGGCTTGGCTCGGAATGGCGATTGGCGCGAACGACGTCGCGAACTCGTTGGGGCCCGCGGTGGGCGCCGGGGCGATCCGCATTCTTCCGGGGCTTGTCCTGGTGGCCGTTGCTGGTATTGCGGGGGCGGTGCTGGCCGGTGATGCGGTCACGGCGCGCCTCGCCGGCGGCATCGTGAAACTGGTGCCGCTGGTCGACGGGACGCAGGCATCAATGGCGATGCTGGCGGCCCTGGTCGGCGCGGCGTCGTGGATCACGCTGGCGACGGGTGTCGGGCTTCCTGTCAGCACATCCCATTCCATCGTCGGCGGCATCACCGGGGCGGGGGCCGTGACGCTGGGGATCGGCGGCGTGGCCTGGGGCACGGTGGCGATGATTGCATCCGTCTGGGTGGTGACACCGGTGCTGGCGGGCGCCATTGCGGCCGGGCTGCTGGTCCTGCTGCGCACGCAGGTGGTGGATGCCGCAGACCGAGGGGCGGCGGCGCTGCGCTGGCTTCCGGCAATGGTGGCGCTGATGTGCGGCCTCTTTGCCGCTTATGTGACATTGCTGGTCGTGCAGTCGCCGCTCCAGCTTTGGGTCGAGCTTTCGGCGGCGGCCGCCGCGTCGGTGGTCGGGTTACTGGTCACCCGGCGGCGCGTCCTGCGGGAACTGGCCGAGCATCCGCGCAAGCCCAGCATCAAGCGTCTTCTGCGCCCGGCCCTGCTGGCCGGAGTCGTCATCCTTGGCTTTGCCCACGGAGCGAATGATGTCGGAAACATCGCCGGCCCGCTATCCGTGATCCTGCAGGAGCGCGGCGGCGGAGCCGTTGGACCGGTGCCGACACTGGTCCTCCTTGGCGGCGGGCTGTCCATTGCCGCCGGTACGCTGTTCTTCGGACGCCGGCTGGTGAACATGGTCGGCAGCGGCATCACCAAGCTGAACGCCGGGCGCGCCTTCTGCGTGTCGCTGGCAACGGCAGTGACGGTGCTGGGGGCGTCGCACCTGGGGCTTCCGGTTTCGACCACGCATGTGGCGGTGGGCGGCGTCTTCGGGGTGGGCTTCGCCCGCGAATGGCTGGACCGTCGCCGCAATCGCCCGCCAGCCGACATGCCCGTCGAGGAAACGCAGCGGCGCATCCTCGTGCGCCGCAGCCACGTCATGACGATCACGCTGGCCTGGCTGGTGACGCTTCCGACCACGGCGACGCTTGGCGCAGTGACTTGCGCGCTGATCTTCTGGTTGACAGGGATCTAGGACCTGACAGGCCGCTGAAACAGTCGGCTCTCGAGGCGGTTTGCAGAACATGATCCGTTGCCTGGAAGAGGACGGCGGGGGTCATCATGCGCGGAGCGGACGGATAGAGCCGGTCGCTGTTCAGCTATCGA
>NZ_JAOTBD010000002.1 GCF_026162625.1 Paracoccus beibuensis | reverse complement strand
ATTCGCGCCGCCGTGCTTAACGGCTACACGGCGCTCGGCATACCTGTCACAGAGCTCGTGGGATAAGTCCGCCCGGGGAAAGGGGAAGTCCGGCCTTCAAGCTCTTTGCGCAACAAAGCTGGTCCGTATCCGTCCCGCTGCTACCATTGGAACATCACCGGTCGTCTCTCTCCACGCCGGAAAAGCATCAGCTTTTCCGAACAGTCCAGGCTTGTCTCTGAAAAGGACCCGGCCGCCATTCCTCTCTCGCGACCGGGTCCCCTCCGGCCAATAGCCCCTGCATGCCCGGAGTATTCCCATGTCCAGCATCCCGTTAATCGAGGCCCGCTCCATCCATCCGAACGAAGGTCGGGTCGACCCCGATCTGATCACAGGGGCACGTTGCCAATGAACATCCTGATCACCGCCGACCTGCACCTGGATCTCTGGGCCGACGCCGGGCGCGATCCGTTCGCCGGCATCCTGCCGGTGTTGCGCGACCTCGACGCGCTGATCTTCGCCGGGGATCTTGCTAATGATCCGCAGCGGAACTGGCCCCGGGCGCTCGCGCGGCTTGATCGATTGGTCTCGCCCGCACGGATCTGGGTCATTCCCGGCAACCATGACTATTATGGTGCCACGCTCGACGACGGTGTTCTGGCCCAGATCACAACGGAAACCGGGGCGCACCTTGCCCAGAAGTCGGTTCTGACCTTCGGCAGCTGCCGCCTCCTGTGCTGCACGCTCTGGACGCATTTTGCGCTGCTCGGCGATCCGGGGGCAGCTATGGAGCGCGCCGTGATGGCGATGGCGGATTACGGCCGGATCCGCCGGGAGGATGGGGATCCCGTCCTGCCCGAGGATACCGCAGCGATTCATCGTGATCATCTCGACTGGTTGACCCACGAGATCGCAAAGCCTTGGCGGGGACAAACCATTGTCGTCACCCATCATGCCCCGAGCGCGGCGGTGGCCGGTCAGATGTCTAGCCTCAGCCCGGCCTTTGCCTCGGATCTTGATGGCTGGATCGACGCACACCGGCCGGATTCCTGGTTCTTCGGCCATACCCACCGGCCTCTCTCAACCCGCATCCGCGGCGCGCCATTTGTCAACGTGTCGCTCGGCTATCCCGATGAGGTGCCCGACGGCGGTGAGGCCGAAGCGATGCTGCGCGGCCTGATCTTCACCGACGCCTGATCCCCATCCCCCAACGATTCTAATCCGGCGGGGTTATCCCGGCCGACGGTCCCCTCATGCCCGGAGTATTCCCATGTCCAGCACCATCGCCGTCATCGAGGCCCGCTTCTTCAGCGCAAGCGAGGGCCGAATTGAAATCGAAACTCGCTTCATGCGGCATTTGCGCAAGCTGCGCTGCAGGAGGATCCCTCCAGACCGTGTGGCCCCGCCCGACGGGATCGACGCACTAGGCGAGATGTCGGACACGGATCTGATGGGGATCATCAGGTTCACGCCACTCCGTCCTTTGGTCGCTTCAATCTGCCATTGAACGGGTTTAGAAGCACATGAACGGGCAGCTTCATTGTCCTGATATCCAATCCTGACCCAGAGGCGCATCTCATGGCCGACGATCTGCTGAACAGCTTCACCTCCGGTCCCGATGAACAGGGACGCTTCGGCATCTATGGCGGCCGCTTCGTCAGCGAAACGCTCATGCCGCTGATCCTGGACCTCGAGGCCGAATACGAACGCGCCAAGACCGATCCTGAGTTCTGGGCCCAGATGGATGACCTTTGGACGCATTATGTCGGGCGCCCCAGCCCGCTCTATTTCGCGGAGCGCCTGACGCAGCACCTTGGCGGCGCCAAGATCTACATGAAGCGCGACGAGTTGAACCATACCGGCGCCCACAAGATCAACAACGTGCTGGGCCAGATCCTGCTGGCGATCCGCATGGGCAAGACCCGCATCATCGCGGAAACCGGCGCGGGCCAGCACGGCGTGGCCACCGCAACGGTCTGCGCGCGATTCGGCCTGAAATGCATCGTCTACATGGGCGCGCATGACGTGGAACGCCAGGCCCCCAACGTCTTCCGCATGCGCCTGCTGGGGGCCGAGGTCGTGCCGGTGACGTCCGGCCGCGGCACATTGAAGGATGCGATGAACGACGCGCTGCGCGACTGGGTCACTAACGTCCGCGACACGTTCTATTGCATCGGGACGGTCGCGGGGCCGCATCCTTATCCGGCGATGGTACGCGACTTCCAGTCGATCATCGGAAAAGAGGTGCGCGAACAGATCATGCCGCGCGAGGGTCGACTGCCAGACACGATCGTCGCGGCCATCGGCGGCGGATCGAACGCGATGGGGCTGTTCTATCCCTTCCTCGACGACAAGGAGGTCCGCATCATCGGCGTCGAGGCCGGGGGCAAGGGCGTCGACGACCGCATGCAGCATTGCGCCAGCCTCTCGGGCGGTCGCGCTGGTGTGCTTCACGGCAACCGGACCTATCTGCTGCAGGACGATGACGGCCAGATCCTTGAAGGGCACTCGATCAGCGCGGGCCTGGATTATCCCGGCATCGGGCCGGAACACGCCTGGCTGAAGGACATGGGCCGGGCCGAGTATGTCAGCATCACCGATGCGGAGGCGCTTGAGGCGTTCCAGCTGTGCTGCGCCACCGAAGGCATCATCCCCGCGCTGGAACCCAGCCACGCGCTGGCCCACGTGATGAAGATCGCCCCGAACCTGCCCGCCGACCACATCATCGTGATGAACATGTGCGGGCGCGGCGACAAGGACATCTTCACCGTGGCCAAGCACCTCGGCTTCGACATCAAGACCTGATCAGCGGCTGAGAAGCAGCAGGTTCATCTCGGATTCGAGGACCGGCAGGGGCAGCAGGATGCGCGCCCTTGCCGGGCTGACCACCTCGACGGCTCCGACCTCTGGGACCAGTTGCGGGATCGCCGTCGGGTCGATCTCATCGGGAAGCTGGGCGTAGGGCAGGGGCTCTTGCCCGGCGACGTATCCGGTCCCCAGATAGACCTCGCGTCCCTTGATGACCCCGATCGTGCCTGTCATCCGCTGTGAGCCGGTCAGCTTTTCGAAGCTGCCGTCAGCGCCGATCCGGCAGCGGAACGGTTGATAGATCACCAGGGGCAGGTTCCGTCCCAGCTTCAGCATCCGGCACGACCAGTTGCCGGGCAGGATCGAGGCCGCCTCGCCCAAAGGCAGGGGCGTCCCCCGTAGCCCCTGGACCAGCACGTCGACATCGGCCGGATCGGCCAGCGCCGCGGCGCCGCGCAGCGTGCGGCCCGAAACCTCGTCCAGCTGCTCCAGCCGGACACGGTCGTCGTCGCGAATCATGCTGTCGATCCTGGGTCCGAAGGCCGCCGCGGGGGTCGGGATCAGCGCGACCAGCGCCAGAAGCTTAGTCCGCATCCGTCGTCGCATGGCGCTTGAGAAGGTCGAGCGGCACGATGTCCATGGCCCGCTGGTGCGTCGCCTCAAGCACGACCTTGGGCGCCGCGAATTCCTGGGTCGCTTGCAGGAAGCGGCCGGCGCAGAGGCACCAGCGGTCGCCGGCCTTCAGGCCGGGAAAGCCGAACTCGGGCCGCGGCGTGGTCAGGTCGTTGCCCAGGTATCGAGACATTGCGAGGAATTCGTCCGTCACGATCACGCAGATGGTGTGGCTGCCGCGGTCGTCGGGGCCGGTGTCGCAGCATCCGTTGCGATAGAACCCGGTCATCGGCCTTGTCGAACAGGCCTGCAAGACACCGCCGAGCACGTTGATCGACTGTTCCATCCTCAATCCTCCGCTTGCCGGTCCAGCCTATGCAACGCGGCAGCAGGTGGAAAGGGGGCAGGCGGTCACAACTGGCGGGGCTGCCAGTCGATCCAGCGGCCGTGAAAATCGGCGCGGCCAAGTGACCAGCACCGCTCGTCGCCGTCCCAGAACGTCAGGCGCAGCGCGGCGCCGTGGCCGCCATCGGCCTCCATCCCGAAATGCGCGACGGGGGCGTCGGGCGTTGCGCGGGCGCCGGCGCGGGCCAATGCCGCCTCGCAGGCCGCGACGGTCGCGCGGGGGAAATACTGCGCGGCGATGGTGTGGAAGACGGTGGTCAGGCAGCCGGGCTCTGGCCTCAGCAGCTGTTCCGACAGCCAGGCGGCGGCATCGCAGCGGTCGACGTGGGGCGGGTCAGATTGCGCGATTGTCAGGGCGGCACGCAGCCGTGACAGCCGCGCATCCTGATCCGCCCAGCAATAGGCCATCAGGCGCAGCGCATCGCGCCGGGGGTCCAGCGGATTGAGGTCCACGCCGCGCCGGCTGACGACGCGGAACGGCCCCTGCGGCACCTGGCCCGTCCATTCCGGGGTCAGCGACACCCCTTGAGGTCCGGAGCCAAGGCGATAGAGGTCGAAGTTCAGGTTCAGCCCCGCCGAAGCGCCGAGTTCGAGGAGCCGCAGCGGCAGGGGAGACAGGTCCGCCAGGAATCGTCCCGCGCCGATCAGCGCGGCAGAACGGGCGACCTCGTTCGTCTGCGGCGGGCTCTTCAGCCAGTCGAGGATCGTGGCTTCGTGGTCCTGAAGCGTCCCGATCAGCAAGTCCGCCGGCACCTCGCGGCGCGCATAGGCTTGGGCCAAATCCGGAGCATCGCCCGTCAGGACCAGCGCGTGCAGTGCCCCGCAAAGCCGCAGCGGCACGGAGTCGGCGCGGCTTGCGGGATCGCCGGGCCAACCCAGCACGCGGGCCGCGACGGCGCCCTGCGATGCCTCCAGCGCCTCGGCCAGCGTCTCGCACAGCTGCGCCGTCAGGGGCGAGCCGAGGTCGCGGCACGACCGCGCCTGGTCGCGGAAGGCCTCGCGGACCGCTTCGATCACTTGAACCGGTCCGTCAACGCGCGCAGCCGCTCCGAAAAGCTTGCAGGCTCTGCCGGCTCCGGGGCGGGCGCGGGCTTCGGTGCGGGTTTCGGCGGCGCCTCGGTGCCGCTGTTTCGGGCAGGGGCGGTGCGGGTCGCCACGGCGTTCTGGAACCGCCCGCCATCGCCCGCCGCCAGCGCCGCCGCCCCGTCCGAGATCCCCCGCAGCAAGTCGTCCAGCCAATCCTGGTCCGCCTTGGCAAAATCGGACAGCACATACGGCGCGACCTTGTCCTTGTGCCCCGGATGGCCGATCCCAAGCCGCACCCGTCCGTAATCCGGCCCGATATGCTGGTGGATCGACCGCAGCCCGTTATGCCCCGCATGGCCGCCGCCCTGCTTGACGCGGCACTTGCCCGGCGCCAGGTCCAGTTCGTCATGAAGCACGATCACGTCGGCAGGCGTCAGCTTCAGATAGCGCATCGCCTCACCGACCGACTGGCCCGAAAGGTTCATGAAGGTCTGCGGCTTCAGCAGCGTCACCCGCGTGTCGCCAAGCCGCCCTTCCGCGGTCTGGCCCTGAAAACGCGCCCGCCACGGCCCCAGATCGTGGTCCTCTGCGATGCGATCCAGCGCCATGAAGCCGATATTGTGGCGGTTCGCGGCATATTTGGTGCCCGGATTGCCCAGTCCGACGATCAGTTTCAAAAGGCTCTCCCCTATCGCCGCGCGCGGTCGCGCGGGTCGATTTGCGTTCCATCCCTTGCGGCTGACCTTGCCCGTTACTAAGACTCTGTCAACCTATCGCGGCTAAGACAGGGGTTCACGCCCGGACGAATCGCGGGGACCAGGGACAGACAGCAAGGACAGACGATGAGCGATCCGGCAGAATTCTACATGAACACCCTCGTTCCCATGGTGGTCGAACAGACCTCTCGCGGGGAACGGGCCTATGACATCTTCTCGCGCCTGCTCAAGGAACGCATCATCTTCGTCTCGGGCCCTGTCCATGACGGAATGTCAACGCTGATCTGCGCGCAGCTCTTGTTCCTCGAGGCGGAGAACCCGTCCAAGGACATCAGCATGTACATCAACAGCCCCGGCGGCGTCGTGACTTCGGGCCTGTCCATCTATGACACGATGCAGTACATCCGCCCGCGCGTGTCGACGCTGGTGGTGGGGCAGGCGGCCTCGATGGGCTCGCTGCTTCTGGCGGCGGGCGAAAAGGGCCTGCGCTATTCCCTGCCCAACAGCCGCGTGATGGTGCACCAGCCGTCCGGCGGCTATCAGGGCCAGGCGACAGACATCCTGATCCACGCGCGCGAGACCGAGAAGCTGAAGCGCCGCCTGAACGAGATCTATGTCAAGCACACCGGCCGCACCCTGGACGAGGTCGAGCAGGCGCTGGAGCGCGACCGCTTCATGTCGCCCGAAGAGGCGCAGGACTGGGGTTTGATCGACGAGGTCGTCGCGCCGCGCGGCAAGGCGGAACCCGAGAAGAAATAGACCTGTTGGGGATTGTGACGGGCCGGGCTCGTCCTTAACATGGAATGGAATACCTGCGGCGGCCGATCCGGCGCAGGCGACCCGAAGATGCGGCGCGCGGAGAGGAACCCGTCGTCGCCCGTGGCGCAACGACGCGACGGCAGCGAAGGAAATGGACGATGGCGAACCAGTCCGGCAATGACAGCAAGAACACGCTCTATTGCAGCTTCTGCGGCAAGAGCCAGCATGAGGTGCGAAAGCTGATCGCGGGTCCGACCGTGTTCATCTGCGACGAGTGCGTCGAACTGTGCATGGACATCATCCGCGAGGAGACGAAGTCGAGCGGACTGAAATCCGGCGATGGCGTGCCGACGCCGCGCGAGATCTGCGGCGTTCTTGACGATTATGTGATCGGACAGGAACACGCGAAGCGGGTTCTCTCGGTGGCCGTCCACAACCACTACAAGCGGCTTAATCACGGCTCGAAGACCGATATCGAGCTGGCGAAATCGAACATCCTGCTGATCGGGCCGACCGGCTGCGGCAAGACGCTGCTGGCGCAGACGCTGGCACGCATCCTGGACGTTCCGTTCACGATGGCCGACGCCACCACGCTGACCGAGGCCGGGTATGTTGGCGAGGACGTCGAGAACATCATCCTGAAGCTGCTTCAGTCCAGCGAGTACAACGTCGAGCGTGCGCAGCGCGGCATCGTCTATATTGACGAGGTCGACAAGATCACGCGCAAGTCCGACAACCCCTCGATCACGCGCGACGTGTCGGGCGAGGGCGTGCAGCAGGCGCTGCTGAAGATCATGGAAGGCACGGTCGCAAGCGTGCCTCCGCAGGGCGGCCGCAAGCATCCCCAGCAGGAGTTTCTGCAGGTCGACACGACGAACATCCTGTTCATATGCGGCGGCGCGTTCGCGGGCCTCGACCGGATCATTGCGCAGCGCAACAAAGGCACCGCGATGGGCTTCGGCGCCTCGGTGAAGGAAAACACGGACAAGGGCGTGGGCGAGACCTTCAAGGAGTTGGAACCCGAGGATCTGCTGAAATTCGGCCTGATCCCGGAATTCGTCGGCCGTCTGCCGGTGATCGCCACCTTGACTGACCTCGACGAGGAAGCGCTGATCATCATCCTGACCAAGCCGAAGAACGCGCTGGTCAAGCAGTACCAGCGGCTCTTCGATCTTGAGGGGGTCCAGCTGACCTTCACCGAGGACGCTCTGACGGCCATCGCCAAGCGCGCCATCAAGCGCAAGACCGGCGCGCGGGGCCTGCGTTCGATCATGGAGGAGATCCTGCTGGACACCATGTTCGAGCTTCCGGGCCTGGACAGTGTTCAAGAGGTGGTCGTCAACGAGGATGCAGTCGAAAATGCGTCGGCCAAGCCCCTGCTGATCCACGTCGACTCCAAGAAGGAAAGCGCCTCTGCCGGATGATCTGGCAGTTCCCCGGCAAGGCTGGACCTCGCCGGGGAACTGAGGCATATGCTTTGCGACACTGAACGTTGGGGAACTTGTCGATGTCGGTCATGCTGCGCCTTCTCACCTGGTGGAACAGCCAGACGCTGAACACTCAGTTCTGGACCTGGCGCAATGGCGCCAAGGTGGGCGAGGATGCCCTCGGCAATGTCTTCTACCAGACCAAGGACGGCAAGCGTCGTTGGGTGATCTACAAGGCCGAGGCCGAGGCCAGCCAGATCAGCCCCGAATGGCATGGCTGGTTGCACCACACCTGGAACGAGCCGCCGACCCAGGTTCCCCTGCCGCACAAGGCGTGGGAACAGCCGCACAAGCCGAACCTGTCCGGCACAGGGGAAGCCTATGTCCCCGCGGGATCGCTCTATCGCGCGCAGCCGGCCGTGCGCAGCGACTATGACGCGTGGCAACCGGAATAGCATGACGTCTCGGGCAGGTCTGGCTGAAGCGCGGGCTGAACTTGTTGCCGGTGCCCTTGTGGTTCTGATGGCGCTCCTCTTTCTTGCCTGGGCAGCACAGGATCGCCTGGACGGACGCAGCGGCTATGAGGTGTCCGCGTCGTTTCCCGATGTCGATGGGGTCGCCGTGGGAACCGAGGTGCGTCTGGCAGGGGTCCGGATCGGGCGCGTCAGCGAGATCCGCCTCAACCCTCAGACCTACATGGCGGATGCGGTCCTGACGATCCCCGATGATGTCGTCCTACCCGCAGACAGCGCGGCGCTGATCCAGTCGGACGGCTTGCTGGGCGGGGCCTATATCCAGCTGCAGCCCGGCGGCAGCCTCGACAACCTAGCTCCCGGCGACGAGATCGAGGATGTTCAGGGCGCCGTAAGCCTCCTGCAGCTGATGCTGAAATTCGTCGACAGCCAGTCCGACGACAGCCCCGAGGACGGCAAAGAATGAAGGCATTGATCTTCTGCCTGTTTTTCGCCTCGCAAGCGCTCGCGCAAGAGACGATGCGCGCAGATGGGGCGATGCTTCGCGGGCTCGACAAGGTCTCGGGCCAGACGACGGACCTGCCGCTGCAGGTCGGGGAAGCAGTCCGCTATGGCCGGCTTGAGGTCAGGCTGGGAGAGTGCCGATATCCTACGGGCGATCCCAGTTCGGACGCCTTCGCGCAACTGACGATTACGGACCTGCGCCAGAACGCGACGGTGTTCAGCGGCTGGATGATCGCAAGCTCACCCGCCTTGTCGGCGCTCGACGATGCGCGCTACGATGTCTGGCTGATGTCCTGCCAAAGCTGATGCGCCGAAGGCAGGAGGTGGGCGGTGAAGTCCGCCTTCCTGCGCAGGGCCGCCGCAAGCCGCACGCGATAGGCTGACCGCGGCAGTTCGGTGCCGCCCATGCGGGCCAGGTGTGGTGTCAGAAACTGCGTGTCGAACAGGGTGAAGCCGCAGCGCCTCAGGTGGTGTGACGCCCAGAGCAGCGCCATCTTCGACCCGCTCGTGCGCTGCGACACCATGGATTCGCCGAAGAAGGCAGACCCCAATGTCACGCCGAAGATGCCTCCGGCAAGATGTCCGTCGTGGAGGATGCTGATGGCGTGGGCGTGACCTGCCTCGTGCAACTTATAGTAAAGATCGGTCAGTTCGGCGTTGATCCAGGTCGTCTCGCGGTCAGCACAGGCGGCGACGACAGCGTGAAAGCCATCGGTATGTGCGGACCAGCCGCCGCGCTTCAGGTCGCGCAGCAGGGACCGCGATGCGTGGACGCCGCCCACCGGCAGAACACCGCGCAGCGGCGGGTCGAACCAGTAGAGGCGGTCGTCATCTGCGCTTTCAGCCATGGGAAAGACGCCACGCGCATAGCCTTTCAACAGTTGCGCGGGCGTCAGCACTGGCGCCTCAGCTGTAGTGTCTGTCCAGCCACCGCTCGAGCCAGTGGATCGAGTAGTTTCCGGCTTGGATGTCCGGTTCTTCCAGCAGCGCACGGAACAGCGGAACCGTCGTATCTACGCCGTCGACGATCAGCTCTCCCAAGGCGCGCGACAAGCGGGCAAGGGCCTCGGTCCGGTCGCGCCCGTGAACGATCAGCTTGCCGATCAGGCTGTCGTAGTAGGGCGGGATCGAATAGCCTTGGTAGAGGGCCGAGTCCATGCGCACGCCCAGACCACCCGGGGCGTGGTATTGCGTGATCCTGCCCGGGCAGGGAGAGAAGCTCGGCACCTTCTCCGCGTTGATGCGGACCTCGATCGAGTGGCCGTTGATGACTAGCTCGTCCTGGTGGAACTCCATCGGCAGGCCGGCTGCAACCCGGATCTGCTGGCGCACCAGATCGATGCCGAAGATCGCCTCGGTCACCGGATGTTCGACCTGCAGACGGGTGTTCATCTCGATGAAGTAGAACTCTCCGTCCTCGTAGAGGAACTCGATGGTGCCGGCACCCGCGTAGCCGATCCTGGCCACGGCATTGGCGCAGACCGCGCCGATGCGGGCCCGCTCTTCCGCGGTGATCGCCGGGCCGGGGGCTTCCTCCAACACCTTCTGGTGGCGGCGCTGCAGGGAACAGTCACGCTCGCCCAGGTGGACGGCGCGCCCCTTGCCGTCGCCGAAGACCTGGATCTCGATATGGCGGGGCCGCTGAAGATACTTCTCGATATAGACGTCGGGGTTGCCGAAGGCGGCCTTTGCCTCGGACCTGGCGGTGCGGAACGCCACCTCCAGGCCCGTCTCGTCCTGCGCGACCTTCATTCCGCGTCCGCCGCCACCGGCGGTCGCCTTGATGATCACGGGATAGCCGATGGCCGCCGCGACGCGCCTGGCATCGTCGACGTCGTTCACGCCGCCGTCACTGCCCGGCACGCAGGGCACGCCCAATGCCTTCATCGTGTCCTTGGCGGTAATCTTGTCGCCCATGATGCGGATATGTTCCGCACGTGGTCCGATGAAGGTGATGCCGTGATCTTCCAGCATCTGCACGAAGCCCGCATTTTCGGACAGGAAGCCGTAGCCGGGGTGGATCGCCTGCGCGCCGGTGATTTCGCAGGCCGAGATCAGCGCGGGCATCGACAGATAGCTCTGCGACGACGAGGGCGGACCGATGCAGACCGATTCGTCGGCCATGCGGACGTGCATCGCGTCGGCGTCGGCGGTCGAATGCACCGCGACGCTGGCGATGCCCATCTCTCGGCAGGCGCGGATCACGCGCAGCGCAATCTCGCCGCGGTTGGCGATGAGGATCTTGTCGAACATGGATGTCACTCGACGATCATCAGTGGTGCGCCGAATTCGACGGGGGTGCCGTCGTCGACCAGGATGCGACGCACGATGCCGGCGCGGGGCGCGGGAATGTGGTTCATGGTCTTCATGGCTTCGACGATCATCAGCGTGTCGCCCTCGGCCACGGACTGGCCGACGGTGACGAAGGGGGCGGTGCCGGGTTCGGCGGCCAGGTAGGCGGTCCCCACCATGGGCGAGGTCACGGCGCCGGGCAGGCTGGCCGGATCATCGTTGGCAGCGGGCGCAGCCGCGGCAACCGGCGCAGGTGCCGAAGCCGCAGCCGAGACCGGAGCTGCCGACGGGGCGGCGGCGGCATAGTGCACCTGCTTGCTCTGCTTGGTCAGGCTGACGGTCAGGCGGTCATGCTCTCCGTATTCGCGCTTGACCTGGATCTCGTTCAGTTCGCTTGCGTTCAGCAGCTCGGCCAGCGACCGGATGAAGGCCACGTCGCCATCGTGATGCTTGCCGTCTTGGGATTCGTTGCTCATGCCGTCCTCTGCCATGTTCTGGTCGGGCCGCGTCTTCGCGCGGCGATTGCGGGGCTTATAGACCCTGTGTCAGCCCAAGGGGAAGGGTCCTGTGGCTTCAGCGTCGTTCAACGGTCGCGGGATGCCTTTTCCTGGATCCCCGAAAGACCCTCGCGCCTTGCAAGTTCGCCTTCGACGTCCTGCAGCGTCACGTCGCGGGCGGCCAGCATCACCAGCAGGTGATAGATCACGTCCGCAGCCTCCGAGGTCAGGCGGTCGCGGTCGCCCTTCACCGCCTCGATGATGGCCTCGACGGCCTCTTCGCCGAATTTTTCGGCGCATTTCTCGGGGCCCTTCGCCAGAAGCTTGGCGGTCCAGCTGCCGTCGGGATCGGCCCCTTTGCGGGATTGGATCGTGGCGGCAAGACGCTCCAGCGTGGTCATGTCAGCCTCATCGGAATACCGGCCGCGGCCATGTGGGCCTTGGCCTCGGTGACGGTGAAGGTGCCGAAGTGGAAGATGCTGGCGGCAAGAACGGCGCTCGCATGGCCCTCGGTCACACCCTCGACCAGGTGGTCGAGCGTGCCGACGCCGCCCGAGGCGATGACCGGGATGTTGACGGCATCCGCGATGGCGCGCGTCAGCGGCAGGTTGAACCCAGCGCGGGTGCCGTCGCGGTCCATCGAGGTCAGCAGGATCTCTCCCGCGCCTTTGGCCTCGACGGTGCGGGCGAACTCGACCGCGTCGATGCCGGTCGGCTTGCGGCCGCCATGGGTGAAGATTTCCCACCGGCCGTCCGCGACGGTCTTGGCGTCGATGGCGACGACGATGCACTGGCTGCCGAAGCGGTCGGCAGCCGCCGCCACGACATCCGGGTCGGCCACGGCGGCCGAGTTGAAGCTGACCTTGTCGGCACCTGCCAGCAGAAGGGCGCGCACGTCGTCATGGCTGCGCACGCCGCCACCCACGGTCAGGGGCACGAAGCACTGCTCGGCCGTGCGGGTCACAAGGTCGAACATGGTGCCGCGGTTTTCATGCGTCGCATGAATGTCGAGAAAGCAGATTTCGTCGGCGCCCGCCGCGTCATAGGCGCGCGCGGCCTCGACCGGGTCGCCCGCATCCTGGAGGTCCACAAAGTTCACGCCCTTGACGACGCGGCCATCGGCGACGTCGAGGCAGGGGATGATCCGAGTCTTGAGCATCGTTTGGTGCCTTTGCTGCTGCAGTGGCGTTCTAGCGCGCGTCTTCAAGGGCGGCCAGCCCCGCCGCGAACTCTCTGCAGGGCTGGCCCTCAGGCAAGCGCGGCAAGCGCCGTCCCGAGGTCGATGGCGCCGTCATAGAGGGCACGCCCCGAGATGGCGCCGGCGATGACCCCGGTATCGGCCAGCGCGGTCAGGTCGGCCAGCGACGAGACGCCGCCGGATGCGATCACGGGAATGGTCACGGCCCGGGCCAGCGCCTCGGTGGCGGCGATGTTCGGACCGCCCATCGCGCCGTCACGGTCGATGTCGGTATAGATGATCGCCGCGACGCCCGCGTCCTGGAAGCGCCGCGCCAGGTCGGTGGCGTCGATGTCGGTTTCGGTGGCCCAGCCCCGCGTGGCGACCCGTCCGCCGCGGGCGTCGATGCCGACGGCGATGCGGCCGGGAAATGCCTCGGCCGCGTGGCGCACGAGGTCGGGGTCTTCGACGGCCACGGTGCCCAGGATCACCCGCGTCAGCCCGCGGTCGAGCCAGCTCTCGATCGTCGCCATGTCGCGGATGCCGCCGCCAAGCTGCGTGGGAATGTTCGTCGCGGCCAGGATCGCCTCGACCGCGCCGGCATTGACGGGCTTGCCTTCGAAGGCGCCGTTCAGGTCGACCAGGTGCAGCCACTGGGCACCGGCGTCCTGAAAGGCCCGTGCCTGCGCCGCCGGGTCGGTGCCGAAGACGGTCGCCGCCTCCATGTCGCCGCGCAGCAGGCGGACGCAGTTGCCGTCCTTGAGGTCGATGGCGGGGTAGAGGATCATGTTGGCGCTCCGGTCTGCGTATCGCGCTTCCTTTGCCATGAGGAGTGCGGTGACGTAAAGGCCGGGACCTCACGTCATGCTTGCGCGGATCGCCGCCGCCCGCGCAATCTCCGGCTGTCCTGAGGAGGAGACATCATGCGCCAAACCATTCTTGCCGCCGCCATGACCCTGCTGGCGGGTGCAGCCGCCGCCGACCCGATCGAGGGCGTCTGGCAGACCCAGCCTGACGAGGGCGCCTTTGCCCATGTCACCATCGCACCGTGCGGGACCGCCTTCTGCGGCACCATCAGCCAGACGTTCAAGGACGAAGCGCCGTTCCAGTCGCCGAACATCGGGCGGCAGATCGTCATCGACATGGCCCCGCGGGGAGAGGGGGCCTATGCAGGGCAGGTCTGGAGGCCCGCGAACGACAAGATCTACGCGGGCAAGGCCGAGCTTGCAGGAAACCGAATGAGCCTGTCCGGTTGCGTCGCCGGCGGGCTCTTGTGCAAGAGCCAGACCTGGGTGCGCGTGCAGTGACGCCAGCGGGAATGTGATTGGCGGCGGGTAGAGGGCGCCCGCCGACCGGCGTTCATCGACAGATAGTCAAAGAACGCAACATGCCGACCATCAAGACCGCGGACGGTGCTGAACTCGATGTAAAGGACCGGGGACAGGAGCGGCATGTTGTCCTGAAACCACGGCTGGCCGCTGAACGTGGACCACCGAGAGCAACAGGCGCTTGGCCGTCCGACGCAGCGCATCGCGTCTTAATGACCGCTGGGGCTTCGGCTGGTCGAGGCAGCCGCGGGACGAATACCACAATGACGTCACAGCCGAGGAGCTGTCCGCGTTATCGAGGGGCGCGGGCTGCAAGAGACCGCCATCATCGGCTTCTCGATGCGCGGCGGCGAGGTGGCGCTACATGTCGTGACACCACGGTCGGAACGTGCTTCGTGTCGACTGTCGCTCTGGGATGCTGAACTGCAACAAAAACTTGACGGGGCGCCTGTGCGCCCGTTCAACGGGTTGCGCAAGGACCGCCAAACAATCCTGGCGAACCTCTTCAAGGAGTTCTTCCCCCAGTGTACGTCGAAAAGGCGATGTCAGCGATGAGGTGCTGGACTGAGCCTGTGGAACGGCCACAGTTCAGCCCGCGCGACGCTGGAATGCGTCACCGCTTTCGGGACAGCCGACTTCACCGGCGGCGTGGCGCAGATCAAGGCGGCGAGCCTGGTGATCCAGGGGACGGGCGACAAGATCGTGCCGATCGAACCTTCAGCAGAACGGCTGGTTGATCTGGTCCCACAGACCAAGCTGATCGAGTACGACGGCGCGCCGCACGCGCTGTCGACCACTGTCGTCTGGATAACCTTAAGATGTTTCTTGCCTGAAGGTGCGGTGCCGGATGACCGGTATCCGCGCGCTTATTCGGCTGCGGCCGCCGCGCGCCACTGCGACACGCAGGGGATCTTGTTGCGGTCGCAGCGGTCGGCGTATTTCCGGGCAATCCCCTCGACCTCGGCCAGAAGCCCGTCGGCCAGCTTGATCGGCTGAAGGCCGAGACCCAGGAAGCGGTCGTTGACGACGTGCAGGTCGTTCTCGTCGGCTTCGTTGCGGGGGTTCTTGAGGAACGCGACCTCGGCGCCCGTCCGGTCGGCGATCATCTGCGCCAGGTCGCGGACGCGGTGCGTCTCGGTCATCTGGTTGAGAATCTGGACCCGTTCTCCCCGTGTCGGCGGGTTGATCAGCGCCAGTTCTACGCAGCGGCAGGTGTCCTGAATATGGATGAAGGCGCGGGTCTGCCCACCGGTGCCGTGCACGGTCAGCGGATAGTCGACGGCGGCCTGCATCAGGAAGCGGTTCAGCACCGTGCCGAAGTCGCCGTCATAGTCGAAGCGGTTGATCAGGCGCTCGTCCATGCGGGTCTCTTCGGTCTGGGTGCCCCAGACGATGCCCTGGTGCAGGTCGGTGATCCGCAGCGCGTCGTTCTTGTTGTAGTAGAAGAAGAACAGCTGATCCTGCGTCTTCGTCATGTGGTAGATGCTGCCCGGGTTCGCGGGATAGAGGATCTGCTGGCGGTGCGGCCCGTTTTCGGTGTCGACGGTCACGTCCAGATACCCCTCGGGGATCTTCATGCCGGCGGTGCCATAGCCATAGACGCCCATCGTGCCAAGGTGCACCAGGTGGATGTCCTGCCCGGATTCGACGATAGCGGCCAGGATGTCGTTCGTGGCGT
This sequence comes from Paracoccus beibuensis, assembly GCF_026162625.1. GTDB lineage: Bacteria > Pseudomonadota > Alphaproteobacteria > Rhodobacterales > Rhodobacteraceae > Paracoccus > Paracoccus beibuensis. Next base: position 199,836 of record NZ_JAOTBD010000002.1, on the reverse strand, counting down.
TCAGGTTGTTGTTGACCGTATAGCGCTTGTGGCGGCTGGACTTCATCGAATAGGGGGCGGCGCGCTGCTCGGCGAAGTGGACGACGGCATCGGGACGTTCGCTCTGCAGCAGTGCCAGAAGGCGGTCATAGTCCTGCCCGACGGTCAGATCCTCGACCTGGATGTGCCGACCCGTGATCTCGTGCCAGGCACGTACCCGTTCTCCCAATGGGCGAATCGGGGTCAGCGACGCGACCTCCAGTTCCACGTCGATCTTGCGACGCGAGAGGTTGTCAACGATGACGACGTCGTGGCCGCGGGCCGACAGGTGCAGGGCGGTGGGCCAGCCGCAGAAACCGTCTCCGCCCAGAACGATGATCTTCATGCTTCGCCTTCGATGAAAATAGCTGTCATCGCTGTGTAATGCGGCACAGGCGGGCGCGCCAGAGTTGCCGCATCAGCGACACAATTCCGTCATGGGGGTGGCGATATTCAGCCGGTCTGCTGCTGCGCCACTCGCATGTTGGCCATGTGCATCTGAATCGCGTCTTCGATATTGTCGAAGAATGTCAGCCTGCCGCGTTCAAGAACGGCGCCCATGTGGCAGATCTGGCGCAGAAGCGGCATCGAATGGGCTACCACGATGGCGCCGGCATTCGACATGCGTTCGTTGAAGACGCGGTTCGACTTGGCCTTGAAGGCGGCATCGCCAACGGCCGAAACCTCATCGACAAGATAGGTGTCGAAGGGCACGGCCATCGACAGCCCGAAGGCCAGCCGCGACCGCATGCCCGACGAATAGGTGCGGATGGGCAGGCGGAAGTGGTCGCCAAGCTCGGCGAAGTCCTCGACGAAATGCAGCAGCTCGTCCGTGTTGACGCCATAGATGCGTGCGACGAAGCGGCAGTTCTGCTCTCCGGTCAACTCGCCACTGAACGACCCGGCAAAGCCCACGGGCCAGCTGATCGTGCCGGTCGACAGGATCTTGCCCGAGGTCGGCAGCATCGCCCCCGAGATCATGCGCAGAAGCGATGACTTGCCCGCACCGTTCCGCCCCAGCAACGCCACCGAGACCCCGGACGGAAAGGTGGCGGTGATGTCGTCGGCCACCACCTTCTGCTTGCCGTTCAGCCTATAGATCTTGGACAGGTTCTGAAGGTGGATCATCGCCGGTCGCGCAAGCTGTAGAAGATCAGGCTGCCGATGATCCAGATGACGGTCAGAAAGCCTGCGATCATCAACATGAGCTTCGCCCGCTGCGGGAACTCTGCCTCTTGAGCCAGGGTGGGGCGGATGTAAGGTGCAAGGTAACGCGACTGCCGGACGGCTTCCGCGCGCGCGGCCTCGTAGCTGGCAAGCGCGGCGGTATAGCTCGTCTCGGCGAAATGGCGGTCCACGGCCAAAATCTCATACTGCCCAACGACATCGGACAGCGCGACCTCGTCGCTGTTGGAACCGAACTTCTGACGCTCGACCTCGATCTGTTCGCGGATGATCTGGACGCGCAGTTCGGTCTGCGAGATGCGGGGGTCTTCGGGCTGAGCGTTGGCCCGCAGCAGGCCGAGCGAGACGAGCTGTTCCGCCAGCTGCTGTTGAAGCGAGCTGACGACGCCGACCTGCCCCTGCACGTCGGCCGTCGGATCGACCAGCTGATAGCGGTTGCGGAATTCGGTGACCTCCTGCCGTGCTTCGCGCAGACGTTCCTGCGCGCGCTCCAGCTCGTCACGGGAATAGCGCAGCGCGTCTTCGCGGGCGATGTCGTTCAACTGGTTGATCAGCTGTCCGCCCTCGTCGAGAATCGCCTCGGTGATGTTCTGGGCATCGACCGGGTCGAATGCCAGGACGCGCAGATCGATCATTCCGGTGTCATAGTGGATCCGGACCTTCCGCTCCCACTCGTCTACCAGGTCTTCGACCGAATTGCCGCCGCGGAACGAGAAGATCGGATCCCCGGGGGCCTTCGACCAGATTTCGCGCAGGCCCAGCCGGGCATCCACGCGTTCGACCAGATCGCGGCTCTGGATGAACTTGTAGAGGACGTCGGTGTCGGTGGTCGAGCTTGCCCCCACCAGCGACCCCAGGCCGCCCAGCATGTCGACCGGCATGGACGAGGTTTCGCTGCGCACCGAAAAGCCGACATAGGAGGCATACTGATCCGCCGCCCGAGTATAGAGGTAGGACGCGCTGAGGATGACGGGCAGCACCACGAGCAGCACGAAGCTGATACCCATGCCATAGTGCCGCCGCTCGAGCTTGGCGGGGCTTGCCGGCGGAAGAACCGGGGCCTGCATCGCAGCGTCGATGCGGGCCTGCATCTGCGGGTTCGGTGCAGCCGGTCCGGGCTGGCCGGTCCGCATTCCGGGGCCTTGGCCGGGGCCGCCCGGGCGCTGACCGGCGTGGCCCTGTCCGGGCCGCTGACCAGAGTTCTGATCGGCCTGCCCTCCCTGGGCTTGGGGCTTTGCCGCCGGCGCCTGGCCCGCACCGCCGCCGTGGTTCGGACCCTTGGCGGCAGAACCCGCAGGGGAAGCGGCTGGTGCGGCGCCTTGGGCTTCGGGGGTGGCTGCGGGTTTCGGAGGCTGGGCCGCTGCGCCGGCCTGCGATCCGAGTTTCTGGTCCTGGGCGGACATGCGCTTACCCCGCCTGTCATGTTGATCTTATGCAGGCTCTCATACATAAGCGCCGTGAACAGTTCCAGCACCGATCCCGTGCCGGTTTCGTGAACGACGCAAAGGCGCTCCCGGGCACGATCCTGTTCATGGAGACGCGGACGGACCGGCAGATGGACCTGATCGCAATCTGCTTCATCATGGTCGTCGTCACCGCGTCGGCCATTGGAATGATGAACTGGTTCATGTTCGCCGCGTTTTCGTGGCGGCAGCCAAGGTGGTGCATCCTGATGCGGCCGATCTTCCCGGGTTCTTCATCTTCGACAACATTCCTCAGCCCTACCACGGCTGGCTGTGGTGGAACCCGTTGGTCCACGTCGTCGGGCAGATGCGGCGCGCGTTCCATCCCAGTCATGTCGGCGATTACGTCAGCTATGCCTGTGTCTTCGACATGCGCCTCGGGCTCATTGCGCTGGGGCTGACGCTGCTGATCCAGTATCGCCGCGACCTGCAGAACAGCCGACCGCGTCAGCCGCGCGGGTCGATCAGTCGCGCCAGGACCGCCTCGCGCGTGACGCGTCTGCCGCCTTCAACCGGCAGGGCCGGGCGGTCGGCCAGAAGGTCCATGACCTTTCGCACCGGCATGTCCCGCGGCACGGGCGTCCCCTCGGCCGCGCCGGGCTCGGCCACGTCCTCGGCCGTCAGGACCCCAAGCGGGTTCATGTGCGCCACGAAGTCGGCGACGTATTCGTTCACAGGCTTTGCGATGATCTGCCGCGCGGTGCCGACCTGGACAATCCGCCCGCCCTCCATCAGCGCGATCCGGTTGCCCAGCTTGAAGGCCTCGTCGAGGTCGTGGCTCACGAAGATGATCGTCCGCCCGGTCCTGGCCTGAAGCTCCAGCAATTCGTCCTGCAGCCTTGCGCGGATCAGCGGGTCGAGCGCGCTGAACGGCTCGTCCATCAGCAGGATCGGCGCTTCGGTCGCAAAGGCCCGCGCCAGGCCCACGCGTTGCTGCATGCCGCCCGAGAGCTCACCCACCTTGCGGTCCGCCCACTCGACCAGGCCCACGGTATCGAGGTGCTTCTCGACCTTTGCACCTCGTTCGGCGGGGGACATGCCCGCCAGCTCCAGCCCCAGGCCCACGTTTTCGCGGACGGTGCGCCAGGGCAGCAGGCCGAACTGCTGGAAGACCATCGCGACGTCGCGCAGGCGGATGTCACGCAGCTTGCGCGTGTCCGCGCCCGTGACGCTGACCATCTGGTCGCCCCTGCGGATGCGGACCTCTCCGCGGCAGACGTGGTTCAGCGCGTTGACCGCCCGCAGCAGCGTGGACTTGCCGGACCCGGAGAGACCCATGAGGACCAGGATCTCTCCATCCGCGACCGATAGGGTGCAGTCGTGGACGCCCAGAACCTGGCCGGTCTCGTCCTTGATCGGACCACGTTCAAGGCCTTCATCCATCAGCGGCAGAGCGCGTTCGGGATGATCGCCGAAGACGATGCAGACGTTGTCGAACTCGACGGCATTGGTCATTTCGGGCCCTCCATGCGCAGCATCCGGTCCAGAAGAATGGCAACCACCACGATGACGAAGCCCGATTCGAATCCCAGCGCCGTGTTCACGCTGTTCAGCGCCCTGACAACCGGCACCCCCAGGCCAGATGCGCCGACAAGCGCGGCGATCACCACCATCGACAGCGACAGCATGATTGTCTGGTTCAGGCCCGCCATGATCTGCGGCAGCGCACTTGGAAGTTCCACCTTCCACAGAAGCTGGCGTGGCGTTGCGCCGAAGGCCGTTGCGGCCTCGACCAGCGACGGCGGGGTCGAGGCGATGCCCAGCTGCGTCAGCCGGATGGGCGCGGGCAGCACGAAGATGACCGTCGCCAGCAATCCCGGCACCATGCCGATGCCGAAGAAGACAATGGCCGGGATCAGGTAGACGAAGGTCGGCAGGGTCTGCATCAGGTCCAGCACCGGTCGCATCCAAGCGTAAAGCTTCGGCCTGTGGGCGGCGGCGATGCCGACCGGCACGCCCACCGCCATGCAGACGATGCAGGCCGACAGGACCAGGGTCAGCGACTGCAGCATTTCCTCCCAATAGCCCTGGTTCAGCACGAACAACAGTCCGGCCGCCATCAGCAGGCAGACCGACAGCCGCCGCTGCAGCGCCCACGTCAGCGCCATGGCCAGCGCGATGAACAGGAAAGGGTGCGGCGCCTCAAGGGCCGCAAGGATACCGCCGATCAGCGCCTCCATCCCGACCGAGATCGTGTCGAAGACGCCCGAGGCGTTTGCGGTCAGCCAGTCGAAGGCCGACCTGGCCGAACTTCCGACCGGGATCTTGTTGTCGGTGACCCATGCGGTCAGATGTTCCATTCCTGTTCCCCTGCCTGCCCTGGTTGATCCGTGCGCGCGACGATCAGCCCGCCAGCGCCTGTTTCAGCGCCGTTTCGGGATCGTTGCCGTCGACCGTGGTGACACCTGACAGCCAGGGCGTCGCGGCATCCGCGTTGTCCGACAGCCATTCACGCGCCGCGTTCATTGGCGCCATGCCGTCGTTCAGGATCTTGCCCATGACCTCGTTTTCCATCGGCAGCGTGAATTCGAGGTTCTGCAGGAACTGGCCGACATTCGGGCATTCCTCGACGTAACCGGTGCGGGTGTTCGTGCGGACCTCGGCACCGCCGAGGTTCGGACCGAAGATCTCGTCGCCGCCGGTCAGGTAGGTCATGTCGAACTGCGCGTTCATGGGATGCGGCTCCCATCCCAGGAAGACAACCGGCTGTTCGCGACCGACGGCGCGGCCGACCTGTGCCAGCATTCCCTGTTCCGAAGATTCGACGACTTCGAAGGTGCCAAGCCCGAACTTGTCCATGGCAACCATCTCCAGCAGCAGGCGGTTGCCGTCGTTGCCGGGCTCGATCCCGTAGATCTTGCCGTCAAGGGCGTCCTTGTTCGGAGCGATGTCCGAGAAGTCCGCGATGCCCAGGTCGGCCCCGGCCTGATTCGTGGCCAGCGTGTATTTCGCGCCCGTCAGGTTGGTGCGCACCGTGTCCACCGTGCCTTCCTCGCGATAGGGCGCGATATCGGCCTCCATCGTTGGCATCCAGTTGCCCAGGAACACGTCGACATCGTCGGTCGACAGCGCGGTATAGGTTACCGGAACCGACAGGATCCGCGTCTCGGTCTCATAACCCAGGGCCTGAAGGACGGTTGTCGCCAGGGCCGTGGTCGCCGTGATGTCGGACCAGCCGACATCGGAAAAGACCACCGTCCGGCATTCCTCGGGTTCGGCTGCGGCGGCGGGCATGGCCGTGGCGGCGGCGATCGCGAAGGATGCAGCGATGCGGGAAAGGGTCATGTCAGGCTCCCTGTTCTTGATTGGTCACTCAATTAACGTTACACCAGCTCGGCAAGGCAACCATTTTTCCATGGGCAGGACGGACATGCCGAAACTTGGCGCAGAGCCTATCCGAAAAGCCGCGTTAATCAACGCCGCCATCTTCGAGGTCGGCCGGGCAGGCTCTCTGGACGTCACCGTTGCGCAGATCGCCCGGCGGGCAGGGATGTCGCCGGCCCTGGCGCATCATTATTTCGGGTCGAAAGAGCAGATCTTTCTGGCCGCCATGCGCTATATCCTGCGGACCTACGGTCAGTCCGTCCGTGATGCTCTGCCGGGGCGGGGCCCGCGGGGGCGGCTGGACGCCATCGTCCGGGCCAGCTTTGCCCCTCAGAACTTCCAACGAGAGACCGTCAGCGCCTGGCTGAACTTCTATGCCCTGTCATTCGTCAGCTCGGATGCGGCGCGGCTGCTGCGGATCTATCACTGCCGGCTGCGGTCGAACCTGATCGTCGCCCTGCGCGGTCTGAGCGATCATCCGGAGCAGACCGCCGACACGCTCGGCGCGCTGATTGACGGGGTCTACCTGCGCACGGTGCTGACACCGGGTCCGACCGATGCCGACGCTGCCTTGACTACCGTCCTGTCCTACCTCGAGGAGGCCCTGTCATGAGCCTGTCAGCCCAACCGCCTGCAAGCCTGTTCATCGGCGGGATGCCGGTCGAAGGTCAGGGTGCGGAACTTTCCGTCCGCTATCCCTTCACGGGCGAGGAAATCGCCACCCTCCGCGAAGCGTCGGCGGATCAGGTCGCCACCGCCTGCGCCGTCGCCCGCGCCGCGCAACCCGCATGGGCCGCCCTTGCCCCGGTCGAGCGGGGGCGGATCCTTGGCCGCGCCGCGGCGATCATCCTGTCCCGCAATGAGGACCTCGCGCGGCTGGAAACTCTGGACACCGGCAAGCCGATCCAGGAAACGCGCGTCGCAGACTGGCCGTCGGGGGCGGCGGCGCTGGAGTATTTCGCGGGACTGGCGGCCACGCTGACGGGCCAGATGATCCCGCTGGGTCAGGATTGGGCCTATACCCGTCGCGAGCCGCTAGGGGTTTGCGCTGGCATCGGGGCCTGGAACTATCCCAGCCAGATCGCCTGCTGGAAAGCCGCGCCCGCGCTGGTCATGGGCAACACGATGGTCTTCAAGCCGTCCGAGGAAACGCCCTTGGGTGCGTTGAAACTGGCCGAAATCTTCATCGAGGCCGGGATGCCGCCGGGGGTCTTCAACGTGGTCCAGGGCCGGGGCGAGGTCGGGGCCGCGCTGGTCACCAATCCCGACGTCGCCAAGGTATCGCTGACCGGCTCGGTCCCCACGGGCCGCCGCGTCTATGCCGCCGCAGCCGAGGGCATGCGCCACGTCACGATGGAACTGGGCGGCAAGTCGCCGCTGATCGTCTTCGACGATGCGAACCTGGAAGATGCCGTCGGCGCCGCGATCCTGGCAAACTTCTACAGTTCAGGGCAGATCTGCTCGAACGGGACGCGGGTGTTTCTGCAAGAGGGCATCAAGGAGGACTTCCTGGCCCGCCTGGCCGAACGGGCGAAGTCCGTCCGAATGGGCGATCCGCTGGACCCCGGCATCAACCACGGGCCGATCATCAGCCCCGCACAGGCCGCGAAGATCCGGTCCGCGATCAAGGCCGGACAGGCAGCGGGGGCGCGGCTGGTCTGCGGCGGTCCGGGCGAGGGGGCCTTCATCCCGCCGACCGTCTTTGCGGACGCAACCGACGACATGAGCATCGCCACGGACGAGATCTTCGGTCCGGTGATGACCGCGCTCAGCTTCGTCGACGAGGCCGAGGTCATCAGTCGGGCGAACGGCACCGGATTCGGGCTGGCGGCGGGTGTCTTCACGCAGGATCTTGCGCGGGCGCACCGGGTCGTCGCCGCGCTGGAGGCCGGAACCTGCTGGATCAACGCCTATAACCTGACGCCGGTCGAGATGCCTTTCGGCGGCGTGAAGCTGTCCGGGCTGGGACGAGAGAATTCGGCCGCCGCCATTGAACATTATTCGCAACTGAAGTCCGTCTATGTCGGAATGGGAGGCGTCGATGCCCCCTACTGAACGCGGCGCCGCGCCGTCCGACTATGTCATCGTCGGGGCAGGCAGTGCCGGCTGTGCGCTGGCCTACCGTCTGACCGAGGCCGGTCGGACGGTGACGCTGATCGAATACGGCGGCAGCGACGCGGGTGTCTATATCCAGATGCCCGGGGCGCTGTCCTATCCGATGAACATGCCGCGTTATGACTGGGGATTTTCCAGCCAACCAGAGCCGCATCTGGGCGGGCGACGACTGGTGACGCCGCGGGGCAAGGTGCTGGGCGGGTCGTCCTCGATCAACGGGATGGTATTCGTACGCGGCAACCCGATGGACTTCCAGCACTGGGCCGACAGCGGGGCGACGGGCTGGGACTATGCCGGCGTCCTGCCCTATTTCAAGCGGATGGAGACCTGGCACGGCGATCCGACCGGCGCGCAGACCTCGCCCTGGCGGGGCAGCGATGGACCGCTGCACGTCACCCGCGGCAAGCGCAAGAACCCGCTCTTCAACACCTTCATCGAGGCGGGCCAGCAGGCCGGCTGGCCCCGCAACGACGACTATAACGGAGAGCGTCAGGAAGGCTTCGGCCCGATGGAGGCCACGATCTGGAAAGGCCGCCGCTGGTCGGCCGCCAACGCCTATCTGCGCCCTGCCCGCAAGAGCGGCCGCCTGACGCTGGTCCACGGCCTTGCGCAGCGTATCCTGTTTCAAGGAAACCGGGCCTACGGCGTTGAGGTGGCGACAAAACGGGGAATTGTGACGGTCGAGGCAACGCGCGAGGTGATCGTCTCGGCCAGCTCGATCAACACGCCGAAGTTGCTGATGCTGTCGGGGATCGGTCCATCGGATCACCTGCGCCAGCACGGGATCACGCCCCAGGTCGACAGACCCGGCGTCGGTGCGAACCTGCAGGATCACCTGGAAATCTACATGCAGTACAAGTCGCTGAAGCCGGTGACGCTCTACACCTACTACAACCTTTTGGGGAAGGGGCGGGTGGGCCTGGAATGGCTGCTGCAGAAGACCGGCTTGGGCGCGTCGAACCAGTTCGAAAGCTGCGGGTTCATCCGGTCGTCCGACAGCGTGGCCTATCCCGACATCCAATACCACTTCCTGCCGTTGGCAGTGCGATACGATGGCAAGGCGGCGGCGCAGGGGCACGGGTTCCAGGCGCATGTCGGCCCGATGCGGTCCAAATCGCGCGGCACGGTGCGGCTGGCCAGTGCCGATCCGGCGGCGGCGCCCCTGATCCGCTTCAACTACATGTCGCACGAGGACGACTGGAGGGAGTTTCGGGCCTGCGTCCGCCATACCCGCCGCATCTTCGATGCGCCCGCCTTCAAGGACTATCGCGGCGACGAGATCCAGCCCGGCAATGCTGTCAAGACGGACGCGCAGATCGACGCCTTCATCCGGGAACATGCCGAATCCGCCTATCACCCCTGCGGGACGGCGCGGATGGGTTCGGCGCGCGATCCCATGGCGGTGGTCGACCCCGAACTGCGGGTGATCGGGGTCGAGGGGCTGCGGGTGGCCGACAGCTCGATCTTCCCGCGCATCACCAACGGCAACCTGAACGGGCCCTCGATCATGACCGGCGAAAAGGCCGCCGATCACATCCTGGGCCGCCAGATGCTGCGCGAGAACCCCGCCTGAGGGCTAGGCGGCGTCCGACGCCGCCTCTTTCCGGATATAGTTCAGCACCGGGGCCAACCAGCGCTCCGTCTCGGCCAAGGTCATGCCCTTCCTCGCGGCATAGTCACGGGCCTGGTCTTCCTCGATCCGGGCGACGCCGAAATAATAGCTGTCGGGATGGCCGATATAGAGACCCGAAACCGACGAGCCCGGCCACATCGCCATGCTTTCGGTCAGTTGCACCCCTGTCGCAGCTTCCGCGTTCAGCAGCTTGAAAAGCGTCGTCTTTTCGGTGTGATCTGGCTGCGCCGGATAGCCAGGCGCGGGGCGGATGCCCTTGTAGGGTTCGGCGATCAGCTGCTCTGGCGTGAATGTCTCGTCGGCGGCATAGCCCCAGAACTCGCGCCGGACGCGTTCGTGCAGCATCTCGGCCATGGCCTCGGCGATGCGGTCCGCCAGCGCCTTGACCATGATCGCGCCATAGTCGTCATTCGCACGCTCGTATCGGGCCGAAATCTCGGCCTCTTCGGGGCCGGCTGTCACGACGAATCCGCCGACATGGTCGGGAATGCCCCCGGGTGCCACGAAGTCCGACAGGGCCACATTCGGGCGACCGTTCCGCTTGGTGACCTGCTGGCGCAGCGTGTGCAGCATCGCCAGTTCCTTGCCCCGATCGGGACCCGTGAACAGGCGGATGTCGTCGCCCACGGCATTCGCAGGCCAGAAGCCCACGACCGCGCGCGGCTTGAACCACTGGCCGTCGATGATCCAGGCCAGCATCTCCTGCGCCTCGGCGAACAATTGGCGCGCGGCCTCGCCCTGCTTTTCGTCGTCCAGGATGCGCGGATAGACGCCCTTCAGCTCCCATGTCTGGAAGAACGGCGTCCAGTCGATATAGCGCGCGATCTGCGCCAGGTCCCAATCCTCGATGACCCGCGCGCCGGTAAAGCTGGGCGCGGTGGGGGCATAGGCGGACCAGTCGATCTTGAGCGCATTGGCGCGGGCGGCGGCAAGGGGCAGGCGCGTCTTGGCGGCCTCGGCCCGCTCGTGCCGCTCGGCCACCTCGGCATATTCGGCGCGGATGCCCTCGACATAGGCGGTCTTCTGGCTGGCGCTCAGCAGCGACGAGGCGACGCCGACCGCGCGGCTGGCATCCGTGACATAGACCGCCTGCCCACGCACGAACCGGGGCGAGATCTTCACCGCCGTGTGGATCTTCGAGGTCGTGGCACCCCCGATCAGCAGCGGGATGTCAAAACCCTCGCGCTCCATCTCCGAGGCGACATGCACCATCTCGTCCAGGGAAGGGGTGATCAGGCCGGACAAGCCGATGATGTCGACGTTTTCGTCGCGGGCCACCTGCAGGATCTTCTGTGCGGGCACCATGACGCCCAGGTCGATGACCTCGAAATTGTTGCAGGCCAGCACGACGCCGACGATGTTCTTCCCGATGTCGTGGACGTCGCCCTTGACGGTGGCCATCAGGATCTTGCCCGCCGTTTCACGCTCTGTCCCGCCATTCAGGCGCTTTTCCTCTTCCATATAGGGCAGAAGGACGGCCACGGCCTGCTTCATCACGCGGGCGGATTTCACCACCTGCGGCAGGAACATCTTGCCCGCGCCGAACAGGTCGCCCACCACGTTCATCCCTGCCATGAGCGGCCCTTCGATCACGTGCAGCGGGCGTTCGGCAGCCTGACGCGCCTCTTCGGTGTCGGCCTCGATGAACTCAGTGATGCCGTTGACCAGCGCATGTTCCAAGCGCTTGTCCAGCGGCCATTCGCGCCAGGACAGGTCCTTTTCGCGTTTCGCGCCCTGGCCGTCGCCCCGGAACCGCTCGGCGATCTCCAGCAGGCGCTCCGTGGCGTCGGGGCGGCGGTTCAGGACGACATCCTCGCAGGCCTCGCGCAGGTCCGGGTCGATTTGGTCATAGAGCGCCAGCTGCCCTGCGTTGACGATGCCCATGTCCATTCCCGCCTGAATGGCGTGGTAAAGGAACACGGCATGCATCGCCTCGCGCACGGGTTCGTTGCCGCGAAAGGAGAAGGACAGGTTCGACACGCCGCCGGACACGTGGGCGTGCGGCAGGTTCTGGCGGATCCAGCGCGTCGCCTCGATGAAGTCGACGCCGTAGTTGTTGTGCTCCTCGATCCCCGTGGCGACGGCGAAAATGTTGGGATCGAAGATGATGTCCTCGGGCGGAAAGCCGACCTCGTCCACCAGGATGCGATAGGCGCGCTCGCAGATCTGGATCTTGCGCGCGGCGGTGTCGGCCTGGCCCTGTTCGTCGAAGGCCATCACGACCACGGCGGCGCCATAGGCCAGGCACAGCCGCGCCTGGTGGCGGAACTGGTCTTCGCCCTCTTTCATGCTGATCGAATTCACCACCGGCTTGCCCTGCACGCATTTCAGCCCGGCTTCGATCACTTCCCATTTGGAGCTGTCGATCATCACCGGCACGCGGGCGATGTCGGGCTCGGCCGCCAGCAGGTTCAGGAACTCGACCATGGCGGCGCGGCTGTCGATCAGCCCCTCGTCCATGTTGATGTCGATGATCTGCGCGCCGTTCTCCACCTGGTCGCGGGCGACCTCCAGCGCGGCGGCGTAATCGCGGTTCTTGATCAGCTTGCGAAAGCGCGCGCTGCCCGTGACGTTCGTGCGCTCGCCCACGTTCACGAAGGGGATGTCGGGGGTCAGGACGAAGGGTTCCAGCCCCGACAGGCGCAGGTAACGATCAGGCATAGGCGGGCACCTTTCTGGGGGCGAAACCTTTGACGGCATCGGCGATTGCGCGGATATGGTCGGGCGTCGTGCCGCAACAGCCGCCGACGACATTCACCAGCCCCTCGCGCGCGAAATCGGCGACCTGGGGGGCGGTGTCGTTCGGGCCTTCGTCATACTGCCCGAAGGCGTTGGGCAGGCCCGCATTGGGATAGGCGCAGACCAGCGTGTCCGCGACCGACGACAGCTCGGCCAGGTGCGGGCGCATCGCCGCCGCGCCAAGCGCGCAGTTCAGCCCGATGGTCCAAGGGTTCGCATGGCGGACCGAGTGCCAGAAGGCCGTGGGCGTCTGCCCTGAGAGCGTGCGTCCCGAGGCATCCGTGATCGTCCCCGAGATCATCATCGGCAGGCGCTGGCCATGATCCTCCATTGCCTGGATGCAGGCAAAGATCGCGGCCTTGGCGTTCAGCGTGTCGAAGATCGTCTCGATCAGCAGAATGTCGGCCCCGCCTTCGATCAGGCCCCGCGCCTGCTGGTGATAGGCGGCGCGCAGATCCTCGAAGGTCACGGCGCGATAGCCGGGGTCGTTCACGTCCGGGCTCATGGAGGCCGTGCGGTTCGTCGGGCCGATCGCGCCCGCGACGAAACGGGGGCGGCCGTCTTGCGCAGTGGCGCGGTCCAGCGCGCGGCGCACGACGCGGGCACCCTCGAAGTTCAGGTCGTGGACGGCCTGCTGCATCCCGTAATCCGCCTGCGCGATGGTCGTGGCCGAAAACGTGTTCGTCTCGACGATGTCGGCCCCGGCGATGGCATAGCGGTAATGGATTTCCTCGACCGCTTCGGGTTGGGTCAGGATCAGCAGGTCGTTGTTGCCCGTCTGCGGATGGTCGGAATGGTGACGGCAGACATGGCCCGAACCGTGACCGGTGTAGTCGTCCTCACCCAGGCCCAGCTGCTGGATCTGCGTGCCCATCGCCCCGTCCAGGATCAGGATGCGTTCGGCGGCGGCGTCGTTCAGCGCCGCGAAGGCGGCAGAGGGGGGCAGGGGCATGGGCAGGCCTTTCCGTTGAAGCCCGTGATATAGACGCCCCGGCCCTTGGCAGCAAATTCATAGTTCGGGACAAGATCATGAATCCCGCACAAGTTCAGAGCGGAACGCCGCGTTCGTCCTTCAGCGTCTTCAGGACGATTTCCGAACGCACCTGCGCCACCTGCGGATGCGGCAGCAGGTGGCGGTGCACGAAATCTGCAAAGCCCTCCAGGTCGCGTGCGCGGATGTCCAGCACGTAGTCGGCGTCACCCGACACCGAGAATGCGGACCGGATCATCGGCTGGCTTGCGACGAAGCGGGCGAAGTCCTCCTCGCGCCCCTGGCCGTGGTCGCGCAGGTTCACGCGGATGATCGCGCGGAAGCCATAGCCCAGCCTGGTGGGTGACAGATGCGCCGAATAGCCCTCGATGATGCTCGCATCCTCCAGCGCGGCCCGCCGACGCGAGATCTGCGAGGCGGAAAGGCCCACGACCTCTGCCAGCGCGGCGTTGGTCTGGGCGCCGTCGCGCTGCAATGCGCTCAGGATGGCGGTATCGAAGCGATCCATGCGTGTTCCGTGCATAAAACCACACAAGCTGCGGCGTCGTTGCGATCATGACGGCCCGGCGACAGTTTTTGCAACCTCATTGCGGCGCAATAGGCGGACAATCAACGCAGCGAACAGGAGGAGAGACCATGGGACCGTTCCCGCACGACGCGCCGAAGGCCACGATCAGCGACGCCAACCCCGCCGGAACCGACGGGTTCGAGTTCGTGGAATACGCCCATCCCGATCCGCAGGTGCTTGACCGCATCTTCAGGCAGATGGGCTTCACGCCGGTGGCGAAGCACAAGACCAAGGACATCACGGTCTATCGCCAGGGCGACATCAATTATCTGCTGAACGCCGAAGGGGGCAGCCACGCCGCGGGTTTCGTGGCGAAACACGGACCCTGCGCCCCGTCAATGGCCTGGCGGGTCGTCGATGCGCAATCGGCGTTGAAGCGGGCGCTGGACCTGGGGGCGACGGAGTATACCGGCAGCGGCAAATCCGTCGAGGCACCTGCCGTGGTCGGGATCGGCGGTTCGCTGCTCTATTTCATCGACCGCTATGGCGACGCCGGCAGCGCATATGACGCCGATTTCGATTGGCTGGGCGAGGAGAACCCGCGACCCGAAGGCTTCGGTTTCTTCTACCTCGACCACCTGACCCACAACGTGATCCGCGGCAACATGGACACGTGGTACAAGTTCTACCACGACACGTTCAACTTTCGCGAAATCAAGTATTTCGACATCAAGGGCAAGCAAACGGGGCTGGTCAGCCGCGCGCTTACCTCGCCCGACGGCAAGATCCGCATCCCGATCAACGAGTCGACCGACGACCACAGCCAGATCGAGGAATACCTGCGCGAATACAAGGGCGAGGGCATCCAGCACATCGCCATTGCCAGCAACGACATCTATGCCGGCACCGACCAGATCGCGGCTGCCGGGATGGACTTCATGCCCGGCCCGCCCGACACCTATTACGAGATGTCGCATCGCCGCGTGAAGGGCCACGAGGAGCCGATCGACCGCATGAAGGCGCGCGGCATCCTGATCGACGGCGAAGGCGTCGTGGGCGGAGGAGAAACCCGGATTCTCTTGCAGATATTTTCGAAGACCGTGATCGGGCCGATCTTCTTCGAGTTCATCCAGCGCAAGGGCGACGACGGCTTCGGCGAAGGCAACTTCCGCGCCCTGTTCGAATCGATCGAGGAAGACCAGATCCGGCGCGGCGTGTTGTCCGCCGCCCCTGCCCAATAAGGAGGCCGCCGCGCCGATCATCATGGCCTGGACCGACTACAGCAGCGCGCCCGCCCTCGGGACGCGCATCTGCCGCGCCGCCGAGGTGACCGGCGTTCACCCGATGACCGTCCAGACCGAGCGCGGCGAGTTCCCCCTGATCCTGGTGCGCGACCGCGACGTCATCTGCGCCTTCGTGAACGCCTGCCCGCACCAGTACCTGCCGCTGGACTATCGCGGCACGACGCTGCTGTCGGCGGATGGGACGAAGCTTCTTTGCACCGCGCACGGTGCCAGCTTCGACAAGGCGACCGGTGACGTCATCGCAGGCGCCGACTGCGGCCTCGACCCGGTTCCGGTAGTGCAAGAGGGCGACCACATCGTGATCGCCCCCTGAGGTCTCGCCACAAGTCGATCGGGCGGTGCGGGATCAGAACCCGGCCTTGATCTTTTCGAACTCGGCCAGCTGGCGCTGGCGCTGCTCGGGGTCGTTGGGCGTCTGCGCCAGCACCGGCACGTCGATCTCGGACAGGCCTTCCGCGACGGCGGGTTCGTCGGCGATGGTGGCCATCGCTTCGGTCGAGGTGTGGCCATAGCCGATCGTGTCCAGCAGCGCCTTGCCGGCCGACGGCTCCAGCCAGGCGTTGATGAAATCATACGCCTTGTCTTCGCTGCCCGGACTGTCCTTGACGTTTACGAAGCCGCAGAAGAACGTCGACGATCCCTCCTCGGCCTCGCGCTGGAAGCCCACGGGATAATTGTCTTCCTGCAGGTAGACGACGCCGTCGTTCCACGACCAGGCCACGTCCACCGCGCCCGAGGCCATCAGCTGCGCCTGTTCGGACGGGTCCGCCCAATAGGCTGCGACGTTCTGATGCGCCTGGCGCAGCCACTCGGCAGCGGCCTGGAACTGTTCGTCCGTCACATTGGTCCAGTCGGTGGTACCGGTGGCGAGGTAGGCCAGCGCCCAGACATCGTCCGAGCTGTCGGGCAGCGAGGTGCGGCCCTGATATTTCGGGTCGAGGAACACGTCGAGGCTGGCGACGTCCTCGGCAGGCACCGTCTCGGTGTTGTAGGCGATGGCGGTCGCGCCCCAGTCGGTCGGGATGTACCACACGCCCTGGTCGTCGCTGAACACCTCGCTGTCCAGGAAGCGTTCATCGATCTTGTCGAAGTTCGGGATGCGCGACGTGTCCCACGGCTCGATCAGGCCGGCGTCGCGATATTTGCCGACCATCTGGCTGCACGGGTGGATCACGTCGGCGCGGAAACCCGAGGCGACCTTCTGGAAGGCCTCGTCATCGTCGCCATAGAACGCAAAGGTCGGGCTGTCGCCGTGCTTGTCGATATAGCCCTGGAAGATCGAGGGTTCCTCGAACCCGGCCCAATCGAAGACCGTCAGTTCGGGATCGGCGGCATAGGCGGGCAGGGCGGCGGCAGCCAGCAGGGTGGTTGTCAGCAAGCGCATGAAAGCGGGCCTTTCGGTCGATGAATTGCCTGCAACGCTAAGCGGCGCGTGCCGACCGCGCAAGGGTTTCGCGCGGCCGTGATGAACGGCTGCTCAGCGCATCCGCAGCGCGCCGTCGATGCGGATGGTCTCGCCATTCAGATAGTCGTTCTCGACGATGAATGCGGGCATGCGGGCGTATTCCGCCGGATCGCCGAGCCGCTTCGGAAAGGTCACCTCGGCCGCGAGGCTCTCCTGAACCTCGGTCGGAAGGCTCGTCAGCATCGGCGTGCCGAAGATGCCGGGGGCGATGGCGCAGACGCGGATGCCCTGACCCGCCAGGTCGCGCGCCAGCGGCAGGGTCATTCCCGCGATGCCTGCCTTGGACGCCGCATAGGCCGCCTGGCCCTTCTGCCCGTCGAAGGCTGCAATGGATGCCGTGTTCACGATCACGCCGTTGTCGCTCCGCCCGTTGAGCGCCATCCGTTCGGCCGCCAGCCGCAGCACGTTGAAGCTGCCGATCAAGTTGATCTCGACCGTGCGGCGAAAGCTTTCCAGCCGGTGCGGCCCGTCGCGGCCAAGGGTCTTCTCGCCCGTGGCGATGCCCGCGCAGTTCACGCAGACGTCGATGCCGCCCATCGTCCCGACGGCCAGCGAGATGGCATCGGCCACGCTTCGTTCATCTGTCACATCGGTTCGGGCATAACCGGCATCAATGGCCGCAGCAGCCTCGGCCCCGGTGTCAGCCAGATCCAGCACCACCACCTGTGCGCCGCGCTTGCGGAAATGCGCAGCCGTCGCGGCACCAAGGCCCGATGCGCCACCGGTGACGATGGCGCGGCATGTCGAAAGATCCATGTTCCCCTCCCAGTTCCTCTGGGAAGGTTCTGGCATGGTCGGGCGGCAGCGCCAAGGCTGCTTCAGTCGCGCAGCAGTTCCGGGCTTCCGGCGATCAGCGGGTCGATCTGGCCGATCGCCGCATCGTCGCGTCCGGCAAAGTCGCAGGCGCGCAGGATCGTCTGGATCGCGGCGATCCGCGCCCGGCGCTTGTCGTCGGACCGTACCACGGTCCAGGGCGCGATGGGGGAATGGGACAGGTTCAGCGTGTCGCGAATTGCGCGCGAATAGTCGTCCCACTTGGCCAGCCCTTCGACGTCGATGGGGCTGAGCTTCCACTGCTTCAGGGGGTCCTGCTCTCGGTCAAGGAACCGCCGCAACTGCTCGGCGCGGCCGACGTTCAGCCACAGCTTGACCAGGATCACGCCGTCGTCAACCAGCGTCTGTTCGAACCCCGGAAGCTGGCGAAAGAACGCGTTGCGCTGGGGTTCGGTCGTAAAGCCGAAGACGCGCTCCACGACGCCGCGGTTGTACCAGCTGCGGTCGAACAGCGCGATCTCTCCCGCGGCGGGCAGCCAGTCGACATAGCGCTGAAAATACCACTGGGCGGCCTCGCGCTCGGTCGGCTTGGGCAGCGCCACGATGTAAGCGGACCGCGGGTTCAGGTTCTCGCGCACGCGCTCGATTGTGCCGCCCTTTCCCGCGGCGTCTCGTCCCTCGAAGAGGACGACAATCCGCTTGCCGGTCGTAACGACGTCGTGCATCAACCGCACCAGTTGCAGCTGCAGCTGCGCCATCTGCGTCTCGTAGATGCCCTTGCCCATCTCCTCGCGGTAGGCAAAGTCGGGGTCCAGGATGTCCTTGCGACCGGCGTTCGTCACGATCTTGCGGATGTCGACCGGCGCGCCGGTCTTGAGGTAGTCGGTGATCCTGCCGACCAGCGGCAACGCCTCGATGCGTTTGGGGTCAGCCATTCGTCATCCCTCGCCGATGCGCGACATGTCGTAATACGTCGTCTGATAGATCTCGTTGATCCAGTTACCGTAGAGCAGATGCGCATGGCTGCGCCAGCGGTTCGTGGGCGCCTGCGTGATGTCGTCGTCGGGATAGTAGTTCGCGGGAACGGCGACGGGCTTCCCGGCGGCAAGATCGCGGTCGTGTTCCTCTTTCAGCGTCGTGCTGTCGTATTCGAAGTGGTTGAATACATAGAGCGCGCGGTGCCCCGGATCGGCCAGAAGGCAGGGGCCGACATCGCTGCTGGCCAGCAGCGTCGTCAGCGCGGGGCGGGCATCGACATCGTCCTGGCGCACCTCGGTCCAGCGGCTGACCGGAACCAGGACGTCGTCGGAAAATCCGCGCAGGTAAGGCGAGGCGGGGGACAGGTTGCGGTGCCGGAAGCAGCCGAAGGCCTTCGACGGCAGCATGTGCTTGGGCAGGCCGTGAAAATGCCACGCCATCGCCATGCCGCCCCAGCAGACGCCAAAGGTGGAATGCACATGGGTCTGTGTCCAGGCGAAGACGCGGGTCAGCTCTTCCCAGTAGGTGACCTGGTCGAAAGGCAGATGCTCGATGGGTGCGCCGGTGATGACGAGGCCGTCGAACTTCTCGCCGCTGGCCTCGATCTCCCGGAAGGGGCGGTAAAAGCTTTCGAGGTGGTCGGCGGCGGTGTTGCGGCTTTCGTGGTCGGACATGCGGATCAGCTGAAAGTCGATCTGCAGGGGCGTGGCGCCGATCAGGCGCGCGAACTGGTTCTCGGTCTGGATCTTCTTGGGCATCAGGTTCAGCAGGCCGATGCGCAAGGGGCGAATGTCCTGGGTCGCCGCACGGCCCGGCGACATCACCATCACCCCCTCGTCCGAGAGGATGCGGTAGGCGGGCAGGTTCTCGTTCAGGGTGATCGGCATATCAATCTTCCTTGCGCGCGATTGCGCGGGCGATCAGGTCGTTGAAGTCGTCGGGGGTGCGGATCTGCGCCACCTCCTCGGCCAGGATGGTGACGCCGCGCCGGGCCATCGCCTGATAGCGGGGCTGTCGGTGGGCCAGGGCGCGCGCGTAGGTCCAGCGGATGAAGTCGTCGGGATTAACCTGCGCTTCCTCCAGCCCCTTTTCAACGCGATAGGCGATCCAGGCCTGTTCCAGGAACTGCGGCTGATAGTACATGGGCTTCGGCGCCTTGTCGAAGCGGCGCACGAGTTCCGCCGTATGCGCATCGCTGCCCTTGATCCAGACCATCAGCAGGTCGTGTGAGAGGGCTTTCAACACGGGGTCCTGCGGGTCTTCGGGATCGACGACCTCGCAGATCGAGCCGCCGCTGTCGCAAACGAAGTTCGCCAGGCCATAGATGTCGCGCGCGCGGTCCATGAAGTGCCGCGTGTCCAGCAACGACGCGATCTCGGCCCGCCGGTGCTGGTTCTGGCGCAGGCAGTATTCGCCGAAGGGCAGTCCGCCCCGGCTGGGGCTGCCCGGCTTGCCCAGATAGGTGGACAGCGGCGCGAGGTTGTCGAAGGTGATGTTGCTGGCGATATAGACGCTGTCGGACATCAGCAGGTCGCGCAGGAACGGGACCTTCATCGCCTCGCGCTTGAAGTTGTCGGCGATGTATTCGCCCATGTAGCGCGTGCCGATGCGGTAGTCGACGGAGTAGTGAAACCAGTCCCCGGTGCCGCGCAGCATCGAGGCAAGGAAGGTCTTGCCAAGGCCCGACATGCCGAACAGCACGATCCGCCGGGCCGTTGCCGCCTGCCACTCTGCCGCGCTGCGATAGATCATCCGCCGTTCCTTTCGCCAGGTCGCCCCTAGCTAATGGCAGCGGCTGGACAAGGAAAGGGGCCGGTGCGCGAACCCCCTGTTGCGTCCCGCGACCGCCGGGGGGCCGGCCCCCCGGACCCCCCTCTGCAGGATCGTGCCGCCGATGGTCCCCGCGGGCCGGCTTCGATGATTCCGGATAAGCGGCTGCTGAAACGGCAAACGGCCCTGCTGCAGGGGCAGAGCCGTTCTTCTGGCAAGCGTGGTATCAGAAGCGGTAGCCGATCCGGACGCCGACGCCCCAGGCATCGCTGTCTTCGGTGCTGGCGCGCTGCACGTCGGGGGTTCCCGTCTCTGGGCTCGCATCGCCCAGCTTGGTATAGTTTATCCCGGTCGTGATCTTGATCGGCCCCTGGCTGTAGATCGCGGCCAGTGTAATGCCCTTGCGCCCGTTCGTGGGGGCCAGGGGCGACACGAGGTCGTCGCCTTCTTTTTCGAACGAGAACGATGCGGAGCCGGACCAGGCATCGGTGAAGGCCCGGCCGACGCCAAGCGTGTATGTCGTGGTGTTCTCGAGTTCCACGAGGCCACTGCCCGTGACATCCACGAGTTGCTGCGGGTCGACGCGGAACGCGCTCCACTCTACCCAGCGGATCGAGCCGAAGACCAGCGTGTCAGCGGCGACGCCGGTCTGGAATTCCAGGTTCCAGCTTTCGGGGGTCGAGACCGTGGTTGTGGAGTCCGCGTTCAGCAGGGGAAGCGCCGGGATGGGTCCGGGACCATCGGGATCGACAAGCGGGCCAGATTCGGTGGTATCGAACTCGTGTTCGACCTCGGAGTTGTAGGTCAGCGAGACGCGGGCGGCGATGTCGGGACGTTCCCAAGCCACGCCGGCGACGTAGCCGATACCGGTATCAGCATCCAGCTCGACATCGTAGCCGGCGAGGGGGCCATAGGCGAGGCCGTTGAGCCGCACCTCTCCGTCGGCGCGTGATCCGCGAATGCCGCCATGGACCGAGAAGTTGTTCTGGAACTTGTAGCGTCCCAATGCCGTGAAGGTGGTCGAATCGACGCGCGCCAGAGTCCCGCCCAGCATAAGCGAACCGCCATCGACCAGGGAAGGATAGCGAATGTCCGCGCCGAACGGCTGCTCTATGATGATCGCGCCCGAGAAGTTCGGCGTGAACTGGTGCTTGTAGGCCAGCCCCGCGAAGCCATAGCCCTGCGCCACGTCGCCCAGCTGGAAGCCAGCGACGTCGGTTCCTTCCACCGTGGGATCGACACCGCCGAAGCTCAGCTCGACGTAGTTTCCGTCCTCGAACAGCGGGCCAAGCGACTGCGGTGCCCGCTCGATCCCGCCGGCCATGAGCGGCGCGGCCCCCAGCATCAGCGCCGCCACGCCGGTCAATGCGATCTTCATGTTCTTCCTCCCAGGTCGGGCATATGTGCCCACTTTTCGCCACCGTATCGCACAACCGTTACGGGTCAATTAGCGTGGACGATTGACGTCACGTCGGCGTCATCATCGGCTTCGGATCGTGGCAGCCGGGCAACTGCCCGCGCCGGGCTGGACAAATCGGGTCAGGCGTGAAAGGGGAAACTGCCAAACGATCTTGCCGCAAGGACACCCCCATGCAGATTCGTGAGGCTCTCACTTTCGACGACGTTCTTCTTGTTCCGGCCGCCTCGACGGTGCTGCCGTCGACCGCTGACGTGACGACCTTCGTCACGCGCTCGATCCGGATGAACATCCCGCTTCTGTCCTCGGCCATGGACACAGTCACGGAAAGCAGGATGGCCATTGCACTGGCGCAGTCGGGCGGGATGGGCGTGATCCACCGCAACCTGACGACCGAACAGCAGGCCGCCGAGGTGCGCCGCGTGAAGCGCTTTGAATCCGGCATCGTCTATAACCCGATCACGCTGACGCCTGACCAGACGCTGGCGGACGCCAAGGCGCTGCAGGACCGCTATAGCGTCACCGGGTTTCCGGTTGTCGACGCAGACGGCCGCGTCGTCGGCATCGTGACGAACCGCGACATGCGCTTTGCCAGTGGCGACCGGACCCCCGTGCGGGCCATGATGACCGGCGACAACCTTGCGATCCTGAGAGAGCCCGCTGACCGGGCCGAGGCGATCAGCCTGATGAAGGCGCGCCGGATCGAGAAGCTGCTGGTGACCGACGGCAACGGCAAGCTGACCGGCCTGCTGACGCTGAAGGACACCGAGAAGGCCGTGCTGAACCCGCTGGCCTGCAAGGACGGCTTGGGTCGCCTGCGGGTGGCCGCCGCCTCGACGGTCGGCGAAGAAGGGTTCGAGCGCAGCCAGGCGCTGATCGACGCCGGCGTGGACATGGTGGTGATCGACACCGCCCATGGCCATTCCGCCGGCGTCGCCCGCGCAGTCGAGCGCGTGAAGGCGCTGTCCAACGACGTCCAAGTGGTCGCCGGCAACGTCGCCACGGCCGAGGGGACCCGGGCACTGATCGACGCGGGGGCCGACGCCGTGAAGGTCGGGATCGGACCGGGATCGATCTGCACGACGCGGATTGTCGCAGGCGTCGGCGTGCCGCAGCTGACGGCGATCATGGACGCGGCATCCGCCGCCGGGGACGTGCCGATCATTGCAGACGGAGGCATCAAGTTCTCGGGCGACTTTGCGAAAGCCATTGCTGCAGGTGCCAGCTGCGCCATGGTCGGCAGCGCGATCGCGGGCACGGACGAAAGCCCCGGCGACATGATCCTCTATCAGGGCCGCAGCTTCAAATCCTATCGCGGCATGGGTTCGCTTGGCGCGATGGCGCGCGGATCGGCTGACCGGTATTTCCAGAAGGACGCAGCAAGCGACAAGCTGGTCCCCGAAGGGATCGAGGGACAGGTGCCCTACAAGGGACCGGCAGGCACCGTGATCCACCAGCTGGTCGGCGGCCTGCGCGCAGCCATGGGCTATACCGGCTGCGCCACCGTCGCCGAGATGCGCAGGAACTGCCAGTTCGTGCGCATCACCGGTGCGGGCCTGAAGGAAAGCCATGTCCACGACGTTCAAATTACTCGGGAGTCCCCGAACTATAGGCTTGGTTAAACAGTGAGTTAGCCTGATATTGCTGGATTTTTGACGCTGGAACATTAGTAGAACAGAGACAGCACATACCCAGCACGGGACACTGCATCAGTTCCGGAACTGATGCAAAAAAGGATAGTCTCCCCGTCCAACTGATGCAGATGGGGAGGCTCACCAATCCCGGACCCGGCCTCTCGGGTCGCCGTCGGGAAGCTCATCGCACTCAGCATCGACGTCAGCGAGCTGCACGAGCGTCCAGACCCCGGCGCCGTCATCGCGCCAGAGCCATTCGATGCCGTCGATTTCAAACGCTGACCAGTATCTGTCTGGATGATGAACGCGGTGCCAGTTCGAGGCGATGGGGACCATCCCCCACCCCCAGCACTCAACGACCCGAATGACCCAGGGCGGGCGGATCGGCCCGTCGCTCTCGGGGTCATACATTGGAAGCTGCGTGAAATCCACGTCGAGGATTTGCAGCGGCGCAATCGGCCAGTCGTTGGGATCTATCATGGTCATATAATTGGCTGGATTTCCGGAGGGCGAAATGAAAAACCCCGGCGCGGTGGCCGGGGTCTCTGTTCACATCGAGTTGCTGAACCGACAATAATGCGGATTGCCTTTTCGACGCTCACTGAGAGTGTGGTTGTAGCCTTGAGTGACGAGCGAATTATAGACAGACATCGGGTTGCGATTTCCACTCCGAAGCTCGTCTGCCGCGATATAATAGGCCTGGCTGCGGAGTAGTGCGATGCACCGGTTGAAACTCAGATCTTCTCCGATTGGGTGGCCGTCGATAGCCGCTTCGCCGTGCATGTGACCGAGCTCCATCAGCTTTACGGCCGCGCGGTCCATCTCGACGGCCTCTCTGCATGTCACACCCTTGAGCCGACCTCCAAGAGTAGAGCGTGCAGCAGGGCGGCTGGGGTTGCCGTCGCACCGGGCTTCGATAGCATCCTCCAGCGTCATTGCTGGGGCCGGGGTTGCGATGACACCCGCCGTGAGAGCGAGGGCGATGACGACGGTAGAAATGATGGTCTTCATGATGTCTTCCTCTTCAAGGTTTGGGCGGTCGGGCGTTGAGATGACGGCGGGGGAGGGGGTCAGTCGGTGAGTTCGAGACTCTTGGCTTTCCGTCTCCTGTTATTTGAGATGGAGCCTGCAAGGTGATCCCGCATCCACATATCGCGGTCGATGTGGGCCTCGCTGACGATCGCGACAAACCCGATGGGGGTCTCATTGAGCGCCGCGACTTCTTCGTTAAGCTTAGCGCGCGATCCAGGATAATGTTTCTCGACAGCGTGCAGTCGAACGGTTCGCGCCATCCTGTCGTGATTTGAGAGGACCTGGCCGGTCGCGGCGTCCCGATTTTGATCGAGCTCGTAAGCGGCGAACAGTTCCTCGGCGGCCGAGCGCTTGTCGATCAGTTGCTCGATGTCGGGCTCTCTGGAGAGATTACGAGCAGTCGGCCCCTGAGCTTTCATCAACGCGCTGCGATAGACGAGAGCGGGCATGAGGGCTGCCCAGTCACGACCTGCGCCCTCGAAGCTGCGACCGGCGGCGGCGAGGTTATCAGCGACGACTTCCTGGGCGCGATCGACCTCGGCGTTGATTTGGGGGCCGAAAGCGGCGCCGAACGTGCGTCCGGTGGGATCGTTTTCGGGCAGTGCGGAAAAATCGAAATTGTGGTCCATGTCTATTTCCTCCTCGTTGATCAAAGGCACATCTGCGCCGGTGTCTTGCGGATGACGCGCGATGCGAGACGGCGTTCAGAGGTTTCCCGAGTGATTTCGATCAGCTTGCGGATGTTCTGGCCAGCTTTGCTGTCGACGTAGTTGTCGCGGAGCAACCGGGCTTCCTCGATCCACTCGGGCCGCAGACCGTTCACCCGCGTTGCGCGCTGGCCGGCAGTCAGCTTGGAGCCGTTGAGAGCGCTGAAGCCAGTTTCCGCTTCGTATGCGCGGCGGAGGAGGCGGAAGCCGTTTGCGCGAGCCAAGGCCTTTTTCCGTGTCGGAGCACCGGACAGCTCGGCGGCACCCGGCGCGAACGATACCCACCTGGACTCACTGACGGCGAATGCTTCCCATGCAACGAGGTCTCGGGCCGTCGGATCTGGGGAGGTGCTGCGATCTCTTGCGATGTCCGCGGCAAGAACAGCGCGGCCGCCATACATTTCTTGGAATGTTCGGGCCGGCTTCAGTGCTTTGCGCTTCTGCGCATGTGTCTCCATCTTGTGCCATGCGCCGGCGCCGATTGCGATCATCTTGTCGACGAATTCTTCAACTTCGCGATCCGGATCAATGCTCATCTCTATTCTCCCTATCGCCGGGAGCGAGTCCGGCATGTTGTTGTTCTCCCGCTCTGAATGGGAGTTAGGAATCCAGCCTGCACGCCATCAAATTGATTTCGAACGATTTTCTCAGGGTTCGGAAAAACAGACAGGAAATGCGGGGGAATATTTTTTTCGGTATGGGTTGGTATGTCGGTCGCTATACCGGCGTTTGGACATGACAAGGCCCCGGCTTTCGGTGACGCCTTTCGCGCGGTGGGAGTTAGACTGCGGCTCCGGAGGGTTCTGATGACATGTCCGGCGATTTCTGCG
Source organism: Paracoccus beibuensis (assembly GCF_026162625.1). Classification (GTDB taxonomy): domain Bacteria; phylum Pseudomonadota; class Alphaproteobacteria; order Rhodobacterales; family Rhodobacteraceae; genus Paracoccus; species Paracoccus beibuensis. The sequence continues at coordinate 173,949 of NZ_JAOTBD010000002.1, read as the reverse complement.
GCGTTTGCATCTGACAGGAGTCAGACTAACCTCGTCTAACTAAATCTAACTCACTATTTTAGACTTAGAAGGCCCCGGCTTTCGCCGAGGCCTTTGCCGCGTCTCGTGCGGCGCTCGCTCGTTCCCGGATTTGTCGCTCAATGACCCAGACCTGAGGGCGGCGGACGCGACGGCATCAACGGGCTGATTTACGGTCTGGAGAGTAGCCTGACCGGGAGATAGTCCGCCCTTCGAAAGGGTTTAGAAGGGGATCTCGTCGTCGTGGTCGGCGGCGGCGGGACGAGGCGAAGAGCGCTCAGCGGATGCGCCATGATCGCTACCGCCACCCTGACGGCCATCCAGCAGCGTCAGTTCGCCGCGATAGGGGCGCAGCACGACCTCGGTCGAATAGCGGTCGGCGCCGGACTGATCCTGCCATTTGCGGGTCTCCAGCTGGCCCTCGATATAGACCTTGCTGCCCTTCTTCAGATACTGCTCAGCGATCTTTGCCAGACCTTCGGCGAAGATCGCGACCGAGTGCCATTCGGTGCGCTCCTTGCGCTCACCCGAGTTGCGGTCCTTCCAGGTTTCCGAGGTGGCGATGCGCAGGTTGCAGACCTTGCCGCCGTTGCTGAACTCTTTGACTTCGGGATCGGCGCCCAGGTTGCCGATGAGGATGACTTTGTTGACGCTGCCTGCCATGATCAGATGTCTTTCGCTACGACGGCGCGAACGGCGGCGTCCTTGGATTCGAGGAGTTTGCGGAGTGCGATGGTGCGCTCGGGATTGTTCGGGATCGTGCTGACGATGCCCTCAGCCATCTCTCCGAAAGGTCGAGATACAGCCTGGAGATGTGGCGGGAGATGATCCCACTTGAAGAACTGAAGAATGTGCACTGCGCCCGCCTTTCATGCTTTTTGCTATGCTCTGATCAGGAATTAGGACCGAAAAACCCCCGCCCAAAACAAAGCGGGGGTTTTTCACGATCAGCCCAAACTTTCATTCAAGGCATCGACCGCGGCATTCGGATCGTTTTCCCGGTAATCCTTGGCGGCCGCCTCGAGGGCGATCAGCTGGTCATAGATGCCGGCGCCGAGTTCGTCGCGGATCGTATCCGGAACCTTTGCCCAGGCGTCCGCCACGCTGATCCCCTTGCCACCCTCAGCGACGCCGAACAGACGCTCCTTCCACTGATCGGCAGGACCCTTCTTAGCCTCCACCTTCAGCGGCTGGATCGTGGTCGGGGCGCGCTTGCCGCGGGTAGTCGTCAGGCTCAGTGTGCGGGGCTGAGAGAGGCCTTCCATCGCCGACACGCGGATGCCGCCGACGACATCTTTGCCGAAGCGGACGTTGGGATCGGTGTAGATCGTCAGCGACATGCCAACCCAGCGGTCGGGATCATCGCCCCAAATCGCAACCAAGCAGCGGAGAGCCGTTTTCGACGGCTTCCAGGGACGGCCATTGTCGCCGTCGAAGAACACATGGACGGGCTGCTCTGCGCTGCCCTCCCGGACCCCGTTGATGCGGATGGTGTGGGGTCCGGCGAGCAGGTCGTCGGCGTTGAGTTGGTCGGATTTCGGCGCGATTGCGCGGCGGATGTCGATTTTTGCCATGATGTTTTCTCCTCTCAGGCGTCTTCGTTTTCGTATTCTTCACGCCGCAGCACCCACTCGGGCAGGCTCATCGCCTCGATGTTAGGGCTGTAGGCTGGCCACTCGCCGGTGCGCTGGCACTCAGCAAAGCGAGCGAGGTCTTCGCGATATTCCCGGCGGCCGATCGCGATGTTCTGTGCGTCAAGGTGGTATACGCCGACGCCATAGGGGGCTGTTTTTTCCACGGCCACGAACAGGAAGGCCTTCGGCGCGGACATGGTGGTCGTGCCCGGCCCCTGCTTCAACGCGGCCTCAATCCCGTCGAGATAGAAGGCGGCCTGGACATGGTAGCGCCACTTCCACACAGACTTCTGGAAGCCGTCATACGACGCATCAAGGCACGTCTTGAGATCAACGACGACCCCGTCGTGGCGCCAGAAGTCGGGCCGGCAACGGCACCGGACGCCGGTCTCCTCGTCGGTCCAGTAGCAGCTCAGCTCTGGCACTCCAGAACCAGGAGCGAGAAGCTTCCCAGCCTTCGGGTGGCGCATGATCTGGCCATGCATGGCTTCGACTTCAGCCAGATCCGCGGCGGTGATGATCTGCTTGTCGCCGACAGATGCGGCGTATTCAGCACGGGCATCATCAAGCAGGATGGCGGATGGATCAGCCTCCCGGATACGGTCAGCAAGATCGGGCTTGTTGCCGCTGACAGGGAGACCGAGGGCCTTCAGGTAAGCCTTCATTTCGGGCATCGTATCGAGCGCACCCTCAGGAGCCACGAACGGCTCCGCATACCGACTCCAGAACTCCTCGGGCTCGAGCACTCGGTCGTGCGTCATTGTCCCCTTCAGGAACGCCGCGGTCTCTTTCCGCTCCGCTATCCGGGAGTGAAGGTAGTGTGCAGGACTTTTACGGATCAGGTCGGTTGAGGATTTCGACTTCTCCGGCCCCGAGTGATATTCAGCGTTCGAGAGGCCAGCATAAACACCAGCTTTGCGCTCCATCGTCATGCTCCCAGTCCCGTGCAGATCTCGGTCAGCCACTGCGCCGTTTCCGCGCGGACGACATCCTCATCAGCGGCCGCGAGACGGTCACATGCGGCGGCAAGTTCGAGACCGGAAACGAGCGTCGTGTTGCGCATACGCGCGATGATCCGGTCGATCGTCTCGCGGTATTCTGCGTCGCTGATTTCGCGCTCCGACCGGGCATTTGCGACCGCCGCGGCCGCGTCAAACAGGGCCAAGTAATCCGCATTGCCGGGCGCGTCCGCGAGCAGCAGCATCGCGTCCTTCAGGGTTGTTAGTCTCGTCGTCGGCACTGCCGCCTCCCTCGTTATTGTTTTGCTGAGGGGGAAATAGGTCCGGGGATTGGGACGCAAAAATACGGGTGGAAAAAAGTTGCCCCGGCGGTGAGGCCGGGGCGGTGAGGTCAGGAAATCCCGATCATGGAGGAGATCTCGGCCGACGTCAGTGCGAGCTCAATGCGTGTGCCGTCCGGGCGGGTGATTGTAATGCTTCGGAGGGCATCACGGGCCTCCGTCGGCGCCGCCTTCTGATGCTTCTTCATTGTCGGTTCCTTCTCTGTCTTTGATGCGGGATTTGCGCAGCCGGACTTCTCGATCCAGCGGCTGATGGTAGTCCAAGCGATGCCGTATTTCTTCGACGCTCCCGACACAGTCAGGCCGCCATTGAGGACCGCTGAAACAACCTCGTCGCGCTCCTCTTTTGTATATCTCCCGCCCTGGCCGCTCGTGCCGACGAGGCCGAGATCTTTGCGCCAGACGCTGATAGTGTCTGGCAGAACTCCGACCTCTGCCGCCACCTGAGCATTAGTCAATCTCTCGGCGGTTTGACGTTCGAGAAGGGCGCGTTTCTGATCGTTGGTCAAGCCACTCGGGCGGCATCTACGTCCCTTGTTCGGCGAGCCTTCAGAGCGCTCCTCTGCCTGTCTTTCGATGGGCGCGACCTTCTTTGCCGGCGCAGGCTTTGCAGGAGCTGAGGGCACGATCAAGGGCTTGATTTTTGAGGCGGGCGCCGCCTTCGCCGGTGCAGTTTTTTCGAATGTCGCACCCATCCGGATCGCGCGCGCAATGTCCTCCCGCCAGATTCCAATGGTCATCTCGTTGACACCAGAAACATTGCTGAGGCCCTTGATGGAAAGACCCTCTTGGACGCCGTATTCCATCAGCTCACGCTTGTCCTGGAGGGTGATTGCCGACGGGCTCTTGGTAGGGAATGAGATGGGCAGTGACAGCATGGCGAGATCCTTTCGGAAGGGATCTGGGTTCGCTGGCTCAGGGGCGGAAACGAGATCGGGGAACCTCTTTCATCCGTGCTACACTGACCGCCAAGGAGAGCCGCGCATGACCGACCCCGACGACATCAACGAGACCGCCGCAGCCTTCATCGAGCGCAAGCTAAAGCTGCTCGCGGAGGGGCAGCTTAGGCTGTCCGAGCCAATGAGCGTGGACGAGTTCGAGGCGATGTTCGAAGAGGCGATTGCGGCGGCGAAGGACAGGCACGCGAGGGAATAGCGCGGCCTGTCCCGGCTGGAACTTTGCGTCACGAACGATCGCAGGACTGATCGGGAACGCCCCCGGCAGGGCGCCTGGGAGGGGTCCAGGGGAGGGGCAGCGCGGGCGCCCCTCCACCCTGGCGGCAGGGGTTTTCAGGGGAGCGGCGGCGCGCCCCATGAACCGGCAGGCGGCCCCGTCGGAGACGCCGGAAGGGGGTCCAGGGGGAAGAGCGGCGAGCGCTTTCCCGCCTGCGTCATGGGGGTTCAAAGGGGGAGATCGAAGGCTCCCACCTTGCCTGTCGGGAGACGCCGGAAGGGTCAAGGGATGAGCGGCGAGCGGGTCCATTGCGCACCGCAGGGGCGGAGGGGTTTTGGGATGGAAGGGATGGGGCGGAGCCCCAAACCCTCCCGAACAAGAGGCAGAGGAAGCCCGCAGGGGTTTCGCAGTCTCTTAGTAAGTATGAACCCGCGAAAACTGACAAAAAGCCAGGCCTGAGAAGGAGCGAAAACTTAATCCGGGCGCGATCTCCCTTTCAAAAGGGAGGAGACCAGAAATGGCACAGAAAACCTACGCGGAGCGCCTGCGGGAACTCACATATGCGGAGCGCGTCAGGCTCGACGGAAAGTTCCCGGCAGTGCTTCGCTTCGCCAGCCTTTCACCCAAAGATGTCGCCGGGATGATCGCTCATGCGGAGCGGCGGATCGGGGATGTTTCTCACTGCGATCCAAGCCGAAAACATCTCAACCGCGTCCTCGTCGGCGACAACTCCATCGCGGACATTGTGCGGCTCGAAGAGCTGCGGATGAAGAACGCGAACCACCTCTCTAACATCAAAGGGACGAAGAAAAAGCGCGGAAAGAAAGCTGCCGCAGCGGTGATGAATGCAGGTCCGCAGAACCCCTGGACCGAGAACGCGAAATCGGGTCCTCCACTTCGTGAATTTGTCCTCACGGTTCATCGCGACAAGTTCCGGGCGGCTGACGATTGTCCGGCGGAGCATGTCCTTGAGTTTCTCGACGACGAGGGTCGGCTTGCGCGATTTGACAAGCGGAAGTGCGAGGAGTTCACGCAGGCCGGGCTGGGCTTCATGCAGAATGAGTTCGGCTCGATGCTGAAGTATTGCCGCGTCGATTTCGACGAGCAAAGCATCCACCTTCAGGGGTTGATCTACGACATCATCGAGGAGCCGGCGTCGGATCGTTATGCTGACGGACGGAAGCTTTTCCGGTCGGCGCATCACCCCCTCATCGGCGGCGAAGAGATCCCGATCGAGGGCAAGGTGGACAAGGATGGAAACCCGGTCACTTGGCGCAAGAAGGGCTACGAAATTGCGCAAGATGCGGTCGGCGCCTGGTTCCAATCGCCGGAGCATCAGCACATGAATATTGTGCGCGCTGAGCCTCGGGCGGCCGCTCTTCGGGAGGCCAAGAAGTATGCCGACAAGGCGCTCATCGAAGTCCAGGGTGACGAGTTTCTCGACGGCGCCGACAGCATCATTCCGCCGGGCTCGCCGCGGGCTCAGATGATGTTCGCATTGCGCAAAAGGATCGAGGAAGAGGCGGCGGCGAAGGGCGGCGATGCAAGTAAAATCCGCACGCATCAGGCATCCCAGATCGCGCTCGACATACTACTCACTCTCGGCGTCGTCACGCACGAAACGAGGGACGGAGCGAGGACCCGCGGCGAGATGAACGCGCTCCTGAAACCCTTCGAGGAGCGGTTCGGTTCGGCGAAAGACATGGTCGCAGATCCCGATGCCGTTATTGCCAAACTCGCGGCAGAGGCGGCCATCGAGCGCGCCCGTCAGAATGAAGCCGCAGCACTCCGCAGAGCTGAGGAAGACAGACAGGCGGCGGCGGAGAGGGCGCGTCTCGATCGCGAGGCTGAGGCGCGTCGCAAGGCGGCAGATGAGGCGGCGAAGGCGGCAAGGGAAGTGAAGCAGAAAGAGCTGGATGACCGCGACGCAGAACTCGACAAGAGGGCTGAAAAGCTCGCCGAGAAAGAGACGGCACTGAAGAAACTGGCTCGTGAACTCGGCGCCTGGCGCGACACTCTCCTGAGCTATGCTGCCGACATCACCGCCGCCGCCAGGCGGGTCGAACTTCTCAAAGATCCCGTTGTCTCCGCGGGCCTGAAGAACGTCGCCGAGGTCGAGAAGATGGGCAAGCCCAGGGGCTTCGAAATCGACGACTGAGGACACCTGTTCCGGCCGGAACAATACGTCAATCGTCGATCAGTTTTCCGGGCCGGACGCGCATCACACGCGCTAAGGCCCGGATGCTGTCGATGCGCGGATTTTCGACGCGCTTGTTCATGACGTGCTGCACGAAGTTCGCGTTCAATCCCGCCCGAAGCGACAGCGATCGCATGGTCTCCGTAGCGTGTGTGTCGAGGTGATGCTGTAGCGCAGCGCGCAGTCGATCCATCGTCACCCCCTATATCTACGCATGAATGTTTTAACATGCATATCGGGTGGGTCAAGGCTTCGAGGATACCAGAGCGATCTCAAGATCCGAGCGCGCAATCGGTTTCTCGAAGGCGTGCGCCGTGTGCTGGTTCAGCTCGTCACCGGCGGCGGAAAGACCAACCTCGCCGAAGACATTCTGCGCGACGCCGAGGCCCGCGGATCGGTCGCATGGTTCGTGGCTCACCGGGACAATCTCATCACACAAGCCGCCCGTCGTTTCCGGGGCGCAGGTCTCAATGTCGGGGTCATCAAGGCCGGCCACAAATACCAGCGCGAGATACTGATCCAGGTCGCGTCGATCCAGTCGCTCCAATCGCGGTTCGGCAGGGTTCAAGCGCCGGATCTGATCTTCATCGACGAGACGCATCACGCACTCAGCCCGTCCTACCTAAAGCTGTTCGAGGCGTTCCCGGAGGCCCGCGTCATCGGTCTCACAGGCACGCCCTGGCTACTGGATGGCCGCGGGCTGGATGAAGTCTTCGAGGTGATGGAGACGGGCCCAAAGCCCTCCTGGATGATCGAGCAAGGCTTCCTGTTGCCGAGCCGCGTCTTCGGATCTCGACGCAAGCTGGCTATGGTTTCTCCGACGAACGGCGGCGATTTCGATCTCGAACGCGCCGAGCAGATACTTTCCAAGTCAGAGGTCTGCGGAGACGCGGTCGAGATGTTCCGGGATCGGTTTCCGGAGCGGGGCAGGGGGATCACCTTCACCTGCTCGGTCGCCCATGCTCGGCAGGTTGCTAAAGCCTACATTGCCGCAGGCGTGCCAGCCGAGATCCTGACTGGCGAAACTCCCGAGCTCGAGCGTGAGGCCATCATCGAGCGTCTCGTAAGTCAAGAGACGCGTCAGCTGGTTGTGATTGACTGCGCATCAGAAGGCTTTGACTTACCTGAGCTCGATTGCGCCACGCTCATGAGGCCCAGCGCCAGCCTCACGCTGGTCCTGCAACAGATGGCCCGCGCCATCCGCCCGGTGTTTGCGCCAGGGTATGATCTCGAAACCCGTGAAGGCCGCCTGTCGGCGATCCTGGCGAGCAGCAAGACCCATGCCACGATCATCGACTGCTGCTCTAACACGCTTCGACACGGCATACCGGAGCTGGATCACGAATGGAGCCTTGAGGCTCAGGACAAGAAGACCCGCGCCGCATCCAAAACCGAAGACGGCGAGACCCTGGCAGTGCGTCAGTGTCTTGAATGCTATGCCGTTCATCCCTCGGCGCCGGTCTGTCCGATCTGCGATCATGAGCATCCGGTCGAGAGCCGCATCCCGAAAGCGCGGGCGGAGGAACTGCGCGAGATCGAGAAAGCCGAACTCGAACGCCTTCAGAAAGAAAGACAGACAAAGCGGCGTCAGGAGGAGGCCGGGCAGAAGACGCTCGAGGACTGGCTCCAGATCGCGCGCGAGAGGGGCTACAAGCCCGGTTGGGCCTATCAGCGGCACAAGCTCCGGCAAGGTCGGAGGAAGGCGGCGTGAAAGAGCGCACGATCCAGAACAAGATCCTGATTGCTCTCTCCAAGGAGTATGCCGGCCGGTCGATCTGGTGGACCAACGACACCGGCGTCGCGAAATCCATGGACGGCAAGAGAACCATCTCCTTCGGGCTGAAGGGCAGCCCGGACATCCTGGGCTGCCTGGGCGGGCGGTTCATCGGGATCGAGGTAAAGACCGAAAGCGGTAAGCAGCGAGAGGCTCAGGCAAAGTTCCAGAAGGCGTTCGAGCGGGCAGGGGGCGTTTACATCATCGCCCGGTCGGTGGAGGATGCTCTGTCTGCCGTCCGCACCATCGCCTCCGCGTGAAGCTCCAGCCGACGGTGCGCGGACAGCCGGCTGATATGTTCCCGCACCTCTTCCTCGATGGCTTCGCGCACCCACTGGAAGACTTCGTCCGGATGGTGGTTGAAGTTCTCCAAGCACCAGTAACGGTAGTCGTCGACGATGATCCAGGCGGGGCCGACGAATATCTCCTCGCTCAGATAGCTGACGTAGATCCCGTCGGCCGTGCTGCGGTTCGGCTCGATAAAGGTCGGATCGAACCTCATCCGAGGCTCGCTTGCATGAGAAGATCGAAGGCCTCGTTCGCCATCTTCATCTCCGGGCCCGGTCGCCGAATCCACTCCCCCTCGCGTCGTTCGACGGCAAGTCGGGCGCGGGGGCCAACATTGTAAGCGTCGATAAACCTGGCCTCTTCTTCATTCGAGGGCAGATACGCTATCCAGTCATGCCGGCGAACGACGACACGCTCCTCACCGTAACTCATGACGACGCTACCCCAGAACACAGTGATGTGGTCAGGCTCCTTGTCGCTGTAAGCGCTGTGGAGTTCCAGTTTCCGGTGCGCGGAGAAGGTCATGCTGAGTTCCTCGATGTAGACAGGCGCTCGAGCTTAGCGTGGTTGCTTTCGTTGGCGCGGTGGTCGAGTTCCCATTGGGCGATCATGTGCCGGCAGCGCTGCTCTACCCCCTGGACAAGATCGCCATCAAAAGTGGTCGGGAGTTGCGCCATGACTTCGACCTGCGCATCCGGCAGCAGATACAGCGGCCGCCTGCCGGTCGCCGGATGGTAGCGCTCAATGGCATAGCGCATTGCGACCGCGCGATAGATTTCTGCATGCCACCGCTGCCGCTGCCAGTCGATCGGAGCAAACGGATGGATGAGCGATCCGGTGACGCGAAATCCGCCGTCTGGCACGGGGGGCATACGCGTCACAGTTGCGCCGAAGAGTCCAGATTTTCCGAACTTCAGGCTCAGGTCGAATGGCACTGCGCAGTCTGGATTGCCTTCGTCATGGTATCCGCGCAGTTCCTCGACGGTGAGCGCCATCGTCTCCCGCCAGGCGGCGTCGAAAGCCGCATCGGCATACCGGCGGATGTTCTTCCCGTATCGAGGGAGGCGGATCATGACGCCGTCCTCCTGATCGGTTCAGACAGACGGCGATCCGCTTCTGCATCGACAATGTCACGGACGGAGCGAACATGCTGCCATCGCGCGCGCTGGGCGTCTGTCATACGTAGCGCCGCCCATTCGCGATCGAGAGCCACTTCTTCGCGGAAGGCGAGGTTGGAGAGCCTCAGGAGCCCTCCAATGCTGTATGAATTGAGCCGGGCGATGAGTGCCTGGCGCTGGTTCTCCGGGATAGTCATGCCGAGACCCTCCCACGCAGCTCGGCGATCTCCGCACGCAGTTTGTCGGCTTCCAGCTCAGCCAGCCGGTAGATCTCATCGGCGTCGTCTGGGTGCATATCATACTCGCGCACGATCGAAGCGCAGGTGAGGTGGAGGCTGTCGAGCTGCTCTTGGGCGGCGGCGAGGGCCTCTTCGGGGGTGTAGGTCATCTGTCTGTCTTTCCTGTTCGTGGGGGTGGCCGGGGCGTGTGGCCCCGGCGGTGGGGTCAGGCGCAGGACGACATCTGCATGCGGTCGTGATTCGAGAGAGATGCAACCAGGGCCTGGTATTCGGGGAAAGCTGTAGAGACGGGCGACCATGCAGCGTCATTAAGAGAGGCGACGGCTTCGGGCGCATCGAAGTCGAAATACCAGTCACCAAAGATATGACGGTAAAGCAGGCCGTCAGCCCCAAGCCGGAACTGGATGCGCGCGAATGATGCGAGCGGATAGCCTTCGACGTCGCAGATCAGGATGGCGTCCTCGTGCTCGTAGTCATCAAATGTCAGGATGCCATCTTGGATGCTCCGACAGAACTTGCGGACCTGCCGGACGCGCTGCGGCTTGGCAGAGGTTTTGGCTGCGGAGGGCTTTTCTGCCGAAAAGAGGTCGCGCAGGCCGTCCAGGCTGAGGGTGCTGTTTTCGATTGTCTTGCTCATGGCTCTGTTGCCCCTGTAGCGGTCGGGGCGTTTTCTGTTTGTTCACCCGCTACAATCAGGAAATAGGCCTCTCATCGGCACTCGGAAGGAAAAAAACAGAAAAAAAGTGTCTGCCGGTCTGTTTTTCTTTCATGATGCTGGCAGACAAAGAAAAACCCCGGCGGTGAGGCCGGGGTTGGGGGTGGCTGATTAGCCTTTGACGTTCTTGACGACCTTCGACATCACGACCTCCTTTCTTCGCTCGGTTTGCGGGGGATGTCGTTCATGAAGAGAATGAAGGCCGCCTGCACCGCCGACATCCGACGGGTCGCATCGACGGTCGCAGGGATTCCCGGCGACGTGTATGAGATCGCACGCTTCCGAAGCGCCTCGATCACCGCGGCTCTGGTGTCCTCAGCGCCGCCGGCAGCGACGATCTGTTGGAGCTCCTTGATCGGCTTCCCAGTCACGCGCTGAAGCAGATTCCATACCGGCACACCCCGTTCGACATGCTGGAGGATCTCTTCGCCGAGGGTCGCATGCTTGGTAAAATCGCGGAAGGTGCCAGCCCGGCGCGTCATCGGCGGCACGTCGAAGGGGTCGAAGTCCTCAAGGTCGCCAGCGCTAATAACTTTCACCGGATCAAGGGGAGCCTTAAGCTTCTTGATCAGGTCTTCGCTCAGCGTGAACTTAATTGGCTGCCGGATCTCGGGCGCGACCGCCTTCTCCTCCGCCTCTTCCATGATGCCTTGAACCAGCCGCTTGTGCTTCACGCCGCCGGACTGCGAACCAAGCCGCAATGCCGTCCTAACCACCTCCTCCAGGTCATCCCGCTTCAGCGTAATCGTCTTGCTCATTCCTGCCTCCTGTCAGTCTGTTTTTCCGAGCTGGTGGGGAAATAGGGACAAATCGCCTGAACCAAAAAAGAAGGGCGGGAGAACTCCCGCCCATATCCTTCACACCCCCTGCGCCTTGAACCACCGCACTGCGGCCTGGTTGACGAACTTCGCGACCGCAGACCATTCCAGACCCATCTCCTCGATCTCTGCCTGGCTTTCTTTCTTCACGTCGCCGCCGATCCATTTCAGGAAGTCGGGGATCGTGCGAGGGTCAGCGACACCGCCACACGCCTCGGCCAGACCCTGACGGCAGCGCGCCTCGGTTACGAAGGCCGAGACGAAATCCTGAGCGCCAGTCGGGATCGAGAGCTTCTCGGAGACCGCCTTGCCTTCCTTCTTGACCCGATGCGCCTCGGCCTTAGACTTGAATGTCAGGGCCGGCCACTCATAGATGGTCATCGGTGCGAGAGGGGCGAGCACAAGGCCCTCACCAGCGTCGCTGACGCCGAACATGCGAGCGATGTATGGGTCCTCTTGGGCGATGGCATCGACAGCGCCATTGACGCGCTCCACAAGCTCTGCGGTGGGTCCGGAGTAATCAATTAGGATCTCAAACTCGACGGGCAGGACCTCGATGTCGGGGTGCGACGGCGTCAGCGCCCGGATGAACTCCGGGTCGTAATGCATGATCTCGCCGACCTGGATCGCGAAGACGAAGAACCGACGACGGTCAGTCTTGGAGACAGCGTCGGTCGGCTGAACTCCGGGGCCCGCCCACTCACCGAAAAACACGGCGTCCTGAGGTTGGACGCAGCCGGCGAAGAGATCGCGGACGCCGTCAAGCCATGCCGCGAAGTCGAAGTTGTCCGCGTCGACACTGAGGTCGCGGTTGCGGGATTGGGCGACGACGGTGCCGTTGGTCGAGACCCGGATGCCGGCATTGGTGCCATGAAGCTTGATCTTCGCCCCGTAGCGGCAGATCTGCGGATTGAAAGATTTGAACTGCCGGCGATAGACATGCGAAAAGCTGTCGATGCTCGGAAACTTCGTGAAGGCGGCCATCGGATGTTCACTCCCTGTTCTGGTATCTGAAAGGGAATTAGGTCCAGCGGGATCTGCACAAAAACGAATGTTTCTTGGGGTGCGGATTGGCCCGGACGGCAGGATTCGAACCTGCAACCTCCGGCTTCGTAGGCCGGCGCTCTATCCAGTTGAGCTACGTCCGGATGCTTGGAGGTCCCGGCCATATTGCCGGGACCCGCATGCCTCACAGAGGAAATAGGGCCGGATCATCACCGTCGCACACAACATGCGAGTTTTTTTTCAGCTTGGGCGCAAGGTTGATGTCGGGATCACCATTCTTGCCTCCTGCCTGTTTTTCTTGAGCTATGGAGGAGATAGGCCTGGGAGCGATGAACCAAAAATCTGAGGCGTCTATGACTCGACCTGGTTACCTCCGGTGTATACGGTGCCCGAAAAACAACCTTGGACAGTGATTATGCCTTTGAACACCGAAGAAGTTTTGAGAATTGCCGGCGACCATTTGCAGGAGTTGTCCGGTCACAAGTTCGACGTCTTGACGGTAGAGCCGCCGGTGTCGCCAGAAGCAGCTGTGAACCTGTCGAAGATCGTTTCGAAGCTCTCTCCCATCCTCGGCAACCTGATCGAGTTCAACGTGGTCGAGTATCTCGACGATCAGGATGAGTTCGCTGGACAAGGGACATGGCGCCGCCAAGACCCTGGCTTCCCAGATGCGGTCTTCGATGGCGTAGTTCCGCAGCCCGGCTTCGAGATCAAGGCGTGGTTTCCGCTCTCAACCGAGATCACTGCACGGTTCAAGGACAGTCAGAACCATTTCACTGACGAAAATACGAATGTGTGCATGCTGGCTTGGCTGCCGGAAAAGATCCTTTACGGCAAGCCCCAGATCATCGACGTGGTAATCGTGTCCGGCAAGTCAGTCGCTGAGGCGAGGGACAACCACTATCACAATCCGCCCCACTACATCGTCCAAGAGCCTGAGAACACAGAGAACCGGACCAGCAATCTTCAGCAGACGAACACGAATGGCTACCGCATCCAAGATCCGACTGAAGAACAGCTGCGAGCAGCAGAGAGACTGATCGCGTCATGGGGGAATGATGGTCACATCTACAAACCAACGCCGGAGTATCAGGCCCAACTGCGGGAACTGATGAACATCTGCAACTATCGGTTGGATACGAATTACGCGAAGATGGACCGGATTGTTCATCCGGGCCTTGAGGCATTCAAAGCCCGCGTCCTCGGTATCGAAACCGAGGGGATGACGATCTCACAGTGGGCAAACCTTTTCCGTGCCAGCGCGAGGGCAGAAGCCAAGCTTCGCAAGGCGATCAAGGCTCAGGAGACCGCCGAAGAGAAGCAGGACGAAAACGCTCTTGAGGCAGCGCTTCGTCAGATCCATGCCGCAGAGGAGGAAGTGCGACACGCCGATGAGCATGTCGCGAGAATCCTCGAGGAACGCCTGAACATCAAAGAAGCGGATGCTGATCAGCTTCTTGAATGATCCGCTCCAGCCCATAGTGGAAATAAGTGGGGTCGATCTCAGCAGCGAACGACCTCCGCCCGAGCCTCCGAGCAGCTACTGACGCAGAGAACAGGCCACCGAAAGGCTCCCAGACAACTTCGCCAGGACGAGTGGTAGCTTCAATCGTCCTGGTCATGAGGTCGAGCGGCTTCTGGTTCAGGTGCACCGCTTTACCTGATGTGCCGTGCGTCTTGATCCGCTCAGCGCCACGCAGGGCAGGGCGGCTCCACACGTTCGTCATGCCGTGGGGGCACTCGAAGTGGGAGCGGGTCTCTTCCCAGTCGGCGGCCGTCATCGGGCGCTCGCCGTCCTGCGAGAAGTAGGGACGGCCGGCCGGTTTTCCATGCTCATTCGCGTAATCGACGAGCATCTGGAACTTGCCTGACGGCATCCAATACCAGAGATGTCCCTGGTCGAGATACTTTCTAACCGCTGCATCCGCGACGCCGCAGGCCCTGTTCGCCTCACGGACCGGAAGACCTGAGCGCTTCCATTCTTCAAGCAACCAGAACTTGATGTGCTTGCCGTTCATCCGAGGCTCGCGGACATATTGCACGCAGACTTCGGAGACGACTGGGAAGCGCCGGATCTTCTTCGTGTTCACGTTCCCGGCGATATGGCCAATGCCCTTGTCCCAGATATTCGCGTTCACATAGCGCCAGCCGTGCTTCTCCAGGATGGGATGAACTGCCGCCCAGCCGATCTCGCTGTTCCAGAACCAGAGCATGGTGCTGCCCTTCGCTCGAGCGGACCAGGCGGCAATGTGCGGCTCATACCACTCAGGCATGCCAGTGTGATCGGACGTGTCGCCTTCGAAGCCGAGGACGCCGTAGGCGCCGTCTGAGACGATGCAGTCGGGCGCGTCCCAAGATGCGTAGCGATCAAGGCTGTTCCCGAACATAACCGTGGTTTGGCCGTCTGACCAATGGTCCGCTTCGGGCAGATCGACACGCTTGATCGCCTTTCCTCTACCGACGGTCGAGGTAGGGGTGCTGCGCATGCTGGGTTTCTCCTCGCGCGAGGAGGCGGGTTTGGGATCGAGCGATTCAGTCATGGGCAACTACTGACAGAGTCCGGGAACGAAAGCGATACGGAATCTGCGTCGCTTGCCCATTTCCCATGCGGAGGTCACATGCTCGCCAACACTGCTTTCACCTGCCGAAGATCGATATGAATGGGCTCGATGCAGAGGCTGTAAGGAACGAAATCAAGTTCCGTTTTCCGATACTCGATGACCCTCCCGTCCCATTCCACGCCCCAACCCTTCTTGGCGTTGGCTGTCTTGAGGATCTCCCAGACCGCATCGAAGGAAATCAGCCGGCGGCGCTCAGGAAGCATTTCGACGCCTGCCTTGATGATGGGGATGGCCTTGGCTCGCTTCTGCATCAGCCCAGGCACGTCCTTTTCTGAAAGATTATCAATCGCGGCAGCTCTCAGGATGGATTTGATGCCACCTGCACCGAGTGAAATTGTGGCATCAGGAATGTGCCCTGAGTAGTCGAACACATCTCGAAGCATTCCCAGCGCCTGCCGAATAGCCGCCTCAGCCTGAAGTGGTCCATCTTCCAACTCCTGCATCAACTCGACCAGGCCGCCGGTCACTCGCTCCGCAATCTCCTTCCGTTTCAATCCGGAAGCTGCTCTCTCACGCCTCCTGTCGATCGCCGCGACTGTTTCCTTTCCTGCGATCTTGATTGCGCAGCAGTTGCCGCAGAGAGCCAGTGACCCATCTGGCAGCACCGCAAAATACCCTCGGCGGTGAGTCTGGCGCTGGGCACAGAAACAGCACCGGACCATGTTGTCAGCGTAGTAACCAGTCGGCAGCAGATCTACCGGCCGAACGCCTGGCTCGACTTCCTGAACGACGCCGAGCTGGCCGAGCGGATCTCGAACGAGGAAACTATCCTCGCTTGAAAAAGGCTTTCCCATGCATCTCTCCAATCCCCCAACGATGATGATGACAATCCTCCCATGATGCAGAGTATCTGTTTTGTTCTCTTGTGGCAAAGGGTAGATTGAACCGCAATATGTTGGTCAAGCATATTGCGTCATGAAATTGAGATTTTTATCAGGCCTGAAGACCTTTTCTGTTGTCGAGAGTTAGTTGCCCGCCTTCCCAGAGCACAAATCTCTCGCTATCCAGTTCCCATCTACACGGAGAGGTTGAATGGTCACGCTTACCGGGCGGGTTTGGGACATCTATCAGGACGAAGGTCATGAAGCCGAGGAAGGCGACGTCTGGCTGCAATCGAAGCTCGACAGCGCCGGGCGCGCCGCTGTTGCAGGCAGACACGCGAACAATGGATATTCGGGATGGTTCGCCGGGTTCATCCACGCAGATGGAGCACGTCGCAAGTTCCTCGGCTGGCGGATCTTGTTCCCCGATTTCCAGAACGGCTTTGAAAGACAGGGCGACAAAGGCGATACGGTTTTCAGGATTGAGGAATGCCTGAAGGCCCTCGGCGATCTGGAGATCGTCAAGGTGAAAGGTGGATACGGGTTCGCCGATGAAGCCGAGGCAGAGCGAAGGGTCAATCAGCACTGGGAAGACTGGAATGCGCCTCGGAAAGGGATGACCCGAGAAGAAGCTCAAGAACATGCAGACAGGCGGAATGCGTCGAGAAAAACGCGACGTATCTACACGGCCGAGGACATCCTGGCTGAGAAGGAGCCGGAGTTCGAGAAGCGCATGCGGCTTCGCGGCAATCGACCCTTCGGGCTGGCATCTCTGAGCAAGATCGGTCGGTCATAATAAAAAACCCCCGATCCGAGGACCGGGGGCAAGTTCAGAGGGGGGATCGAGCCCCTCTGGGTTATCAGTTGATAGCGACCAAGCTCGGCTGACGCTCGCGGAGACGTCCGTCAGACCCTGCCTTGATGTCGCTGCCGGTGTAGATGCCATCGGCGTAGTCGTCGCCGATGGAGCTCAGCATCAGCCCATGACGGACGACGACACCGCCCCTCTTCTCACCCTTGTGGCCCTTCTCTTTCAGCAAATCGCCGAAGGCACGAGCGGAGATGGCGAAGCCGACGGCGTTATGCTCGACCCACTCCTTGTATGCCTTATAGACACGCCCGGCCTGAACCACTGCCCCTTTGCGGACAGTCACGCACTGAGCGAAGAAGTCGCCGGTCGCATCGGTCTCCACACGATACTCGGAGCGAGCCTCACGGACGCAATCAGGCTCCTCACCCAGACCGTCAGCATACCACTCGACCGCACCCTCGACAGCCCATGCCAGGATGCCGGGCATCTCGTTGATGAGGGCAGAGCGCAGCATCGGGTCTTTCGGCTTGGATACGCCCTTCACGAAGTCCTCGTGATCCGGGCTCTCATAGTGGTTCGAGAAGACGATGTTCACGACCCGGCGCCAGATGGCCTTGTCCTGGCTGTGGATGCGCGGGCGGAAGTTGGTGTCAAAGACCAGCTTGCCAACCGGTTGAAATTCGAAGGCGCGTTCGAACTTGAATGACGCGATCTGGGTGCCTTCGCCCGAGAGACCCTTCATCTTGCCTTCATCGAGTGCGTCATCGGCGTCGCCTTCCGAGGCATGGATGTAGCGAGCGCCACGGATGCCGGCCAACAGGTCGTCGGTGCCGCTGGACTTCGAGCGAGGTCCGCGCTGCTTCATCAGGTAGTCCTTCGGCAGCGTCTTCGCGTAGTCATTCAGGAGACGCTCGATGACATAGGTGATGACGCCTTTCCCGTTCGAGCCCTGCCCGGTGAGGAACAGGAACTTCTGCTCGCGGGTCTCGCCGGTGAGGATGTAGCCGATCCACCGCTTGACGTAGGCGATGAGCTTCCGGTTGCCGTTGAAGACATCCTTGAGGAACTTGATCCAGTTCGGGCACTGGGCGGCGGCATCGAACTTGGCTGCTGCTTGCTTCGAGATGAGGGCGGCAGGATCGGCCGGCAGGAGCGTGCCGGAGCGGAGATCGACCATGCCGTTCTTGACGCCGAGGATGTGCGGCTGAGCGTCCATCAGGGTCGCGTCGACCTGCATATAGGCGCGGGACTGCTTCACCATTGCCGAGACCGACTTCTGCGACTGGGACTGATTGGCCCACTTCGAGAGGTCTTCGAGCGAGAAGAGGACATTCTGGGGGTCATCGACCATGCCAGCGCCGTCCTTGTCGCCTTCGCGCATGATCTTCGCCTCGGTCTTGCTGAGGGGCAGATACTTCACGATGTCCGGGCGGTATTCGTTCAGGACGCGGGCGGTCTGGATGTCGCGGCTGATGCTGCGTGCGGCCTCGTGAGCGGTGCGCTCCAGGGCGCCCTCTTTGCCGTCGGCAACCCACCGGGTCCCGGTCCAGGCCATGACGCCCAGGCCGACTACGTCAAGGATGCGGTGGCCGTAATGAACCAGCATCCGGTCGGTGTTGCCCAGGTCTGTGCGGTCTGCGTTCAGCAGGCACCAGATGTCGGCGGCGGTGATGCGCTCGGCAGAGGAGGAGCCTTTCGGGGCATCCTCGTCATCTTCACCCTCTGCGACGACGCCGGTCATGCGGGCTTCGATGGCGGCGGTGCGGGCATCCTTACGAGCGGCAAGGACCATGGCCTGCTGCTGCCAGCGACCCTTGCCAGCCTTCTCGGAGAAGCCCTCGGTCACATCCTCCAGCTCATCCTTCGACAGATCGGCAAGAGCGTGGAAGGTGCGGATGCCAGCGTTGGCGAACGCTTTCGCGATTGAGGGGCCGATGCCGCCGATCTCGGTCAGCTTGTCGGGGGTCTCGTTGTCGATCTCGTCCTCGGCCTCATCGCCGGCACCCTGACCCATGAGATCGGCGGCGACGACAGCCTGACCGCGCCAGTCCTTCGAGGCGGCTTTCTTGGCGTAACCCTTGCAGACGGCGTCCAGCTCTTCATCGGTGGCGCGGGCCAGCATAGAGTAGGTGCGGATGCCAGCTTCGATCAGCTTGGCGGCGACGGCCGGGCCAACGCCCGAGATGGTGGTCAGGTTGTCGTCAGCGATGGCGGCTTCGACAGCGGCGGTCTCGGTCTGCTCACGGGCAGCCAGAGCGGCTTCGCGGATGCCCTGGGCGACTTCCTCGAACTGGGCGACGGAGGCGCGGAGTTTTCTGATGTATGCGTGCATTGTTCTTCGATCCTGTATGAAGTGCGGTCGTTGCCGCGGTTGTTGTTATTGGGGGCGCTGAGAGCGGCTTGAGGGAGATAGACCCATCGGAGCCGATCCAAAAAAGATCATGCGCGGGTCAGAAAGACCGCGCCGCGGTCGTTGCACTGGGCGACAACAGCGAAGGCATAAGGGCGGATGTCGGAGGGCAGGGAGGGCAGGTCGGCATCGGCGACGAGGAACTCACTCTTGCCGAGCTTGACGAGACCGACGCGGGAACCGATGAGGGATTTGCCGACTGCGATGCGGGCTGCGGCGTGGCGCTGGGCATAGGACCCGGAGGTCTTTGCCAGGGCGACGATTTCGCTTGCCTGGCTGGTCGTGCCGAGGTATTGGGGTTTCGATAGGGTCTTCATGTTCCGTCTCCGTTCTTCTTGATGAAGGGGAGATGGTTCCCTGGTGTGCCGACCGGTTGAAGATTTTTAAGAAATCTTACAAGCCGCTGATTTGGCTTGTGTTTTTCTGTCTTCCCAGGACTAACAGGACAGTTGTTCAGGACCCCCTATAGTGTGGGGTCAAAGTTAACTTTCAGGACTATAAGATAGAGTTCCCCCATGCGCGTGTGGGGGGTATATTATACTGCCTTCAAAGTTAAAAATGGCCCTATGCTATAAGGGGTCCTGAACAACTGTCCTGTTGTTCCTGCCGGTTCGCGGTAAATCACTGGAAAAGCAGTAGGAATTCGAAAAGTGATTGTCCTGGTCAGGGTTGGCGCCGGGCTGATTTTGCCACTGATCAGGAAGACGCAACATGATGGCAATGAAACACGCCATCCGCATCTTCGCCCCGCTCCTCCTCACCTCTGTCTGTCTTTCGGTGATCTGGGAACGCGTCCATGCTATGCTGCCGGTATGACAGACCCCGGCCGCATAGATCTCGGCAACTATCTTGAGTCGCGCGCCGACATCCTTGGCGGCGAGCCGGTCATCAAGGGCACGCGCATAACCTGTCGCTCAGTCTTGGGTAGGATCGAAGACGGGGACACGATCGACGATCTGTGTGCTGAGTATGACAGCATCCCGCGTGCGGCATTTGAGGCGGCCATAAGGTATGCCCGCACGCATCCGCAGGGTAGTGGCTTCCGTTTCGGCATCCTGAAGGGCGCGGTGGTGCCACCTCCAGGCGAGTTCTTTGCGGCGCTCACCGAGGAGGAACTGGCAGGCTGGGAGGGCGACGACCGCAGCACTTGGGACTTACCCGCTGCACTGACGGTCAAGCCGGACGACGAGCGATGAGCGCCCGCAGTGCTCTCTGATCATCCGTCATCTTTGGCTCCTCTCACGCGCAGCATACTACTGATCCGCCGTCGCGATACGGTTTTTGAGCCATCTCGTCTCCGTCCTATCTCCTGTGAAAGACAGACAGAAAGTCAGGGAGGATGGAATATGAGTGACGGACAAGCCATGTGGGCATTCATCATCGGCTTCGGGTTTCTCGCGGGCATTCCCGCAGCTGGCGTCTCGAACGCAACCAGCGCGCCAATCGTGCGTGAAGAGCTGACTGGCGGGCTTACGACGCAGGAGCGCTATAAGCAGACGGTGTTGTGCCGTTTTGAGCATTTCGAGCGCACGGGGGAGATCCTTCCGTGGCCGCAGTGCTGACGCCCGCGGCCGTCGAAGCGGCGATGCTGCTCGCGTGGTATATCGCGATCTCCGCAGTGCCGCTCTCCCTGCTGGCGGAGTGGTATCTCTCCATGCAGCGACGGCGCGCGTGGGAGCATTCGGCACCGGACCCGGAGGCCGTCCGGCGCACCTGGGCGCATATCCGCGCCGAGGTTGAGTGGCTGTTCTCCCGCCCGTCGGTAACGGCCGATCCCGTTCCTGACCTCGACCAGGAAAAGCGCATCAGCTGGGGTCGGGCGCGGTGACATAGCGCCCCCGGCGCAGTAAGCTGGCGGCATGAAAGATCCCGCCGACATGTCCCGCGACGAACTCGCAGAGGAGGTGCGCCTGCTGCGCGAGCTGCTCGAACAGCGTCAGGCCGGGCCGTTCGTATCCATCCAGGAGGGAGAGAAACGAACGCTGGAGATGATTGCTCGGAAACGCGCGGAGATGGGTATGAACTGGGAGATAGTCGCGGGTCCGGGGGATATGACGCGCGATGCACGTGAATATCTCGACGAGCTCGAACTGGTCCCGGCCCAGACGCTACAGCGCTACCTCTCCGATCTCGCGCGCCTGGGTGTCCGATATGGCATCGAACTCCAATCCGACCTCGAAACCGGCTGTATGCGCCTGGTGCCTCTCACTCCGGAGCAAGGCGGCTATTATGCCGAGCGCGTCGATGACGGCCCTCGCGTGCTTGCATCATACGGCAGCGGAATGGCGTGGGACGATCCGACAGATGGCGTAGTAGGCGACGACATGCATCCCGACGCACGAGCTGAGCGCGCCCGTAGGTGGCGCGAGGACAATGCCGAGGCGATCGAGGAGCACAACCAGCGCGAACTGATGCCGCTGCACAAATCGCGACAATCACTCGACGACGACTGATTTTTGGTTCGGCCGCGCTGGGCCTATTTCCCTGGAAAGCAACAGGGAGATTTCCATGAAGTATCTGTCTTTCGCGTTTTTCGTCTCCGTCTATGCCAGCGTCGCTATTGGTGCTGGCGCGCTACTGGCGGGGCATCTGGGTGATGTCGGTATTTCGCTCGCATCTGCCGTTCTGGGCGGCGCTTGGCTTGCTGGCGTGCGTGTGGAGTGGGTTCGGCTGTTCGGGCAGAAGGGAGGTGCGGCATGACCCTCCATCCATACCAAGCCGAACAGCTTCCACAAATTCACGAGGCAATCGAACGCTTCGTCGCTGAGATATCATCGGGTGCCCTGTTTTGGCGGCAGAGCCCCTTCAGGTTCGAGCGCTCACATGCTGAGCAGGACTTCCGAACCCGCGTGATCCGCAGCGGCGCCGTTCCGATCGAGGAAGTGGTCTTCAAGCACCGAGGCTTCCGGAAGCGAGTCCTCATCGCGCCGGTCTGCAAGGGCGCAGCCTCGGCAACACTTCGCGTCAGGTGTTTTCAGCTCAGCGATTTGTATGAAGGCGCAGGTGTGGATCTCGGTCGGAGCACCGTCTCCATGTCCGTTTCTTCTTCCGATGATCAGAGCATTCCTCAAATGGCGTGGTCGATGCTTTCGTCACACCAGCGGATGGCGATGTTCTCGGCTGTGGCACATCGCACGCCGAAGGGAGGTGCGGCATGACTGACCAACCCACCCACAGCCCGATCATTCTCGGCGCTGATGCGATCCGAGGCTTTGCGGCCTGGCACGGCGTGACGCCTGCCGAGTTCGTGTCCCGTGCGGCTGATCACGTCATGACGACCATCCCTGCGGACAATGAAGACCGATACGCGATCGTCCCGCTGAACCAGTGCGAGTGGAGGATGGGCGATGACTGACAAACCCACCCCAGCGAAGATCAAGGCATTCATCGACGATCTGGCGCGGATTTCGATGCGGCATGGGTTCGAAATATCCGAGGATGAGGGGCGTCTATATCTCGATCGTATCACTACCGACTTCGAGGGCTACTCTGTTCGCGTTGCAGATGGTGTGACCGATGGTTGGCCGATGATGACCTGCGTGGTCAGCGGTGGTGACTATGTCTCCAGCATCGACCTCACCAAGCTCAGCAACCACCAGCGGCTGGCGATCATGGGAGGGCAGGGGTGATGGACCATCCAGACTGCCACGTCTTCGAGGTGCCACGCGGCGTCGACAGCTTCGAGGTTGCGTCGCGGGTGTCTCGCCTCGGTGTTGATGGCACTCTCGGCGGTCCTGGCCGCACGCTGAAGGTCTATAAGAAGGCTGATCGTGCCGAGGTCGAGAGGCTGTTTGATGAGGCTTTGAGAGAAGCCCGGAGCATGGGAGGGCAGGACTGATGCGCGCTTGACTTTCTTCCTGGCGCCGCACCCTCCGCAGCCCCGCTTTTGAAAGGGCTGGGAACGGCGCAAAGAAGTGGAGCAGGGTAACAAAGTTTCAAAAAACCGGCTCAGCGTGATATTCTTCTTCCATGTTTTTTGGTGTGGAGATGGATCGTGAAACTGACAGTATTCGTAGCAGCGCTTGCAGTATCGTCAGGCGCTGCCGTCGCGCAACAACTCGACGTTGACTTCCAGATCACTGAGGATACCCAAATAGCCGGATGCAGCGGTGCTTCAGTGGTCGGTTTAGATCCAAACGGCGACGGTTTTTTGGCGGTTCGGTCTGGGCCGGGCGCGAACTACCGAAAGATCGATGAGCTACATAACGGAGACGAGGTCCGGACCTGCGAACCTCGCGGCGAGTGGTGGGGAATCTACTACGATGAGCCGCGGCGAAAGGGGTGGGTGCATGAAAATTGGCTTGGGAACTGGGCAGGTTGAGATTGACTGAGCGGACATACCCACGCCCTGCCGTTGATCTGTCAGTTGATGGTGAGGGAGGGCGGGGCTGATGAAGGTTGATCCCAACCGGTTTCAATTCGTGACCGGCGACGATCCTCACGCGCGCCTTGTCTGCTACGGCAACATGCCGGTCATGACGCAGATGTTTGATGACCCCGACTCTGCGTCGGAACGGAAGCGCTCGATCGCGGCGGCGACAAGTCTGCTTGAATACAGATGGTCAGCAGCCTCGTCACACGCGCGGATGTCGATATTGGCAGCGATTGACGGAGATGGCGATGACTGACCCCGACGCATGGACCCTCGCAGTCGGCGCACTTGAGCATGTCTGCCGCACGCACAATGTTGAGTTGCGCGCAACGCCCGAAGGCGTGATGCTCGTGCCCGCTCGACCCGACTGGCAGGGCTATGAGTGGCGTCCTGCTGAGCGACCCGCGGGCAGCGTCATACTGCTTGATAGAGGCGACGGACCGGAATAAGACACAACATATAGTGTCGCGATTTTTTTTGACGCACAACCGGCGGGGGCCCCAGCCCCCGGCCCACCTATTGTGGGGTAGCGGGCGAGTGCGGCGCTTTCATGTTTTCAAAATTTGAAAAACCCCCTTAACAACAACCAAGCCTCGAGCGATCTGCGATCTGCCTGTTTTTCCTGGGGTATTCAGGAGATAGGGCCTCGCCGCCGTTGTTGCAAGTTAAAACATTCACACCCCTACATCTTAACAAGGACACCTCCAGGGGCGCGAAATGGCAGACCCGAAAGCTTGCTCGGCAAGCGAAGCGGCGAAGTGGCTGCCGCTGACCCGGCAGACCATCGTCAAATACATCGAGACCCACGGCGCCCCCTGCGTTCAGCGGGCCGATCGCGCTGCTGGCAAGGAGTGGCTGATCTCGGTCCCGGACTTCGCCCGCTGGCTCGTTGACTGGGAAAGCTCCCGGGCAGTTGCAGAGGCCGTGAAGAAGTTCAGCCCGACCGGCGACCTGGACGACCTGACAAATCCTGGCCGGATGGACATTGATGAGGCCAAGCGGCGCAAGGCGGTGGCCGACGCGATCATCCGTGAGATCGAACTGGCTAAGGTCGCCAAGCAGGTTGTTCCGATCGAGGATGTGCTGGAGATCGTCAGCCGCGAATATGGTGCTGTCCGCACCGCGCTCTTCAATCTCGGGCCCGGCCTGGCCTCTGATCTGGTGCATGAGACTGACCCCGCCGTGATCGCCGACATTATCCGGCGCGCCGTCGACGAGTGCATGGAGCGGATGCAGGCCGATACGAAGGGGATCTCTGCTGCTGACCCGGATGAGATAGAGGACGGCGACGAGGGCGAGGAGGAGTAATGCTCGATACCTCCAACCTCACCCTGGACCCTTATGCGTTTTCGCGCGACGCCCTGACCGAAGCCTTGATGAGCCGAAGGGGTGCGGCCTTTGTGCCGTCGCCGAAGCTCGATCTTTGCGAGTGGTCGGAGCAGCACGGCGTCCTTGCACAGACGGCAGCAAAGGCGGGCCAGCGGTTCAAGCCCACGGGCTACCAGCGCGGCATCTTGCAGGCCATGTCGGACCCGAAGACCCGGCGCTTGTCGCTCCTCAAGTCGGCTCAGGTGGGCGCGACGCAGATGGTTCTGTTCGGGTTGGGCTACTACCTCGAGCACGACCCGTCCTCGGTCCTCTTCTATCTGCCCACCAAGGAAGACGTTCAGGACTTCTACAAGGACGACTTCACAGAGATGGCGCGGGATGTCCCCGCGATCCGGAAGATCCTCTCACCGGCCGGCGACAACTGGCACACCCGCCGCACCTTGAAGGGGTCTGTGGTCCGTTTTCGTTCGGCCTTTGACGCGAAGAACTTCCGCCGCATCCGGGCCCGGGCTGTGTTCCTCGACGAGATCGACGACGACGCTTACAACCCAACCGGGAACACGAAAGAGGACAAGATCACCGCGGCTTCGGAGCGCGGCAAGTCCTACCACAACGCGATCCTGGTCATCACGGGAACGCCGGGCATCAAGGGTGAGAGCCGATGCGAGGCCGAGTTCCTGAAGGGAGACCAGCGCCGCTACTTCGTGCCGTGCCCGCATTGCACCGAAGCTAACGGGAGTGAGCTCGATGGCTTTCAGCACCTCGAATGGGGTGGGCCCGATGTCGCATATGGTATCAAGTGGAAGAAGAACCAGCCCGAGACGGCGCACTACGTCTGCAAGCATTGCGGAAAAAAGATCGAGGAGAAGCACAAGGGCTGGATGGATCGCAACGGCGAATGGCGGGCGACCGCCACGCCCTCAGAGCCGGGTTATGTGTCCTTCCACATCTCGGCCCTCTACTCCCCGATGCCGGGCGCGGCCTGGGAAAAATGCGTGCGCTTCTTTTTGAACGCCAACGCGGTGCGGCACGAGAAACCGGGCGAACTGAAGAACTTCGCGAACCTGTGGATGGGCGAGACCTGGGAAGACCGGACCGGCGTGGGGCGCCGGAAGGACCCGCACGACTTGGAGATTTCGAAGACCATCAGCTACCAGGGCTTCCGCGTTCCTGACTATGTCCGCTTCCTGACGGCTGGCGTCGATGTGCAGCGCGGCAAGGATGGCGAGAACGGCTACATTGAATGCTCCATCTGGGGCTGGGGTGCGGGAGAGCGCGGCGCGCTAATCGGGCACTGGGTTCTCGACACACACGATCCCTCGAGCCCGATGGCCTGGGAGCATCTGACTGAGCTGCTGTCGCGGCGGTTCTCGGCGGAAAACGGGCGCGAGTATCAGGTCAAGGCGGCGGCGATCGACTCTGGCGACGATACCTACCGGCAGGAAGTCTATGACTTCGCAGCCAGGAACAGCATGCGGAACTGGTTCGCGATCAAGGGGGCCAGCACCCCGAAGGACCAGATTTGGCCGAAAGCCCCGAGCCGCGGCAAAGGCGGCATGGTCTATTCGATCGACGTCTCTGCCGCCAAGCATGTTCTCTATCGCCGCCTCCACGACGAGCCGGGATACCCAGGCGAGCTTCAGTTCCCGATCGAGTGGCCGGAAGACGGCTACCCTATCGACACCACCTTCTTCGAGCGCATCGCCTCCGAGCACCCGCACAACGCCAATGGGCGGATCATGTGGAAGAAGGATGGGGCACGGAAAGGGCGGTTCGGCAACGAGCCCTGGGACTGCTTCGTCTATGCTTATGCTTCGACGCACGCGCTTAGGCAGATGGCGAACGGCAAGATTTACACGGTCATGATGTCGCAGCCGAAGACCCGGACAGCTCCGCCGAAGCGGCCTGATGCTGCACCGGCGGCGGTAGAGGCCCCGGCCCCCGAGGTCGCGGCACCGGATGCGACCAAGCCGAAGAAGGCCCTCAGGCACAAGCGCCGGCCAAGGTCGATCATCGCGAGCTTCTGACTGCCTGCCTGTCTTTCGTCTGCAAGGAAAAACATTCACTTCCCTATATCCCGGAAAGTCCGGGGTAGTGAATGGCAATCCGTTACAGCGCATTCGACGATGCCAAGCTGCACGCTTGGCTGGAGCAGCTTGTCGAGCAGCAGCACAGCGGAGTCGCGTCCGTCTCCTATAACGGCGAGACCACCGTGTTCTCCTCGCCCGCGAATATCGAGGCGGCGATCTCCGGCGTCGAAAAGGAACTGGCGCGCCGCTGGGCCCGCCGGGCCGCAAAGGCGCGACGCTCGCCCCTTCAGCCGCAATACCCGCAGATGCCGGGTAAGGGATTTGACGCATGAGCGATGTGAATGTTGTGAAGCCGCGTGTTCGCGTGAAAGCCAGCAGCCAGTGGACCCGCGTCATTGCGCAGGGCTCCGCCGTCGGGGGCTTCCGGGCGCAGGCCTATGAGGCCGCGAAGTCCGGCAAGCGTTCAGCCGCAATGGGCTCGACCGCAATCGGCCCTGCCACGGCGGCGATCCAGTCGCTCGACACACTCCGCAACCGGTCCCGGCACGAGTTCAGGAACAACCCCTCGATTGTCCCGGCCATCGACGCGATCGTTTCGCACACCGTCGCCGGACTGACGCCTAACGCCAAGGACCCCGCACTCCTGAAGGCTTGGCGCCGCTTCGAGCGCGAGTGCGACGCACATTGTAACACCGACTTCGCTGGCCTGCTCGAGCAGGCCATGTTCGAGATCGTCTCCGCCGGTGAGACTTTCGCGCGCCATCGGCCCCGCGACCCTGACCGGGACCCGCATCTCTTGGTTCCTTATCAAGTCGAGATGATCCCCGGCGAGCAGGTCCCGACCTACGACGCATCAGGTGAGAGCATTGCCGGAATCGTTTTCTCGGGGCCGGGCCGCAAGGCGGGCGTGAAGTTCTTCAAGCACCGTCCCGATGAACGCATCGACCTCAGGTCGGTGGGGATGAATGACTTCAGCATCGTCCCGATGGACAGCGTGATCCATGCCTTCCTGCCGCGCTATGTCGGTCAGGTTCGGGGTGAGCCCTGGCTTGTTCGCGGCCTGATTGGGCTCAGCGATCTCGATGCATTTTTGGACGCAGAACTGGTTCGCCACAAGCTGACGGCGATGCATGTGTTCTCGGTCGAGACGCCGATGCGCGATGAGCTTCAGGACGCGCCAGACGACTATGATGCCGAGGGCAACCCGATCAATGAAGACGGCACCGCTTGGGAGCCTGCCGATCCGATCGAACTCCTACCTGAGTTCAAGCCGGGCGCAGTGGTTCCGCTGCCGCCTGGCTATAAGCTCAACCCCTCCACCCCGGCTGCAATTTCGGGCGGCTTCGATCCGTTTGTCAAAGTGCAGCTCCGCCGCGTCTGCAAGTCGCTGGGCGTTCCCTATGAGATCGCCTCCGGCGATAGCACCGGACTGAATGACCGGGTGCTCCGTTTCAATCTCATGGAGTTCCGTCGCACGGTTCGCCGCTGGCGCCGGATGCTCATTGCCAAGGTGGCGCGTCCGATCTGGATGCGCTTCCTCAACGAAGCTGTCGAGGTGGGCGTCTGGACGCCCCCTGCCGGCACCACGCTTGAGGACTATTACAACGTCGAATGGATCGGCGAGCCGATGGGGCACCTGCACCCGAAGCAGGAGATCGAGGCTGATATCCTCGCAATGGATGCCATGATCGTCTCGCCGCAGAAGGTCATCCGCGAGCGCGGCGGCGATCCCGATCAGGTCCTGGCCGACATCGCCGCCTGGCGAGCCAAGCTCGCCGAACACGGCCTGACGCAGGCTGATGTGAATGCTGCCCTCGCTGCCATGTCGACTTCCGAGCAGGACGACCAAAAGCAGAAGCAGGAGGAGGCCGACGATGAGTGAGTGGCTCTTCAAGGGGCGCGCGAAGCGGCTGGATGACATCGATCTGCCCCGCATCGCGTCCCGCATCGGGGTGGGCGAGGACGAGCTGCACGCGGTGCTCGAGGTCGAGACCCGCGGCGGCGGCTTTGACAGCCAAGGCCGCCCGAAGATGCTGTTCGAGCCGCATATCTTCTGGCGTGAGCTGGGGGCAGGGGCTAAGCGCGATCGCGCCGCTCGTGAGGGTCTGGCTTGCCGGAAATGGGGCGAAATTAAGTATCCCCGCGACAGCTACCCGCGCCTCATTGCCGCGATGCGGATCGACGAGAATGCCGCTCTGCGTTCCGCCTCCTGGGGGCTGGGGCAGATCATGGGCTTCAACTGCCGGCCCGCCGGCTACGGCTCCGCTGCGGCGATGGTCCGGGATTTTCTCGATGACGAGGAGAGGCACCTCGAAGCGATGGTCGAGTTCCTGATCAGTGAGGGGCTGGACGACGAGTTGCGCCGCCACGACTGGTCCGGCTTCGCGCGGGGCTACAACGGCGCGGGCTATGCCGCGCACGGCTATCACACCAAGCTCGCGGCGGCCTTCAAGAAGTGGCAGGGGATAAAAGACACACCATTCGTGATCCCCCGCGATTGTCATTCCGGGATCTTCGAGGCCATCCATGAACTCGCCGACCGTGCAGGATTTTCACGCGGCTGATGCAAGCGAAAACATTCACCCCCCCATATCCCAAAAATGACGGGAAGCACGATGGCTGAACAGACCGAACAGACTGGCAAAGTCCTGCCCTTCCGCGCTGCTGTGAGCGGTCGCTCCTGGTATAGCCTGGAGACGAAGGAGGATGCGGTCGAGGTTTCCATTTACGACGGGATTGGCTTCTGGGGTGTTGATCCTGCGTCGCTCATCCGCGATCTGCAAGCGATCGACGGCGAGGGAAAGACCGTCCGTCTTCACATCAACTCGCCTGGCGGGGATGTGTTCGGCGGCTACGCAATCGGCAACGCCATCTCTCGCATGAAGGCCGAAACCGTCGCCCATATCGACGGCATCGCCGCTTCCATCGCGTCCATCATCGCGATCTCGGCTGATCGGGTCGTGATGCCGAAGAACTCGATGATGATGATCCACGCGCCCTGGACGGAAACCATGGGCAACGCCGCCGAGCATCGCCGGACCATCGCCGCCCTCGACAAGATCGAAGGCCAGATCGTCGCCGCCTATGAGGACCGCGCCGCCCGCACGCTGGGTGAGGCCCGGACAGAGGGCGTCGAAAGCTTTGCCGCCCTGGTCGCGGCTGAAAGCTACCTGACCGCTGAGGACTGCCTGGCACTGGGCCTGGCTGACGAGGTGGTTGAGGCCGTCGCCATCGCCGCCTGCATCCGTCCGGATGTAGCCGCAAAGTTCGTCAATGCCGCCGCTGTCGCTCAGTTCGTCATGGCCGTAGAGGTCGAGGATGAGCCGGCTGCTCCTGCTTCATCCGATGAGGAGGATGGTGCTGACGTCGCCGCTGACGCGCCGGCTGAGGTCGAAGCCGACACTGCCGCCCAGGATGACGCTCCCGAAGAGGAAGCGGAGATCACGGACGCCGAAGTCGCCGCGATCGAAGCCACCTGCGCGGCCTTTGACATGTCCGACCGTGCGCCTGGATACATCCAGGCCCGCACCGACCTCGAAACCATCCGCGCCGAGCTGAAGAGGGCCGCGCGGAAAGCTCTCGTCGCCGCCGATGAGGCGCTCGAGGTCAATACTAAGATCGCTCCGGCTGCACCGGACGATGCAGAGATCGCGGCCTCGCGCTCCCTGAACCATGCCCGCAACGCGGGTGTGAAAGCCATGCGCGGCCAGCGCTGAAACCTGAAGCAAAGAAAGAGCGCCTATGTCTCTCATTTTTGATCTCTCTTCGTTTGACGCGCGCACGCTGACAAGCCGCGCGAGCGAAGGCACTCACGTCCCCTACCTGGACCTCCAAGCGGCTCCTTGGTTTGCGGTGGATTTCGCCGCCACCGAGACCGTCCAGGTCGATCGGGAATCTTACGGACACCAGCTCCTTGGTTCGACCGCTCGCGATGTTGTCGCCGCTGCGACCACCTCCTCGCGCAAGCGCGGCACCTATCCGATCAACAGCCAGAAGATCGGCGACAAGGTTGTCATCACCGCCTCCGACTTCCGCAACCTGCGCAAGACCGGCGAGCTGAGCCTGGAAGACTTCCAGTCTGTGCTCGACAAGCGCCTGGTCGAGAAGTTCGGCAATATCGACATGACGCAAGAGTTCCTGCGCATCTCGGCGGTCAAGGGCTTCATCCCCAACCTCGACGACGTCGCCGGCGCACCGCTGGTCGACTTCTTCACGCTTTACGGTATCGCCCGTCCCGCGGTTCTCGAGATGAACCTGGGCGCCGCTTCCCCGAAGGCCGGTGCGGTCCGTCAGAAGGTCACCGAGGCCATCCGCGCGATCAAGGCTGGTCTGGGCGCTGGCGTGAAGGCCTCGAAGATCGTCGTTGCCTGCGAGACCTCCGCGTTCGACGCTCTGCGCGAGACCAAGGAACTGCGCGATGCGTTCCAACGCGCTGAGGACGGCTCCTACCTCTGGGCCGACGGCACCCGCCCGGTCGTGTTCGGCGGCGTCGAGTTCTTCGAGTATACCGGCATCGGTCTTGATGCTGGCGAGATGGTCTTCATCCCGCTCGGCGTTCCCGGCATGCTGAAGACCGTCTTCACCCCCGCTGACCACATCGAGCTGGTCAACGAGGAAGGCATCCAGCGCGTTGTGATGCCCGCCCGCGGTGACAGCGGCACGCTGGACTTCGGTAAGGGCTGGGAAGCCGAGGTTGCCTCGTTCCCTGTCCATTACAACCTGCGCCCCGAGGCTGTCGTGCGCGCCGTCGCCGGCACCGTCGAGGCCCCGCAGGTTGGCGTGGCCGCCTGAGAATAGGGTAGGGGGCGCCTCGGCGTCCCTGTCCACCTCCGATGGCGCGTCCCAATATTGCACAGGCCATTCTTAGGGCTCAGGGCCGCCCCGCGGAATATACCGCGCCAGGCGGCTTTGCCGTGCCGTGCCGCGTCAAGATCCGGGAAGCAGACGCCCGAGTCCGCCTCAATAAGACCGCTGAAATGGCCGCCGCCCAGGTTCTGGGCTGTGTGTCAGCCGATCTGGGCGTCACGAACGGTGGCATCATCGAGCAAGGCGACTCGCGCTATCTTATCGAAGACTGGCAGCCGTCGAGCGTCCCCGGCCTGGTTGATCTGATCCTGACCAGGATCGAGGGCCGAGCGCAGGTCATTCACGACATGAGCCGTGCCGCCCTGGCTGGCTACCGCGCCGAACCTGTCCCCTTTCTTATCGACGGAGAATGGGTGGAGATCCGGGGCCATGTCCGTCGGCAGGTCGTGCAGCCTGACGAAATGGGCGAGTTCACGGAGATTCTGCAAGTCATCGCAATCGCCGAAGCCGACGCCGCCCACCTCGATGAGGGAACCATGGCGCGCCTTGACGGTGTCGAGCGCCCGATTGCCTCGCTGATGCGCGACGAGGGCGGTATCGTGAAGGTGGTGATCTGATGTCCAAGGGCGTGATCGGCTACGACCCCTTTGCCAAGAGCTTCAAGAAGGCCGTGCAGAAAGCCCGTCGTAAGGCCGGTCAGGCCATCGGCGGCAAGGCTGTAAAGGCCCGGCAGCAGGCCCTGGGGGCTGTCTCTCCGCGTCGGAAGAAGGCTGTCCGGAAGATCGTCACCCGCGACGGCATGCTGATCCTGCTTGATCACGCGCCCCTTGCCCGCATCCAGGAGACCGGGGGCACGATCTCCGGAAAGGGTGGCCCGCTCTTCATCCAGGACCGACGCCGACGAGCTCAGCCTGGGGACAAGACCTTCGTGACCAAGGAAGGCTACGTCATGGCGGTCAAGCCGTGGATCAAAAACGCGGCGGACGGCACGAAGCTGTCCTGGAACAATGCCAACAAGAGGCCCCGACTCATCGGTGTCCTGAAATCCTCCGTCTATATCAAGCCACACCCCGCATCGGCTCGCTTCGAGGCAATCGTCGATCGGTTTCTGCCGGAATACTACGCGGAGATTGACCGCAATCTTTACAAGGACTTGCGCTGATGACTGATAAGGCCGAACAGATCCTTCTCGAACTCGTGAAGATTTGCGGAACGCTTGGCGCGAAGACCGTCGCCCGCGACCACCGCTTCACGGTCAAGGCCGGGGACGCGACATTCATCGACATCCGGTCCGAAGGCGAGCAGTTCCTGCCGCCCGAAGGTGCTTCGACAAAGCCGGCAAAGGCCAAGCTGCGCCGCTGGCTCGCCAAGGCCGAGATCCGTGTCTACCTCCACAGCAACGACCCGACCAAGCTCCGGGGCGAATACAGCGGCATCTGGCTGGCCTTCCTTGACGGTTTTCAGGCCTCGCGGATCGTCGCCGGCACGCACACCGAGCCTGCGATTATCCCGGTCGGGTATGTCCCCGAGATCGAGTGCACCTATCACCAGCCCGGCGAGGCGCATGACTGCGGCCTGATCCAGATCAGCCTCGGCATCCCGTTTGACCGGTAATCCGTGCAAGCGAAAACATTCACCCCCCTATATCCCGGAAAGCCCAGAAGGAACCGCTCATGTCCCTCAAGTCCTACCTCGCCAACGGCGACAACTGCACACTTCTCAACGCCCGCGGCTACCTCAAGCTGGATGGTGACGAGCGCCCGATCAACCTGGCAACCATCGACAAGCTTTCGATCACGCCGTCTGTCGAGACCGCCGAAAAGCGCAACGGCAACAGCGGGACGCTGAAGACGATCAAGACCCGGATCACGCAGATCTCGGCCGATGTCTCGCTGACGCTGGGTGAACTGACGGCGCGCAACGTCGCCATGGCCGTCGCTGGCCGGGTCAAGTCCTTTATCCAGGCCGCTCAGACCGGTGTCGTCGTGAATGCGACCACTGTCTATCCTGGCGTCCTGGTTGAGCTGCCGGGCAAGGATGCGACGAACGTCATCGCCTCCGACGGCACCAACACTCTGGTCGAGGGCGTCGACTACATTCTCTGGGCCAAGGCCGGCAAGGTCGAGCCGATCAAGGAGTTCGCGCAGTTCGATGTGACCTGCGATCTTCCCGAGATCACCGAAGCCGACGGCCGCGAGCAGATTTCGCTCCTGTCCGCCGCCTCCGGCATTAAGGGTGAACTGACCGTCATCGGCACCAACCCCGAGGGCCCGCAGTATCTGCTCGAAGGCCTGCGCATCGAGCTCAACCCGCAGTCCGAACTCGCGCTGATCTCCGACGACGGCGATTTCCAGAGCGTCGAACTGACCGGCAAAGCGATTGCGAACCCGGGCCGCCCGCTCGACGAGTTCGGCACCCTTACCCGGACCAACTGATCCAGGCAGGCAGGGCGCAGACCCCGCCTCCTTTTCACTGAATAGGAACGGACATGATCGCACTCCGCACGCTTTCCATCGGGACCGACGAGGCCCCCGCGCAGTTTCCGATCCGAGACTTTTCTCGCGCGACTGAGACTGCCCTCGCGTCTGGCGTTGACGTCGTCGTCTCGTTGCCGGCGGGGCATTACGAGATCCGGTCGGATGCGGCGTTTGCCTACAAGCACGGCCGTGCGGCCGAGGTAGCGGGCTTCGTGGCTGTTCCGCATGATGCCAATGTCTGGCTCGGAGTTTCGCTCGGCGAGTCTGCTGACCTGGTTGTGACGCCGGCCGGGGTGGGGACCCTGTGGATCGTCCCGGCGGAGGTTTACTGATGTCGTTCGGTATGTCTGGAGTTGGCCTTTCTGGCGCTGCACTTGCGCCCGCTGGTCCGCGCTTTCCCGATCAGATCGCCGGCTGCATCGCTTGGCTCGATCACAAGTCGGGTGTAACTCTCGATGCCAATAGACGCGTTAGCGAGTGGTCGGATCGTCTGAGTGGCTTTGCGTTCGGCCAAGAGGACGAGTTTATGCGGCCACACAAGCTGCCTGACGGCCTCGTCTTCGGTTTGGACGGAGTGCTCGCTGGCCCATCCAGTGCTGCTGGCAGCGAGTCGTTTCTTGAGTCCATCCACTTCCTGCTGTCGCCCGCCGCAGATCCTGGCTTTTACCTGATGAATTCAGGTGGTCAGATCCAGCTTTTGGTCATGGGGACTTACCAGGTTATCGACAGCGGGCTGCCCTTTGCCGGGCTGGAAATTGTCGATGTCCGTCTCGACGGCGTCTCGGTGATGGCGACGACTGATATCAACACGGAATACCTTGAAGCCTACGGCGAGATCGAGGTTTGGATGGGCGGCGCCACCGCCCCCGATCATGCGGTCGAGGTTGTCGTCCGCGTTATGTCGTCTCTCGACCTTATCGGCCGCGGCGATCGGACTTTTATCATCGTGTCTGATGACACTCGCTACTCTCCGGTCGATTACTTCCGGTTCGAAGGCAACGCCGAACTCAAGCTGTCTCGGAGGGACAACCTCAGCGTCTGGCAAGATTTCAATGAGTATCCAATCCGCGGTTTCATGACATCGGATGCGCGCGCGTTTGTTTTTACTGGCATCAGTTCCGGTTGGGCGGCGTCTGTCTCTGGCTATGAAGTCGCGGAGACTGGATCGGCACACCTCCTCTATCGCGAGGATCTTATGCCGCTGGCTGCGGCGGATCTCTTCGGCGTTGCGATCGGTGCTTCTGAGGATGTCGGTCACGTGATCCGACACCTCGTGGTCTTCGATCGTGCTCTGTCCTCGGAGGAGATCGCCGAGGTTGTCACTGCGTTGCGTGAAGGTGAATGATGTCCGTGCTCGATCCCAATTTTGAAGCCGAAAAGCGGCGACTTGAACTCAAGCGTCTTTGTCGCGTCCGCATCCTCTCAAAAGCCCCTGAGGAAAAGCAGCGCAACATCGGGCTCGGTCTTCTCACCGCAGAAGAAGCGGAGCCTATCCTCGCACATATTCGTGGCTGCCTGGTCGCTTACGAAGCCGCGAAGATCGAGCTCCAGGCCATTGTCGCGAGCGAGGAGAGATTGGGGCTGAAGGTCGCCAAGATCCGGCGCCTACGGCTTCCCCTCTGATCCAAGGTGCAAGTTAAAGCATTCACCGCCCTATATCCTGCAAAAGGAATAGGGACCGCGAATGGCATCCATCTTCGACACCGCTCCTCTCTCGACGACTGTTGAGATTGACGGCAAGGACATCCAGGTCACGGCAGTCGGCATCGACACGCTGATCGAGGCGATCGGGAGCCAGGCCGCCGTCGCGCACATCGTGCGCTCCGACAACCGCGCCGCCGCGCTGGCCGCCGCTGTCGCCGCCGCCGGTGCAAAGGCGATCACGAAAATCCTGGCAGCGGGCCTGCGGGAAGACGAGAAGAGGCTGGAGAAGTTCGGCCTGGCCGGCGTCTATCAGCTGCGCCTCCTGAACGCGATCGCTGCCGTCTCTGTCCCTGAGGTCGAAAGAAAAAAGCTCGTGGCCGAGGTTCTTCAAACGGTCGCGGGCCTCGGCATGTCGGACCTGTTCGCAGAGACCCCGGCCAAGGCTGGGCGGAACTCAAAGAATACCTGATCGCAGCCGGACATTCGGACCCGGGATCTTACTCCCCCCGCCAGGCCGTCGCCTATGCCGAACTCGCCCTCGAACGGGAGAAGCGGGAAGCCTGGAACAACTACCTCGCCATGCGGATCGCGTTCCACGGCGGCGAGGATGCTGATGACCTGATGAGGAAACTGCTCAATGGCGACGCGTAGCTCCAAGCCGGTCCGTATCCCGTTTCTTGCGGATGTGCAGGACGCGCTGGCTGACCTGAAGGAGCTCGACCAGGCCGTCGAGGCTGTCGGCACCGCCGCTCAGCAGGCCGACCGGGAACTCGGCGAGATCGGCGACGACGGCGCGGCGGCAGCCCGGAAGGTCGAGACGGCATTCCGCGATCTCTATGTCGTCTCCGAAGAGACCGCCGAGCAGACCAAGCGTAAATACCGCGAGGCCTATGAGGCTATCGCAGAAGCCGGGCGCAGGGGCGAGCGCTCCGCCGACGAGGTCAAGCGCGCCTACATCTCGATGGAAAAGGGCATCGAGAAGGTCAATGAGCGGCTGGTCCGCGATACCGAAACCAAGTTCGACCGAATGGTCAGCAACATCTCCGGCAAGCTGAAATCCGTCGGCACAAGGATCACCGCAGGCGTCACGGCGGGCATCACCGCTGCGGCGACCGGCGGTGTGATGGCGATGCAGAACCTCAACCAGAAAATCATCGACGTGAAGAATGCGGCAGATGTCGCAGGCGTGAGTATGCGCGAGTTCCAGAGGTGGACGGCAGCCGGTGCAAATGTCGGCCTGGAGTTCGAGGATATTTCCTCGATGCTCAAGGACATGGGGGACCGAATTGGCGACCTCGCGCAGGCAGAATCCGGCCCACTGGTGGACTGGATGGAGCGCGTTGCTCCGAAGATCGGCCTCGTGTCCAAGAGTATTGTCGGCGACACCGCCGCTATCTCGGCCGAGACGAAGCGCCTCTTCGGAAACCTCAGCTCAACTGAAGCACTCCAGCTTTATGTCAGCGGGTTGGATAAGGCCAATCTCTCTCAGCACGATTTCCGGTTCTTCATGGAGGCTATCGCTGGCGACTCGACGAAGCTCCTGCCCCTCCTCAAGGACAACGGAAAGGCCCTGAAGGAGCTGGCCGACGCCGCCGAGGCTCGCGGCGCCTTCTTCGATGAGGAGGATGTGAAGAAGGCTCGCGAGCTCCAGG
The DNA here is from genome assembly GCF_026162625.1 of Paracoccus beibuensis. GTDB lineage: Bacteria > Pseudomonadota > Alphaproteobacteria > Rhodobacterales > Rhodobacteraceae > Paracoccus > Paracoccus beibuensis. Next base: position 136,697 of record NZ_JAOTBD010000002.1, on the reverse strand, counting down.
CTGCCAACGCACAACTCGCAAGCTCATTCCAGGCCCTCGGCATCGCCTTGATGGAGGCCGGGGTTCACGACGCGATCATCACCATCGTTCAGGCCGTGGCCAGCTTCATCACCTTCCTGGCCAACAATGTCAGCCCTGGCGTCCTGAAGTTCGTCGCCATCCTGGGCATGATCGCCCTGGCGGTCGGTCCGATCCTTGTCGCCATCGGCTTCATGATGACGGCCCTGGGTGGTGTCTCCATCGCCGCCGTCGGCATTGGGGCGGCCTTCCTTGCGGTCGCCGGTGCGGTGGCTGCCATCGTCTACGCCGTCGCCAAGAACTGGAACGCGATCACCAACCTATTCGGCGACGGGATGCGGTGGGTCCAGGACAACTGGCACAAGATGCTACTCAACATGGCCAGGGCGGTCGTGAACACGCTGCTCGCGCCGATCCGGGGCGTCATCAAGGCATTCAACTGGGTCCAGCGCCAGCGCGGCGGCCGCGAGGTCCCGGTGCCGGGATTCCGGTCGGGCGGCTACACGGGCGACGTGGCCGAGGATGAAGAGGCAGGGGTCGTGCACGGTCAGGAATTCGTGGTCCGCGCGCCGATGGTGCGCAAGTTCGGCCGCGGCTTCTTCGAGGCCCTGAACCGCGGACTCATGCCGCCGACGGTCGGGGCGCGTCTCAGCGGCTCTCAGGCTGTATCTCGGCCGGCATCGAGCGGCACGCCGGTGAATGTCCACCTCGATGGGGAATCCTATTCGATGCGCGCCGAAGACGATGTCGCGGCTCGCTTCCTCGAGCACGCTCGCAAAAAGGCGGCTCGTCGCTCCGGCTCCACCCCTGGCTTTGTAGGTGCCTGATGTTCACTGATCTTCGCATTTTCCGGCTCAATGCGGATCGCACCCGAGGCGCCGAGATCGCCATTTCGGCTGGCGGCGACTACGGCATCACGCAATCGCTCGATCCGATCGGCGGCGACGTGGACATGCGGTATGACGTCAACGGAGAGTTGATCATCGTCGAGAACCCGCTTTTCCGGAAATACGAAATCTCGATTTCGGCTCGGAACATGGCGGCTCCGGCCCTTGGCGGGTTGTGGCGCGGCACGCTCATACAGGTTTGGTCTATCCAGCAGCTCACGCACACAACCCGAGCGGACGGCACGGTCTACCTCGACCGCTCACCGGTGCCCGGCTCGATTGACGCGCGCACGGCGTCCGGCGCCAGCATTACGGCAGCGCTTGAGTTGGACGGCCGCACCGTCACGGCCCCTGGCTCTGCCGTCGTCCACTATCGCCCGATCCTCAACGGCGCGCTCGCAGAGGCACCCGGCAACTTCGACGAGGACGGCGGGCAGTCGTCCTGGTCACTGACCCTGAAAGAGCTCTGATGCGCCTGTTCTTTGCATACCTCGCGCCCGGCGAGAGCTTCGATGCTGCCACCCATGCTCGCCTGGATGAACGGCCGGTCCGGTTTTCCCTTTCGCACTCCGAGGGCGATTTGGCAGGCGCGACCGTGACAATCCCGGCAAAACCCGATGGCTACATTCGTCTCGGCCGCCGGGTGGCCATCTCGGTCGAGCACCTGGGGCAGGTCCATCCGCTGATCGTCGGCACGATCACAGCCGCACCGATCGGCCTTGATGGGGAGTATGCCGACATCGATATCGTGTGCCGCAACCCCGGCTGGCAGGCCGCACGGGACGTGCTTGTCGAGAGCCTGGCTGTCGCCCCCTACTTCGACGAGCTTTTCGCTCAACCGGGCCAGGCGCGGGACCAGGGCGCGGTGCTGACCGGGCGCGGCGCGACTATCGCCTGGGACCGCGTGACCGGCCTTCCGCGTCTCAATGACCTGATCGACGCGCCGCGGACGATTCAAGCCGGCCGGGTCCACCACAGGTCCGTTGTGCCGTCGACGGAGGCCCCGCCCCTCAAAGCCGTCGAGATCGAGGTCGGCGCGTCGTGGCATCAGGATGCGAGCGTCTACTCCGAGGTTGCGTGGGAGCATGGAGCGCAGATGTCCGTCGTCGCTGACGAGGCGATCCAAGAAGCCTGGCCGGCTGTCGGAGAGGAGATCGGTGGCGGTTGGCTCGTTGATGAGGCCGTGCTGCGTCTTGGCTCTCCGTCGCGGCGGAGGCTGAAGAACATCCCCGCCCAGTATGACAGCGCCCTCTACTCCGGCGACGTGCTGATCCATCCTGCATCGACTGCTCGCGTCATCCTCCGCAACCCGCGCAAGCAGGCCCGCGAAGAGCGAGTGACGGTCCGGGTCGAAGCGGACATTCAGGACCTCACCGAGGCCGGCGAAGAGGTGCAGACGATTTACCTGCGCGATCTCATCGGAGAGGGCGACGAGATCGACCCTTGGCAGCCGACGGCGAGCTACCAGGTGGGCGAGATTGTCTTCTATGCTGGCGACCTCTGGCAAGCTCTCGAAGAGCACACTGGCGGCTATGTCTTCATCGAGGCACAGTGGCAGAAGCTCGATCCTGTTCAGGGTCGGATCGCGGAAAGCTTCTTTGCGACCGCGCGCGGGCAGGCCGCTTTGCGTCATGCTATCGAGCGGGCCAAGGCGCGCCTCAAATACGCCGCCCGAGCTGTCCGGGTGCGCTTTTCCGTGCCACTTGAAGATGTTCTGGGCCTCCAGATCGACGACGCTGTGTCCATGTCCGATCCGCGCTTCGCCCCCGCGGCAGGGAAGGTCGTCGATTACGCATTCGAGATCGCAGACGGCCATTCGGTCGCGCATATCGAAATCGCCTGCGCGGTCGGCCGAGGTGGTCCAGAGTGGGTCGAACCCGTCATGCCCGCCATCGTGCCGCCGGTGCTTGGCCCTGCGGAATATCCCGCGACCGGCCGGGTGTCGCCCCTCGCCGACGCTCAGTTCGCCGCCCTCGAGCAGGCCCCGGATGTCTATGACATCTCGATCCGGGTCGAGATTGACGCGCCTCCTGTGCCGACCGCTTCGCGGTTGGGGCATTCGGTGCGGTTCGAGGCCGGGACTATTTCCATCGAAAATGGAGTCGACGTCGAATGAGCACGATGGCAGCCCTGATCCGGGCACACGAGCGCGATCCGCGCACGCTTTATCAGGCCCCGAAATCTGATCGGGAGAGCGCCCCTGGTCGATATGACAAGACGGCCTCGCAGGGGTCTCCCGCTTTGGAGCGGCGCGCGATCCGCGACGGCGCCCGCAGCCTGGCGCCGATGTATCCTCAGATCCCCATGGAGGCCTGGGACGACATCTACGACTACGACGATATCCAGTCCTACCTCGACGGCCTGGCCGACCCGGACATCACGCCACCAGATGTCCCGGAAGTCGATCTACCGCTGGTGCCCTCGCCGGAGTTCCCGGAGACACCGCCCGTAGATATGCCGCCGGTCGCCGGCGAGCGGCTTGTCGTCTTGCATGACGGCTCAGTCTCCTTGTCCGAGGATGGCGGCGACGGCTGGAAGCATATCAGCGGCGCTCCGGCGTCCCCGCTTGGCTTGTCCGCACCCAATGGGGCGCCGGTCATCGTTGCGACTGCCAACGCCGTCTACCGCTCCATCGACCTGGCGTCCTGGCTCGACATCAGCGAACTGGGTGTCAGCGAGGTCGAGATTCCCATCCTGAACGGCGACTTCGAGGACTATACCAACGGCTGGGACTACGTCTCTGGCGACAGTCCCCGGACCCGCTCGACGACACAGCCGGCGCAGCGTCTTGGCTCGACGAGCTACCTGACACGGGACTGGGTTACGGGCGACAACTCTGGAAATTTCGAGATCTCGCAGCGGGTGTTGCTGTCCGAGGGTGCCCGGAAATTGAAGCTGACCGGCGCAGCCTACACGGAAATCGGCGCGACGGCGACCATCGGCCTGCGCGGCGAGATCGAAGCGCCCGAGGTGCCGGGCTTCGATGCTCTGCTCTGGGATGGTAATGTCGGCGTCGGCTACAGCACGCACAAATATCCGAGCGTCGTCCGCAATGTGACGCAAATCAACGGCCGCGAGGTTGAGGCGGCTTGGCTGCTGGAGAGCTACATTTCGGGTGTGCATTCAATGAACGCTGACCCGACCGGCGCGCGCGGCCCCGCAGGAGGCATTCGGTCTCGCTACTGGGATATGGTCATGAGGCTGAACTTCCGGTTCAACGACACGAAAGAGCCTGCTCCCGTGAGTGGCGGCTTTTCCCTTAATAACATGGACTCTGGTCGCGGTGCCTACATCGAGAAGGTCGCTGGCGTCGAGATCCGTCCGGCTGAGGGGACTGAGCTGAAAATGGGAACTCGCAACTATGAGGGCCGTGCCTACACTGACGCGCGCTCCAATGTTGTGAATGGAGCCTGCTCGGTCCTCCTAACCGACGTCAGTCAGGTGCGGATTATTTTCGCGACCACCGACACGCCCTGGAATGAGGTGAGACTCCTGCCGACCCCGCTCTTTGAGCATCAAGGCGGCACCCGCTGGATCGATGTCTCAGCATCTGCGACCGGAGACGTCCAGTGGATGGACCTCGAAGTCCTGGCCGATCTGGCCGCCGCGCTCGACGAGGTTGAAGTCTATATCCGCGGCGAGGGCACGCCAGCCAACGTCTACATCGACAATGTGCGGCTGTTCGAAATCCTCGATGCGACGAGCATGGACATCGCCGCCATTGAGCGCAACGTCCCGGATGGCTCGACCTCGATCCTTGATCGGGACCGGGCTCTCCGCGTCAAGGCGGGCGTCGTCTCTCAGGTGGCGGACTACGGCATCGCGGCGACGCATGTCGCTCACACAGATAAGGGGGAACGGTTCGCAGCCTCGGCCTTGGGCGCCCATACCCCGAGCGGTCAGCTTGTCGGGCTCGATGGCCTTGTTGTCGATCGCTTGATCGGCGGGACAGATCGCTTGCTTGCGGTCTGTGTAAATGGCGCTGTGATCGAGATCGATGGCGACGACCTGACATTCCGAGTTCTCTCGGTCGTTGAAGCGGGCTCTGCGCTGGTCTGGTCGAAGCCGCTGTCGAGCTACTGCAAGGTCAGTCCGTCCGGCATGGTGCATGCGAGCGACGACCTCGAAACTTGGCGCGAGATGCCGAAGCTTCCCGCCTTCGAGACTCCGGAAAAGACGCATGAGGGGCTGAGCCTGATGGCGGCCCCGTCGGGGCGACTCTTTGTCTACAAGGCTGGCTGGAAGAGCCTGTCTTTCCTGGATGCTGGCGCGACGGCCTGGGAGGTATCCGGGCAGTTCCCGGACCCGATCATCGACGCGGAAATCAGTTCTCCGGGCTGATTGTTTTTGGGTAGGCTTTCCGGGTCCTATCTTCCCTGTATGAATGAAAAAACATGCAGGTCGGGCCATGAAGCAGAACAGGCGAGCGGAGCAGTTTCGAAGCGGGGCGCAATCCCTATCGATCCTCGTCGTGCCGGACACTCACTTCCGGCCTAACGAAAGCTTCGATGACACGGACCGCGCCGGCGCTGTCGGGCGGTTCGCGCTCGACAAGCGTCCGGACGTGATCATCCACATGGGCGACCTGGTCGACATGCAGTCCGTCAGCAAATGGGCTGGCGCGAAATCCGTGGGCGGTGCTGGCGGCAGCCGATCTCACGAGCGCAAGCGCATCCGCGAGGACTTGGCCTGCTTCCGGGAGATGCAGCGGGCGATGTGGGCTCCGATCCATCGAGCGAACGAGCGCCACATCAATCGGAGTAGGCATCGCGAGCGCGTCTACACGCCTCGGGGTATCCAGCTCCTTGGCAACCACTGCGGATGGCTCGACCGGGTGCCTGAGAACATCCCCGAACTCGATGGCTTGATCGGGACGTTCCTGCTTCACGAGATCAGCGAAGACAATGGGCTGGAATGCTACGACTTCCGCGAGGTTGTCACCATCGGCGGGATCGACTTCTCTCACAACTTTCCGACAGGGAACTCGCGGCAGCCGGTCGGGATCGCGCAAGCGCTCAACAAGTGGGGCAAGAGCCTTGTCTTCGCCCACACCCACACGGTGGGCTACGATCGCAAGCCGGTCGGCAAGGACGGGGCCATGATGGCCTACATGGCCGGTTGCTTCATGCCTCCGCATCGTTGCGGGCCCTTCGAGTGGTCGGGCTTGTCGCTTCTGACCGAGGTGGCGGACGGCAACGCGCTCATCCAGCAGTTTTCCTACGATCAGATCATGGAAGGGTGGGGTGAGGGCGGCTATGCCCAGCAGCTCCGCCAGGCACGTGCCGCGGGCGCCCAACTCCGCTATGACGCCGAGAGGGCCTTCGAATGACGCTCTCCACCCGAGACAGCAACAAGCTGCTGCGTGATTTTCTCCCGTTCGCGGAGAAGACAGTGCGGGCTTTCGTCCGGCGCCACCCGGATCTCGATGCCCATGAAGTGGAATCCCGCGCCATGGAAGCCTATTGGCTCACGATCGACTTGTTCGACCCGCAGCGCGGCCTGAGCTTCGCGACCTATGCCGGGGCCAGGATGAAGGGCCGGATGCGGGATTATGCTCGCACGGAGCGGGCACGTCGGAAGGCATATCGCGACTTCGTGGAGGAGCACCCCTACGACGACATCGACACCGCCCACGGCCCCGACCTGATCGAACAGGCCGACGCGGACCGCGCCCTGCAAGGCTGGCTGGACCGGATCAAGGACTCTCGGCACCGTGAGGCACTCATCAGTCGCCTTCAAGGCATGACCAGCCCCGAGATCGCCGCCCTGGCGGGAGTAGATTCCTCGACCGTATGTCGCTGGCTCCAACGTGCAAGAAAAATCATTCAAGACCCTACATCCTGATAAAGGGTGTGAGGGGTTAGATCATGTCGGATGCGGCTGCGTCGCCAGACCTGTGGGATGTTTTCAAGGTTCTGGTGCCGGTCGCTATGGCCGTCATAGGGGGCGGGCTCGCGCTGCTCTGGCGGCGGATCGACGGCAATGAGAGCCGGTGCACTGGTGGTCTGAAGGACTTGGATGCCAAATTGGACGCACTCGCAGCTAAGCAGCACGAGCATGAGCTGGCCAGCTCTCGCAGCTACGTTCAGCGCGAAGAGTTCAACCGCGTGGTCTCGAACTTGGAAACCAAAATCGACGGGCAGGGCACGATGATCCACGAGATCCACCGCCTCGTCGCTTCGATGAAGGCCAAACTCGATGCCAGCGAGCGGTGAGATCCAAGGCTTCTCCTGGGAAAATCGTCGCCGCCAGGTCGCCCTGACATTGGCATTTTGTCGCTGGATCTATGGTGCCGCCCTACTGCTCACCGCAGCGGCCTTTGTGGGGCTCTGTGATCCCGATCAAGCGGCTTGGGACGGCGTTGCGGCAACTCTGACGGCAAACACTGCCGTCTATGTCCCGACCCTCATGTCCTATCTGTTCGGGGCCGCCGTCGAAAACCGCGCTATCGCCTCCGCATCGAAAGGCACCCTGACATGATCACCACCGCACTCCGCGTCCTGAAACTCACCCCCTGGCTCGCCCTGGCCGGGGTCGCCTGGCTGTTTCTCGATATGCGGTCGGATCTCCGAAGCCAGGATCGTGAGCTTGTCCGCCTCGAACAGGAGCTGACCAACGCCGCCGCCCAGATCCAGACGGTGAAAGATGAAGCCGACGCCGCAATCGAGCGGCAGGTCCAGGCCATCGCCGCCGTCGAAGCCGAACTCGAAAGACAGACAGAGATGCAGGTCCGGTATCGAGACGCCAGAGAGAGCCTGGCCGGTCTTGATGATGGAGAGGTCGCGCCCGTTCTGGGTGCCGCACTGGAGGCCCTGAGATGATCCGAGCAGTCCTGCTCCTCATTGCGGCATCCCTTGCCGCATGCGCCAGGGTGGAGAACCAGGAGCGCGTTGTTCGCATTCCGACGCCCGTCAGCCCGCCGGCGGCTCTCCTGCGTTGCCATGGCGCTCCTGTGCCGCCCTCAGGGGCGATAACCCAAGCCGATGTTGCGGCGTATGTTCTCGATCTCTCAGAGGCCGGCGAGGATTGCCGCAGCAAGCTGGATGCCGTGCGCGGATACATTGCAGACACGCTCAAGCAAGGCGCTCAATGAGGTCTTCCTCCGCACGCGTCGGCACAACCAACACCGCCGGAAACAACCTCACGAAACTGTGATCCAATCCGGCTCTCGGATTTTTTCATCGGTCGGATGTCATGGCCATGAACGAGGTCATGACAGAGCCAGAGGCCGCTGAGTATCTGCGGTGCAGCACGAAGACGTTGAAGCGTCGTCGTCGCGACGGTCAGATCGCGTTCATCCGGGATGGCCGAATACTTTACCTGCGTTCCGACCTCGATACCTACCTCCAAGCTCGCCGCACCGCAGCAGTAGCTCCTCCGCCGCCAACGAAGGCGCATAAGTATCGTGTGACGAGGACCCCTGCTTACGACGTCGTCGACTTGCTCTACGGCTGATGCATCTGCTATCCCAAAGGAAATTCACGGGAACACTGATGCATGGAAAAGGTGGAAAAATTTGGTCGGTTCACCATCGCCATAAACCGAGGGGCGTTTTATCTGCGGTGGTGGAACCCACACACCAAAAAGACTCAGTCCGAGCGGTTGCAAGCAACTGAGGTCGAGCAGGCCAGAAAGCTTGCACGTGAGCGCGCGAAGCTTCACATGGATCGCACCGAAGCGATCCGCCCCGGTAGTGGTGACGATCCAACCTTTGGCGAAATCTGGCTTGGTTATGAGCAAGATAAGCGAAAGCGGCTCGCCAGCGAGCGGTTTCGGCTTCTCGAGAACCGGCGGGAACTCTACTACAAACCCCATCTTTGGTCCGTCAGAATGTCAAAAATGGGGCCAGCCTTGCGCGCCTTGGTGTTGGGCATGGAGGAGGGCCGGATACGTCCCGAGAACACGAAGTCTAAACTCAAGACCCTGACCTCGGATGGCAAGCCGCGCCTGCATCCCAACACAATTGCGGACATCGTCGGGAGCGCTGCGGAAGCATGTGCTTTGGCAAAGAGCGATGGCCTGACGATCCACAACCCGCCGAAGATCCCATTCATCGTCGGACTCACGGCGCCCGAGGATCGCGATCCGAAGGGGCGCTACGTCAGCTTCGAGGAGATCGGTCTCCTGATTGATGCGTGCCGCCGTCCTCACATCCTCGATCTGCTGCTTCTGGATCTGGGCTGTGGTGGCCGCGTTGGCGCGGTGGCCGACATGAAGGGGAAGAAGGTCAGCCTGGACCTCGGCATCATCGACCTGCTGGGAGAGGGTTTTGTCGACACCAATCGACGAAAGCTCACACCAATCGTCCCCATCACCGGACCAATGCACAGGATTCTCGTCCGGTTGATAGCGCAGCATGGCAACGACTTCCTAATCTATGCGGGAAAGGAGCCGTTGGCGGAGGGCTCAAGAAACTGGACGCAGATCATTCAGAGGGTCGTCGCAAGGGGCATCAAGAATCGGACGCCAGATCAAGTTAAGCGGAAGCTTCTCGAACCGACGCCAGAAGGCAACGTCAACTGGTATTCGATACGACGGACGTTTCCGGACTGGCTGGATGAGCGGGTCAGTGATGCGGCCATCAGTGCGGTCATGGGCCACTTTGAGATCACGAACCGAACAAGGCGCCGGCTCTTCGAAGAGGGCAGTCCGACGACCGATCTATACAAGCGAATGAAGCTCGGTCCCGTGCTCGAGGTTGCCGACGTCCTGGAGCGCGAATGGTGGCCTTCCATCCAGCCGTTCACGAGCGTAGACCTGCGTTCAGACGCAGCGCGACTGATGCGAGCTGATGCAGCGGAGTAAAAAATATGAAAAAATACAATGTGCATCAGCAAAAAGATGACCACGTCCACGACGTGCAGATCACGCGCGAATCGCCGAACTACAGGCTGGGCTGACGGATCGACCGCGCCACGTCAGGGCGTGTATTCGACAAAGCTGCTCGTGCAGCCGAAGGATGAACATTCCACGTGGGGTGTGGGCTTCGGTGCGCAGGCGGCGGTCGCGAGGATGGTGAGAATAACAAGGTACCGGGTCACTGGGTAATTCCTTTTCGCTCGACCGGCGGGCTTGGCTGCAACGCCGCGTTCGCTGGCCGGGCCACGTCATTGAAACAGGCGGGCCGCTTGCGTGGCCCTTCACCATGATGCGCCGAAAAAGATCCGATTTGGCCCTGTCGTTTTGTACAGGCTTCATCATCGCGTCCCGACAAGGTTCGGCGCGGACCCTTGCAGCCCCGGGCAGGGTCGCGGCATGATGGCCAGATGCGGCCCGGACCGGACATATTGCCGCGCGACCCAGGGTCGCGATTGAAAATCCTCGCAATCGGCGGTGAACCACTCCACCATGACTGCAGAGGGAACGATTGCGGACGACAGGGCGGGGGCCTGGCGGTTTGGCAAGAGATCACGACAGGAACCCAAGCGCGAAGGCCCGGATGAGACGAGACGTCAACCCGTTACTACAGAACCTGATCCACACGCGCCTGCAACAGATCGCCGAGCGTTTCGGCACGGTGTCGACCCCCCTCGGCACGGCCATGCAGCATGCGGCACTGTCGCCTGGCAAGCGATTCCGCGGCATGCTGCTGCTGCTGGCTGCGGATGCCTCGGGCAATGTCAGCGATGCGCTGGTCGACGCGGCCGCCGCGGTCGAGATGGTGCATGCCGCCTCGCTGATCTTCGACGACATGCCCTGCATGGACAATGCCACCCTGCGCCGTGGACAACCGGCGACGCACGTGGCGCATGGGGAAAGCCGGGCGCTGCTGGCAGGCATCGCGCTGATCACCGAGGCAATGTCGGTGCTGGCCGCGGCACGGGGCGCCTCGGCGCCGGTGCGCGCGACGCTGGTGCGGATCCTCAGCGACGCGCTTGGACCTGCGGGCCTGTGCGCGGGACAGGATCTTGACCTTCACGGCGACAAGGACCGGCCCGGGATCGAGCTGGAGCAGGACCTGAAGACGGGCGTGCTGTTTGTGGCGGGCCTGGAGATGCTGGCCGTGATCCAGGACTTTGACGAGGAAGAGCGGGCGCAGGTCGTGGCCTTCGGCCGGCAGCTGGGTCGCGTGTTCCAGTCCTATGACGACCTTCTGGACGTCATCGGCACGCCCGACGCCATCGGCAAGAGCACCGGTCGCGACCGTCCCGCGAACGGTCCGGCGCGGGGGCTGCTGGCGGTCGGGGACATGCAGCACGTCTCAAGGCATTACGAGGCGAGCCGCGCGCAGCTGGACGCGATGCTGAACCATCGCCGCCTGCGCGCGCCGGAAATCGCGGCGCTGCTGGAACGGGTGCTGCCCTACGCGGTGCGCAACAGCGCCTGACGGATCACCGCCCGTGCGGTCGCGTCCACAGACCGGCACGCGGCGCCCCGTGCCGGATCAGGCGCGATGATGCGGTATCAAAGCCGCCACGCGCCACCAGCCTGATCTTCGCGGCCTTCGACGTGCTGATCCTTTGGCGATAGGCCGCGGGGCCGCCGCGTCGGATGCGCATGCCGATCGCGTGATAGATCCGCAAGGCCGCGGCAATGGACCACGCGCAGCGCGGCGGCAGGGCGGCTAGTCCCAGCCGGGACGAGGCGTAGTAGGGCTCGGCCGCGTCCAGAAGTCGGATGATGACCCCGTAAAGCGCGGGCGAGGGGATGGGGCCGTCGACCCGCGCCTGCGCCTGGTCCAGCCAGTCCGACGGCAGGTAGCAGCGGCCGATGGCAGCGTCATCAATGACGTCGCGCGCGATGTTTGTCAGCTGGAAGGCCAGCCCCAGGTCGCAGGCGCGATCCAGTACGGCGCTGTCCCTGACGCCCATCACCCGCGCCATCATCACCCCCACCACGCCGGCGACGTGGTAGGAATAGTCCAGGACATCGTCCAGCGTCCGATAGTCGCGCGCCTGGACGTCCATCGCAAAGCCGTCGATCAGGTCCAGCGGCCAGCGGTCCGGAAAGTCGTGCCGTCGTGCCACCGCGCGCAGGGCGGCGAAGGGCGGCGTCACCTCGGCCTCGTCGTGAAGCGCCTCGAGGGTCTGGCGGCGCAGATCCTCGAGCCGCGCCTGCGGGTCGTCGATCAGTTCGGGACGGTCACCCAGAACCTGCCCGTCGATGACGTCATCCGCATACCGGCACCAGGCATAGAGCATCACAGTATCCTCGCGGATGCCCGGCGGCATCAGCTTCGCAGCGGCGGCAAAGCTTTGCGACCCCTTGGCGATGGCTTCGTGCGAGGTCTGGACCAGCTCGCTCATGCGACGGCCGCGTCTGCCAGCATGACCTGAGCCGTCGCCTTCGCGCTGCCGACGACGCCGGGAATGCCAGCGCCCGGATGAGTGCCTGCGCCGACGATGTAGAAGTTGCGGATGCTGCGGTCGCGGTTGTGCGGCCTGAACCAAGCCGACTGCGCCAGGATCGGTTCGACCGAAAAGGCGCTTCCGTGATGTGCCGACAGTTCCGATTTGAAGTCGGCAGGGGAAAAGATGCGCCGGACCGTCAGGTTCTTGCGCAGGTCGGGGATCATGCGCTCCTCGAGGCTGGCCAGGATCTTGTCGGCGTAGGCCGGCCCGATGCGGTCCCAGTCGATGTCGGCCCGGCCCAGATGCGGCACCGGGGCCAGCACGTAATGCGTGGACCCGCCCGGCGGCGCCAGGCTGGGGTCGGTCACGCAGGGCGAATGAAGGTAGAGCGAGAAGTCGTCGGCCAGCCTGGGCCCCTTGAAGATCTCGTTTACCAGTTCCTTGTAGCGCGGCCCGAAGAGGACGCTGTGATGGGCCAGCCCCTCGGGCATCTTCGACAGGCCGAAATGCAGCACAAAGAGCGACATCGACCACCGCTGCTTGCCAAGAATCGCCGCCTTGGTGCGCCCGCGCCGCGTGTGGCCCAGAAGATCGCGATAGTTGTGCATGACATCGCCGTTGCTGGCGACCATGTCGGCGGAGAGCATGCGGCCATCCTGCAGCGTCACGCCCGTGGTGCGCGGCCCGTCGGTATCGATCCGGGCGACCCTTGCGTTCAGCATCATCTGCCCGCCCAAGCGTTCGAACAGCGCGACCATGCCGGCGACCAGCTGGTTGGTGCCGCCCTTGGCGAACCAGACGCCGCCGCGACGCTCCAGCGCGTGGATCAGGGCATAGATCGCGCTGGTCGAGAAGGGATTGCCGCCCACCAGCAGCGTGTGGAACGAAAACGCCTGCCGCAGGTGCGGGTCCTTGATGAAACGCGCCACGACGCTGTGGACGGACCGATAGGCCTCCAGCTTGATCAGGGCAGGGGCGGCGTTCAGCATCTGGCCCAGCTTCAGGAACGGCGTCGTGCCCAGCTTGAGGTAACCCTCCTGATAGACCGCCTCGGCATAGTCGTGGAACTTGCGGTACCCCTCCAGGTCGTCGGGGTTGAAGGCGCCGATCTGCTCCTCCAGCCGTTCGCCGTCGTTGACATATTCGAAGACCTTTCCGTCCGCCCATTGCAGCCGATAGAATGGCGACACGGGCATCAGCGTGACGTCGCGGGCCATGTCCTGGCCCGACAATGCCCACAGCTCGCGCAGTGCATCGGGGTCCGTGATGACCGTCGGCCCTGCATCGAAGACATGGCCCTGGTCGTGCCAGACATAGGCGCGACCGCCCGGCTTGTCGCGGGCCTCGACCAAGGTCGTGGCGATCCCGGCGGATTGCAGGCGGATGGCCAGGGCCAGCCCGCCAAACCCTGCGCCGATGACGATGGCGGTCCTGGCGGTCATGCATTCTCCTGCAGAAGGGGCCGCTCTGGCAGGCAGCGGATGGCCTTACTCAGCGGGATAGGGGGCTTGCCAGTGACGATGCGCAGCTGGTCGACGCGCGTCAGGCGACCGGCATAGAAGCGCTCGATCAGACCCTCGGGCATGCGATAGAAGCGCTGGAGTAGCGTGTAGCGGCGGTCTGGCGGGCAGCCGCGGAACAGCATCCGGTTCAGCAGCCGCAGAAACCGGTCCTGCCGGGCGCGGAAGATGGCGAAGTCGCGCAGCGCGCTGCGCAGGTGGTCCGTCGTCAGCCGGTCCTGCCGCGCAAGATCCGCGACGACATCGGCGATCTGCGCCGCATAGGGCAGCGAATAGCCGGTGACCGGATGGAAGAAGCCGGCGCGAAGGCCCACTGGAACCGCACCCGCCGCGTGATCCGCCCAGAACGCGGCTGCATCATGGGCCAGCGCGATGGGCAGGATGCCGCGTTCGCGACGAACCTCCTGTCCCGTCCAGCCGCGTGCGCGGGCATAGTCGTGCGACGCCCGCGCCAGGCGTTCATCGTCCAGATCGCCGCCGTCGCTATAGCGCGTGTCCTCGATCAGGATGCGGGTCGGGGAAAAGGGCAGCAGGTAGATGAAGCGATAGCCGTCCTGCTGGGGAACGGTCGCGTCCATGATCATCGGGCGCCGGACGCCATGCGGGCTCTCGGTCTCGATCTCGATGCCGACGAATTTCTGAAAGCCCACCGCCAGATGGGCCGAGGGCTGGGCGCCACGCCCGTCGATCACGCAGGGCGCAGCAAGACGCTCGTCCCCGACGGTTGCCGCATTGGCGTCGATGGACGACACCGGTCCGTTCCAGCGGATCTCGGCCCCGGCCTCGGACACCGCCCGCATCAGCCCGCCACCGTCCAGCGAGCCATAGCCCGTGCGCATTCGGCGGGCATGATCGGGGAAGCTGACCTCCTGATCGGGCCAGCTGGCACGTCGGATCGGCCGCAGCAGGTCCAGCCAGCGCGGCTGAAGGTCGGTGTCGTGGCAGGACCAGGTATGGCCGTCCGATGCCCCCGACGCCTGGTCCAGCAGCAGGACGCGCAGGTCGGGCCGCGCCTTGCGCAGCGCCAGCGCGATCAGGCCGTTGGCAAGGCCGGCGCCCGCCAGCACGACATCGTGGCTCATGCGGCACGGCCCATCAGGACGACCGCTCGGCGTCGGGGCGCAGCACGCCCGACCGCTTGAGGTCCTTCTTCAGCTTGTCCACCGGCGGTGCATAGATGAAGCCGAAACTGACGCAGTGGTCCCGCCCCTCGACCGCGTGATGCAGCCGGTGCGCCTGGTAGAGCCTGCGGAAATAGCCGCGTCGGGGGATATAGCGGAACGGCCAGCGCTGATGAACCAGACCGTCGTGCAGGATGAAGTAGATCAGCCCGTAGACCGTCATGCCAAGCGCGACCCACCACAGGACCGGCCACCAGACCGCACCCACCGTGAACAGGATGGTGGCGAGCACTGCGAAGACGACGCCGTAGAGGTCGTTCTTTTCCAGCGCGTGGTCGTGTTCCTCATGGTGGGACTTGTGCCAGCCCCAGCCCAGGGGGCCGTGCATGATCCAGCGGTGGACGGAATAGGCTGTCAGCTCCATCACCAGGACGGTTGCGACGACGATGAGGAACTGCGTCATGCGCGGCCTCCGGATTTGCGGGTGCGGGGCAGGCGCCACCACGGCACATGCGGGTGCAGGTGATGTTCGTGGTGATAGCCGCCGAAGTGAAAGCAGGTCAGCAGCGACAGCGGGTCGCCGATCCCGGTCGAGCGGGCGTTATGACGGTCGGGAAAGGCGTCATGCCCGGGACGGTGGGGCAGCCAGGTCCCGAAGACGAACAGCTGGATCGACGCCAGTATCGCAGGCACCGGCCAGAAGACGACATATATCCAGCGGTCGCCCAGGATCAGCGCATAGGTCGTCACGATCACCGGCAGCAGCAGTCCCTCGCGCCAGCCGAAATAGGTGGCGACGAAACTGCCGTACCAGCGGACCGGCCCGCCGTGGTCGAAGTCCGGGTCGTCGTCGGTGCCGGCATGTCTGTGATGCGCCATGTGCTTGGCGATCAGCTTGCGCCAGGAAAATCCTGCATAGAGCCACAGCGCCAACTGCCCGATCGCGGCGTTCATCCGCGTCCGTCCCGGCACGATCGAACCATGCATCGCGTCATGCGCGATGATGAACAGGCCGACCGACAGCCACGTCAGCCCGGCCAGGCACAGGACCGCCAGCCACGGATGCGCGGGCGCGTCCAGCGACCACAGCGTGAAGACATGCAGCGCCAGCCAGCACAAGACGATCGCGGCACACAGGCCGAGGTTGACGATCGTGTCGCCAGGTTTGCCGAGCGTGCGTCCGGTCATCCGAAACTCCTGCGTCGCATGGTGACAGCCTAGCCCTCTGTCCGGTCCTCTTCCAGTCCCGCCGGTTGCGACCAATGGCCACCGGGTTCGGGTTGCAGCAGGGGCGCCTGCCGCAGCGCGCCGAGGTCGGACGAGCCGGTGCAGAACATCGCAATCCGCAATTGCGCGATCACGTCCGTAAAGTGGTCGACCAGTGCCTCAGCACCGTCGCGGGCGGCTGGCAGGGCGCCCGCGGCCTGCCCCGCCAGATCAGCGCCCAGCCTGAGGGCGCGGGCGACGTCCAGGCCGTGACGCACCCCGCCAGAGCCGATCAGGCTCTGCCCGTCGCCGATCAGCGGTGCCACTGCGCGAAGTGCGTCCGCGGTGGGAATGCCCCAGTCGTGGAAGGGCGCGGCCAAGGACTGCAGGCGGGCGTGCCCGCGCTCTGCCTCGACCCGCGCCCAGCTGGTGCCGCCCGCGCCGGCGATATCCAAGATCGTGACGCCCGCATCCAGAAGCCGCCGGGCGACGCCCGCCGAAAGACCCGCACCGACCTCCTTGACGCCAAGTGGGACGGGCAGGGCGCGGGCCAGCTCCTCGATCCGGGGCAGAAGCGACGCAAAGTTGCGGTCGCCCCCTTCCTGGATCGCCTCTTGCAGCGGGTTGAGGTGCAGGACCAGCGCGTCGGCCCCGATCATGTCCACCGCCCGCTGCGCCTCGGCCACGCCGAAGCCATAGTTCAGTTGGACGGCGCCGATATTGCCCAGGACCGGGATGGCGGGGGCTGTTTCGCGAATCTGCCGTCCCAGCCCGCCCCGCGCGCCGGATTCGACCGCGATGCGCTGCGAGCCGACGGACAGGGCGATGCCAAGGTGGTTGCACGCCTCGGCGATGTGCCGGTTGATCCGCTCGGCCTCTTCGGGACCGCCGGTCATGGCCGAGACGAGAAGCGGCGCTGCCATGTCCCGGCCAAGGAACCGGGTCGTGCAATCGACCCTGTCGAGGTCGATCTCGGGCAGGGCGTCGTGCAGGAACCTGACGCCGTCAAAGCCCGAGTGCAGACTGTCCTGCCTGCCACGCCCCTCGGTCACGATGCGCAGATGATCCGACTTGCGGCGCGAGATTTCGGTCATGGTGTCGTCCTGCCCTGCTTTCGGCGACTGTCGCCGCTGTCGGCCCAAGTTTCCAGACCGATAGAAGCCCTGCGAGACGGTATCCGTTCCCGCGTCGACCCGTGCCGGTCCCTCTGGCGATCAGCCGGCGACGATGCTGCGCACGGCCTCGGCCGCAAGCGGCGCGATTCGGCGGCGAAATTCCTCGGGTTCCCATTCTGCCAGAGAGGCGGCGATGTGGATGGCCGCGACGGGTCGACCCGACGAATCGGGAATCGCGACGCCAAGCGCCACTTCGCCCATCAGGATCTGCTCGGTCGCCAGGGCGTGTCCATTCTGGCGCGTCAGCGCGATCTGGTCGCGGATGACGGCCGGGTCCGTGATCGTTCTGGGTGTCAGCTGGCGGAAGTCGGCCTGCGCCAGGATCGCGTCAACCTCTGCCTGGGGCAGCATCGCCAGCACCGCCCATCCGCCCGAGGTGCAGACCGTCGGCACGCTGTTGCCCACCAATGTGGCAAAGAACGTCTCGCGCTTGCTCTGCATCCGTGCGGCATAGACCATCCGCTGGCCGTCGAACAGCGATAGGTCCACGCGTTCGCGCACGTTGCGGCGCAGTTCCAGCAGGATCGGGTTGGCCCGGCGCACCAGCGGGTTCAGCCGCAGATAGTCGTGCGTCAGGTCCAGGATCGGCAGGTCCAGACGAAAGCCGCGGCCGTCCTCGGCCATCCTAAGATAGCCCAGCTTGCGGAACGTGTGCACCAGGCGCTGCGCGGCGCTTCGGGTCAGCCCCGCCCGCGTCGCGATCTGGTTCAGCGACAAGGCTCCCTCGGCGCCCTTGAACGACTCCAGCACGCCCATTCCGCGGGCAAGCGACTGCACGAAAAGCGGGTCCGTCCCGGGCGCAGGGTCTTCGGGCGGACTTTCACCGGGCATGGCGTTCTCCGGCATTGACATCTGACTTTTCGCCTCAATACATTCGTCTTGCAATGCAGCCGTATCGGATGGCAATACCTTGCTGAACCGCTCGCGACAAGACCCGCCCCTGCGAATTGCCGTTGCCGGCTTCGTCCACGAGAGCAATTCCTTTGCCCCCAGTCCCGCCGACATGGCGGCGTTCGAACAGGGCGGCGGCTATCTTCCCCTGTCGCGCGGGTCGCAGATCCTGCAAAGGGCGCGGGACGTGAACCTGCCAATCGCAGGCGCCATCACTCATGCCCGTGCCCAAGGCTGGGATCTTGTGCCGCTGGTATGGGCGGGTGCCGTGCCCTCGGCACCCGTGACGTCGGAGTGTTTCGAGGCGATCGTGGAAGAGATCGTCTGCGGACTGCGCGATGCGGGGCGGCTGGACGGTGTGTTCCTCGACCTGCACGGGGCAATGGTGGCGGATGGCCATCCTGATGGCGAAGGCGAGATCTTGGACCGCGTGCGCCGGGCCGTCGGTCAAGACGTTCCGGTGGTTGCGGCGCTGGACCTTCACGGCAACATCAGCCCCCGCATGATCGACATGGCGAACCGCGTCATGGGGTTCCGCACCTATCCGCATGTCGACATGGCGGCGACTGGCCAGCGTGCCGCCGTCGAACTGGACCGTCTTCTGGCGGGCGGCCAGAACTTCAAGGCCTTTCGCCAGCTGGACTTCCTGATCCCCATTGCATGGCAGTCGACGATGGAGGAGCCTGCGGCGAGCCTCTATCGACTGGTGGCCGCGACAGATGACGACGACGTCTGCCTGTCCTTCTTCATGGGCTTCCCTGCCGCCGATTTCGTCGACTGCAGGCCCTCGGTCGTTGCCTATGCCGACAGCCAGTCAAAGGCGGACGCATGGGCCGAGCGCATGGCGCGGGCCGTGCGCGATGCCGAACCCTCGTTCTGCGGCCAGTCGTGGCTTGCCAGCGACGGTGTCGCCGAGGCGCAGCGTCTGGCATTGACCGCCGACCGTCCGGTGATCCTTGCCGACACGCAGGACAACCCCGGCGCGGGCGGCGACTCTGACACGACCGGCATGCTGCGCGCGCTGGTCGAGGCACGCGCCACCGATGCGGCCATCGGTCTTCTGACGGACCCGGAAGCTGCAGCCGCCGCCCACGCCGCAGGCGAGGGTGCGACCATCCAGATATCGCTCGGCGGTCGATCCGGCATCGCCGACGACGAACCCTTCACCGCCACCTTCCTGGTCGAGAAGCTGTCCGACGGACATTGCCATGCCACCGGCCCCTATTACGGCGGCGCGCATCTGCAGCTGGGTCCCTGCGCCTGCCTGCGGATCGGCGGCGTTCGCGTCGCGGTGGCTTCCGAAAAGGCGCAGATGGCCGACCGCGAGATGTTCCGCTTCCTGGGCATCGAACCCGAGGCCCAGGCAATCCTGGTGGTCAAGAGCTCGGTCCATTTCCGCGCCGACTTTGCGCCCATCGCCCACCGTATCCTGACCTGCGTCGCGCCCGGTCCCATGCCGGTCAGCCCCGCAAGCCTGCCCTTCCGCCACCTGCGTCCCGGCCTCCGGCTGGAGCCATGCGGGCCGGCATTCGACCCAGAGCGCAAAGCCGACGCCAAGATCGGCCTGCGTCTCGCATCAACAGAGAGGACACCATGTTCAACCGACTGACCGCGACCCTTCTCGCCTCGACCATGCTGACCGGCGCTGCCTGGGCTGATACGACCGTCAAGGCCGTGATGCATTCGGGCCTGCGCGTGCTGGACCCGATCATCACCACGGCGCATATCACGCGCAACCATGCCTACATGATCTACGACGTGCTGATCGCGCAGGATTCGGACTTTCAGCCCCAGCCGCAAATGGCCGACTGGACCATCTCGGATGATCAGCTGACCTATACCTTCACGCTGCGCGACGGCCTGACCTTCCATGACGAGGCACCCGTGACGGCGGCCGATGCGGTCGCGTCGCTGAAGCGGTGGGCCCAGAAGGATGCTGGCGGTCAGGTCATCATGGACCGCACCGCCAGCCTGGAAGCGACGGACGACAAGACGATCACCTGGACGCTGACCGAGCCTTTTGTTCCGATGCTGGACGTGCTGTCCAAGCAGTCGGCCATCCCGCCCTTCATCATGCCCGCCCGCATCGCCGAAACCTCGGCCGACGAGGCGATCACCGAATATGTCGGCTCGGGTCCCTTCCGCTTCGTCGAGGACGAGTTCCAGCCCGGCCTGATGGTCGTCTATGAGAAGTTCGACGAATATGTTCCCCGGGAAGAGCCCGTCGACTGGATGGCCGGCGGCAAGGTGGTGAACATCGACCGCGTCGAATGGGTCAACATGCCGGACGTCCAGACCGCGGTGAACGCCCTGTCCGGCGGAGAGATCGACTATATCGAGGCGATGCAGGTCGACCTGATCCCGCTGCTGGAGGGCGATCCGAACATCGTCGTCGAAAAGCGCGAACCGACCGGCATGCAGACGATGGTGCGAATGAACTTCCTGCACCCGCCCTTCGACAACCAGCAGGTCCGGCAGGCCGCGCTTAAGGCGATCCAGCAGGAACCCGTGCTGGCCGCGATGGTCGGCAACCCGGAATATTATCAGGTCTGCGGCGCCATTCTGGGTTGCGGAACCCCGCTGGAGGACACGACGGGCGCCGACACGCTGACGCAAGGGAGCGGCGCCGAAGCGGCGCGCGCGCAGCTCGAGGAGGCCGGCTACGACGGCACCCCGGTGGTGCTGATGGCGCCCACGGACATGGTCGCACTGGCCACGCAGCCGGTCGTCGTGTCGCAGATGCTGCGCGAGGCGGGTTTCGAGGTCGAGCTGCAGCCGATGGACTGGCAGACGCTAGTGACCCGCCGCGCCAGCCAGGCGGCCCCGGCCGAAGGGGGCTGGAACGTCTTCATCACCAACTGGATGGTGCCCGAGATCTCGAACCCGATCTCGAATCCGATGCTGAACGGCCGCGGCGACGACGCCTGGTTCGGCTGGCCCACCGACGAAACCATCGAGAGCCTCAAGGAAGGGTTCATCGACGCCCCCGGCGCCGAAGGCCAGGTCGAGGTTGCGCAGAAGATCCAGGCGCATGCGCTGGACAATGGGCTGCTGATCCCGCTGGGGCAGTACACGCTGCCGCAAGCGCGCCGGACGACGATCACCGACATGATCGATTCGCCCGTGCCGGTCTTCTGGGGCATGCAGAAGACCCAGTGACGCGACAGGGGCGGTTCCTGCCGCCCCAGCCTTTTCCGTTCGGAGGAACCTGATGCTGGGGTATATCCTGCGGCGCTGCCTTGCCGTCATTCCGGTGATGTTGCTGGTCGCCGTCTTCGTCTTCCTGCTGCTGCGCCTGACGCCCGGCGATCCCGCGGCCATCATCGCGGGCGACATGGCAACGCCCGCACAGCTTGAACGCATCCGCGAGGCGATGGGCCTGAACCAGCCGCTGCATATCCAGTTCGTGACCTGGGTCGGACGGCTGCTGCAGGGGGACCTGGGCGTGTCGCTGATCTCGAACACCCCGGTATCGGCGATGATCGCGGATCGCGTGGGGCCGACCTTCTCGATTGCGATCCTGACGATCATCATCTCGGTCGTGCTGGCGGTGCCGATGGGGGTGCTGGCCGCATGGAAGCACCGCAGCGGCGCCGACTATGCGGTGATGACATTTTCGGTGCTGGGTTTCTCGGTCCCGGTCTTCGTTGTGGGCTATCTCTTCATCTTGGTGTTCTCGCTGCAGCTGGGATGGTTTCCGGTGCAGGGCTACACGCCTTTGGCGCAGGGGCTGGGGGCGTTCTTGTCGAACGCCATCCTGCCCGCGCTGACACTCAGCACGATCTATGTCGCGCTGATCGCCCGGATGACCCGCGCCAACATGCTGGAGGTTCTGGGCGAGGATTACATTCGCACTGCCCGCGCCAAGGGTGCGCCGGAACGCACCGTCCTCTTTCGCCACGCGCTGCGCAATGCTGCCGTGCCGATCCTGACCGTCATCGGCACCGGCTTCGCGCTGCTGATCGGCGGCGTCGTCGTGACCGAGACGGTCTTCAACATCCCCGGCATCGGCCGCCTGACGGTCGATGCGATCCTGGCGCGAGACTATCCGGTGATCCAGGCGATGATCCTGCTGACAAGCTTTCTCTATGTGCTGGTCAACCTGCTCATCGACCTCAGCTATTCCCTCTTCGATCCGAGGATCCGTTACTGATGGCGATACCCCAACCGACCTCTGCCATGCAGCCGGTCCTGCGCTGGCTGCGCCTGCCGCGGCTTGGCGTCGGCACCGGCATCGCCGCCGCGATTTTGGCCGTGATCGTCCTTCTGACGCTGTTGTCGCCCTGGATCGCGCCGCACGATCCGCTGACGATGAACCCTCTGGCGCGGCTGAAGGGCCCCATCGAGGGGCATCCACTGGGAACAGACAATTTCGGGCGCGACATCCTCAGCCGCGTGCTGATCGGGGGGCGCCTGTCGCTGATCATCGGCATCGCGACGGCAGCCATCGCGGTGCTGATCGGCCTGGTGATCGGCGTCGTGGCCGGATTCTTCCGCACGGCCGACGCGATCATCATGCGGATGATGGACGCGCTGATGGCGATTCCGTCGATCCTGCTGGCAATCGCGCTGGTGGCGCTGAACGGGCCATCCGTCGGATCGGTCATCGCCGCCATCACCATCCCCGAGATCCCGCGCGTCGTGCGGCTGGTCCGGGCTGTCGTCCTGGCCGCTCGAGAGGAACCCTATGTCGAGGCCGCGATCGCGCTTGGCACGTCGATGCCGAAGATCCTGGTCCGGCACCTGGTGCCGAATACGCTGGCGCCGCTGATCGTGCAGGGAACATACATCCTGGCCTCGGCCATCCTGACGGAGGCGATCCTGTCGTTCCTGGGCGCCGGCGTCAGCACGGAGACGCCCACCTGGGGCAACATCATGGCCGAGGGGCGGCTGTTCTTCCGCATCAAGCCCGAGCTGATCCTCTATCCTGGGCTGGCGTTGTCGCTCTGCATCCTGTCGATCAACCTTTTGGGCGACGCGGCCCGCGACATGCTGGACCCGCGACTGAAGAAGCGGGCGGGGTAGGGAAATGATGTTCAAGACACGCAACCACAACGACGCGCCTGTCGTGCTGCAGACCAGCGGCCTGACCGTCAGCCTGCCCGAGACGCCGGGCAACCTCAAGGTGCTGAAGTCCATCGACGTGACAATCCGCCATTCGGAAACCGTCTGCCTGGTCGGCGAATCCGGGTCGGGCAAGTCGGTGACCTCGCTGGCGATCATGGGCCTTCTGCCGCAGGCGCTGAAGGTCGCGGGCGGTTCGATCCAGCTGCAGGGCCGCGACCTCTTGCCGCTCAGCCAGGCGCAGATGCGCGATCTGCGCGCGGCTCGCGTCGCGATGATCTTTCAGGAGCCGATGACCGCGCTGAACCCGGTGCTGCGCGTCGGCGACCAGATCATGGAGGTGATGGAGCTGCACACCGATCTGCCCGCCGCCGAACGACGCCGCCGCGCCGTGGCGATCATGGAGCAGGTGCATCTGCCGGACGTGGACCGCATCTTCCGGTCCTATCCGCACCAGCTGTCAGGCGGTCAGCGTCAGCGCATCATGATTGCGATGGCGCTGGTGCTGGAACCGGTGCTGCTGATCGCCGACGAACCCACGACCGCGCTGGACGTGACCACGCAAAAGCAGATCCTGGCGCTGATCGACGAATTGCAGCAGAACCACGGGACGGCGGTCCTGTTCATCACCCATGACATGGGTGTCGTCGCCGAAATCGCCGACACCGTCTATGTCATGAAGCGGGGCGAGATCGTCGAACACGGCCCGGTGGACGCCCTGCTGCGCCAGCCGCGCGCCGAGTATACGCGCCAACTGCTGAAGGCGGTCCCCAGCCTGTCCCCACGGCCCGCGCGTCCCGAGGCCGACGACGCGGTCCTGCGTGTCGAGCGGCTGAACAAAATTTATGGCGGTGGCGGCATCCTGCGAAAGCTGCCGCAGGCGCATGCGGCGAAAGACGTGGGCTTCACCCTGTCGCGAGGCCGCACGCTTGGCATCGTGGGCGAGTCCGGGTCCGGCAAGTCCACGGTGGCGCGCTGCATAATGCGGCTGATCGATCCCAGTTCGGGGCGCATCATGCTGGACGGCAGCGATATCGCCGGCCTGTCGCGCGCGGCGCTGCGCCCGCATCGCAAGAAGCTGCAGGTGGTCTTTCAGGACCCCATGCGGTCACTGAACCCGCGCTGGACGATCGCCGCAAGCCTGATCGAGGGGCCGCTGAACTATGGCACGTCCCGCGCCGATGCGCTGGCCGAGGCTGCGCGGCTGATGGACGTCGTGGGCCTGCCGCAGGATGCTCTCGGGCGCTATCCGCACCAGTTCTCGGGCGGGCAGCGTCAGCGCATCGCCATCGCGCGCGCCGTGATGATGCGGCCCGACGTCCTTGTTGCCGACGAGGCCGTGTCGGCCCTGGACGTGTCGGTGCAGGCTCAGGTCCTCGACCTTCTGCACCAGCTGCAGCGCGATCTGGAAATCGCCATCGTCTTCATCACCCATGACCTGCGCGTCGCGGCCCAGATCTGCGACGACGTGATCGTCATGCAGCGGGGCGCCGTGGTCGAACACGGACCCGCGTCCGAGGTCCTGGCCGCGCCCGCACATGCCTATACCCGCGCCCTGATCGACGCCGCGCCCGGCCGGTCATGGGACTTCCAGAATTTCCGCGAAATGCCGAAGGTGCCCCATGCCGAACCTGCCTGAGATCGACGCCGCCGCCTCTGACCTGGAAGCGATTTTCCGCGACCTTCACGCCAATCCCGAAATCGGGATGGAGGAGGTCCGCACCGCCGGCATCGTCGCCGACAAGCTGCGCGCCTTTGGCTTCGACGAGGTTCACGAAGGCGTCGGCAAGACGGGTGTCGTCGGCATCCTGAAGGGCCGGGGCCAAGGTAACCGCCGAATCGGCCTGCGCGCCGACATGGACGCCCTGCCGATCGAGGAGGCCAGCGGCCTCGACTATGCCTCGAAGGAGACCGGCAAGATGCATGCCTGCGGGCATGACGGCCACACGACGATGCTCCTGGGCGCGGCGCGGTATCTTGCCGGAACGCGCAACTTCGACGGCACCGCCGTCTTCATCTTTCAGCCGGCCGAGGAAGGCTTGGGCGGCGCCCGCGCGATGATCGCCGACGGCCTCTTCCAGCGGTTCCCGGTGGACGAGGTCTATGGCATGCACAACCAGCCCACCGGGCAGAGCGGCCGCGCGACGCTCTGCAAGGGGCCAGCCATGGCGGGGGCGTCGTTCTTCGACATCACCGTGACCGGCAAGGGCAGCCATGCGGCAATGCCCCAGCAGTCGCAGGATGCGCTGGTCGTGGCCTCGGGACTGGTCGGCCAGTTCCAGACGATCCTCGGCCGCAATGTCGCGCCTCTGGACCAGGCGGTGCTGTCGGTCACGCAGATCCACGCCGGCAGCGCCTATAACGTCATCCCTGCCTCGGCAAGGCTTGCGGGCACGATCCGCTTCTTCCGCCCAGAGGTGCGCGACCTGATGCAGTCGCGCATGCGCGCGATCTGCGACGGTCAGGCGCAGGGTTTCGGCGTCGAGATCACCCTCGAGTTCCGAGAGATCTTCGACGTGCTGGTGAACGACCCCGACCTGTCGGACGCCTGGACCGGGGCTGCGGCGGACATCCTGGGGGCGGATCATGTCAGCGACGATTCCGCGCCCTTCACCGGTTCCGAGGATTTCGCCGACATGCTGCAGGCCGTCCCGGGGGCATATGGAAACGTGCATCATGCGGGGACGGTGCCGCTGCACAATCCGGGCTTCGTGCTGGACCCGGCGATCCTGCCCGTCGGCGCGTCGATCTATGCCCGGCTGATCGAACGGCGTCTGCCGCTGGAGGTCGCCGCATGAGCGCGCTGGGCCTGTCTTTCGACAGCACCGCGATGCTGGCGGGCCTGCGCCCCTGGATCGAATGCGAAAGCCCGACCTGGGATGCCGCCGCGGTCAGCCGGATGATGGATCTTGCCGCCCGCGACCTGGTCGAGGCCGGTGCGACCGTCGAGACCATCCCCGCCACCGGGGGCTTCGGCACCTCGATCCGCGCGACGTTCCCGCATCCCGACCAGGGCAAGCCGGGTATCCTGGTGTCGGGCCACATGGATACGGTCCACCCGGTCGGCACGCTGGAAAAGCTGCCGTTCCGGGTTCAGGACGGACGCGCCTGGGGTCCTGGCATCATGGACATGAAGGGCGGCAACTATGTCTTCCTCGAAGCCATGCGCCAGATCCGGCGCGCTGGCCTGACAACGCCGCTGCCGGTGACGTTCCTGTTCACCCCCGACGAGGAAGTCGGCACACCCGCCACACGCAGCCTCATCGAAGATGCCGCGCGCGGCCAGCGTGCCGTGCTGGTGCCGGAACCGGCGTCGCAGGATGGCGGCGCGGTCACCGGGCGTTATGCCATCGCGCGCTTCGACCTGCTGACCGAGGGGCGGCCCAGCCATGCGGGATGGGCGCTGAAGGACGGCAGGTCGGCCATCGCCGCCATGGCTCGCCGCATCCTGCAGATCGAGGCGATGTCGACCGACGACTGCTCATTCTCGGTCGGGGTGGTGCATGCGGGGCAATGGGTGAACTGCGTGTCGTCGATCTGCCGGGCCGAGGTTCTCAGCGTGGCCAAGACGCAGAAAGACCTCGACGGCGGTGTCGCCGCCATGCTGGCCCTGCAGGGCGAGGAAGGGGGCGTGACCTTCACCGTCACTCGCGGCGTCACCCGTCCCGTATGGGAGCCGCAGCCGGGCACCATGGCGCTCTATGACCTGGCGCGTCAGTTGGCATCGCGGATCGGCTTCGAGATGTCGTCGAGCAGCGCCGGCGGTGGGTCGGATGGCAATTTCACCGGGGCCATGGGCGTGCCGACGCTCGATTCCATCGGCGTTCGGGGCAGGGGCCTGCACACGCTGGACGAACATATCCAGGTGGACAGCCTTGCCGAACGGGCCCGGCTGGCCGCGGGCCTTCTGACGCAGATCAGCTGAGGCGGCTTCGAAGGATCCAAGGGACAGAACGACATGAGCAGACTGCGCGAGCTGACCGCCCACGAGATGACACAAGGCTATGCGGGGGGTCAGTTCTCTCCGGTCGAGGTGACGCGCGAGGTGCTGGCGCAGATCGACCGGTGCGAGCCCGAGCTGAAAGGCATGTGGACAGTCGATCACGAAACGGCGCTGGAGGCGGCGCGGCAGTCCGAGGCACGCTGGCGGCAAGGCGAACAGGTGGTCGTGAACGGCGTATCGCTGGACGGCGTGCCGATCACCATCAAGGAGAACATCGCCACCAAGGGCGTGCCGATGCCGCTTGGCACCGCGGTCAGCGACATGACGCCCCAAGCCACCGACGCCCCGCCGGCCGCACGGATGCGCGAGGCCGGGGCGGTGTTCCTGGGGCGGACGACGATGCCCGATTTCGGGATGCTCTCGTCGGGCCTGTCCAGCTTCCACGCGCTGGCGCGCAACCCCTGGAACACCACGATGAATCCCGGCGGCTCCAGCGCCGGGGCGGGTGTCGCGGGGGCCGCAGGCTATGGACCGATCCACTTGGGCACCGACATCGGCGGGTCGGTGCGGCTGCCGGCGGCCTGGTGCGGGCTGGTCGGACTGAAGCCCAGCCTGGGGCGCGTCCCGATCGACCCGCCGTTCATGGGTCGTGCCGCCGGACCGATGACGCGGACGGCCTGCGACGCGGCCATGGCAATGGCGGTGCTGTCGCAGCCGGACAGCCGCGATCACATGTCCGTGCCGGCCCAGGCAATCGACTGGCTGGACCTCGACCTGGACCTGAAAGGCCTTCGCATCGGGCTGCAGCTGGATGCGGGGTGCGGCCTGCCGGTCGATCCGCAGATCCTCGACGCCGTCGGCGCGGCCGCCCGACGCTTCGCCGACGCCGGTGCGTCGGTCGAGCCGCTGGACTCGTGGATGACGCCCGAGCTTCTGCAGGGGCTTGACGACTTCTGGCGCACACGCGCCGGTCTGGATGTGCAGGCGCTGGACCCCGATCAACGGCAGAAGGTCCTGCCGATCGTTCGCGAATGGGCCGAAAGCGGCTTGGGCAAATCGGGCGAAGAAGTGTACCGCAGCTATGCCGCAACGGTTGAGATCCGCCGCAGGACGGTGGCGGCGACGGCGCATCTGGACCTGGTCCTGTCGCCGGTGTCGCCGAATGTCAGCTTCCCGGCCGAGTGGGCCTATCCCGCCGACAACGACGTTGCGCGCGCGATGTCCCATATCGGCTTCACCGCGCCCTTCAACATGAGCGAACAGCCCGCGATCTCGGTGTTCTGCGGCCATGACGATGCCGGTGTGCCCATCGGCCTGCAGATTGCGGGACGTCGCTTTGACGACCTGGGCGTCCTGCGGGCGGCAAGGCTTTGGGAAATCATCGGGCCGGAACGGCGTCCCTGGCCGTTCGCGGCGCAATGATCCGGCGGCTAGTCCTGGGCCAATGGGCGCGCGAAGAGCGCGGCTGCCTGGGACAGGTATGCCTCGGCGTGGCCCGCGTCCGTCAGCGACCGAAGCGTGGCGTCGATACCCGCAGCGGCATCACGGGGCGCGCCCACATCTTCGGACATGCGCAGGTAATACGCGATGTCCTTGGCGGCGTTCGAGATCGCAAACTTCATCCCCGACGGATCGTTCCTCAGCAGGAAGGGCGCGATCCGGTCCAGGGCCGCGCCGTGCCCGCCGCCCTTGGCCAGAACGTCCACGAAGACCTCGTCCGGAATACCGCTCTTGCGGGCGCAGGCGGCGGCTTCGCCAAGCAGCGTGGCGAACCCGACCGATACGTAGTTGTGCAGAAGCTTCAGCGTATGACCCGCGCCCACATCGCCCGCGTGGAAGATGTTCTCTGCAAAGCAATCCAGCAGGGGGCGCATGCGGGCGAAGAGGTCGTCGCCGGCACCCACCAGCAGGTTCAGGCGGCCCTGTTCGGCCTCGACCGGTGTGCGGGTCATGGCCGCATCCATGAACTGCCCGCCCGCCTCGCGCGTCGATGCCGCCAGTCGCAGGGTGGACGCCGGGATCGCCGTCGAGCAGTCGATGATCACCGTCTGCGGCCGTATCGCGGCCAGCATGCCGGCGCTGCCGGTCAGCACCTCCTCTACCTGAGGAGAGCCGGAGAGGCAGAGCAGGATGACGTCGCTTTCGGCGGCCAGCTGACGAAGGCCCTCGACCCGCGCCGCGCCAAGCGCCAGCAGGTCGTCGTCCGGCTGGTTGCCGCCATGGTGCAGGAACGACAGGTGATAGCCCCCGATCAGCACGTTCTTCGCGATGCCGTGTCCCATCAGGCCGACGCCCACCATTCCGATCTTCATCTGCTGCATCCGCTCCTCGATCCTTGCAATTACCGGGGTTCTGCGGACAGCTTCGCCTTCAGCCCCGGCAGGCGCAAGAACGTCTTCGAAAGGACCGCCCACCATGCTTGACGACCTGCTGCAGATCGACCAGACGCGGATCTTCGTCAACGGCGCCTGGATTGCGGCCTCTGGCGGCCTCATCTCCGTCCACGACCCGTCGAGCGGCAAGATCATCGGCCAGATCGGGCGCGGGACCACGGCAGACGTCGATGCCGCCGTTGATGCGGCCAACCGGGCGTTGGACAGCGACTGGGCTCGCATGACCGCCACGCAGCGGGGCCGCATCCTGATGCGCATGGCGGACCTGGTGCAGGCACGCGCCGAAGACCTTGCGATGATCGAGACGCTGGACGTCGGAAAGCCGCTGAACCAGTCCCGGCGCGATTCGGTCGCGCTTGCGCGCTATCTGGAATTTTACGCCGGGGCTGCCGACAAGCTGATGGGCAAGACGATTCCCTATCAGGACGGGTTCACGGCCTTCACGCTGCGCGAGCCGCACGGGGTGTGCGGGATCATCATCCCCTGGAATTATCCGATGCAGATCCTTGGCCGCGCCGCCGCTGCCGCACTGGCCACGGGCAACGCCGTCGTCCTGAAACCTGCCGAGGACGCGTCCCTGTCGTCGCTGGTCTTCGCCGCGATCGCGGCCGAGGCGGGTCTGCCCCCGGGCGTGCTGAACGTCGTCACCGGGTTAGGTTCCGAGGTGGGCGCGGCGCTGGCAGAGCATCCGCGTGTTCACCACCTGTCATTCACCGGTTCCGTGGCGACGGGGGCGCGCATTCAGGCGGCCGCGGCGCGGAACGTCATTCCCGTGACGCTGGAGCTGGGCGGAAAATCTCCGCACATCGTCTTCGACGACGCCGATCTCGACCAGGCGATGCCGGTCCTTGTCGCGACATGCATGCAGAACGCGGGGCAGACATGCTCGGCCGCATCGCGGGTGCTGGTCCAGAAGGACGTCTATGACACCGTCAAGCGCCGCATGGTCGAGATCTATCGGCAACTGGTCGTCGGTCGGGCCACCGACAGCCACGATCTTGGACCGCTCGTCTCGCCTCGGCAGCAGAGGATCGTCCTCGACTTCATCGAGAGGGGAATGCGCGATCTGACGCTTGCGGCACAGGGCCGGATGCATCCTGACGCGGCCCCTGGCGGCAACTATGTCTTGCCGACCCTGTTTTCCGAGGTGCCGCCGGATCACCCGCTGGCGCAGCAGGAAATATTCGGCCCCGTTCAGGTGCTGATCCCGTTCGAGGACGAGGCCGAGGCGCTGCGGATCGCCAACGGCACCGACTATGGCCTGGTCGCGGGCGTCTGGACGACGGACGGCGCCCGGCAGCTGCGTATGGCGCGAAAGCTGCGCTGCGGGCAGGTGTTCGTGAACAACTATGGCGCGGGGGGCGGCATAGAGCTTCCGTTCGGTGGCGTCGCGCGTTCGGGTCACGGACGCGAAAAAGGATTCGAAGCACTTTACGGCTTCACGCAGGTGAAGACGGTCACCCTGTTCCACGGCTGACTGCCGTGCGGCACGACGTGGCCTCCAGCGGGGGCGGCGTCAGGTCGCGCTTGGGCAGCGCGAACAGGCGCAGGACGCGGCCGACGATGTCCCGCGACCCTCCGACGGTCACCTCGCCAGCCTCGATGGGCATCCCCGATGGACCACGGCTGCAAGCGCGTCGGGCTGGCGTTGATCGTGGCATCCGGGGCCTGCGCCTTTTGGGGGTGAAGATCGAACGGTCGATGTTCAGCGCAATGCGCCCACGGAACCCGGCCGCAGCGGCGGGCGAGAACATCATCCGCAGGGAAATCGCAACCGATGCCACCGACATGGGGCCGGGCTGCAGGTAAGGGTTGCGAGCCGCGTTTTTCCTATGGGCGCGGAAGGCGGTTCCAGCTGCGCGCACGGAGCCAGTTCACAAACCTGGATCCGACCCGACGGCGACAGGATGCGTCGCCGGACGATCCCCGCAAGCTAGAGATCGTCGCGCCGCTGCGTCAGGACGGGCGCGGCGATACCCCGGAAAATCCACGCGAAGGTCACTGGACCGCTCCAGGCCGAACATCCGCTCGCGCAGGACAAGAACGGCCGGCCGTTCGCCGATCAGGTCCAGCCCCTGCGCCATCGCCATAGCAGCGTCTGCCAAAGGCCGTCAGTGTCTCCGGCAATAGGTATCATTTAGATAGTTTTTAGTTGCTTAAAGATACTGTGGAGGTCATCATCCATGACAGGCGACCGGAATCGCCCGTTGCACAGGAAGGGAAGACAATGACCGACCAGCCGCAGATGATCTTCGTGAACCTGCCCGTCTCGGATGTCGAGGCGTCGCAGGCGTTCTTCGAAGCCCTGGGGTTCCATGCGAACCCGCGGTTCTCGGACGATACCGCCAAATGCATCGTCGTGTCCGACACCATCTACATGATGATCCTGAACAAGGAAAAATTCGCAGGTTTCGCACCGCGCCCGGTCGCCGACACGCAGGCGGTCACGGCGGCGCTGATCTGCCTGTCGCGCAACAGCCGCGAGGCCGTGGACCAGATCACCGAGCGCGCCGTGCAGGCGGGCGGGACCGACAACGACAAGGTCCAGGACTATGGCTTCATGTACGGGCGAAGCTTCTGCGACCCGGACGGCAATGTCTTCGAGGTCATGTGGATGGACATGGCCGCAGCGCAGGGTGCCGCAGAGACAGCTGCAGCCACCTGACCCGCATCGCAACATCATCCCACAAAGGGGCTTCCGATGTCACCTGCGAAGAACACCATATGCGTCTGGTACGACAAGGACGCCGAAGAAGCCGCCAACTTCTACGCCAGCGTCTTTCCCGACAGCCGCGTCGATGCCGTCCACCGTGCGCCCACCGATTTTCCGTCGGGCAAGGCGGGCGACGTGCTGACGGTCCAGTTCACGGTCATGGGCATCCCGTGCATCGGCCTGAACGGCGGGCCGGTATTCACGCAGACCGAAGCGTTTTCGTTCCAGATCGCCACCGACGATCAGGAGGAGACCGACCGCTACTGGACCGCGATCGTCGGCAATGGCGGACAGGAAAGCGCCTGCGGTTGGTGCAAGGACAGGTGGGGCGTCTCATGGCAGATCACGCCGCGGGTGCTGACCGAGGCGCTTGCCGCCGGCGGCGACGAGGCCGCGCGGGCCTTTTCGGCCATGATGCAGATGTCGAAGATCGACGTGGCGGCCATCGAGGCTGCCCGGCGCGGCCGATGACATCCGAGGACAGACTGACCGGCCGCGTCGTCGTCGAAACCACCGCAGCAGGACCTGCGGGGAAGGTCTGGAAGGCCTACACCCCGCCGGATCATGTCAGCAGTGGAACATCGCTTCTGACGACTGGCACTGCCCGACAGCGACCGTCGGCCTAGGGAAGGCGGACGCTACTCCTCGCGGATGGAGGCGAGGGAGGGCGGCATGGGCTTCGACTTCGAAGGCACCTACACGAGGATCGTCGTGAACGAATACGATTTCGGCGACCGGCATGCGGTGGTCGACTTCATCCCGCAGGGGCAGGATGTCACCGTGCGGGTCAACTTCGATCCCGAAACGGAACACTCGCTGGACCAGCAGCGCGAGGGGTGGCTGGCGATCCTGCAGAACTTCACCAGCCATGCAGACCCAGTCCAGCCTGACCGCGTCTGCATGACAGTTTGCTGACTGTTAACTTCGGTTACCGGATCTGTCGGCTGCACGACGTTCAAGCCGCCGGAAATGGGTTATCCATGAACGTGCAGATCGGGGGCAATGTCCCGTATGTGTTTGCCGAGTAGAGCGGCCCTCGATCTGACAAACCTGTTGTGGTTGGCGCCGCAACCCTTGCGTTTTTTCGTGACTTGTTGTCACCATCCGGTTGTACGGAAAGGTGACGCGTGCCCGAACGACGTCAGACACGCAATTCTCGTCGCGGCGAAGCAGTGCCTTCGGGCAGCGGCTGCGATTGGGGGGCCACGCTCTGCCGCCTGCAGCCCCCGCTGATGCGCGGCGCGCCGGATCATGCCCTTGCCGCACTTCTGGCAGAGGCAAAGGTCGTCAACCTGCGCCGCCCCAAGGAGATCCTGCGCCAGGGCGAAGACGCCGACTGCATGTACCTGATCCTGAAGGGCCGGGTCGAAGTTACCTTCATCGACGTGAACGGCAACCGCGTCCTGGCGCATTCCGCCGTGCCCGGAGAAGTTCTGGGAGAGGTCGAGCAATTTTCGGGACGGACCTGCGCCGCGACCTGCACGGCGCAGCACGACAGCACGCTGATGATCTTCGACGCCGCGATGATCCTGCGCCACCTGTCGGCGGACATCCTGCTGCGCAACCTTGCCGCGATCTTCCACGAACGCCTGACGCGGGACAACCGCCAGCACACGGTCGCGATGTTCTATACTGCCGAGGACCGCGTCCGCATCCACCTGCTGTCGATGAGCACGCCGGACATGCCCGACGTGCAGATCAGCCAGACGGAACTTGCCGGATTCGCCGGATGCTCGCGCCAGACGGTCAATCGCGTCCTTTCACAGCTGCGCGCCGAAGGGATCGTCGACATGGGCCGGGGGGCGATCCGCGTCCT
Organism: Paracoccus beibuensis; assembly: GCF_026162625.1. Lineage (GTDB taxonomy): Bacteria > Pseudomonadota > Alphaproteobacteria > Rhodobacterales > Rhodobacteraceae > Paracoccus > Paracoccus beibuensis. The sequence goes on along the minus strand of NZ_JAOTBD010000002.1, from coordinate 102,659 downwards.
CGACCGCACCAGGCTGGAGCAGGCGAGCGTGACGGGCGAACAGATCTTCCTGGACGAGCCACCGGCCAGCCCACGCGCGGGCGATCATCCCTGACGGGACGATGCCGAAAGCGTGACCACGTTCCGGCGCCCACGGGGCTGAGAAACGCGGCCGTTCGGGCTTATCTGCTGCCAGATCATCATCACGACCGAGGACCGCATGGCTCATCCAGAACCGACCTCATCCGACCGTGCCGGCGACCGCTATGCGCGAGAGCTGGAGCGGCACCTGGATTGGCTTGACACCTTCACCTCGACCGCCCTGGGCGTGCTGTCGGCTGCGTCGGGGATCTATACCTACCTTGGGGTGCGGACGCTGCTGGACGATCCCGGCCTCTGGACGACCTTCGCGGCGCTGGCATATTCGATTGCCGTGTCGGTCGGCATCTTCGTCTTCTGGTCCTATCTGCTGCGGCTGCTGCCAGCGGTCCGCAGCGCCGCGTCGCGCGTGGGACTGATGCTGACGATGGTGCTGGGGTCGGTCGCGATCGTGGCGATGTCGTCTTGGCTGAACGCCGCTGCCCTGGCCGGCGGCGCGGCGGTCGAGACACATATGGCGACGACCGTCCAGAACTATCAGTCCGCACTGGAGCGTGCCCACGCAAATGCCGTGGCCGGCCAGTCGCTTTCGCGCGACGTGGCCCGAGTTCGGCAAAGCTTTCAGGACCTGTCCGAGCAAGAAGCCGGCGGCACCCTGTCAGGCTTTTCGGGTCGCGGCGCCGTCTTTCGGGTCCTGACCCAGAAAAGCGCCGAGCTTCAGGCCCTCGAGGCGCAGCTTCTTGGCCTGGGGGAGCCGATCGAGCAGACGTTCACCGAGGGCAACTCGATCCTGTCGCGGATGCGCGGCACCTCGGTCGAGCCCGGCCCGATCGAGGATCGCACGGTGCGCTTCTCCGAGGACGCGGTCGAGCTGGCGGGCCTGATCACGCAACTGCGCCAGCTGAACCCGGCCCCGCTGGTCGCCCGCGCCGCCCAGGACCTGTCCGATGCGGTCGTCCTGCCTGAACTGGACGGCACCACGGCGGAAATGCGGGCAGGGCAATCCAGCACGATCAACGCGGTCCTGACCCTTGTGGCGCAACGGGCCGATACGCTGTCGGCCGCCGCGTCCGAGGTCATGGCCCTGCCGCCGCCGGACGAGGCGCTCTATACGCCGATGTCGGCCGCCGATGCCGTCATCGCCTATGCCGAGAACTTCATTCCGGCATGGGCAGGGGCCATCTCGATCGACCTGCTGCCGGCGGTGCTGGTCTTCATCATCATGGTCGTGCAGGCCGCCATCCGCAGTGGTCGCGGCGAGGGGCACAGCGACGACCGCATGACCGTCGGAGAGCTGCGCGCGGCCCTTGCCGCGTCCGAGCTGCTGCGCCAGGCCGACGCCGCACAGGTCCGGCCGCATGTTCCGCCCCACACCCGGCCCTTCGAGGTGCCGCGCGACGGCGGGGCCTGAGGATGGGCCTCTTTTCGTCGCCGCAGCGGGCGATCAGGGCGGTGCTGGTATCGCAGGTGCTGATGGCGGGTGCCATCGTGGGGCTGGACGTGGTCCGCGCCCCCGGCGGCGAGGCGCCCGGTCTTTACGCGCCCCCCGCCCAGGGTCCCAGCGTCAGGCCCTATCGGCCCGATCTGCGACCGACCGATCCCACGCGCCCCGGTGCGCCCGCCATGCGCCCCATGCCCGAGGAGCTGGAGTTTTCGGAAGCCGATGATCGGATCCAGATCGTCGGCCAGATCGCCCCGGGTGATGCCGACCGCTTCGCGGCCTGGATGGACCGCGTTCGTCCCCAGGCCCGGCTGGTTGCGCTGGACAGTTCGGGCGGTTCGGTCGCGGATGCGGTCGCCATCGGCCGGACGATCCGGGCGGCTGGCTTTGCCACGCAGGTCGGTGACGGCGCGGTCTGCCTGTCTGCATGCCCGTACATCTTCGCCGGGGGTGTCGACCGGCAGGTCGAGCGCGGGGGAGTGGTGGGCGTGCACCAGCACTATTTCGGCCAGAACACCGTTCTGCCGGCATTCCTAGCCGTGGGCGATCTGCAGCGGGCGCAGGCCGGCGTGATGGACTATCTGGTCGAAATGGACGTCGACCTGCGCCTGATGACCCACGCGCTGCGCACCCCTCCCTCCGACATCAACATCCTGACGCCAGAGCTGATGACGGAGCTGAACCTGACGACGCCGCCGGAAGCATGACTGGTCGGGGCTTGCCTTCGGCGTCGAGCGCAAGCTTTTCCTGCGTCCCACAGTGGTTCAGCTGGCGTCGAAGCGGCTGTGACGCATTCGGTCGCGAACGGCACTTGATAAACGATCCGTTGCCGTCCGCTGGTCGCTGCATCCGCTACCATCTGGCGTCGGCCGATGCCGAACTTCCGGCAGATCAAGATGACCGGATCGTCGGATCGTGCGATGTGACGCGGGTCCTCGATGTCGCATCAGCAGAGCTCGCAAGGTAAGACGTGCGTTCCACTCGCTGACCGGCGGCAACATCTGCTAGAAGCCAAAGATGCTCTCGGAATCCTGCGCAAGAAGATGACTCGACCGATACGACGTTTTCGACAGGAGCGGCCAGACCTGTGGCTGATGCGGCACGGAGAAACCGTCTGGAATCGCGAAGGCAGGCTGCACGGCGGTCTAGATGCCCGCCTCACGTCGCGTGGGGAACGTCAGGCGGCGTGGCAGGCGGAGCTTACCGAAAACTGCGACGGCCAGCGGTTTTCCAGTCCGCAGGGCCGGGCGGTCGAGACCGCTCGCCGGGTCTTCCTGAAGCGAGTCTTCAAGATGGACCCTGCGCTTTCCGAAGTCTGCATCGGCGGCTTCGCCGGGCACCTTCTGGCGGATCTTCGCCGCAACAGCGCGGAAGCCTTCGATGGCCCCCCGCTGTCCTGGTACGACCGTTGCCCGGGCGGCGAAGGGCTGCAGGCCCTGGAACTGCGGTGCCGGTCGTTTCTCGCTGGGCTCGACGGGCCGGCGCTGATCGTGACGCATGGGATCACTTTGCGGATGCTGCGGCTGCTGGCGCTTGGCCGGACCATTGATCGTCTGGCCGAGGGCGAGATGCGGCAGGGCGTCGTCTACCGGATCAGCGCGGGCGCCTGCACCATTCTGCGCCACGAAGAGGATCGGAGCTGAGGTCGCGTCGGCCTCGTCGTTTCTCTGGCACATTGCTCTGTCCCGTCACGCGGGCAGGACGAGATGATGGCCCGGCCGGACCGCACGCCGGTCCTCGGAAGGCTATTGCGGCTTGCTGGCCCTCGCATTAAATAAACAAACTAATCGCGCGGGCGTTCATCGAACGAGAGTGCATGCGAGCGTAGCTCAGCGGTAGAGCAACTGGTTTACACCCAGTTGGTCGGGGGTTCGATCCCCTCCGCTCGCACCAATCCCACCATGTGACCTTGCGTACGGGGTAGAGCGACGGTCCCTGACAAAGCTGCGCAAGCTGAGGGGCAGCGAGACGACCGATAACTTGGCGCCTGCTGGCCAACTTGGTCGTGGCGCGATGTGTTCAGGGGCCGAGTCCGTCATCATCGTTGAATGAACGACACGCATGATCGATGCTTAGGCCGTGCTGCAATGCATCAGCGGATTTCCGGCAATCCTCCGTACCGAGCGGAATTCAACCCGACGCCGCTGGCATCCGGCTGTGTCGTTCTGCCGGGACGGATCAAGCTGACAGTCCAACAAGAGCGGTGGATGAGGTGCCGCCCCGTGCGGGAAGGGGACCATGCGCAGGAAGAAATTCCCAAACGGTTCTAGCAACAGGTGCTACGTCGTGTCCTGCCGCGCTTGCGCAGGGTGGTGATCCAGATGTCGTGATAAGGGTAGTGCGCCTCCAACGGCTTCTCGCGGCAGGGCGGCGTGCCAGGTATCCCGAAAAGCTTGTCCCGGATGATCTCGTGCATCTTGATGTAGTCGGGATGATGATCCTGCTCTTGCCGATGGAACTCGGGCCGCAGAAGAAAGCATCTCGAGGCGCCTTGAGAGAGCTCATCGAAGACATCGACGCAGGGTGCTTCCTTGGCAACCTGGCTGAAGATGCCGTGATACATCATTCCCATCAGCGGGTTGGGAAGTTGCCGACCCGGCCCGATGCCCTGCCAGTACTTCTGCCCGAGATTGGGAACCGGGCTGATGAAGATCGGCCGGACCGAGCGGAAGCCCGACGCGTGCAGGTTCCTGACGGTCAGAAGGATGCCCTCGGCAGCTTCACGGACCAGAAGATCAAAATCGTAGAAGCCTTCGGTCACGGCCTTGTATCGCGCATTGAAAAGGACGTCCGCCAGGCCGAAGTTCAGCAGGATATGGCTCTCGCGGGGCGCCCGCCTGAGGATATGGGCGATGTAGTCCTGCATCTCTGCATCGCGAAGCACGCGCGCGCTCCAGGCGCCGGCCCAGAACGGGTGATATGTCGAACGCCTGCCGATGGCATAGTCGAACGCTTCGCTGCTGCTGGAACCCAGAACATAAAGGTCAAGTTCACCCTCGGACACCCGCTTGCGCAGGAGTGACGAGAGCACGCCATTGTCCACCATCTGAAAATATGTCCTTGGAAAAACGTTGCAGATCATCAAACAGCAGGCCGCGTTCACTGGGGCGGTGATCCCGCGCTGCGCTTCGAAATCCGGCATAGTCGCACGCAGGCGCGTCGTCTACAGCCCCTTACTGCTTCCCTGGTCTCTCTTGTCGCAGAGCGGTTGACCAATGCGGCCGCACTTCCCAAATATCGGGCAACGGCGGACTGTCCCGCGGGGCGCGTCCCGTCCGGCGGCGATATCTGCCGTCCCATCGGATCTGGATTGGTGATGTCGCGTATCTTGTCCTCTTCTACCCTGGTCTTCCTTGCGATCCTCGGGTTTCTCGTCTTCTGGATCGGCGGCGGAATGCTGAACCGCCAGCCCCCCGAGAAGGCGCAGCCGATCGAGGTTCAGGTTCCCGAAGTCGCGGCCAGCCTGGCCGAGGCCGAAGTGATCCAGCCGCGAACCGTCCTCTTTGGCAACGTGGTGCCGAACCAGACCTCGATCCTGCGGGCCAGGACGGGCGGGATCGTCGAAGAGGTCGTCCGGCAGGGCATCGACGTCCGGGCGGGCGAGCAACTGGCACGCCTGTCGGCGGATGATCGCGAAGCCTCTCTGGCGCGGGCCGAAGCTGGACTTCGCTCGGCCGAGCGGGACTATGATGCGGCGCGCCAGCTTCAGGAACGCGGCGTGACCTCCGAGGCCGAGCTTCAGGAACGGTTTGCCGCACTGGAGGCCGCGCGGGCCGAGGTGCGGGCCGCCGAGCTGGAGCTGCAGAACACCACGCTCGAGGCGCCGATCACCGGCACGGTCAGCGACGTCATCGCCGAGATCGGCAGCTTCGTCCAGCCGGGCGGCGACGTGCTGGAGATCGTAAACATCGACCCGCTGATCGCCGAGGTCGAGGTGCGCCAGAACGAGATCTCGTCGGTCCACCTGGGCCAGACGGCGCATGTCACCTTCCAGGGCGGCCGGGAGACCGAGGCCGAAGTCAGCTTCATCGCCCCCGTGGCGACCGCCGAAACACGGACTTTCGAGGTCGAGCTGGAAATCTTGAACCCCGGCGAGGATATTCCCGCGGGTCTCAGCGCGGAAATTGCGCTTCCGATGGACGAGGTGACGGCGCACCGGATCTCTCCGGCGCTGATCCGGCTGGACGATGCGGGCCGGATCGGCGTATTCACCGTCGACGGTGACGGCGAGACGCTGCGCTTTCAGCCGGTCGACATCGTTCAGGCCAAGGCCGAGGCTTTGTGGGTGACGGGCTTGCCCGATCAGGCACGGATCGTCACGATCTCGCAAGGTGCGCTGCAGGACGGCCAGAAGGCCCGCGTCAGCGAAACGCCCGAGGCCTACCGCGGCGTGCTTGGCGACACGGCTGAATCCCCCGACATTCAGGACCCCGACAGCGCGGCGGCCCTTCTGGGCGCGGCCAATGCGGGCGAGATGCGCGATCCGCAGGTCGAATGAGGGGCCGATGAACGCGCTGATCACCGCCGCATTTTCCCGCGCCCGGACCGTCATTCTGACGATGGTGGCGCTGATCCTGTCTGGCGCCCTCGCCTATGTGACGATTCCCAAGGAATCGATGCCAGAGGTCGACATCCCGATCTTCATCGTCAACGTCACCTATAGCGGCGTCAGCGCCGAAGATTCGGCGACCCTGCTGGCCGAGCCGATCGAACGGCAGGTGAATTCGCTGGACGGGCTGCGGCGGATGGAGACCGTGGCCAGCGAGGGCTTCGCCTCGGTCACGCTGGAATTCGAGCCGGGCTTCGATCAGGACCAGGCGCTGCAATCGGTCAAGGACGCCGTGGACGACGCCGAGCCCGACATTCCGCCCGAGGCCGATGGCCCCTTCGTGCGCGAAATCGACATGTCGACCTTTCCGATCCTGACCGTCGCGCTGTCAGGCCACGTCCCCGAACGCGACCTGATCCGGCTTGGCCGCGACCTCAGCGACGAGATCGAGACGGTCAGCGGCGTCCTGCAGGCCGACCTGACCGGCGAGCGAGAGGACCAGCTGGAGATCCTGATCGACCCGCTGCTGATGGAGACCTATGGCATCTCTCCGACCCAGCTGACGCAGGCGGTGCAGGCAAACAACCAGCTGATCGCGGTAGGCTCGTTTGACAACGGGGCAGGGCGCATCGGCGTGTCGATCCCCGGCACAGTCGTTCAGCTGGACGAGGTCCTGTCGATCCCGGTGCTGGTCGACGGCCCGACAGTGCTGCGCGTCCGCGACCTGGCAGAGGTGCGCCAGACGTTCGAAGACCCGACCAGCTTTGCCCGCATCGACGGCCAGCCGGCGCTGGCGATCGACGTGCGCAAATCCGCGGGCGCCAACATCATCGACACCGTCGGGGCCGTCCGCGACGTCGTCGAGAGTGCGCGCGCAGACTGGCCGAACCAAGTCGACGTCGTCTTCATGAACGACCAGTCCAAGGAGATGCGCGACCTGCTGTCGGACCTGCAGAACAACGTGATCGCGGCCGTGGTGCTGGTCATGCTGGTGACGGTCCTGTTCCTGGGTGTGCGCGCCTCGCTGCTGGTGGCCGTCGCCATTCCGGGATCGTTTCTCGGCGGCATCCTGATCATCTGGTCGCTCGGCTTCACGCTGAACGTGATCGTTCTTTTCGCGCTGATCCTGGTGGTCGGCATGCTGGTCGACGGGGCCATCGTCGTGGTGGAACTGGGCGAACGGCTGATTGCGCAGGGCAAGTCCAAGCGCACCGCCTTCCGGCTGGCCGCGCAGCGCATGTCCTGGCCGATCATCGCCTCGACCGCGACGACGCTGGCGGTTTTCTTTCCGCTACTGTTCTGGCCGGGCCTGGCGGGCCAGTTCATGTTCTACCTTCCGGCGACCATGATCGCGACCTTGTCGATGTCGCTGCTGATGGCGCTGATCTTCGTGCCCGTGTCCGGAACTGTGCTGGGCGGCGGCCAGAACCTGCCGCCCGAGCCCGACGAAGACGAGGTGCCATCCTTCATGAACCGCTTTTCGGGCTGGACGATCAAGCGGCCGGGCGCGACGCTGGGGCTGGCTGTGCTGGGCATCCTTGTCGTGTTCTATGCCTATGGGCAACTGGGCCGGGGCGTGGAGTTCTTTCCCGAAACCGACGCCGAACGGGCTCAGGTCCAGATCACCGCGAACGGCAACCTGTCGGTGCAGGAAAGCGATCAGCTGGTCCGCCTTGTCGAACGGCGCCTGCTGGATTTCGAGGGGATCGAGCGGCTTTACGCCCGCACCATCGGCTCGGTCGAGGAGCGTGTGCGCTCCAGCCTGGCCAGCGACGTGATCGGACAGATCCAGGTCGAGTTCACCGACTGGCGCACCCGTGTCCGTTCGCCCGACCTGATCGAACAGATGCGGGCAGCGGCCACCGAGGTTCCGGGCGTCGGCATTCAGATCGAGGCCGCGTCGTCCGGTCCCGCAGCGGCGCGCCCGGTCCAGATCGAGGTGTCCGCCGACAGCCGCGAGGCACTGCAGCAGGCCGCCACGACGGTCGAGCGGTTGATGGAGGAACAGGGCAGCTTCGTCGACATCGTCAACGACACGCCCCGCCCCAACCCCGAGATCCGGCTGATGGTCGACCGCGAGGAGGCCGCGCGCTACGGCGTCGACATGAACACCATCGGCACCGCCGTGCAGCTTCTGACCAACGGCGTCATCCTGGGCACCTATTTGCCCGACTTCGCCGATGACGAGGTCGACATCGTCCTGCGCTATCCGGCCGACCAGCGGAACCTTGAGAACCTGGCGTCGCTTCGGGTGGCAGCGGCCTCGGGGCAGCAGGTGCCGATCTCGAACGTGGTGCAGATCGTGCCGGCGCCCGCGCCGGCCGCGATCACCCGCATCGCCGGACGCGAAACCCAGACGCTGACGGCCGACCTCGCCCCCGGCAGCACACTTCAAGCCGAACTTGACCGCATCGACGCCGCCATCGCGCAGGCCGACCTGCCGGAGGGCGTCGAGGTCGAGTTCGGCGGCGAGATCGAGGACCAGGAGGAGGCGATGACCTTCCTGATGGGCGCATTCGTCGCGGCCGTGTTCCTGATGTTCACGATCCTGCTGATCCAGATGAACAGCTTTTACCAGGCGTTCCTGGTGCTGACCGCGATCATCTTTTCGATCGCGGGTGTCTTCCTGGGCCTGATGATCCGGCAAGAGGCGTTTTCCATCGTGATGAGCGGGATCGGCATCATGGCGCTGGCGGGCGTGGTGGTGAACAACAACATTGTGCTGATCGACGCCTACAACGAACATCGCGATGCGGGGATGGACCCCGACCGCGCCGCCCGGCGCGCCGCGGCCGAGCGGTTCCGCCCGGTGATCCTGACCGCCTCGACTACGGTGATCGGGCTTTTGCCGATGGTCATGGGCATGACCATCGACTTCGTGGGCCGAGACCTCTTCTTCGGCGCGCCCTCCGGGCAGTTCTGGATCCAGCTGTCTACCGGCATCGCCGGGGGGCTGGTGGTCGCGACGGTTGTCACGCTGCTGCTGACGCCGACGCTGCTGGCCTGGGACGGGCGGCGGCGGCTGCGCCGGGCCGAAAAGGGGCAGGGGGTGGCGCAGCCCGCCGGATGACGGGCCGCGCCCGTCGCTTCAGTCGAAGGCGCGGTCGGTGATCGTCGACACCCAGGCCCCTTCGGGTGCGGCGCTGATCACCGGGTCCGATCCGCCCGACAGCAGGATGTCCACGGTCCGCTGATAGTCGGCCTCTTCCAGCGTGCCGTTCGACCCTTCCAGCAGCTTGGCGATCTCGGTCACCATGCGGGTCTGATGCTCGATGGTCTGCGCGCCGGTCTCGTCGTTCTCCAGCACGATCTCGGCCGCTTCCTCGGGGTGCTCGGCCGCGTATTGCCAGCCCTTCATGCTGGCGCGGACGAAGCGGACCAGGTCGGTCACCTTCTCGGGGTCCTCCAGCGTGCTTTCCAGCACGTAGAGCCCGTCTTCCAGGGTCGCCACGCCCTGATCCTCGTACTTGAAGGTCACCAGATCCTCGGGCGTCAGGCCCGCATCCAGCACCTGACCATATTCGTTATAGGTCATGGTGCTGATGCAGGCGGCCTGCTTCTGCAGCAGCGGATCGACGTTGAAGCCCTGCTTCAGCACGGTCACACCCTCGGGGCCGCCTTCGGTCGAGAGGCCGAGCGTGTTCATCCAGGACAGGAACGGGTATTCGTTGCCGGCGAACCAGACGCCAAGCGTCTTCCCGGCAAAGTCGGTCTCCGGATTCTCGATCCCGGTCTCCTTCAGGCAGGTCAGCATCATGCCCGACGACTTGAAGGGCTGCGCGATATTGACCAGCGGCAGGCCCTTTTCCCGGGCGGCCAGCGCGGCGGGCATCCATTCGACGATCAGATCGGCCCCGCCGCCCGCCAGCACCTGCGTCGGCGCAATGTCCGGTCCGCCCGGAAGGATGGTGACATCGACGCCCTCTTCCTCGTAAAAGCCCTTTTCCTGCGCGACGTAATATCCGGCGAACTGGGCTTGGGTTACCCATTTCAGCTGCAGCGTCAGCTCGCCGGCCTGCGCGGTTCCGGTCAACAGCGCAAGGGCCGCGGCGCCCGTCATCAATCTTGTCATTCCTCACTCTCCTGTTGGTGGGGCGGGGCCCCGGTCAGTTGCGCTGCGACGGGTGCCAGAACGTCACCTTCTTTTCGATCAGCGCCACAAGTCCATAGAACAGCGTTCCCGCAAGCGCCGCCACGACAATCTCTGCCCAAACCAGCGGCAGGTCCAGACGCCCCACGGCGGTCGAGATCCGGAACCCCATGCCGCGCGTGGGGCTGCCGAAGAACTCGGCCACGATGGCGCCGATCAGCGCCAGCGTCGTCGTGATCTTCAGTCCGTTGAAGAGGAACGGCGCCGCTGCCGGCAGGCGCAGCTTCCATAGGCTTGCCCCATAGGGCGCGGCCCAACTGGCCATCAGGTCGCGCTGCATCGCGTCCGTGGCCTTCAGGCCCGCGACCATGTTCACCAGGATCGGAAAGAACACCATCACGACCACCACGGCGGCCTTCGACTGCCAGTCGAAGCCGAACCACATGACCAGGATCGGCGCGATGCCGACGATGGGCAGGGCGGCTACGAAGTTGCCGATGGGCAGCAACCCGCGCTGCAGGAACGGGCTGCGGTCGATGGCGACTGCGGTCAGCACGGCGGCGGCGGCCCCGATCAGCCAGCCCGTCAGCGCGCCGCGCAGGATCGTCTGCAGGAAGTCGGTCCACAGGATGCTGCCGTTGGCAGCAAAGCTGGCGGCGATTTGGCTGGGCGCGGGCAGGATGACGGGCGGTACGTGGTAGTTCGTGACCATCATCTCCCACAGGGCGATGATGGTGGCGCCGAAGATCAGCGGGACCAGGGCGCGCGTCAGGCGGGTGTTAAAACCGGCCAGCCAGGTGTTCAGCAGCCAGGCGAGAAGCCACAGCGCAAGCAGCGGCGCGGCCTTGGGGGCCAGCCACCGGGCGGCCACTAGCGCGATGACGATCCCGGCCACGAACTGCAGGTTCTGGAGGAAGAAATACGTGCGCGCCATCTTCCGCCCGTTCATCTTGCCAATCCCATCCGAGCCAGCACCCGCCGCTCGATCAGGCTGACCAGCGCGACCAGCCCGGCCGCAAGAAAGGCCGCAGCGAACAGCGCCGCCCAGATCTGCACGGTCTGCCCGTAATAGCTGCCCGACAAGAGCCGCGCGCCCAGGCCCGCCGTCGCCCCCGCCGGCAATTCACCGACGATAGTCCCGACCAGCGCCGCCGCGATGGCGACCTTGAGGCTGGCGAACAGGTAGGGCAGGGACGACGGCAGGCGCAGGCGCCAGAAGACCTGAGCCCGGCTCGCGCTCCAGGATCGCATCTGGTCAAGTTGCATGGCGTCAGGCGTGCGCAGCCCCTTGACCATCCCGACAAGCACGGGAAAGAACGACAGCCAAGCGGCGATGATCGCCTTGGGCAGCAGCCCGGTGATCCCTGCACTTGCCAGCACCACGATCACCATCGGCGCGATGGCCAGGATCGGCACGGTCTGGCTGGCGACGGCCCAGGGCATCACCGACTGGTCCATGCTGCGGCTGTGAACGATCCCGACGGCCAGCAGGATGCCGGCGCCGGTGCCGATGGCGAACCCTGCCAGCGTCGCCGACAGCGTCACCCACGCATGCCAGACAAGGCTGCGGCGCGAGGTAACGGCCTGCCCGGCCAGCCCGTCCCACAGCCCTTGCGCGACCTGGTGCGGCGCGGGCAGGACCGGGCGGTCCTGCGTCAGGGTGAGGGTGACAAGGTCGGGCAGGGTCAGTTCGACGCCCGCGCGGGCGGCCTGGTCGTGCTCCCATCTGGCGTTCATGCGGATGGCGGCAAGGTACCAGACCGCCACGATCATCAGGATCACGGCCAGGATCGGCAGCGCATTTTCAGCACCAATCCAGCGGCGGCGAGATGGCAGGGCGGCGTCAGTCACTGCCGTGCCCCTCGCGTAGCCCCTCTCGGACCTCGTGGGCAAGGGCGATGAATTCGGGCGTGTCACGGATGTCCAGCGGGCGGTCGGGCGGAAGGGGGCTGTCGATCACCCGCGTGATCCGGCCGGGCCGCGGCGACATCACGACGATCTTGGTCGAAAGGTACACCGCCTCGGGGATGGAATGGGTGACGAAGCCGATGGTCTTGCCGGTCTTGCGCCACAGCGTCAGCAGCGCCTCGTTCAGGCGGTCCCGGACGATCTCGTCCAATGCGCCGAAGGGCTCGTCCATCAGCAGGATGTCGGCGTCGAAGGCCAGCGCCCGGGCGATGCTGGCCCGTTGCTGCATCCCGCCAGAGAGCTGCCACGGGAATCTGCCGCCAAAGCCCGACAGCTCGACCAGGTCCAGAACGCGGCTAATGCGTTCGGCGCGGTCCGACTTGGAAAACCCCATGATCTCCAGCGGCAGAGAGATGTTTCCCGAGATCGTCCGCCACGGATAAAGTCCCGGCGCCTGGAACACATAGCCATAGGCCCGCGCGCGCCGCGCCGCATCCGGATCGATCCCGTTGACCAGCAGTGTTCCGGCGGTCGGCGTTTCAAGTGCGGCAATGCTGCGCAGGAAGGTCGTCTTGCCGCAACCGGATGGCCCGATGAAGCTGACGAACTCTCCCGGCCCGACGGTCAGGTCCACGTCCTTCAATGCGTGAACAGGGCCGTCGGCGGTCTGGAACGTCAGGCTGACGCGCTGCGCTTCGATGACGCTCAACTCAGACCCCGCTTGCCGGAATGCCGGATCGCTGAACCGGCCGCGGTGCCGTCAGGTCCTTCCAGGCCGACAGGGCGCGGTTGACCGTTCCGCGCGGCTCGCGCGCGACGAATTCGCCATGACCTTCGCGGCTGTCGACCTTGCCCTCGGTCACGGCAACGACACCGCGGGTCAGCGTGAACCGCGGCAGTCCCTTGACCTTCTGTCCCTCGAAGACGTTGTAGTCGATGGCCGACTGCTGCGCGCCCGCCGTGATCGTCTTTTCGGCCTCGGGGTCCCACACCACAAGATCCGCATCGCTGCCCACCAGCACCGCGCCCTTCCGAGGGTACATGCCAAGGATCTTGGCGACATTGGTCGAGGTCGCGGCCACGAACTCGTTGGGCGTCAGCCGCCCGGTCCCGACGCCGTGCGTCCACAACATCGGCATCCGGTCCTCCAGCCCTCCGGTGCCGTTCGGGATCTTGGAAAAATCGCCGACGCCGTGGCGCTTCTGTTCCGTCGTGAAGGCGCAGTGATCGGTGGCGACGACCGACAGGCTGCCCGACTGGAGGCCGGCCCACAGGCTGTCCTGGTGCAGCTTGTTGCGAAAAGGCGGGGACATGACGCGCCGCGCGGCATGGTCCCAATCCGTGTTGAAGTATTCGCTTTCGTCCAGCGTCAGGTGCTGGATCAACGGCTCTCCCCAGACCCGCTTGCCCTGCGCGCGCGCCCGGCGGATCGCCTCGTGGCTGTCCTCGCAGCTGACATGCACGACATAAAGCGGCACGCCCGCCATGTCGGCCACCATGATCGCGCGGTTCGTGGCCTCGCCCTCGACCTGCGGCGGGCGGGAAAAGGCATGGGCCTCGGGACCCGTGTTCCCTTCGGCCAGCAGTCGTGCGGACAGTTCGGCCACAACATCGCCGTTTTCGGCATGGACCATGGCAATGCCGCCCAGGTCGCCGACGCGCCGGAAGCTGGCGAACAGCTCGTCATCGTTCACCATCAGTGCACCCTTGTAGGCCATGAAGTGCTTGAAGCTGGTGATGCCGCGATCCACGACCGCCTGCATCTCGTCGAAGATCTGCTGTCCCCACCAGGTGACGGCCATGTGATAGCTGAAGTCGCAATGCGCGCGGCCCGACTTGTTGTCCCACATCTGCAGCGCGTCCAGCAGCCCTTGACCGGGCGAGGGCAGGGCGAAGTCGACCACCATCGTGGTCCCGCCAGCCAGCGCCGCCCGCGTGCCGCTTTCGAAGTCGTCGGCGGAATAGGTGCCCATGAAGGGCATCTCCAGATGCGTGTGCGGGTCGATCCCGCCAGGCATGATCAGACAGCCGGTCGCGTCAAGGACCTCATCCCCGACCAGTCCCTTGCCGATTGCGGCGATGCGCCCGTTCTCGATCAGCACCTCGGCTTGATAGCTCAGATCCGCCGTGACGACCGTTCCGCCCCTGATCACCGTGCTCATGGCTGCCCTCATCTTTCTTGCTCAAGTACCGTGGGGCCCGCATTGCCCCAAATCGACGCCCGCGTCAGCGAACCACTTCGGCCGTGTCCAGCACGGCGTGCAGCAGCACGTCCGCCCCTGCCTTGGCCCAAGCCGGGCTGATCTCTTCGGCCTCGTTGTGCGACAATCCGTCGACGCAGGGGCACATGATCATCACGGTCGGCGCGACCTTGGCGATCCAGCAGGCGTCGTGCCCGGCGCCCGAGACGATGTCCATGTGACTGTACCCCAGGCGTTCCGCCGCTGCGCGGACCGTTTCGACCAGTCCCCCATCGAAGGTCACCGGATCGAAATGTCCGACCGGCTCGATGTGGATGCCGAGGCCGAGTTCCTCTGCAATCTCAGCCGCTTCCTGCTCCAACCTTGAACGCATCGAGGTTAGCTTCTCCAACTCCGGAGAGCGAAAATCGATCGTGAACACCGCCTTGCCGGGGATTACGTTTCGGCTGTTGGGATACACGTTGGCCTGCCCGACCGCCCCGACGGCATTCGGCTGGTGATCCATCGCGATCCGGTGAACCGCCTCGATGATCCGTGCCATCCCGAGGCCGGCGTTTACCCGCATCTGCATTGGAGTGCTGCCGGTATGCGCATCCTTGCCGGTCAGCGTGACCTGCAGCCACCAAAGGCCCTGCCCGTGGGTCACGACACCGATCTGCCTGCCCTCGGCCTCGAGGATTGGGCCCTGTTCGATATGATATTCGAACATCGCGTGGATCTTCCGCTCTCCCGGAGGCTCGTCGCCCCGCCAGCCGATCCGGTCAAGCTCGTCGCCGAAGCGCCTGCCGTCGGCATCCTCGCGGCTGTTGGCGTAATTCTCGGTCAGAACGCCCGCGAACACGCCAGAGGCGAGCATGGCCGGGGCGAACCGGGTGCCTTCCTCGTTCGTCCAGTTGGTCACGACGATCGGCCGGCGGGTCGTCACACCCATGTCCCTGACGGCCCGCACCACTTCCAGCCCCGCCAGGACGCCCAGCACGCCGTCATACTTTCCGCCGGTCGGCTGCGTATCCAGATGGCTACCGATGTAGACGGGGTCGAGGTCCGGTTCGGCGCCTTCGTGGCGCATGAACATGTTGCCCATCCGGTCGACGGCCATGCTCATGCCCGCATCCTGGCACCAGGACTGGAAGAGCCGCCGGCCGTCGGCATCGGCATCGGTCAGCGTCTGCCGGTTGTTGCCGCCCGCGATGCCCGGACCGATCTTGGCCATCTGCATCAGGCTATCCCACAGCCGATCGCCGTCGACCGTCATGTTCGCAGCCGAAATCGCGGCGCTCTCGTCGCTCATCTGTCTTCCTTCCTGTCGGGCCGCCCCTTTCTGTCGCGGGGTCGGCTTGATGGGTTGGCGCCGCCCTCAGGCAGCCGTCTTCAGGACGTCGCCCAAGGTGCCGATCAACTGGTCGATCTGTGCCTCGCTGATGATCAGCGGCGGCGACATGGCGATGATGTCGCCGGTGACGCGGATCAGGATGCCGGCTTCGAACGCCTTCACGAAGATGTCGAAGGCGCGCTTGCCGGGCTGCCCCTCGATCGAGGCCAACTCGACCGCGCCAATCAGGCCCATGTTGCGGATATCGACCACGTTCGGGTGGTCCCGCAGCCCGTGCAGCGCCTCTTGCCAATAGGTTTCCAGCTGGGCCGCGCGGGTCAGCAGGCCTTCCTCGGCATAGGTGTCCAGCGTCGCGATGGCCGCCGCGCAGCTGACCGGGTTGCCGGAATAGGTATAGCCGTGGAACAGCTCGATCAAATGGTCCGGGCCCTGCATGAAGGCGTCGTGGATCGCTGCAGAGGTCAGGACCGCGCCCATCGGGATCACGCCGTTGGTCAGGCCCTTGGCGCAGGTGATCATGTCGGGCACGACGCCGAAATGCTGCGCCGCGAACGGGCTGCCCAAGCGGCCGAAGCCGGTGATCACCTCGTCGAAGATCAGCAGGATGCCGTGCTTGCGGGTGATCTCGCGCAGGCGCTGCAGATAGCCCTTGGGCGGCATCAGGACGCCGGTCGAACCGGCCATTGGCTCGACGATGACGGCGGCGATGGTTTCGGCGCCGTGAAGCGCGACCACACGCTCGAGCTCGTCCGCCAGATGCGCGCCGTGTTCCGGCTGCCCCTTGGTCATGCGGTTTTCGGGAAGATGCGTGTGGGGCAGGTGGTCCACGCCTGCAAGAAGCGTGCCGAAATGCCGGCGGTTATTGACAATCCCACCGACCGAAATGCCGCCGAAACCGACGCCGTGATAGCCGCGCTCGCGCCCGATCAGTCGGGTGCGGGCACTGTCGCCGCGGGCGCGGTGATACGCCAGCGCTATCTTCAGCGCTGTGTCGACGGCTTCCGAGCCCGAGTTGCAGTAGAAGACGTGCTCCATCCCCTCGGGCGCGATGTCGACGATCCTGTTGGCCAGTTCGAAGGCCAGCGGGTGGCCCATCTGGAAGGCGGGGGCATAGTCCAGTTCGCCGACCTGCGCCTGCACGGCCTCGGTGATGCGCGGGCGGCAATGGCCCGCGTTGCAGCACCACAGGCCCGCGGTCCCGTCGAGGATCTGCCGGCCATCGGCGGCCGTGTAGTGCATGTCCTTCGACGACACCAGCATCCGGGGCGCCGATTTGAACTGGCGGTTGGCCGTGAACGGCATCCAGAAGGCGCGCAGATCGTTCGGAGCGGGCTTGCGGTCAAGCGGCATGGGGTGGAACCTCGCAGATTATTGACCGATTGGTCAGGATCACGCTAGCACGGGTCAGGGACCAGTCAAGCGTCCAGACGCAGGGCCGCGCGCCTCGGGCCGTTCTGCCCAATTTCGGGTCATGCGGGAAGGTACACCAGATGACGGACGCGGCGACGCCCCCGATGACGCGCATCCAGCAGAAGAACCGCGAGCTGATCCTGCAGGCGGCGCTGGATGCGTTCTCGGCGAACGGCTTCCGGGGCGCGACCATCGACCAGATCGCGCGGGCGGCGCGCATGTCGAAGCCTAACGTCCTTTATTACTTCGGCTCGAAGGACGAGATCCACAAGACGCTGCTGACGACGCTGCTGGACATGTGGCTGGCGCCCATGCAGCAGATCGACGCGGCCGGCGAGCCGCTGGCCGAGATCCTGCAGTACGTGCAGGCCAAGCTGCAGATGTCGCGCGACTTCCCGCGCGAAAGCCGGCTCTTTGCCTATGAGATCCTGCAGGGCGCGCCGCACCTGACCGAGATCCTGGGAGGCGGGCTGAGAGAGATCGTCGACCGCACCGTCGCGGTGCTGGAGACCTGGATGGAGGAGGGCCGCCTGGCGCGGGTCGAACCGCGCCACCTCATCTTCTCGATCTGGTCGATGACCCAGCACTACGCCGATTTCGAGATCCAGGTCCGGGCCGTTCTGGGGCCGGGTCACGATCCCTATCAGGAGGGCTCGGCGTTTCTTGACGACCTCTATCGCAAGCTGCTGGCGCCCTGAGGTGCTGCCGACGTCAAGCCGCTGGCGGCTTGTCCAGCATTTCGGCGGCGACCAGGATCAGCTTCAGGTTCTCGTGCGCGGCGGCGATGAAGTCGAGCCGTGTTCCCGCCACCCAGTCCTTCGTTGCCGCATTGGTCGCCGCGATGACGGCTGCGGCCAGGATCTCGATAACGCGTTCGTCCGAACCGGGCATGCGACGATGCAGAAGTGTCCGCATCTGCGCCCGCCGCGCCAGCATCGCGCTGTTGCGCAGCGCCTCGAGCTTTGCGTCGCTTTCCGACAAGGCCAGCATCTGGCCGATGATCTCGCGTTCGTCCAGGTACCGCGTCAGGTGGGCCTCGATCAGGGCGGCCAGGTCGTCGATCAGGCGACCCTTGCCAGCCACGAAGTTTTCGGACGCCTCGGCCGGGTAATCCGGCGGCGGACCCATCAGGGCCGCTTCCTTGTAGGGATAGTAGTTGAAGAAGGTGCGGGTGCTGATTCCGGCGTGGCGCGCGATCGCCTCGGTCGTCACGTTGGCCAAGCCATCGCGGACCGCAAGCGTGACGGCCGCTACCTGGATCTTCTTTGCGGTCCGGTGGCGGCGCGATTGGAGAAGGCTCATGAAATCTCGATCTCGGGAAGCATGACGACCCGTATAGCGTGATGACGCCGTTGTTCAAACGGGAAAAACGCCATCTGCGTCGCAGAAGGCGTTTTGCGGCGCGGCAATGGCACGCGGTTCAGCTGCCCCAGCTGCGGACCGGACCACAATCCATATGGACGAAGTTCGACCGGCTGTAGCGCCCGACGCCACCCGCGCGGCATGCGACTGCAGCCTGGTACATCTGCCCGACCGAGCGCGACTTCATCCGAAGGTCAGCGGCCTTGCCGGTCATGTGCAGCGAGTTCTTGGCGACACCGCTGGAGTTGCGGCGCAGCATCGCGTTGGTCCGCGGCGAGCGGTAGCCCGACAGCATCATGTAGGGTTCGTTCGTCTGCAGCAGCCTTGCGGATGCCGCCGCAACGTCGATCGTGCGGGGATCGATGCCGATGACTTCACCGGTCCGCCAGTCGCGCATGAAGATGTTGATCTCGTTCAAGGCTTCGCGAATGTACTTGCCGTCGACCCAATACACGGTGTCGAGGCTTTCACCTGTCCGCCCGGAATACATGCGAACGCGACGCATGTCGCCCGCGCCCCGAAGAAAACCGAAAGCATTTGCCATTACCGGAGCGGCTGCAACGCTGGTCGCCGCGAAAGCACCCAAGATGCCGCGACGAGAAATAAGATCCATTGTCATGTCAGATCGCCTGTCCTGCTTCGTTTTTTTTCAGCCAGCGCGGTCCGCATGGCCCGTCGTGGTTTATCCCCGACCAGTTAACAATATGTCAATTCTTGGTGCGCCGCGAAGGGGATTCTGCCGGCGAACTGCGAAAACGCCCGTGTTTAGGCAGGTTTTCGCCGATAGGTTGCACTGTGGCCGACGGGTCATGGGCTGTGCCGGAACTGCAACATCCGCCGTTCGTCACGCGGTTTCAGCATGTTGAGCGATGGCCGACATGGGGAAAATGTGGAACATCGGTGTTGAACGCAACGAGGGACCGTAATGGAACGGCTGGTCGGCACTGTACTCGCTCTGATGCTCGGGGTTGGGCTGCCCGGGGCGGTCCATGCGCAGGACGGTGCCGCATCCGTGAGCGTGGCCGCTTCTCCGAAACTGCGCTTCTCGCAGTCGCAGATGGCGCTGGCGCACATGGTTGCAGACGATCCCGACCTTGCCGCATTCTACGGCGGCAACGGCCTGATGCCGATCTTCCTCGGCGCTGGCGGGGCAGGGCGCCGCGAGGCGCTGCTTGCGGTCATCGCGGACATGCCACGCCACGGAATTCCGTCCGGGCGCTACATGCCGGACCGTCTGGCGGCCAACCCCGAATCGCTCGTCGACGAGGTCGCCTATGGTCGCCAGGCCGCCCGGCTGCTGCGGGACCTGAGCGGCGGTGTCCTGACGCCCGCGACCGCCGACCCAGAGATCAAGCGCGTGCCGCGCCGCCCGTCGGTGCCCGCGCTTCTCGACCGTTTCGAGATCGCGGCCGATCCTGCCGCCGTCCTGAGGCAGGCGGCGCCGCGTCATCCGGCCTACCTGGCCCTGCAGAACGCGCTGTCGGGTCCCGCCGAACTGACCGTGCCGTCGAACCTGCCCAAG
The DNA here is from genome assembly GCF_026162625.1 of Paracoccus beibuensis. Classification (GTDB taxonomy): domain Bacteria; phylum Pseudomonadota; class Alphaproteobacteria; order Rhodobacterales; family Rhodobacteraceae; genus Paracoccus; species Paracoccus beibuensis. Next base: position 82,765 of record NZ_JAOTBD010000002.1, on the reverse strand, counting down.
GCACCCGAAGCCGTCTGGAGGCCGGGGATGCGGGGCGAGGGCGTCATCCCCCTTCGAAGCCGCCTCGCCGCCATCGGCTTTCGGACCGCGTTCGAGGATCCGACCCTGTTCGACGCGGCCCTGTCCAGTGCCGTGGCCGATTATCAGCGTGCTGCGGGTCTGCCGGATGACGGCATTGCCGGACCACGGACCATCGGGATGCTGAACGGCGACGGGGCCAGCGGCCAGGACGACCGCCAGCGCGCGATCCTCGTCGCGCTCGAGCGGATGCGCTGGATGGCGGGCGAGGGTCTGGCGGCGCGCCACGTCTGGGTCAATATTCCCGAATTCTCGACCGTCATCGTCGACGGGGGATCCGAGGTGTTCCGCACGCGGAGCGTCATGGGCCGGAACACCTCGGACATGCGCACGCCCGAGTTTTCCGAGATGATGTCCCACCTGGTCGTCAATCCCAGCTGGAACGTGCCACGGTCGATCACCGTCAGGGACTACCTTCCGAAGCTTCAGGCCAACAGGAATGCCGTGGGGCATCTGGACGTGCTGGACGGATCAGGCCGGGTGGTGTCGCGGAACGCGATCGACTTCTCGCGCTATACGGCCGCGAACTTCCCGTTCCGCCTTCGCCAGAAACCCAGCGGCGACAATGCGCTGGGGATCGTGAAGTTCATCTTCCCGAACCCTTGGAACATCTATCTTCACGATACGCCCAGCAAGCACCTGTTCGCCAACCGGGTTCGCGCCGAATCGAACGGCTGCATCCGCATCGGCGACCCCGTCGATCTGGCCCGGGCGCTGCTGTCGCGGCAGACGGACGACCCCGCCGCGATGTTCCAGCGGGCGATGGAAAGCGGGCGGGAAACCTGGCTGAAGCTTCAGCCGCCCGTGCCTGTCCACCTGGTCTATTTCACCGCCTGGCCCGATGCGTCCGGGCAGGTGAGGTTCTTCCCGGACATCTATGGTCGCGATGCGCGGATCTGGCAGGCGCTGGAAGTGGAAGGGGTCGGGCTGTCGCGCCAGGGCTTGTGACCACCACTGCGCGCCTTTCACTGGAACGACCGTGCCAAACACGCTAATGCCTTGCCCGAAAGGGGGCAGCATGGCCGTTACGATAGCAGAACTTGCCCAATCGCTCGGTGCGCAGGCTTGGGGCGATACCGGCATCCGCGTCACGGGCGCGGGCGAGCCGTCAGCGACGGCGCCTGTCCGGTCCGGCTCGGGACAGCTTGCCCTTGCGATGGCGCCGAAATATGCAGAGACGCTTCGTCCAGGCTGCATTGCGATCCTGGCGGAAGGCATGGAGCCCCAGGCCTATGGCCTGGCGGCGGCGATCTTCGCGCCCCGCCCAAGGCTGGTCATGGCGGGTTTGACGCGTGCGTTCGATGCCGGCCCCGATATCGCGCCGGGCGTCCACCCCACCGCCGTGATTGATCCCTCTGCCATCATCGGCGCCGACGCCGCGATCGGCCCCTTCGTCGTCATCGGCTCGGGCGTGACGCTGGGTCCCCGGGCGCGGATCGGCGCGCATGTCAGCATCGGGCGCGATGCCCGAATCGGCGAGGATGCGTTGCTGCATCCGGGCGTCCGGATCGGCCACAACGTCATCGCGGGCGACCGGCTGATCGTCCAGCCGGGCGCGGTCATCGGCGGCGACGGTTTTTCTTTCGTCACGCCAGAAGAATCCGGGATCGAGGAAATCCGGCGCACGCTCGGTCCACGCGCCGACATCCGCCAGCAGCACTGGACGCGCATCCATTCGCTTGGGGCGGTCGATCTGGGCGACGATGTCGAGATCGGCGCGAACGCCACCATCGACCGTGGCACCATCCGCTCCACCCGCGTCGGCTCGGGCACCAAGATCGACAACCTGGTGATGCTGGGTCACAACGTCACGGTCGGCAGGGACTGCCTGCTCTGCAGCCAGGTCGGCATCGCGGGATCGTCGACCGTGGGCGACCGGGTCGTCCTGGCGGGCAAGGTGGGCGTGTCGGACAATATCACGATCGGTGACGACGTGATCGCCGGCGGAGCTGCGAAGATCTTCACGCGCGTTCCCGCCGGCCGCGTCATCCTTGGCAACCCCGCCGTGAAGATGGAGACGCAGCTCGAGATCCAGAAGGCCATGCGCCGGCTGCCGCGTTTCGCGCAACAGCTGTCGAAGCTTCAGGAAACCGTTACACGCCTCTTGGAAAAGGGCTGAACAGGAGGCCACATGACAGAAGAGATCACACAGCGCATTCGGGCGATCATCGCCGAACAGGCCATGCTGGAACCGGCCGAGGTGACGGATGAGGCAACGCCCGCGGATCTTGGCATCGACAGCCTAGGCCTGGTCGAATCCATCTTTGCCATCGAAGAGGCCTTCGACATCACGATCCCCTTCAACGCGAACGAGCCCGAGAAGTCGGACTTCGACATCTCGAACATGGGCACCATCATTCAGGCGGTCGAACGGCTGGTGGCGGACAAGGCCGCATGACCGATAAGGCGACGGCAGGAAGCGTGGCCGCACGGAAAGACGCCGACAGGGTCGCCCCCGCAATCGCGCCCGGCAGCAACCGCGGGGCGCGCCACGGCCTGCGCCGGGTGGTGATCACCGGCGCCGGGACGATCAACGCCCTTGGCCACGACGTCGCCTCGACGCTCGAGGCGTTCCGGGAGGGGCGCAGCGGCATCACCCAGCTGGACTTCCGCGACGTGGAGCGGCTGTCGATCCAGATCGGCGCCCAGGTCCACGACTGGTCGCCCGAGACCTATTTCAACCGCCAGCAGATACTGCTCTACGACAAGTTCACGCAGTTCACGCTGCTTGCCGCCAAGCAGGCGGTGGCCCAGTCCGGCCTGAACTTCGAAGGGGCGCTCGGCCTGCGGTCGGGCGTGGTTCTGGGGACCGCGGGAGGCGGGCTGAACACCTGGGACGAGAATTACCGCGCCGTCTACGAAGAGGGGAAGAACCGCGTTCACCCCTTCGTCGTCCCCAAGCTGATGAACAACGCCGCCGCCAGCCATGTCAGCATGGAGTTCGGACTTCGGGGACCGGCCTTCACCGTCGCCACCGCCTGCGCCAGTTCGAACCACGCGATGGGGCTGGCCTTCCAGATGGTTCGTTCCGGCGGCGCCGACGTCATGCTGTCGGGCGGGTCCGAGGCGATGCTGTGCTTCGGTGGCGTCAAGGCGTGGGAAGGGCTGCGCGTCATGTCGAAGGACGCCTGCCGCCCCTTCAGCGCCAACCGCAACGGGATGGTTCAGGGCGAAGGCGCAGGCGTCTTTGTTTTCGAGGAATACGAGCGGGCGCGTGCACGCGGCGCAGACATCCTGGCCGAAGTCGTGGGCTTTGCCATGTCCTCGGACGCGCAAGATATCGTCATGCCGTCGGCCCAGGGGGCCGAGCGGGCGATCACCGGTGCGATGGTCGATGCGGGACTGAACGGTGACGAGATCGGCTATATCAACGCCCACGGCACCGGGACGGCCGCCAACGACAAGACGGAATGTGCCGCCGTGGCGCACGCCTTTGGTCATCACGCCGACCGCCTGATGATCAGCTCGACCAAGTCGATGCACGGCCACCTGATCGGCGGAACCGGCGCGGTCGAGCTTCTGGCCTGCATCATGGCGCTGCGCGATGGGATCATCGCGCCGACCATCGGCTATCAGGAGCCTGACCCGGAATGCGCGCTGGACGTCGTCCCGAATGAGGCGCGAGAGGTCCGGGTGGATGCCGTGCTGTCGAACGCCTTTGCGTTCGGCGGCTTGAACGCCGTCATCGCGCTGCGCCGCGCCTGAGAGGAACCGCGCCACGTGGCGCGGTCCGGTATCTTCCGCCGATCATTCTGCGGGCGCGGTGCCCTCATCTGCCGGTGCGGCACCATCTCCCGCACCGGTTTCCGCAGCCGGGGTCTCTGCTTCGGGCGCAGGGGCGGCTGCATAGGCGGCAAGCTCATCGAAGGCCGCGGTGAAGCCCGAGAGCGTGAATTCCAGGTTCACTGGGTTTTCCCGATCACCGCCGAAGGGCAGAAGCTCGATCGAGGCATTGCCGCCGCGCTTCATCGCCGTCAGTTCCTGTTCCGTGAAGCCGAGGCGCGCCACGCAGCCGACGGGTGCGCAGAAGCTGAACGGATAGCCGCGCGTCTCGCCATTGTCGACCTGGAAGCCCAGACCCGCGATCAAGTCGGTCTCCAGCGGTGCCACCAGGGTCGCACCTGCGGCGACGTCGCCATTCGCCAGCGGAATCAACGTCAGTTCGGCCACCGGGCTTTCTTCATCATCGACGAGCAGCTTGTAGAGTTCGCAGGGGTCCTTGCCCTGGCCTGCCCGGATGCAGCGGATCGTCCATTCGCCATGCTCCGACTTGGCGTAATAGCTGCCGGTCTGATCGGCAGCGTCCGCACCAGCGGTTGCCGGTGCAGCGTCGGCAGCGGGCGCGGCGTCGGCAGCGGGCGCTTCGGCCGCAGGCGCGGTTTCCGCGGGCGGGGTGGCCGTGGTGTCAGCGGGTGCGGCATCGGCCGGCTGTGCGGCGGTCGGGCTTTCGACCGGCGCCGGGGTCGCGGCATCTTGCGCGGAGGCCGGCCCGGCCATCAGCGCAAGCGCTGCCAGCAGTGCGTGCGAGGACTTGATCGACATGAAGTTTTCTTCCTTTTGCTCAACGCATTGGAATTGACCTAGCACGACATTCTGCCGATGTCAGGCCTTCCGCGGGGCCATGTCGGTCACCTTGGCTTGACCCGGCTGCATGATGCTGATCTGCGCGATGAAGCGCTGACGATGCGCGTCGGGAACCGGATGTGCCGCTCGTGCGTCTGTCACGTAGAAAGGGCCGCAGTTTTCACCGCGGCCCCTGTGCATGACGCTCCCTGCCGGACTGGCCGGTCATTATTGCGTCGCACGCTAATCCTGCCGCGGTGATCCGTCAACAGGACTCATTCCAAGGGGTTGATGGAAAAAGCCGCGCCTTTGACGGGCGCGGCATTCCAACAGGGAGGAAGGTCCGGGTCGTCCGATCGATCCTGACAAGCTGAACTTGCCACGCAGAGATTAAGATTGTCTTGTGAAAGAGCGCGTTGCGCAGGATCGGCAAGAAAGGATGGTCATGTACCCTGTTCTGGACCTTGCATCAGCAGCTGCTTTCGTTGGTGGCGCAGGTGCGGGCTATACCGCGGCCGAATCGCTGCTGCTGCGCCAGGCCAACCGACACGGGCTGATCGCGGGGGCCACGGGAACCGGCAAGACCGTCACGCTCCAGACGCTGGCCGAGAGCCTGTCGCTGGCCGGGGTGCCCGTGTTCATGGCGGACGTGAAGGGCGATCTGGGCGGCATGGCCGTCGCCGGTTCGGCAGACGGCAAGCTGCACGAGGCCTTCGCCTCGCGCGCGCAGAAGATCGGGTTGGACCTTGAGTACCAGGCGTTCCCGGTGACGTTCTGGGATGTCTGGGCCGAGAAGGGCCACCCGGTGCGCACCACCGTGTCCGAGTTGGGCCCGCTGCTTCTGTCGCGCCTGCTGGAACTGACGGAGGTGCAGGAGGGCGTGATGAACATCGCCTTCCGGGTCGCCGACGAGGAGGGGCTGCCGCTTCTGGACCTCAAGGACCTGCAGTCGATGCTGATCTGGGTTGGGCAGAACGCGTCGGACCTGTCACTGCGCTACGGCAATGTCAGCGCGGCCAGCGTCGGCGCGATCCAGAGGGCGCTTCTGGTGCTTGAAGGCGAAGGCGGTGATCGGCTGTTCGGAGAACCGGCATTGGAACTGGCGGACATCATCCGGCAGGCGCCAGACGGAAAGGGCGTCATCAACATCCTGTCGGCGGACCGGTTGATGAATGCGCCGCGACTTTATGCGACCCTCCTGCTGTGGCTTCTTTCCGAACTGTTCGAACAGCTGCCGGAGGTCGGGGATCCCGAAAAACCGCGCCTCGCGTTCTTCTTCGACGAAGCGCATCTTCTGTTCGACGGCGCCCCGAAAGCGCTAGTCGACAAGGTCGAGCAGGTTGCGCGGCTGATCCGGTCCAAGGGCGTCAGCATCTGGTTCGTGACGCAAAGCCCGACCGATATCCCGGATGCGGTGCTGGGGCAGCTGGGCAACAGGGTCCAGCATGCCCTTCGGGCCTTCACCGCCAAGGATCAGAAGGCCCTGCGCCAGGCGGCCGAAAATTATCGTGCGAATCCCGATTTCGACGTGGCGGAAGCCATCCAGCAGGTCGGCACCGGAGAGGCAGTGACCTCTTTCCTCGACAGCAAGGGAACGCCCGGTGTGGCGCAGCGGACGCTGATCCGGCCGCCCTTCAGCCAACTGGGGCCCATCGCGCCAGAGGCCCGACGCGACATCCTGAATACCTCGCCGCTCGGATTGAAGTACGACAAGACCGTGGACCGCGACTCGGCGCACGAGATACTGGCGAGGCGGGCCGCGACGGCGGAGAAGGTGACGGACGACGATCTGTTCCGGATGCCCCAGAACGGGCGCAAGCCGGCGGGGGATAAGGCGCCGGTGAAGCAGGCCCGCAGCCGCTCTCGCTCGGACGGGATCGTCGAGACCTTCGGCAAGAGCCTTGCACGGCAACTGGGGACCAGGACCGGCAAGGCGCTTGTCAGGGGTGTGCTGGGCTCGCTGCTCCGGTCGCGCCGATAGTCACATTGCATGCGCGGTCGGCAGCGGCTCGGCGTCCACGGCTGCCCGCATCTCGGCGAGGATCGCGATCATCAAGAGGACGTGGCGCTTTATGTCGTAGTCGGCTGCCTGAACAAGGCGCAGCTCGTTCTGGATCTCCTCCTCGGCGCGCAGGCGTGCCAGTGCGGCGGCGGGTGCGGGGACGTGATCGCTGCGCAGGACCCGTGCCAGGTCCCGGCCCCGCTTCCAGCCCTTCTGCCCTTCGCGGGCGGCGCGGATCAACGTGCCGGGCCGGCGTAGGCCGTGATTCGTCGGCCGCGGACGAAAAACGATGATGTTGGATGATGCAGTCATGGGCAATCCTCGGTGATGCGCTACGTGATCAGCTTCACACAACCCAAGGTTGTGTTGCCGAAACCCTTGTCGCATCGCGCGCCCTAGGAAGGATTCTTTAGGAATTGTTAGGGAATGTTGCGGCTATGTGCAGAAACTTCCTGTTAACCAACAGGGAAAAATTCAACCCAGGGTGGTTACCTGCCGGACTGCCCGAGGACGACAAGGGACCTGACATGACGATTTTGACCGGTGACTTCGCAATTCAGTCGGCCGTCGCGGAGCATCGTTCGCAGGAGCAACGAATCGCCGCTGGAAACGACGAGATGACGCAGGATGCTCGGCTGTACCTGCGCCATGTCGAACACGGCGTAACCATCCGGGCTTTGGCGCGCGAGGCGGGCTGTCATGCCTCGACCATCCTTCGCCGTATCCGCAGGTTCGAGGCGAAGCGGGACGACCCGCTGGTCGACAGCGCGATCGAGGCACGGCCAGCGCGGTCCGCAGTGGACGAGCGGCAGGCGCTTCGCGTGCTGCGCCGACTGGCAGAGCCGGGTGCGGTCATGGCCACGGCTCCGGGGATGGAGAAAGCCATCGTCACACGCGACGATATCCGCACCGCCGTCCTGGACCGCGCCCTAGCCGAGACGATGGCGCTGAGGGGGTGGATCGTGCAGACCGGCGACGGCGGTCGCATCCAGCGCTACCTGATCGCACCGGCCGGACGCGAGGCTCTGCGGGGGATGCTGCGGTCGCCGCGCCAGCGTGGCAAATTCATGGGACCCGAAGCCTTCGTGGATGCCCAGCCCGTCACGGTTCCGAAAGAGGGAATGGCCGAGGCACCCGCCGCCTTCCTGCATGCCGGCGCGGATCACGCCGACCATCATCGCATCTGGGAAGACCGCGTGATCGACGACCCCGAGGATGGGCGCAAGCGGCGCACCCGCATCAACATCGCGGAGAGCCCGTTGCTGGTGCTGGCGCGCCGTCGTGACCACATGGGCGAGGCCTTCCTGACACCCGGCCTGGTCTCGGCCGCCGAGCGTCTGCGAGAGGATTTCGAACTGGCGCAGATGGGCCCCCGCGTCACGCAGAACTGGGATGGCTTCATGACCGCCGGCATTGATGTCTCGCGTGGGGGCTCGGGCTATCGCGGCGGGTCCGAATCGGCACGCGACCGCGTGGCCGTGGCACTTCGCGAACTGGGACCCGGCATGGGCGACATCGTCCTGCGCGTCTGCTGCTTCCTCGAGGGGGTCGAACTGACCGAGCGTCGGTTGGGCTGGTCGGCCCGCTCGGGCAAGATCGTACTTCGTCTGGCCCTGATGCGGCTGGAGCGTCACTATGCCGAAACCTATGGCAAGGGCTCGCCGCTGATCGGCTGAAATACTGCGGGGCGCGCGCGTCGGCGCGCCCCGGTCGGGTGCATCATTCGGCGGCGTGGCGGTGCTTCTGGGCCAACTCGGCCCGCGCCGCACGGATGCCCGCACCATAGGCGGGGTTGATGCGGTCGAAATGCTCCAGCGCGCGAACCAGCACCGCTTCATCGGCCCCCTCCATGGCCGCGGCCAGATTCTTGTAGAGCCGGCCACGCTCTTCCGCCGTCAAAACGTTGTCGTGCAGCGCGCGGACTTGGGAATAGTCGTCGATCTCCTGTTGATGCGGGTGACGCCCGGCGTCGCCCGAGATCTTCAGCGGCGGTTCTAGGAACGCGGGATCTTCGACTGCACCGCCGAAGCTGTTCGGCTCATAATAGGCATCGCGACTGCCGGACTGGTGGCCGAAGAAGTTCATCTGCCCGTCCTTGTGGTAGTGGTGGACCGGGCACTTGGGCGCGTTCACCGGCAGATGTTCGAAATGCGTCCCAAGCCGATAGCGATGCGCGTCGGCATAGCTGAAGACCCGCGCCTGCAGCATCTTGTCGGGTGAATAGCCGATGCCGCGAACCTTGTTCGACGGGCTGAACGCGGCCTGCTCGATCTGCGCAAAGTAGTTGTCGGCATTGCGGTTCAGCACGAACTCTCCGACCTCGATCAGGGGATAATCCGCGTGCGGCCAAACCTTCGTCAGGTCGAACGGATCGTAGTGCGTCCTTTCGGCATCCAGTTCCGGCATGACCTGGACCATCATCTTCCAGCGCGGATGATCTCCGGCCTCGATCTTGCCGAACAGCGCCTCCTGATAGCCTTCGCGCGAATGGCCGATGATCTCGGCGGCTTCGCCGTTGGTGTAGAAGCGGTGACCCTGCTGGGTCTTGAAGTGGAACTTGACCCAGAACCGCTCGCCGTCCTTGTTCCAGAAGGAATAGGTGTGGCTGCCATAGCCGTTCATGAAGGTCGGGTCCTGGGGCAGGCCACGGTCCGACATCAGGATGGTCACCTGGTGCAGCGATTCGGGCTGCTGACCCCAGAAGTCCCACATGGCAGTCGGGCTGCGCAGGTTGGTGCGCGGGTGGCGCTTCTGGGTGTGGATGAAATCCGGGAACTTCAGCGGGTCACGCACGAAGAACACCGGCGTGTTGTTGCCCACGACGTCCCAGTTGCCCTCGTCGGTATAGAACTTCAACGCGAAGCCGCGAACATCGCGTTCGTGGTCGGCCGCGCCCTGTTCGCCCGCCACGGTCGAAAACCGCGCCAGCATCTCGGTCGTGTTGCCGACCTGCGAGAAGATCGAGGCGCAGCTGTATTGTGTGATGTCGTTCGTGACCGTGAACGTGCCGAAGGCGCCCCAGCCCTTGGCATGAACGACGCGTTCGGGGATCCGCTCGCGGTTCTGATGGGCCAGCTTTTCCAGAAGCTGATAATCCTGCATCAGAAGCGGACCACGAGGCCCCGCGGTCTCGCTGTTCTGGTTCGAAGCCACGGGTGCGCCCGCCGTGGTGGTCATGCGCGGACGGCTGGATTGATCATGTTGGCTCATCTTTTGTTCCCTCTTGCTGTGCCCAGCTTGAAGATGCGCTGCACAGTAGATAAATTGAAATTGAGATTTCTGTTGATTTGGATCAGTAAGCCTTATGAACATCACGTTGCGCCAGCTTCGCTACTTCTTGGCACTTACACAGGAAGCGCATTTCACCCGCGCCGCCGAGGTGATGAATGTCACCCAGCCGGCGCTCTCCATGCAGATCCGCGCGCTTGAGGAAGCAGTCCGTGCGCGGCTGGTCGAGCGAACGCCGGCGGGTGTCGTCCTGACGCCGAAAGGGCGGGCGCTGGAGGACCACGCAAGGCGCGTGCTGGCCCAGATGAGCGTGCTGGAGCAAGGGATGCGCCAGCCCGGGCAGGGCGGTCGCCTGATGCTGGGGATGATCCCGACGGTCGCGCCCTACCTGCTGCCCGAGGCGCTGCCGATGCTGCGGGCGCGCGACATCGGACAGGACCTGCACCTGAGAGAGGCGCTGACCGACCGCCTGTTGGACGAGCTGTCCAACGGGCGGCTTGATGCCATCGTCGTGGCCTCTCCGCCCGAGGATGACGGCTTTGCCGCCGTGCCGCTGTTCACGGACCGCTTCCTGCTGGCGGGCAGTGAGGCACGGTTGGCGGGTCTGGGGCCGCGGGCAGTCTCGCCGACGGCGCTCGATCCGGGACAGTTGCTGCTTCTGGACGAAGGGCATTGCCTTGGCGACCAGGCACTGGAAGTCTGCGGCCTTGGCAGGCGGTCCAGCCGGCTGGACATGGGGGCCGCTTCGCTCTCGACGCTGTGCCGCCTGGCGGCGCAGGGGATGGGGCTGACATTCCTGCCCCAAATTGCGCGGCGGCAAGAGCTTGCGGCAGCACCGGGGCTGAAGGCGGTGGCCTTTCCCGAACCGCAGCCCGCACGACAGGTGATGCTGGTGCACCGAGCTTCGACGCCCACGGCGGGTTGGTTCGACGACCTCGCTTCCGTCATGAGAGCCGCCGCGCAGCCGCTGCTGCGCGACGACATCGCGTAGGGCCGGGTCAGGCCGGCTCGGCGACCTTGACGGTCTGCAGCCAGGCCAGGACAGCCTCGGGCGAGGTCTCGCCGTAGGGATCGTCGGCGCAGTCGTCGCAGCGGCCGGGCTCCTCGAACCAGGCCTCGACCGTGCCGTCGTTGATGACGGCGGCATAACGCCAGCTGCGGGCGCCGAAGCCCAGGTTGTCCTTGCGGACCAGCATGCCGACCTTGTCGGTGAATTCGCCCGATCCGTCAGGAATAACCGTGACGTTCTTCAGGTCCTGTGCCTTGGCCCACTGGTTCATCACGAAGCTGTCGTTGACCGACATGCAATAGATCGCGTCGATCCCCAGCTTCTCCATCCCGCCGAACGCCTTCTCGAAACCGGGCAGTTGGTAGGTGGAGCAGGTCGGCGTGAACGCGCCGGGCAGCGAGAACAGGACAACCCGCTTGCCTGCGAAGTAGTCGTCGGTCGTCATTTCCTGCCAGCGGTAAGGATTGCTCCCGCCGACGGATTCGTCGCGGACGCGGGTGCGGAAGGTGACGTTAGGCAGTTTCGATCCGGGCTTCATCGGGACTCCTGTGATAGTTCAGGGCACCGCCTCTGCGATGCCGGCGGCTCCTCCCGTCCGGTTCCTAGCGCCGCACCGCAGCAAGGGCAATGCCGCAGGCGCAGCAATCCGGTCATGCGTTGCCAACGGCTTACAGAGGGACTATTTCTGCCCGAACCGCGACCGAAAGGACCAAGACCTTGCGCGACCTCAGGATCCCGGATCAGCGTCACCCGGAAAAGGCGCACCGTCCCGACCAGGCCCAGCCCAAGAAGCCGGAGTGGATCAGGGTCAAGGCCCCGACCTCGGCCGGCTACAAGCAGACCCGTGACCTGCTGCGCGAAAATCGCCTGTCCACGGTGTGTGAGGAAGCCGGCTGCCCCAATGTGGGCGAATGCTGGAGTCAGGGCCACGCCACCATGATGATCATGGGCGAGATCTGCACCCGCGGCTGCACCTTCTGCAACGTCGCGACCGGCAAGCCGCAGTCGCTGGACGCGTTCGAGCCCGGCCGCGTTGCGCATGCGGTGCAGAAACTTGGCTTGAACCATGTCGTGATCACCAGCGTCGACCGCGACGATCTGGACGACGGCGGGGCCGAGCATTTTGCGCAGACCATTCGCGCGATTCGCCACCGCTCGCCCTCGTCGACCATCGAGGTGCTGACGCCCGATTTCCTCAAGTCCACGCCCGGTGCGCTGGAGACCGTGGTCGAGGCCCGCCCCGACGTTTTCAACCACAACCTGGAGACGGTGCCGGGGCTCTACCCCTCTGTCCGCCCGGGTGCGCGATACTTCCATTCGCTGCGGCTGCTGCAACGGGTCAAGGAACTGGACCCGACGATGTTTACCAAGTCCGGCATCATGGTGGGTCTTGGCGAAGATCGGCAGGGCGTGTTGCAGGTCATGGACGACATGCGCGCGGCCGACATCGACTTCATCACCATCGGCCAGTACCTGCAGCCAAGCGCCAAGCATCACCGGATCGACCGCTTCGTGACCCCGGAGGAATTCTCGGGATACGAGAAGGCTGCCTATGGCAAGGGCTTCCTCATGGTGTCGGCCACGCCGCTGACTCGGTCGTCCTATCACGCCGGTGACGATTTCGCGCGCCTGCGCGACGCGCGGCTTGCCAAGCTGGGTCGCGCCTGAGCGAATCCACGGGAGGGCAGGGCGCCCGCGTCTTGGGCCTTGCAAAAGTGCGCGGCCCAAACTACGCATTCGCTCGTGCCGGAAGAGCGTCGACGATGTTGGGGGCGTGGCGGAATGGTAGACGCGACGGATTCAAAATCCGTTTCAGCAATGAGTGTCGGTTCGAGTCCGACCGCCCCTACCACGCTCTTTCGATTGGATTACCTCACCATTCTGCACGACGACTGATTCGCTGTCATTCGATTTCTCAACAGCGTTCTCAACAAACTTGCTTCGATCTACGTCTGTTCCGCACATCCTTTAAGCCTCCTTCGCGCGAGCCTTCTGGCGCGCAGGTCCGGAATACTTCACGATCATCAGCGTCGTCTTGTGCCCTGTGATCGAGGCAATCAATTCGTCGCTGCACCCAGCCGCCGCCAGTTCGGCAGTGGCCGAGTATCGCAGGCCGTGGATGTCGTAGGCTCGCGCGCCGATCTTGTCCCGTACATCACGGACAGCCTGCGAGGCGGCTCGTGCGGCTCTTGCCCTATGGAGCGACCGTGGTCCCGTTCAGCAGGGCGGCATATTCCAGCGCGAATGCTGCCGTCCCGGCATCGGCGTTGATCCTGGTTGTCTTGTAGCCGCGCCGCTGGAAATGCAGCACGCCCTTCTTGTCGTAGACGTGAGGCGGCAGGAAGCGCTTCGTCATCATGATAGGTCCAGCAGGTCGCAGGGGTGAACATCGGTTCCGGGCGCTCGCCCTTGTCCACCAACGAAAATCTTGCCGTCCTTCATGTCGACTGTAACCTCGAAGCCTTTCTCCGCCCATTCGGAGACAGCACGGCGAACATCGGCGGGCATCTTCTGATGTCCCGTTCAGCGGCCCCTCTCATCTAACGGCACCGCATCAAACAGCGGCAGATCTTCCGCCACGGCCTTCTCCCGCTCAGCCTGCGACTTTGTTCGCGGCTTGTATCCATACTGCACAAGATGATCGCGTCGTGCAGCTTGCCATGCCTTCTGCGGTCAACTCATCATTCGCCAGCTTGACGGGCAAGCGTCGTTGATGACCTTCTTGCGCTCAGGCAGGGGCGTATCATCCGGCAGACGACGGGTTGCGTTGGCGACGATCTCGGTGGCTTCCTGTCTCCACATCATGGCTGAGTCTCCTTCGGCACTGCGCACCCTGCGCAGCACGGCGCCCCTCGCGGCGGGCGACAAGCGGGTGGGGCTGACAGCAGCAGGGGCACGTCATGGTCTCTCGGCGCTCTGATGACACCGGGAACATCGAGGCCATGGACGCGGACGATCCGATGCCGCCGTCCTACTACAACCACAACCTCTACATCCAATGGGACTTCTCGGAGGTCGACCTGATCGAGGTCTTCACCTCCTTCGCGGCCTCGCAGGGCATGCAGAACCGGGCGGGCGGCCATGTCGCCCGGAACGTCTGTGTCTCGAACGGGCTGGCCTTCAACAACATGGCGGGCTGGCGGGAAGGCGAGGAACGGCCCGGCCTGTTCGGCAACTTCCTTCTGAACGTCGTGACGCAGGCCGGCTATCCCCTGTCGAAGAGCTTCCAGGGCGCGATCAGCCGCGGCGTCGATTCAGCCGGCTACAACGACAGCTGGCTGGGCAACCTGTTCGTCAACCACATCGACCCGAACAACCCCGCCGAGCTGGAGCGGTACGGAGAAGGCGCCGATCACGCCCTGAAGGTCAACCAGGAGCATCCGCCGGTCTACAACGACAGCAAGATCATCTGGGGCAAGGAGCGTGTGAACGTGACGCCCGAGGACCTGGAGATTGCCAGGCGCACGACGATCCAGATCTTCGCCGAGAAGACCATGGGCCGGAAGGTGACCGTCCGCGAGTTCTGCGATTGGCTGTCGACCCGGCCGGCCAAGCAGCGGGTGAAGATCGTCACGCAGTGCTGGGGCTTCTTCCAGGAAGCCTTCGGCAACGTCGGCCCGGAGCGGACGGCGAACACGAGCCTGACCTTCGCGCCGGACGTGCGCAGCGACGGCTTCCGGTGGGACAACGAGGCCAACTGGTCGACGGGCGACCTGCCGATGGACGGCGACAGTGTCCATGCCGCCGGCCTCTACACGACCTTCCAGATGCGGATCATGGTTGCGACCAAACCCATCGACTTGCGCAAGGGTCATGATGGTCTGGCTGCCCTGGTGTCATCGGTGCTGCGCAAGGATCCGTTCACGGGCTCCGTGTTTGTGTTCCGCTCGCGCCGGGCGGACAGGCTGAAGCTGCTCTATTGGGACGGCACTGGCTTGGTGACGGCCTGCAAGCGGCTGGAGGATGCGCGCTTTGCCTGGCCCGCAATCAAGGACGGGGTGATGGCGCTGAACCATGCCCAGTTCAAGGCGCTGCTTGCCGGGCTGGACTAGCGCCGCGTGAAGGCGCTGGAGGCCCGCCCACCGGCTGCGGCAGAATGAATCAACCAATTGGTTTTTATTGTTTTTGCTGGAGTTTTGTGATAGATTCGGCCTATGCGGAGTGCCCCCGCCAACGACCTTTCCACCATCCCTGCCGCGCAGCGTGCAGCGGTGCAGGCGTTGATGGAAGCGGTGGCGGCACTGACCGACGTCACCCGTCGGCAAGAGCATCTGATCGTCGAGCTGAACCAAGCCCTGCATGGCAAACGGTCGGAAAAGCTGACCGAGGATGAGTGGCAACTTGCCTTCGAGGACCTGTCCATCGTCTTGGTCGAGGTCGAGGTCGAGGTCGAGGCGGAAAAGGAAAAGCGCGCGGCCAAAGCAGGTGACGGGGCAACCAAACCCGTCCCCAAGCGCACCATCGGCAACCTTCCCGCCACGCTTCCTCGAATTGAGGAGGTGATCAAGCTCGATAGCCTGAGCTGCCCTTGCGGCTGCGGTGTCGCCATTGTCGCTGGGAAAAATGGCGCAACAATCGCGACTGCACAAGATCGGCGCAGACCGCGCGGAGCGGCTGGACATCGTCGCGGCACAGCTGCGTGTCATTGTCACCGTGCGCCCCAAATATGCCCGCCGGTCCTGCACCGACGGCGTGACCCAGGCCCCGTCGCCTTCCCACCTGATCATGGGTGGCTTGCCGACGGAGGCAACCCTCGCCCATGTGCTGGTGAGCAAATATGCGGACCATCTGCCATCATATCGCCAAAGCCAGATCCTGGCGCGGGCCGTCCTTGAGCTGCATCGTGCCATGCTTGCCGATTGGGTCGGCAAGACCGCTTTCCATTTGAAGCCCGTGGTGGACAGGCTGGCCGAACATCTGAAGCGGCCCGACAAGTTGTTCATGGAGTTCGCAGAGGAGCGTGGCCCCAGTGGGGCCGCGTAAGCCCTGGAGAACGCCACTGCCCCGGTGCTGGATCCGGGGCGCGGCACGACCAAGACCGGATATCTCTGAGCGCTGGCCCGCGATGACCGGCCCTGGGGCGGCAAAGATCCACCCGATGTGGTCTACTTCTACGTCCCCGGACGGGCGGGGGGAGAATGCCGAGACCTTCCTCACCGGCTTCGATGGCATCCTGCAGATCGACGGCTGCACCGGATACAATCGGCTGACCAAACCCTCGCGCAAGGGCGGCGCGCCCATCCGGGTGGCGCATTGCTGGGCGCATGCGCGCGCAAGCTCAAGGAAGTCTTCGACCGCGACGGATCGCCCGGCCAGCGCCTCTCGGCCCGTCAGGCGCGCACCGCGCCACTGGTGGCCGCCTTCGGCGGCTGGCTGCAGGCGCAACGTCGCAAGATCTTGGCCAAATCCCGGCTGGGCGGAAAGCTCACCTATATCCATAACCACTGGGACGGGCTGCAAACCTTCCTGCTCGACGGCCGCGTGGAGATCGACTCAAACAGGGTCGAAAACCTGATCCGCCCCATCGCCCTCAATCGCAAGAATACACTCTTCGCCGGTCACGACGAAGGCGGCATCGCTTGGGGCCGCATCGTATCGCTAATCGAGACCTGAAAAATCAACGATACAGAGTCCTTCGCCTACCCCAAAGCGACGCTCGCCGCCACTACGAATGGCTACCCGCAGGGCCACCTCGACGACCTGCTGCCCTCGAACTTCAAGCCGTCAAGCTGAGCTGAGCGTGCTGTCCTGCGACCGCTCACGACAGGCTTTGCGGACCATCGGCTACCAAACGGAAATTGATCTCGGCTCGATACCTGTTCTGGCAGCCGATCGGATAGGCGCAAGGGTCAGGCCATTCGCGCCGAGTGCCGTCACACTGGTACATTTGGTGACTAGACCACGGGGACGTCCTTTTCTAGAACGGCATCTGCTGCAACCTCCGCTTGTGATTTTAAACGCTGGAAAGAAATCGAGCTACCCGTGAACATCCGAAATATCGAGGACATGACTTCCGCCGAGGCCTGCGACGCATTGGTGACCGCTGCTATCACGCTTGGCCAAGTGGGTCGTGAAGCGTCCAAGCTCGAGATGCTCAAGCAGTCGTTCAAGTACGGATCGTCCACAGCAGTCGTGAAGCTTGCAGTTCGCTCGGCTATCCGCCTGAAGCGACACGACGATGCGAGGTCCTTCATCCGACGAATCGAGCCGATGATTTCTGATGGTCCGAAAGATCAAGCGTGGCTCGAAGAGGCTAAGCGGCTCTTCAAGGGGATGGGGATCGATAATGGATCCATCAAGAAGCAAATAACCCGCCGCAATCCGCCTCGATATGAGCCTGTGGAAAATCGGATCTGTTACCTCCTGCACAATTCTTTGCCATACTCATCTGGCGGCTATGCCACGAGGGCACATGGCCTAGCGCAGGGGCTGCAGCGTGAGGGTTATGACGTCATCTGCATGACGCGCCCCGGCTTTCCATGCGATCTGATCGAAATCGATCCCGCCGATGTCGAAGAGTCAGATTACATCGACGGTGTATGGTATCGTAGGACTTTGACACCTGCTCGCAACACGCACAAAGGCCATGACTACCTAATCAAGTCGGCCGATGCCCTCGAGCAGCAGTTCCTGAAGCTGAAGCCCGCCCTGGTGATAGCAGCGTCGAACCACCTCACTTCACTTCCTGCCCAGATTGCCGCTAGAAGAGTAGGGGTTCCTTTCATCTATGAGGTGCGTGGCTTCTGGGAAGTAACCAGATGGTCGCGTGAGCCCGAATTCGTTGATACTCCGGCCTATGCAGATCTCGCGGGCCTCGAGGCCATGTCTGCGATGTACGCAGATCACGTCTTCACCCTGACTGGCGCAATGGCTGAGGAATTGCAGAAGAGGGGCGTTCCCGCCAAACAAATATCGCTCCTTCCGAACTCCTGCGACCCTAGTCGGTTCACCCCGAGAGGACGCGATGTAGAGCTGGCTGCCAAGCTTGGCATTCCGCCCGGCACGCCGGTCATCGGCTACATCGGCTCCTTCGTTCAGTATGAGGGCCTCGATGACCTTGCGGAAGCATGCGCGATCCTGGTGAACCGCGGCATTGATTTCAGACTGATGTTGATCGGGAATGAAAATGTCTCCGGGAACGACAAAGGACCCATCACGACGGCGATCGAGAACTTTGCCGCCGAAGGCGGATTGGCCGAAAAGCTGATCATGCCCGGGCGCATTCCTCACGAAGAGGTGGAGGCGCATTATTCGCTTATCGACATCGCGCCGTTCCCCCGAAAGCCGCAGCCGGTGACCGAGATGGTTTCACCAATGAAGCCGCTCGAGGCCTTCGCCATGGAAAAGGCAGTTATTTCGTCGTCTGTTCAGGCGCTTGCTGAAATGGTTCAGCACGAGGAAACCGGTTTGGTTTTCAAGAAAGGCTGCGTGAAGTCGTTGGCCGATTCCCTCGAACGGCTGATTAATGACGCTGTGCTGCGCGCTGCGTTCGGGAAAGCCGGCCGTGAATGGGTTGAGAATGAGCGGACTTGGAGGCAGACGGCATTGCGAGCAAAGGCGAAGATCGCCGAGCTTGTTTAAGCACCGTCTCCGTTCGTGATCCGACACACGAAACTCTGCACGCTGTCCGCCTTTGTCAGAGGGCTGACCGAGGTTGATCTACTAGCATTCCAGCAATGAGTGCCGGTTGGAAGTCCCCGCTTGTTACCACGCTCTCTTCAACAAATCCGTCGGTTGTGCCGGCATTGTGCATCCTGTCGCGGAACGAAATTGTAAGCTTCTTGTTGTTCTTTCGACATAAGACACCACGGGAAGGAACCGAAATGGCACATAATCCGACCACTGACGAACTGAAGCGCAACGCGAACGCTGCGGCGAATGACGCGATGCGCGACCTCAGGAACGGCGCAAGCAGGATCGAAGACGAGGCGCGCTACGCGACCGGTAAGCTTTCGCAGGATACGGGCTCAGACGGCCTTTCCGGTCGCGGCGCCGCTTTGGCTAGCGAGGCATTGGAGGCGGGTCGTGATTATGCCAACCGTGCACGCGAAGTAGGCCAGGACTACGCAGAACGTGCCCGCCATCAAGCGGCTCACCTCTATGATAGCGGACAGCAGACGGCGCAAGACGTCGCCCATTTTGCCGAGGACCGCTATGACGAGCTGTCAGGCATGGTTCGCCGCCACCCGGCCCAAGCACTCGGCATCGCGGCCGGCGTCGGCTTCCTGATCGGCCTGATGCTGTCGCGCCGCTGAGGAGCCGGCGATGTTCGATTTCGCCAGACGATTGCAACTGGCGGCGGGCGACACAGTCCGCCGCGCCGCGCTGAAGGCGGCGGCTGGCATTGTCGGAATGATTGGAGCAGGCTTCCTGCTGGCGGCGCTGTGGTCGTTTCTGGCAGAAACGCTTGGCTGGGGGGCAGGGCTTGCGTCGCTCGCGATGGGTGCGGGCTTTGCGCTGATTGCCGCGATCCTGTTCACGATGTCGTCGCGTCGGAATCACGAAATGCCGACGACCGAAGACCTGAAAAGAGAGGTCCAAGCGCGCGCGACGCTGGCGACGGATGCGACGGTCGAGCGGGCGCGAGCCGAGGCGTCTCGGCTTGTCGACATGGCCGAGAACCGTGCACATGCACTGATGGATGAAGCAAGTTATCGTGCCGCAAAGCTGGCGGATGATGCAGAGCGAAGGGTATTCGGATCTCTGCCTTCGGTCGGCATCCGCGCCGGAGGGCCTGCGTTACCGACGCCAACCAGAGATCGTGCTGACTTGGGACCCGGGACTGCCCCTCGTGCAACGAGGACGACGACGAGGCTGATCTGGGCGTTTGCGGTCGGCGTCACGCTTGCTGCAAAGCTGCAGGAAAGGCGCGGGCGCACGAACCACCCGCCGGGTCGCGAATGATACCGGCGGGAGGATGAAGACCGTCCTCTGTCACGGCCTGATGCGATCTGATGAACGTCAGGCGTTGAACCAGGTCCCGGAGGTCATCCCAATTGAACGGCGCCGTCAGAACATGCCATCCTTTGGCGCAGATCGTGTCGACCGAATCGAAACCCATCCGCAGCACGACGGGCCAGCCTTGTGTCAACCAAGGATGCGCAACAGGGAGGTCACCAACCTCGGCAACCGAAGCATCTGTGATGAGGACGTTGATGCTGCTGAAAGCAAGGACTTCGGCAGGGCAGGGCGACGCTGTCGGGGAATGGAAGACAGAGCTTCCCGGCGCGGCATTGATCAGACCCTGACCCATGTCCCGCGCCACGAAGTGATCCCGCTCATGGATCACAAATGTGAAACTGTGTCCCATCCTCAAACTCTTCCACCATAAGGTGTAGAGATCAAGAGAATTGTCGTCTAAGACGACTATCAGGCGTTTGCTTCGCGGATCTTGTCGGCGGCCACTTTGTCAAAGGATACGCCCTTGTTATCCAGCAACTGGTCCAGTTCGCCCGACAGCGTCATCTCGGTGATGATGTCGCAACCGCCCACAAATTCGCCCTTCACATAAAGCTGCGGGATCGTCGGCCAATCCGAAAAGTCCTTGATTCCCTGCCGAACATCGCTGTCTGCCAAAACGTTCACGTCGAGGAACGGAACGCCCATGTAGTTCAAGACCCCGGCGACGCGGCTCGAGAAGCCGCACTGCGGCATTTCCTTCGTCCCCTTCATGAACAGAACGACGTCGTTGCTGTCGATCAAATCCTGAATCCGGGTTTTCACTTCGCTCATCTGGGCGGTCCTTTTGGTCGAAAGCCCCCCTATGGCGGGCCGGGATTAGCATCAAAGGATCAGTCGGGCGCCTTGGTTGTCAGCGCAAGTGCATGCAGGTCACCCGACGGGCCATCCATCCGCCCCCTGAGCGCGGCATAAACTGCACGCTGCTGCTGCACACGGTTCAGTCCGCGAAAGCTCTCGTCCACGACCTCGGCGGCATAGTGGTTTCCGTCGCCCGCAAGATCCGTGATCGTGATCTTTGCTTGCGGAAACGAAGCCCGGATCAGGGCTTCGATGTCATGAGCTTCCATCGCCATTCAGTGATCCCTCTGTCTTTCGGATCAGATGTAGGGGATGGCTGGCACGGCCGCAAGGCTCACGGAAAGCCAAGGTCGCCGTCCGCCTGGTCAGCGACGTCAGGGCGCAGAGGTCGTCGCTCCGATCGTGCCACCGACGGCGGCGCCGACAGGTCCGCCGACGACCGCGCCAGCGACACCGCCGGTCGCCGCACGTTCGGCGGTTGTGTCGCCACAGGCCGACAGCAGCAGGATGACGCTACAAAGTCCGATTGCAGGGATACGCATGTCCAACTCCTTTGCCAAGTCCGTCGGTCAACACGACGGATCAT
Organism: Paracoccus beibuensis; assembly: GCF_026162625.1. Taxonomy (GTDB): domain Bacteria; phylum Pseudomonadota; class Alphaproteobacteria; order Rhodobacterales; family Rhodobacteraceae; genus Paracoccus; species Paracoccus beibuensis. The sequence continues at coordinate 61,540 of NZ_JAOTBD010000002.1, read as the reverse complement.
CTACAGACGCTCGGCGCATGACCGAAGTTCCTGACAAACCTCAAGGTAATGGTAGCAATGCTTGCTGATGCGGATGAGAGACTGCAAGATCAGAGGCAGCTTTTCCGCCCGAGTTCCGCGAGGTCAAGCTGAAGTGCGACAAAAGCGCCGTTGCGGCGCTCGTGAACGGTGAGATGTGCCAAGGCGGCTCCTCGATCTGCAAAAGCCAGCAAATCATGGTTTGTCGCTTCTCAGAATAGAACCAACCTTCCGCAAAGCGTTGGCGTGATAATCTACATTATGTAACAGACTGACACGTTCAGCCTCTATCAGCTCTGACATTGGGGTTGTCCTTCTCCGTGTCAATGTCCATTCTCGAAGCCTCTGACCGAAGAGGACGATATGGCTGTTTCGCCACCCGTTTGCGATTTCAACGCGCATTGGCATGACTTCGAGCTTCCTGGTGCGGACCGTAAGACATACAGGCTCTCGGACGTCTCGGGCCCTCGCGGAACGGTGGTGATGTTCATCTGCAACCACTGTCCGTATGTCCGGTCCGTTCTGGGCCGGATCGTCCGGGATGCGCACGATCTTCAGGCGCATGGCGTCGGCGTGGTCGCCATCTCGGCCAATGATGTTGTCGAGTATCCCGAGGACGACCCGGAGCACATGGCGAAGCTGGCGGCCGATCATGGCTTCGACTTTCCGTACCTTTACGATGAGAGCCAGGCCGTCGCGAAAGCTTATGGCGCCGAGTGCACGCCGGACTTCTTCGGCTACAATGCCCAAGGCAAGCTGCAGTACCGTGGCCGGCTGGATGCGTCGGGCCGCACCGCGGGACCAAGCGACGCCCGACGAGAGCTGTACGAGGCGATGCTTCAGGTTGCCGAAACCGGCCAGGGTCCGCGTGACCAGGTGCCGTCGATGGGATGCTCGATCAAGTGGAAGACGGCATGAGCGGCAAGCGTCCCTGCGCGATCATCTTCGACCTCGACGGTACCCTGATCGACAGTGCCCCGGACATCCATGCCTGCGTAAACACGGTGCTTCGCAGCCATGGGATCGCGCCGCTCAGCCTTCAGCGGGTGCGCAGCTTCATCGGTGGCGGGGTCGAGCTTCTCTGGACCCGGATCATCGCGGCGACGGGGATCGACCCGGTGCACCGTCCAACCCTGATCGCAGCCTTCATGGCCCGGTACCATGATGCCACGGCGCTGACGCGGGTGTTCCCGGGAGTCATCGAGGTTCTGGGACAGCTTGCGGATAGCGGTCATCCGCTTGGCATCTGCACCAACAAGCCGATGGGTCCGACACGCGTGATCCTCGATCATTTCGGGATCGGCCACATGATGTCCGTGGTCATCGGTGGCGACACGCTGCCCGAGAAGAAGCCGCACCCTGCCCCTCTGATCGCCGCCTTCGACCAGCTCGGCGGACGCGGCATCTTCGTCGGGGACAGCGAGTTCGATGCCCATTGCGCGGCGGCCGTTCCGGTCCCCTTCCTGATCTATTCCGGCGGCTACCGTATGACGCCGATCCCGGAATTGCCGCACCATGCCGCATTTGCCGACTTTACGCAGCTGTTCGGCCTGATCGCGGACCATTCGGCCGTTGCGCCCTGCCCCTCTTCGTCTGGCGCTTGACAAGGGCCGGCGAAAACCTGCAGTTCAGGCCGTCACCTGATGAAAGGGCCCTGCCATGGATCTGCGTCAACTCAGCCCATACCTCGCCGTCTCTCCGCAGATCCTGCCAGAGGACGTGCCGGCGCTGGCCGATGCGGGCTTCAAGGTCCTCGTCAACAACCGCCCTGACGACGAGGTGACGCCCGAGATCGACCACGACGCCATGGCGCGGGCCGCCTCGGACGCGGGAATGAGCTACCATTACCTGCCGTTCCATCCCGGCCAGATCACGTCCCAGCTGATCGCCGATTTCGCAACGGCGACAGCGGGACAAGGTCCGGTCATCGCCTATTGCCGATCGGGGAACCGCAGCACCGTGCTGTGGGCGCTGAACCAGGCCGGCAAGATGCCCGAGGACGAGATCCTGCAGAACGCCGAAAAGGCCGGCTACGATCTCAGCGGCGTTCGCCCCTTGATCTCCTCCCTTGCCGGCCGCAAGGGCTGATCCGCTTCAGGCGGGCACGCCAAGCGCCCGCTTCACGTTCGCCGTCCACCCAAGCAGCGCCTGACCGTCCGCGCGGATCGTGGGACGCTTCATGACGCTCGGCTTAGCGCCCAGCATCGACACCGGATCGGCGGCACGCTCGTCTTCGGACATCCCCCGCCAGGTCAGACTGGCCCGATTGACGATCTTGTCGCCGAAGTCGGTGACAAGTGCAGCGCGCTCTTCCTCGGTCAGGGGGTTCTTCTGGACGTCGCGGAAGTCGACCTTCCACCCCTGCTCCTGAAGGGCCTCCTGCGCCTTCTGGCAGGTCGAGCAATGGCCGAGACCCAGCATCGTCAGTGTTTTCGTCATCCTGTCCCCTCAGATCAGCGGAACAAACGGGACGCCGCAGGCGGACAGGGTCAGCAGCGTCAGAAGGGCGAATGTCAGGCGCATGAACGGCTCCTTGAAATCAGATGCACGATCTATCGCCGCAGCGACGCGCCCCGACAAGTCACAAATGATCGCCGCCATGCAGCCTTTGGCGCACCTTGCGCATGCTCCACCAGACCGAGAGGATGACGACCGGCGTCAGGACCGCCACCAGAATGGTCTTGTCGATCCCGGCAAGGCCTGCAATCGGCGCAGCCGCATAGGTCAGCAGGCCCACGGCGTAATAGCTGATGGCGACAACCGACAGGCCCTCGACCGTGTGCTGCAGGCGCAACTGCAGGTCTGCGCGGTGGTCCATCCGCTCCATGATTTCGTGGTTCTGAGCACTTCGTTCGACGTCGACGCGGGTGCGCAGCAGTTCGGCCGCGCGTGCCGCACGTTCCAGCATCGTCGCCAGCCGCTGTTCGGCCGACTTGACCGTCCGCATGGCGGGCTTGTAGCGGCGGCGCATGAATTCGGTCAGCATCTGCCGGTCCAGAAACCGCGTCTCGCGCAGCGCGGCGATCCGGTCATGGACGATTGCCTCATAAGCCGAGGTTGCCCCGAAGCGGAAGGAATGCTGCGTAGCCTGCGCCTCGAGTTCGGTCGAGACGGACAGAAGGTCCTGCAGCATCTGTTCTGCCGGGCGCGCGTCGTCGGTCATCGACGCCAGGATCGCGCTCAGCCTCGGCTCCAGCTCGTTCAGGCGACGGCTGAGGCTGCGTGCGCGGCCAAGGCCAAGCATTGACATGGCCCGATAGGTCTCCAGCTCCACCAAGCGATGGATCAGCCGCCCGATCCGGCCCTCCGACGTGCCGGGCCGCACGAAAACGGCAAAGCGCATCCAACCGTCGGCGTCGATCCGGAAGTCGCCCGCGACCATCGCGGCCTCGTCCAGGACCCAGATCGCCGCCAGGCTGTCGCGCGCGAACCAGCCCGCCGTCTGCTTCAGCGCCTCGGCCGGATCGTCGGGCAGGATGTCCACCTGCACCATGACTGCGGCCACCCGCCGACCCGGCGCCCCTTCTTGCCACGCGGCCGGAAAGATGGCTGCGGCCGAGGGGTCGAACGGACGGATCGGCAGGCCCGGCGTCGTCGCCATGTAGCTTACGAACTCGGTATGGCTTTCCCATTTCAGGTCGTGGCGACCTAGCTTGCCCTGGTAGTGGCTGTCCTCGGGATCAGGGCGCGGACCGCCGTGGCGGTTCACCAACTCGGCCAAGTGCGCCGCATCGACGCTGCGGTCGCGGTTGGCAGCGTCCAGCGGTTCCTTGAAGGCGACGAAGACGGCCGTCGTCGGGGCCGGCAGACGGGGCGACGGACGCGCGTGGAGCTCGTTCGCCAGCGAATATCGCAAGGGATGTTCAGACGCGGGATCCATTGGATTTCCTCGGTGGGCGGCGCTTGGGCAAGTGTGCTGGACCGTGCCACCGGCACAAGACCAGAATGAGGTTCAGGACCCTGACAGTGGCCGGCGTGTCGCCCGCGCACCAGGACACCTTCAAATGAAGACGCCCGCCGATCATGGGATCGGCGGGCGTCATGATCGTCGCCGGATGTCAGTCGACCATGGGCAGCAGCTTGTTGATGCTGTCCTTGGCGTCGCCATAGAACATGCGGGTGTTCTCCTTGAAGAACAGCGGGTTCTCGATGCCGGAATAGCCGGTGCCCTGCCCGCGCTTCGACACAAAGACCTGCTTGGCCTTCCAGACCTCCAGCACCGGCATGCCGGCGATGGGGCTGTTCGGATCGTCCTGGGCTGCGGGGTTCACGATGTCATTGCTGCCGATGATGATGACGACATCGGTCGACGGGAAGTCGTCGTTGATCTCGTCCATCTCCAGCACGATGTCATAGGGCACCTTCGCCTCGGCCAAGAGCACGTTCATGTGGCCCGGCAGACGACCCGCGACCGGATGGATCGCAAAGCGCACCGTCTTGCCCGCCGCACGCAGCTTGCGCGTCAGCTCGCTGACGGCACCCTGCGCCTGCGCGACGGCCATGCCGTAGCCCGGGACGATCACCACGCTGTCGGCCTCGTTCAGGGCCGCAGCCACGCCGTCGGCGTCGATGGCGACCTGCTCGCCCTCGATTTCGGCCGCCGGGCCCGTCTCGCCGCCGAAGCCGCCCAGGATCACGCTGACAAAGTTGCGGTTCATCGCCTTGCACATGATGTAGGACAGGATCGCACCCGAGGAACCGACCAGCGCGCCGGTCACGATCAGCAGGTCGTTGCCAAGCGTGAAGCCGATGGCTGCCGCCGCCCAACCGGAATAGCTGTTCAGCATCGACACCACGACCGGCATGTCGGCGCCGCCGATGCCCATGATCAGGTGATAGCCGATGAAGAAGGCCAGCAGCGTGATCAGGATCAGCCACAGCATCGCCGGGCCGGCGCCGGTGAAGTAGAGGATGCCCAGCAGCACGGACAGCGCCAGCGCGCCAGCGTTCAGCATGTGCCCGCCGGGCAGCTTCTTCGGCTTGCCGTCGACCTTGCCCGACAGCTTGCCGAAGGCGACGACCGAGCCGGTGAAGGTGACCGCGCCGATGAAGACACCCAGGAACACCTCGATCTTCAGCATGGCGATTTCGGCCGAGGTCTTCTCGGCCAGCAGAGCCGCGAAGCCATGGAAGATCTGGTCGATGCCGTCCATGCGGGCCCGCATCACGCGCGCCAGCTCGATCTGGGCGTTGAAGCCCACGAAGACCGCGGCAAGGCCCACAAGGCTGTGCATCGCGGCGACTAGCTGCGGCATTTCCGTCATCTGGACGCGCTTGGCGACGATCCAGCCGACGGTTCCGCCGATGGCAATCATGATCAGCGACACCAGCCAGTTGCCCGCGCCCGGCCCGAACAGCGTGGCCAGCACGGCCAGAGCCATGCCGACGATGCCGTACCAGATCGCGCGCTTGGCACTTTCCTGTCCCGACAGCCCGCCAAGCGACAGGATGAACAGGATCGATGCGACCACATAGGCCGCGGTGGTGAATCCGTATTCCATTCCTGCCCCCTTACGACTTCTGGAACATGGCGAGCATGCGCCGGGTGACCAGGAAGCCACCAAAGATGTTGACCGATGCCATCAGCACCGCCAGCGCCCCCAGGATCACGACCCAGGCAGAGCCGGACCCGATCTGCATCAGCGCCCCCAGGATGATGATCGAGCTGATCGCGTTGGTGATCGCCATCAGCGGCGTGTGCAGCGAATGCGCCACGTTCCAGATGATCCGGAAGCCGACGAAGCAGGCCAGGACGAAGACGATGAAGTGCGACATGAAGCTGGCCGGCGCCACAAGCCCGATCAGCAGAAGCAGCAGGCCGCCGCCCACCAGCAGGCCCACCTGGCTGCGGGTTTCCGCCTTGAAGGCGGCCGCCTCGGCGGCGCGGCGCTCCTCGGGGGTCGGCGCCTTCTTCTTCTCCTTCGGCTTCTGTGCCGCGATTGCCGCGACCTTCGGCGGCGGCGGCGGCCACGTCACGTCGTGATCATGCGCCACGGTCGCGCCGCGGATCACGTCGTCCTCCATGTTGTGGTCGATGACACCGTCTTTCTTGGGCGTCAGGTCGGTCATGAAGTGGCGGATGTTGTTGCCATAAAGTTCGGACGCCTGCGCGCCCATCCGCGACGGGAAGTCGGTATAGCCGATGACGACGACGCCGTTCTCGGTCACGATCCGCTCGTCCGGGACGGTCACGTCGCAGTTGCCGCCCTTTTCGGCGGCAAGGTCGATGATGACGCTGCCCTGCTTCATCGCGGCGACCATGTCGGCGGTCCACAGCTTCGGCGCATCGCGGCCCGGGATCAGCGCCGTGGTGATGACGATATCCATCTGCGGGGCCAGTTCGCGGAACTTGGCCAGCTGCTTTTCTCGGAACTCGGGGCTGGAGGGGGCCGCATAGCCACCCGTCGCCGCGCCGTCCTGCGCAGCCTCGTCGAATTCCAGGAAGACGAACTCGGCCCCCATCGACTCGATCTGCTCGGCCACTTCGGGGCGCACGTCGAAGGCATGGACCTGCGCGCCAAGCGACACCGAAGTGCCGATCGCCGCCAGGCCCGCGACCCCTGCCCCGACCACCAGGACCTTGGCCGGCGGGACCTTGCCCGCAGCGGTGACCTGGCCGGTGAAGAAGCGGCCGAAGTTGTTCGCGGCCTCTATCACGGCGCGATAGCCGGCGATGTTCGCCATGGACGACAGCGCGTCCATCTTCTGCGCACGACTGATGCGCGGAACCATGTCCATCGCGATGGCCGTGACGCCCTGCTCCTTGGCCAGGGCCAGCAGATCGGCGTTCTGTGCCGGATAGAAGAACGAGATGATCGTCTGTCCCTCGCGCATCTGCCGGATCTCAGCCTCGGTCGGCTGGCGGACCTTGGCCACCACGTCGACCGCACCGATCAGCTCGGCCGCCGTCTGGCAGACCGTGACACTGGCCTTGCGATAATCCTCATCGGAAAAGCCGGCCCGATTACCGGCGCCGCTTTCGACATAGACGTCGTGTCCCAGCTTGCCGAGGTGCCCGGCCGAGGATGGCGTGACCGCCACCCGGGCCTCGCCCCCGAAAGTCTCCTTCAATGCGCCAACCTTCATGGCTTAACTGTCCCCCGCCTTGTTGATGTCGCAGTCGCGAAAGTCATAGCATCGCGAAATATTCTTTCACAAGGCCATGTCCCCGAACATCCAGAGCAAAGTCTTATGGCAGCGCGGCGACATCTGTCGTCATCCGGCACAAAAAACGGCCCGGACACGATTGCGTCCGGGCCGCGTTGAGATGCTGTCGGGGCGATCAGTTCGCCGGGGCCGTGGCAGGCTCTTCCTCGACCGGAGCGGCGGGCTCTGTCGTCGCCTCGGGGGCCAGCGGCTCGACCTCGGGCTCGGCCGTATCGGCCGGGGCCAGCGGCTCGGGCAGCTCTTCTGTTTCCGTGGCGTCCGGCGTCACGGCCTCTTCGACGGCATTGGCCGCGTCATCGGCAGCGGTGGCCGCGGCATCGGCGGCATCGGACGCGGCGGCGCCGGCATCCTCGACCGCTTGGTCGACGGCGGCACCGGTGCTCTCGGCGGCGGATTCGGCAGCTGCCGCGGCATCGTCGGCGGCGGCTTCGGCCTCTTCGGCCGAGGCGTCAGCTTCGGCAGCGGCGTTGTCGGCGGCGGCCTCCGCCTCGTCGGCCACAGGCTCGGTCGCCACGACCGCGTCGACGTCTTCCGGCGTCTCCTCGGTGGTGGTCACGGTGGTGGTGTCGCCTTCGACGACCGCCGTGTCATCGGCCATGAAGCGCTGCAGAACGAAATAGGCCAGCGCCAGCGCCAGCAGGACCCCGATGATCAGCGGCAGGGCCGACGATTTGCGCTCGACCGGCTCGACATATGTCTCGCGGTGATCGGCTGCAGGTTTGGGACGGTTCGGGTCGTTGGGATCGTAGCTCATGCTGGCCTCCAAATAAGTCAGTCTTTTCACCGGGTCAGTAGGCGGATCAGTGGCCCGGCGCGGTTCCGCTGTCAATCGGCAGACTGGACGCCGCGGCTTGCGACCCTGCTCTGTGGCGATTAACACGGTGATCACACAAGGGTTCCGGCCCGCGTCGCAAAATTCAGGAAGGCCGCCAAGCATGTCGCAGACTGATCCGCAGCCCGTTCAGTATCTGGCCGACTATCGGCCCTGGCCCTTCGTGCTGTCCGAAACGCGGCTGGACGTGACGCTGGCGCCCCGCGACACCCGCGTGCGGGCCGAACTGCGGCTGACCTCGCAGAAGGCGGGGGCCGACCTGGTGCTGAACGGCGGCAAGGGGCTGCGGCTGATGTCCCTGACCATCGACGGCCAGCAGCCGGATCCGGCCCACGTGATCCGCGACGACGAGCGGTTGACGATCACCGCTGCCGCCCTTCCCCCCGGAACCTTCATCCTGGCGACCGAGGTCGGCATCGATCCGGCCGACAACACCGCATTCGAGGGGCTCTATCTTTCGAACGGGATCTTCTGCACCCAGTGCGAGGCCGAGGGCTTTCGCCACATCACCTTCTACCCCGACCGCCCGGACGTGATGACGACCTTTGCCGTCACCATCCGCAGCGGTCTGCCGGTGCTGCTGTCGAACGGCAACCCGGTGTCGCAGGGGCCGGGCGTGGCGGAATGGCACGATCCCTGGCCCAAGCCGTGCTACCTGTTCGCGCTGGTCGCAGGCGATCTGGTGGCTGTCAGCGACCGCTTCACCACGCGGTCGGGCCGCGACGTGGCGCTGAACGTCTGGGTCCGTCCCGGCGATCAGGACCGCGCCGGCTTTGCCATGCAGTCGCTGATCAAGTCGATGAAATGGGACGAGGACGTCTATGGCCGCGAATACGACCTCGATGTCTTCAACATCGTCGCCGTCGACGATTTCAACATGGGCGCCATGGAAAACAAAGGGTTGAACATCTTCAACTCGAAACTGGTGCTGGCTTCGCCCGAAACCGCCACGGATGCCGATTACGAGCGGATCGAGTCGGTCATCGCCCATGAATATTTCCACAACTGGACGGGCAACCGCATCACCTGCCGCGACTGGTTCCAGTTGTGCCTGAAAGAGGGCCTGACCGTCTTCCGCGACCAGCAGTTCACCAGCGACATGCGCAGCGCGGCTGTCAAGCGGATCGAGGACGTGCAGGCGCTCCGCGCCCGCCAGTTCCGCGAGGACCAGGGCCCGCTGGCCCACCCGCCGCGGCCCGACCACTATGAGGAGATCAACAACTTCTACACCGCCACGGTCTATGAAAAGGGTGCCGAGGTCATCGGCATGCTCCAGCGCCTGGTCGGCGGCGACGGCTATGCCAAGGCGCTGGACCTGTACTTCGACCGCCACGATGGTGAAGCGGCGACGATCGAGGACTGGCTGAAGGTGTTCGAGGATGCGACAGGCCGCGACCTGGCGCAGTTCAGCCGCTGGTACACCGATGCCGGCACGCCTATCGTCGAGATGGACGAGGACTGGCAGGACGGCAGCCTGACGCTGACCTTCCGGCAATCGACGCCGCCGACGCCGGGCCAGCCCGTCAAGCCGGCCCGCGTCATCCCGATCGCCGTGGGCCTTCTGAGCCCCAACGGCGACGAGGTTGCGAAAACGCGGGTGCTCGAACTGACGGAAGACGGGCAGAGCTTCACCTTCGATGGTCTATCCGTGCGACCCGTCGTGTCGGCACTGCGGGGCTTTTCGGCGCCGATCATCCTGCGTCGCAACATGGACGATGCCACGCGCGCCTTCCTTCTTGCGCATGACGCGGATCCGTTCGCCCGGTGGGAGGCCGGGCGCGAACTGGCGCTGTCCGCCCTGACGACGCTATCGACGGGTGGCGAGGCCGGGTCGGATTACGTCGCCGCCATTGGCGCCCTGATCGCCGAGGAGGGGACCGACCCCGCCTTCCGCGCCCTCAGCCTGAACCTGCCGGGCGAAGAAGAGATCGCGACGCGGCTTGCTTCTCTGGGCCACACGCCGGATCCCGACGCCATCCATGCGGCGCGCACCGACCTGGCCCGGCGCATCGCGCTGGCGCACGAGCCGCTGCTGGGACGCATTTACGACGAGATGGCAGTGACCGGCCCCTATTCGCCCGATGCCGCGTCGGCGGCGCGCCGCGCCCTGCGAATCGCGGCCCTGGGGCTGCTTGGCCGGATCGACGGCGGCGACCGGGCCGCGGTCCTCTTCGGCGCCGCCGGCAACATGACCGAGCGCATGGCGGCGCTTGGGATCCTGCTGCGACTGGGGCGCGGCGCCGAAGCCATCTCGGCGCTGCACGACGAGTTTGCTGACAACCGTCTGGTCATGGACAAGTGGTTCAGCATCCAGGCGATGGCCGCGCCGCCGCAGGACGCAGTTGCGATTGCACGCGAATTGTCCGCTCGACCCGATTTCGATTGGAAGAACCCGAACCGGTTCCGGTCGTTGCTGGGCGGGCTTGCGGCAAACCATGCCGGCTTCCACGCGGCCGACGGTTCTGGCTATGGCTTCACCGCCGACTGGCTGATCCGCATGGACGCGATCAACCCGCAGATCGCCGCGCGAATGTCCACCGCGTTCGAGACATGGCCACGGTATGACGCACAGCGGCGTGATCATGCGCTTGCGGCGCTGGAACGGATCGCCTCTGTCGAGGGTTTAAGTCGAAACACGCGGGAAATGGTCTCGCGTATGATCGCCGGCGGGCGCTGAGGGGGGAAAGCGATGGGCAAGACGGACGAAGCCCGCGCCGAGATGCGCGCGCGCCTGGACCCGCTGATCGAGGAACGGGCGCCCTGGCTGTTTTCGACTAAGCTGCATCACCAGATTGCGCGGCAGGCGATGATGCGCCTGCTGCAATACCCCCGGACCATCGACCTCGGGGCCCAGTTCCGCGGCCTGCCCACACCCGAGATCTTTCGCCGAATGAGCGAGATGATCGTCCACGACCTGCGCGTCGAGGGGCTGGAGCATCTGCCCGCCACGGGACCGGCGCTGATCGTCGCGAACCACCCCACGGGGATTGCCGACGGCATCTTCCTGAACGCGGTGGTGTCGCACCTGCGCGACGACCTGTTCATCTATGCCAATCACGACATGATCCGCGTCCTGCCGCAGATGGTCGAAGTGATCGCCCCCGTCGAGTGGCGAGTCGAGAAGCGTAGCCACGCGAAGACCCGTGCAACCATGGATTATACCCGCGACGCGCTTGGCGCGGGGCGGATCGGGTTGATCTTCCCGTCCGGGCGCTTGGCCAAGCGGCGCGGCCTGACGCTGCACGAGCGGCCTTGGATGGCCAGCGCGGCCATGATCGCGCGCAAGTTCGACGTGCCGATCATCCCTCTGCGGATCAGGGCGCGAAACTCGGCGCTGTTCTACCTGTTCGACCGCATCCACCCGACGCTGCGCGACGTGACGCTGTTCAACGAGGTGCTGAACAAGACCAGCCAACCTTATCGCGTGACCATCGGAGAGCCTATCGCGCCCTCGACCCTGCCTCGCAGTAGTGAGGATGCCATCGCCGTCCTGCGCGACCATGTGCTTTCCCTGCCGGAACCGGGCGCAAACGCGGCGCGGCTGAGCCGGGAGCGTGGCGTTGGCAGGCTGGTCGGGGCGCGTCGACCCGTCGGTGGCTGATCGCGTCCCGCGACGGCCGGGGGGCCGGCCCCCCGGACCCCCCTTGCCTGCCCAAGTCGTCTGAAGGCAGGAAATGGGCCGCCTCGAGTCGAATCGTCTGCCGGATAGCCGATTGGATCAGAGCGCCATGTCGTCCCTGTGGACCAGCGCAGCACGAGCCGGATAGCCCAGGAGATCCTCGATCTCGGCGCTGCGGTGTCCAGCGATCAGGCGCGCCTCGTCGGCGGTGTAGCGCGCCAAGCCCGTGGCGAGGCGCTGGCCCCGAGGACCCGTGACGGCGACGGGGTCGCCGCGGCCGAAGTCGCCGATGACATTTGTCACGCCAGCGGGCAACAGCGACTTTCCCCGACCAAGGGCAAGCGCGGCACCATCGTCGACCTGAAGCGTTCCGCGCGTCTTCATTGCGGCAATCCAGCGCTTGCGGGCCAGTTGCGGATCCGCCTCGGGCAGGAACCATGTGGCGCGCGCGCCGTGCGTCACCGCCGTCAGTGGCCGCAGGACCGAGCCTTCGGCGATGGCCATGGCGCAGCCGCCAGCCACGGCGGTCCGCGCGGCCATCAGCTTGGTCTTCATGCCGCCCTTTGACAGGCCCGAGACCGGGTCGCCGCCCATAGCCTCGATCTCTGGCGTGATCGTTTCGACGACGGGCAGGTGCCGCGCGGTCGGGTCCGTCTTCGGGTTCGCGGTATAGAGGCCATCGACATCCGACAACAGCAGCAGCTGGTCCGCGCCGCAGGTCACGGCAATCTGCGCGGCCAGGCGGTCGTTGTCGCCAAACCGGATCTCGTCCGTGGCCACTGTGTCGTTTTCGTTGACGATGGGGACGACGCCAAGCGACAGCAGCGTCTGCATCGTTGCACGGCTGTTGAGATAGCGGCGGCGGTCGGCGCTGTCTTCCAACGTCAGCAGCACCTGGGCGGTGGTGACGCCATGAGGCGCCAGGGCTTCCTCGTAGGCGCGGGCCAGGCGGATCTGGCCGACGGCAGCGGCGGCCTGCGCCCGTTCCAGCGGCAGCGCACCGGGCGGCAGGTCCAGCACGCGGCGACCAAGCGCGATCGAGCCCGAGCTGACCAGCACCACGTCGCATCCGCGCGCCCGCCATGCCGCCACGTCGTCGCAGAGCGCCCGCAGCCAGTCCGTGCGCAGGCCGTCAGGTTCCACCAGAAGGGCCGAACCGATCTTGACGACCAGCCGGCGCGCGCCGGCAAGCGACGGCGCGGTCACGGCTGCCAGGTTCCTTCGGAAGCGCCGGTGGCTGGCGCACGCGAAGGCTCGATCCGGGTCCAAAGCGCGCGCAGCACCTCGACCACCCCGGTTTTCGCCACACCGGACATCAGCATGACGGGGTGGCCCAGTTCGGCCTCCAGCGCGGCACGGCGTTCGGCCAGCGTTTCATCGTCCAGGGCATCGATCTTGTTCAGCACCGTCACGCGGGGCTTCTCCATCAGGACCGGCGAATAGGCGGCAAGTTCGGTCAGGATGGTGCGCGCATCCTCGGCCACCGTGTCCGAGGTACCGTCGACCAGGTGCAGCAGCACGTTGCTGCGTTCCACATGGCCAAGGAACTGATCGCCGAGGCCCCTGCCCTCGCTGGCGCCCTCGATCAGGCCGGGGATGTCGGCCATCACGAACTCGCGCCCGTCGACGCCGACCACGCCCAGGTTAGGGTGCAGCGTGGTGAAGGGATAGTCCGCAATCTTCGGGCGCGCGTTCGATACCGCCGCAAGGAAGGTCGACTTGCCGGCATTCGGCAGGCCCAGCAGGCCGGCGTCCGCGATCAGCTTCAGCCGCAGCCAGATGGCCCTCTCGACCCCTTCCTGCCCCGGATTGGCGTTGCGGGGCGACCGATTTGTCGAGGTCTTGAAATGGAGGTTGCCCCAGCCGCCATTACCGCCCTTCGCCAGCAGCACGCGCTGGCCCACCTCGGTCACATCGGCGATGACCGTCTCCTCGTCCTCGTCCAGGATCTCGGTGCCGACGGGCACGCGCAGGACGATGTCGTCGCCCGACTTGCCGGTCATCTGGCTGCCCATGCCGTGCTGGCCGGACTTGGCGAAGAAGTGCTGCTGATAGCGGAAATCGATCAGCGTGTTCAGCCCCTCGACCGCCTCGGCCCAGACATCGCCGCCGCGCCCGCCATCGCCGCCGTCGGGGCCGCCGTATTCGATGAACTTCTCGCGCCGGAAGGACACGCAGCCCGCGCCGCCGCCGCCCGAGCGGATATAGACTTTGGCGAGGTCGAGGAATTTCATCTGGAGGCTCCTTTTGCCGCTGACGGATACGCCCTTGCCCCAGACCGCGCAAGGGTCGCGGGCTTTCAAACGGGCGTCCGCGCCCTATCTATGGGTCAAAGGAGACCGCGATGATCCACTTCGACAACAGCTATGCCCGGATGCCGCAGGGGTTCTTCGCCCGCGTTGATCCCACGCCGGTGGCCCAGCCCCGGCTTCTGGCCCTGAACACGGCGCTGGCGGGCCGGCTGGGTCTGGACACCGGAACGCTGCAGAGCGCCGAGGGCGTGGCCATGCTGGCCGGCAACGCTGTTCCCGAAGGGGCCGAACCGATCGCACAAGCGTATGCAGGCCACCAGTTCGGCGGCTTCGTGCCGCAACTGGGCGACGGTCGTGCCGTCTTGCTGGGCGAGGTCGTGGCCCCTGACGGCGCGCGGTTCGATCTGCAACTGAAGGGTTCGGGTCCCACGCCGTTCTCGCGTCGCGGCGACGGGCGCGCCTGGCTGGGGCCGGTGCTGCGCGAATACATCGTCAGCGAATTCATGGCGGCGATGGACGTTCCGACGACCCGCGCGCTTGCGGCCGTCGCAACGGGCGAACAGGTCTGGCGCGACCAGGGCGGCCTGCCCGGTGCGGTGCTGACACGGGTTGCGGCCAGCCATATCCGCGTCGGTACGTTCCAGTACTTCGCCGTCCGAGACCGAAAGGACGCGCTTCAGGCGCTGACGGATCACGTGATTGCGCGCCACTATCCCGACGCCACGGGCCCGTTGGACCTGTTGAACCGCGTGGTCGCACGGCAGGCCCGGACCATCGCGCAATGGATGTCCCTTGGCTTCATCCACGGGGTGATGAACACCGACAACATGGCGGTTTCGGGCGAGACGATCGATTATGGCCCCTGCGCCTTCATGGACGTCTATCACCCGGACACGGTCTTTTCCTCGATCGACCGGGCGGGGCGCTATGCCTGGGCGAACCAGCCGCAGATCGCGGTCTGGAACCTGGCGCAGTTCGCGACCTGCCTGATCCCGCTGATGGGCGACGAGGCCGAGGCCATCGAGGCCGCGACCAAGGCCGTGCACGGGTTCGCGCCGGTCTACCAGGCGGCATGGCAGCAACGCTTCGGCGCCAAGCTCGGGATCGAGGGCGCGCCGAACCAGGCCCTGATCGAGCGGCTGCTGGACCTGATGGCGCAGCAACGAGCCGACTTTACGCGCGTGTTCGCCGGCCTTTCGGACGGCACTGCACGGGACGAGTTCACCGACCGCGAGGCCTTCGACGTCTGGGCGCGCGACTGGCAGGCACTTCGGCCGGACCAAGACGCGATGGCGCAGGCAAATCCCCGGCGCATCCCGCGGAACCACCAGGTCGAGGGCACCATCGCCGCGGCCGTGGCGGGCGACATGGCGCCGTTCGAGCGGCTCTTCGACGCCGTCACCCATCCGCGGGAGGATCGTCCGGACTGGGCGGATCTGGCGCGTCCGCCGCTGCCGGACCAGGTCGTGCATCAGACCTTCTGCGGGACCTGACGTCGATATGCGTGCCGGCCCCCTTGCGGGCCGGCGGATCGTTGTCATGATCCGCGCGACGCGACACCGCGACCCAATGGAATGAAGATGCTGAAACTGGCCAGCTACAACCTCCACAAGTGCCGCGGCATGACGGGACCCCATGCGCCTTTGCGGAACCTTGCCGTCATCCGCGCGCTGGACCCCGACATCATCGCCCTGCAAGAGGTCGACTTCCGATACGGCGTGCGTCCCGAGGCGCTGCCGCGCAAGCTGATCCAGGCCGAGACGGGCCTGCTGCCCGCCCGCATCAACGGCACCACCGAAAGCAGCCTCGGCTGGCACGGTCAGACCATCCTGATGCGCCCCCACCTGGCCGAGATCGCGACCCTGCGCCGCCTGCCCTTGCCGGGGCTGGAACCACGGGGCGCCATTGCGCTGCGGCTGCCCGGGCTGACGGTGATCGGCATGCACCTGGGCCTCGCGCGATCCTCGCGCCGGCAGCAGCTGACCCGCATCACCGCGCAGGCGGCCCGCATCGCCGACGACCGGATCGTGATGATGGGCGACTTCAACGAGTGGCGCGACGACCGCGGGCTTGAATCGCTGGCTGGTTTTCGGATGATCGCGCCGGGCCCGTCCTATCCGGCGCCCCTGCCGCAGCTGCGGCTGGACCGGATGGCGATGTCGACGAACCTCGACCTGGTCGAGACCGGCGTCTTCAGCGGGGCGGGCGCGCGCGACGCCTCCGACCACCTGCCGATCTGGGCGCGGATCAACCTGCCGTGAAGATTGCGACTTTCGGCATCGCCCCCGGCTCGCTATGAATGCCGCGACGCAGATCAACGGAGGCCCTTCATGACCACCATCATCGACATTTTCGCCCGAGAGATCCTCGATAGCCGCGGCAACCCGACCGTCGAGGTCGACGTCACGCTGGAGGACGGCACCATGGGCCGCGCCGCCGTGCCATCGGGGGCGTCGACGGGCGCGCACGAGGCGGTGGAAAAGCGCGACGGTGACAAGTCGCGCTATATGGGCAAGGGCGTTCTGGAGGCCGTCGCCGCCGTGAACGGCGAAATCGCCGAGAACCTGGTTGGAGAGGATTCGACCGAACAACGCGCCATCGACGCGATGATGTGCGAACTGGACGGCACGCCGAGCAAGGGCCGCCTTGGCGCCAACGCTGTCCTGGGCGTGTCGATGGCGGTGGCCAAGGCCGCGGCCGAGGCGACGAACCAGCCTCTCTACCGCTATGTCGGTGGCACCGCCGCGCGCATCCTGCCGGTGCCGATGATGAACATCATCAACGGCGGCGAACATGCCGACAACCCGATCGACATCCAGGAATTCATGATCATGCCGGTCGCCGCGGAGAACATCCGCGAGGCCGTGCGCATGGGATCGGAAATCTTCCACACGCTGAAGAAGGAACTGTCGGCGGCGGGCCTGTCGACGGGTATCGGCGACGAGGGCGGGTTTGCGCCGAACCTGTCGTCCACCCGCGACGCGCTGGACTTCATCCTGAAGGCCGTCGAGAAGGCAGGCTACAAGCCCGGCGACGACATCATGCTGGCGCTGGACTGCGCCTCGACCGAGTATTTCAAGGCCGGCAAATACGAGATGAAGGGCGAAGGCGCCTCGCTGACACCTGCCGAGAACGTCGACTACCTGGCCGCGCTCTGCGACGCCTATCCGATCCTGTCGATCGAGGACGGCTGCGCCGAGGATGACTGGGACGGCTGGAAGATGCTGACCGACCGCCTGGGAAGCCGCGTGCAGTTGGTCGGCGACGACCTGTTCGTGACCAACCCGACGCGCTTGGCAGAAGGCATCCAGAAGGGCTGTGGCAACAGCCTGCTGGTCAAGGTCAACCAGATCGGCACCCTTTCGGAAACGCTGGACGCGGTGCGGATGGCCGACCGCGCGGGCTTCACCAGCGTCATGTCGCACCGTTCCGGCGAAACCGAGGACGCGACCATCGCCGACCTGGCGGTAGCCACCAACTGCGGCCAGATCAAGACCGGCTCGCTGGCCCGCTCGGACCGGCTTGCGAAGTACAACCAGCTGATCCGGATCGAGGAGATGCTGGGCGCCACGGCCGAATTCGCAGGCCGCAGCATCCTGCGCTGATTACAGGGCGCGGCCGGACGGATCGGCCGCGCCTATTCCGGTCCCACCAGGGGTCCCGACCGGACCATCTGCGCCAGTGCCGCCAGCGCCCTTGCCAGACGCTCCCGCTCCATCCGACAGTTGAGGGCGATCCTGATGCCGTCCACCGCAGGCTCCACGCCAGGTGCGGCGGCGAAGTCGCTGGCAGGACGAATGACGACGCCCGCCTGGGCCGCGCGGGACACAAGGTCCTCGGATCTCCAAGGCGGGGTTACGGGCAGCCACAGCATCGGAACGCCGTGACGGCTGACGGCGCCCAAACCCTCCAACAGGCTCAGCGCCAGCATGCGGCGATCCTCGACCACGGTCAGCACCTCGCCCGCAATGTGCTCGGCCTCTCCGCTTTCCAGCAAGCGCAGCACCAGCGCCATGATCGGCAGCGACAGGCCCATGTGGCTGTGCTGGGCAGCGATGCGGCCGGCCTGACCCATTCCCTCGGGGCAGATCAACATGCCGAAGCGCAGCCCGGCCGCGATGATCTTGGAAAAGCTCGATACGTGCCACACGCGCTCGGGGGCCAGCATCCGCAGGCTGGGACCGGCAGTTGCGGCTGGGCTTGGGGCGTAGCACTCGTCCTCGATGATCTGCAGGTCGTGGCGACGTGCAACCTCGACGATCCGGGCCTTGCGTTCGGCGCTCATGCCGGCAAGCGTCGGGTTCTGCGCCGAGGGTGTCAGGCAGACCAGCCGCGCCCCCGAACTTCGGGCGGTGCGGTCCAGCGCGTCGGGGATCATCCCTTCATCATCCAGCGGGACCGGCAGCGTCTCGGCCCGCATCAGCCGCGCGGCATGGCGCATTCCCGGATAAGTCAGGGCCTCGGCCATGACCTTGGCCGGCTGGTCGGCCAGACACAGGCCCATGACCAGCGTTATCGCATGTTGTCCACCATGTGTCAGCACCATGTCGTCGGGCGTCAGCGCGCCCAACTGGCGTCCCTGCAGCCATGCGACGGCCGCGCACCGGCACTCCGCATCGCTGCTGAGCGGCGTGTAATCCAGAACCGCTGTCCCCATCTGGGTCGCGATTGACGCAAGCTGAGTGCCGATCCGCGCCGCCTGGCCGCAATCGGGCAGCTGGGGGATGCGCAGGTCGGCCAGCCCCTCGGCACGCCAGCCGCCGTCCAGCGCCTCGTAGAGCAGCGGCTGCGGCGCGGGCCGCCTGGCGGGCGGCGCGGCGACAAAGCTGCCCCGCCCGACATGGCTCTCGACCACCCCTTCGGCCGCGGCGACCTGATAGGCGCGTGCGACCGTGCCGGTGGTGACCTTCAGCCGCCAGGCAAGCTCTCGCATCGGCGGCAGGCGCGTTCCGGGCGCGAGTTCGCCTGACCGGGCCGCCTCGCGCAGAGCATTGGCCAGCGCGCGAAACTTGGGTCCCTGCTGCAGGGACAGGTCAGGCTGCCAGTCGTCGATGCGCATGTGCTTTACCCCGGGCCACACCTGTCTGTGACAGAAGTGTTAATCCCGCCGATTGGGCAGCACAATCGGCTGCATGACCCGCCCGGCGCGCGGCTGCCGGCGATGGGGCGAAAATTACCCGGCGGAACTTCGCTCGGCTCTCGACAGGCTGGCATGGGGGGGTAAAATGCGGCCCATGCAGGGCGGGAACTTGTCGGCCGAGGGGGCCGGCCCGACCCGAGCGGAGGAGAAACGATGAACAAAGACAAAGCTCTGGACCGGCGGTCCTTCCTGACGCGTGCGTCGGTGGGTGGCGCGGCTGCCGCGGCCGGCAGCGTGCTTGCCGCCCCGGCCATCGCGCAGGAAAGCACGCAGATCAACTGGCGCTGCGCGTCGAGCTTCCCCAAGTCGCTCGACACCATCTATGGCGGTGCCGAAGAGCTTTCGGCCCGCCTGGCAGAGGCCACCGATGGCCGCTTCCAGATCCAGATCTTCTCGGCCGGAGAGATCGTGCCGGGCCTTGACGCGATCAACGCCGCGACCGATGGCACTGTCGAATGTGCGCATTCGGTGGGCTACTACAACTGGGGCAAGGACCCCGCCTTCGCCTGTGGCGCCGACCTGCCGTTCACGTTCTCGGCCCGTGCCAAGGCTGCCTACAACTATCACGGCGGCGGGATCGAGAACTACAACACCTTCCTCGACCAGTATAATCTTGTCGGCTATCCGGCCGGCAACACGGGCACCCAGATGGGCGGGTGGTACCGCAACGAGGTCAACACCGTTGCCGACCTGAACGGGTTGAAGCTGCGGATTGCCGGTCTGGCAGGCCGGGTGATGGAACGCCTCGGCGTCGTTCCGCAGCAGATCGCCGGCGGCGACATCTATCCGGCGCTGGAGCGGGGCACGATCGATGCGGCCGAATTCGTCGGTCCCTACGACGACGCCAAGCTCGGGTTCCAGAAGGTCGCGCCATACTACTATTATCCCGGCTTCTGGGAAGGTGGTCCGACCGTCAGCATGTTCGTGAACAAGGGCCAGTGGGAACAGCTGTCCGAAAGCGACAAGGCCCTCTTCCGGACGGCCTGCCAGGCCGTCGATCAGAACATGCTGGCCAAGTACGACTTCCTGAACCCTACCGCTTTGAAGGAACTTGTCGGCACCGGGGCGCAGCTGCGTTCGTTCAGCGAGGAAATCCTGACCGCCGCCTTCGCCGCCTCGCAAGAGGTTTATGCTGAGCTTTCGGCCGAGAACGAGGCGTTCAAGACGCAATACGAGGCGATGCGCCAGTTCCGCAACGACTGGTACCTGTACCAGCAGACCGCTGAATACACGTTCGACACCTTCATGATGATCCAGCAGCGCAACGGCGTTCTGGACCCGGCAGGCTGATCCCGCAGCCCCCGCCGCCGCGGCTCGTCCGCGGCGGCACCGACCAGCTGCCGCGGCGCCTTGTGCGCCATGGGGCGGCGCCCTGTCAGCCGCAGGGATCTTGCAAAGGCTTTCAAGCGTTCACATATTGCAAGGTATCAGGGGTTGCCGCACCGGGACCCCGAACAACAACAGTCGCTTCCACTCAAAGGGCTGAAATGTCGAAGATTTCCTTGGGATCCCATCCCTACCTTCTGGGGTTCGACCAGCTTGAACGCCTTGTCGAACGCGCCGCAAAAGGCGCCGAGGGCTATCCGCCTTACAATATCGAGCACCTCCCGCCCGATGCCTTCCGCATCACACTGGCGGTTGCGGGATTTTTGGACGACGATCTGGCCATAACCACCGAGGACCGGCAGCTCGTGATCCGTGGCCGGATGCCTGAGACCGAGGAGAGCCGCGTCTTCCTGCACCGCGGCATCGCCTCGCGCGCGTTCCAGCGCAGCTTCGTGCTGGCGGACGGAGTCGAGGTTGTGTCGGCCGGAATGGAAAACGGACTGCTGCATATCGATCTGCGTCGAACCAACCCTCAGCAGGTCGTCAAGACCATCCCGATCAGCCGCAAGGAGGGGATCTGAAATGGATAGCAAATTCGACTTCGGCGACGCCGCCGATGCGCCCACCGTCTATATCCGCGAAGTTGCGACGGACACCCTGCCCCAAGACCTGCAAGAGCAGTTGCCGGGCATCACCACCATGTACGCCGTCCACGACGCCGAGGGCGAACGACTTGCCCTTGTGCGCGACCGCCGCATGGCCTTCGTCCTGGCCCGCCAGAACGAACTGCAGCCGGTCAGCGTCCATTAGCGCCGGTTGCTCAAGCCAGCATGGCGGTTGGCAGATGATCTCGGGCACCTCTCGCTCGCGTTCGTGCGGGCTTTGGACTGGCCTCTCAGACCATAGTGAACCCTACCTGAAAATGCGCGACTGCCAATAATTGCGTCGCGGACGGTCCTGTCTTGATATCGACGGTGGTGACGCTGACTGGACCGCAGAAGCACTCAGCGAGAATGTCTGCAGCCAGCGCGATCAGCCTATTGGCCGTACGTTCATCGCGAGGCATGAACCTCAGCCAAGCGCGCCAGCGACGACCCTTGGGATGAATACGGCGCTACGACGATGCGTAGCGCATGAAGGCGACGGAAGTGCCGTCTGGCGACCAGCAGGGAACGTTCAGCGTTCCCTGCCCGCCGTGAACGTCCAGCAGCTTCCGCCTGTCGGAACCGTCGGGACGCATGATCCACAAGGCGACGTCCCGGTCGCGCGGATGCTCCTCGGTCCCCGGCTCGTAGGCCAGGTAGACGACATGGCGACCGCAGGGCGACGGGTGGGGAAACCAGTTCACGTTGTCATCCTCGAAGACCACGCCTGCCTCTGCCCCGTCCCGGCGCATGCGCCAGATCTGGGCATGTCCCGTTGCATCCGAATTGAACCAGATGAACTGGCCGCAGCTTGAGAAGTCCGGTCCGTCGTGATGGGCATCTGCCGGTGTCAGCACTATCTCCTCGTTGCCCGAAAGGTCGCTGATGGCGATACGGACCACGCGGTCGCCCCTCGCACAGGCGTAGGTCAGCAAACCGCCGTGTGCACCGTGCCACCAGCTGGGGCGCGCCATCTCCAGCGGCGTTACACCGGTGCCATCCCAAACATGGATGCCGGCGCCAGTGCCGTCGTGCGAGCTGAAGACGATCCGTCCGTCCGGCAGGAAACCGTGGTCGTTGTTGCACCGCTCGTCATGCGGCATCCGGATCGGCCGAAGGCCGGAAGCGTCGGCCTGCCACAGCCGCCCGTCGCCGTTGACCAGGAACCAGCCGTGGGGGTGCCAGTTTGGCGCCTCGATCAGCTTGTCGGTGCGCAGGATGACGCGCGGGCGCCCGGTTCCGATATCCATAACCTCGAGCGAGGATCGCCAGGGCGCGACAGGCTGGGTCATGACCGGCTCTAGGTCCTTAAAATGCACGGCGCGACGTCGACCGCCGCGCCGCCGCGAAGGTCAGCTGAGACCGATCAGCCCCATGCCTTCCAGCTTCAGAAGCACCTGGTGCGCGACGCCGTCGACGTCGATATCCGTTGTGTCCAGCCGCAGCTCGGGCGTCTTCGGTTCCTCGTAAGGGTCCGAGATGCCCGTGAACTCTTTGATCTTCCCTTCGCGCGCCAGCCTGTAGAGGCCTTTGCGGTCGCGGCGCTCGCACTCCTCCAGCGGGGTGGCGACATGGACCTCGACGAAGGCGCCACCGGCCTCGATCATCTCGCGGACGGCGCGGCGGGTGGCGGTATAGGGCGCGATAGGCGCGCAGATCGCGATGCCGCCGTTCTTGGTGATCTCGGACGCGACATAGCCGATGCGCTTGATGTTGATGTCGCGGTGCTCCTTGCTGAAGCCCAGTTCGGACGACAGGTGCTTGCGCACCACGTCGCCGTCCAGCAGCGTCACGGGGCGGCCGCCCATTTCCATCAGCTTCACCATCAGCGCGTTCGCGACCGTCGACTTGCCGCTGCCCGACAGGCCGGTGAAGAAGACGGTGAAGCCCTGCTTGGCGCGCGGGGGCGAGTTGCGGCGCAGTTCCTGCACGACTTCGGGGAAGCTGAACCACTCGGGGATCTCCAGCCCCTCGCGCAGGCGGCGGCGCAGTTCCGTGCCGCTGATATTGAGGACGGTCACGCCCTCCTCGATCTCGTCTGCGGGTTCGTACTGTGCGCGTTCCTGCACATAGACCATGTGCTTGAAGTCGACCATCTCGACGCCGATCTCGTCCTGGTGCTTGCGGAACAGGTCCTGCGCGTCATAGGGGCCATAGAAGTCCACGCCCGCGCTGTTCTTGCCGGGGCCGGCGTGGTCGCGGCCGACGATGAAGTGAGTCGCGCCGTGGTTCTTGCGGATCAGCCCGTGCCAGACGGCCTCGCGCGGGCCGGCCATGCGCATCGCCAGGTTCAGCAGCGACAGCGTGGTCGTGGCCGAGGGGTACTTGTCCAGCACCGCCTCATAGCAGCGGACGCGGGTGAAGTGATCGACGTCGCCGGGCTTGGTCATGCCGACGACCGGGTGGATCATCAGGTTGGCCTGCGCCTCGCGCGCGGCGCGGAATGTCAGCTCCTGGTGCGCGCGGTGCAGAGGGTTGCGGGTCTGGAAGACCACGACGCGCTGCCAGTTCAGCTTCTTGAACATGGTGCGCAGTTCGTTCGGCGTGTTGCGGCGCGCGCGGAAGTCGTAGTGCGTGGGCGCCTGCAGGCCCTTGATCGGGCCGCCCAGGTAGACCGGGCCCGCGACGTTGTGCAGGTAGTTGACGGCCGGATGCGCCACGTCGTCGGCGCCGAAGACCTTCTCGGCCTCGATCGACTTGTTCGGCGTCCAATTGTCGGTGACCGACATGATCGCCAGGATCACACCTTCCTGGTCGCGCAGGGCGATGTCGGTGCCGGGTTCCAGCCCCTCGGCGAACTTCTCGCTGACGTCCAGGTTGATGGGCATCGGCCACAGCGCGCCCGAGGTCAGGCGCATGTCGTTGACCACCCCGTCATAGTCCGCTTGTGTCAGGAACCCCTTCAGCGGGTTGAAACCCCCGTTCATCAACAGTTCCAGATCGCACAGCTGGCGCGGCGTCAGGTCCCAGCTGGGCATGTTGCCAGCTTCGTCCTTCAGCGAGGCGGCAGCCTCGGCCGAGACATAGAGTTCAGGGATCGGGGTCTGATTCGGGTGGGTCATGAACAGGCCTGGTGGTTGCAGGGGTGGCGGGGCAGCACGCGATCCGGGTGGAGGCGTGGTTCGCGGGACGCATAGCGGCCTTCAAGGCGATATTCAAGTCTGGGAAAACGCTTTTCGCAGATGCACGGGCGCGTAAATCTGACGCCCCGGAAGCCGCGGCGGTGCAGCGGGACCTGTCCCGCTGCACCGCCTGTTTCAGTGGATCGCAGCGACCAGTTGTTCCGGCGCCGTCTCGACACCGTCCTGGGCGGTCAGGAAATGCTCGGCATCCAGCGCCGCCATGCAGCCCATGCCGGCGCTGGTGATGGCCTGGCGATAGACGTGGTCGGTAAGATCGCCCGCCGCGAAGACGCCGGGGATCGAGGTCCGAGTGCTTCCCGCCTCGACCTTGACATAGCCGCCGTCATGCAGTTCCAGCTGGTCCGCCACAAGTTCGCTGGCAGGTGCATGGCCAATGGCCACGAACACGCCGTCGGCCTTGATCGCCCGGGTCTCGCCGTCGTTGACGTTGCGAAGCACCGCACCGGTCACGCCCATCGGCGTGTCGACGCCTGTTACCTCGGACAGCTCGTGGTTCCAGACCACCTCGACCTTGGGGTGGTTCATCAGTCGATTCTGAAGGATCTTTTCCGCCCGCAGGCTGTCGCGGCGGTGCACCAGCGTCACCTTGCTGGCGAAGCGCGTCAGGAACATCGCCTCCTCGACCGCGGTGTTTCCGCCGCCGATGACGACAACCTCGCGGTTGCGATAGAAGAAGCCGTCACAGGTCGCGCAGGCGCTGACGCCAAAGCCCTTGAACCTCTCCTCGGATGGCAGACCCAGCCAGCGGGCCTGGGCGCCGGTGGCCAGGATTACCGCATCGGCGGTCACCACGCGGCCGCTGTCGCAGACGGCCCTGAAGGGCCGCGTCTGCAGGTCCAGCCGCGTCACCAGATCGGTCACAACCTCGGCGCCCATGGCCTTGGCATGCGCCTCCATCTTGAGCATCAGTTCGGGACCCTGGATCTCGGTCTCGCCGGGCCAGTTTTCCACCTCGGTCGTGATCGTCAGCTGTCCGCCGGGCTGCATGCCCTGGATCAGCATCGGCTCCAGCATGGCGCGGGCGGCATAAACGGCGGCGGTATAGCCCGCTGGCCCCGATCCCACGATCAAAAGTTTCACATGGCTGCGTTCGCTCATCTTGCGCCCCTTTCGCGGTTTGTGCATGAGGTAGTCGCTTGCGACGCCGACTGCAACGCATGGCGGCCTTGTGCATCACCAGCGGGGGACAGAAACAATGTTGCGCCGCAGGGGCGCGCGTTGTAGTTTCTGGCAACGCCTCGACCGAACAAAGAAAGACAGACATGGCTGGCGCCAAACTCGACGACATCGACCGCAAGATCCTGGCCGAACTTCAGGCCGATGGCCGGATGACCAATGTCGAGCTCGCGCGCCGCGTCGGGATCTCGGCCCCGCCCTGCCTGCGCCGCGTCCGCACGTTGGAGGAACTGGGTTATATCCGCGGCTACCATGCCGACATCAACGCCCGCGAGTTGGGGTTCGAGGTGCAGGTGTTCGCAATGGTCCGCCTGGCGTCGCAGTCCGAGAGAGACCTGTCGGCATTCGAAACGCTTGTGCAGGGCTGGCCGCTGGTCCGCGAATGCCACATGCTGAACGGTGAAATCGACTTCATCCTGAAATGTGTGTCGCCTGACCTTTCGACCTTTCAGCGCTTTCTGACGAACAACCTGACGGCCGCGCCCAACGTGGCTTCGGTCAAGACCTCGCTGGTGATACGCGGCGCAAAGGACGAACCGACGATCCCCTTCGAGATCGTCGAGGAGCGTGTCCGCGAGGCGGGCTGACCGCTCGTGGCAGCGCAGGCCATCGTCGCCGATTATCGCCCCGGCCCGGCACCGCGGAACCGTCTTCGGGCGCTGGCGCGCATGATCCTCCTCCTCTGGGCGGTCGGCAGCGTGGCCGTCACGGGATGGGTTCTGTCGCAGAACCCTTTTGTCAACCCGGTCATCCAGCGCAGTGCCGCCAAGGCGCAGATGGCAATCGAAGCCGCCATGGCCCGGGAGGTGACGCCGGAATGGCTGGTCCCGCGCCTTCAGGCTGCGCTGGCTGACGATGACACGCCGCGCGTGACGCTGCTGACCGATCTGGGCCGGGACCACGACGTTATTCTTCCGCCCGCGCTGCAGGCGCAGGTTGACGAGGCACGGGCCGCACATGAAGGTTGGAGGGCAGCCGTGTCGGACTGCGGCGTCTGCATTGCCGACGTTACGCAGTGCCCCAGCTTGGCGCTCGTCGCAAGCTGCACGTTGCCGTTCGAACTGTCGCCCGCCGGCGATGCCGCTGCGTTGGCTCGGCAGGGCGGCAATCTCGTCGCGGGAGGCGAGGTCGACGAAATCGAGGCCGCGCTGGCGGGTATCGGACTGGCCGCCACGGTCGCGACAATCGCCACGGCGGGCAGCAGCCTGACGCTGAAAGGCTCGGCCACGGTGCTGCGGGTCGCGCGGCGCGCGGATGCGCTGACCCCAGGAATGCGGCGCGCCCTGCGCGGGGCCACGCGAAGCCCAGCCCCAGTCGCGGCGCTGAGCGCCATGGCGGGCGACGTGCGCAAGCTTGCGAACCGAACCTCCACCGCCGAGGTGCTGCCGCTTCTGCGCCTTGCCGATGGACCGGAGGACCTGCGCGCCCTTGCCCGCCTGTCGGATGTGACGGGATCCGACACGCGCCGGACGCTCGAGGTGCTGGGAAAGGCCCGCAGCCTGCGCCTGCTGAGCCGCATCAGCGACCTTGCGCTGGCCGCAATGGGGCTGATCGCGCTGGTCCTGGCTCAGGCGGCTGCCCTGGCTGCCGCGTTGCTCAAGCTGGGCCTGCGTTCGCTGCTGCGCTAGAGCGAGATGGCGCTGATCAGGCGGCCGTAATCGACCTGCCCTTCAAGCGTGGCGCGGCGATAGCTGAAGAAGCGCTGCGGGTCTGAATAGGTGCAGTGCCGCGACCATTCGGCCTCGACACCCGCGTCGCGCAGCCGCATCAGGCCGAATCCCGGCAGGTCGAACATCGGCTTGCCCTGCGGACCGCCGCTGAAGAAACGTTCTGCATCAGGATCTTCGGCCATGAAGTTATCCATGAACTCATCGCCCACCTCGTAGGCCTGTTGGCTGATCGTGGGGCCGATGACTGCCTTGATGCAGGTGGCACCGACCGAACGCATTGCATCCACCGTCGCTTCGATCACGCCGCCGATCGCGCCGCGCCAGCCTGCGTGGCAGGCAGCGACCACCCCCGCCTGCGGGTCGGCCAGAAGGATCGGCTGGCAGTCGGCCGTCAGCACGGCCACCGCCACGTCGCGGCGCGTGGTCACCAGCCCGTCCGCCTGGACGTCCCGGACGGCGGCAATGTCGTCGCCATCGGCCAGCGTCACGACCGTGGCGGAGTGCACCTGCTTGACCGTCGCAAGGTGATCCTGCGGCACGCCCATCGCGGCGGCGACGCGGGCGCGGTTCACCTGCACCATGTCGGCTTGGTCGGTGGATCGCCGCCCGCAGTTCAGCCCGGCAAACAGCCCGGACGATGCGCCGCCCTTCCGGGTGAAGAAGCCGTGCTTCACATCCGAGAGGAGCGGGTGAGTCAGGATTTCAAGCGTCGTCTGCATAAGCCTCCAGCGCGGTGAACCCGGGGACGGCGGGCGCCCCCTTCGGCCAGATCGCGATTGCCTTGAACAGGTGACCCATTTCCCCCGGATCGGTCAAGCGATGAAGCGCGGCCATTGCGCCACCGTCCCCAGCCGCCGCCAGCTTCGATGCACGCGCCTCGGCCCCAAGCGCGCGCAGCCAGTCACCCTGATGTACCAGGCGCGAGACCTGCGCGCCTGCACGCAACGCGGCGGCGGCCAAGGGGGCGAAGTCGACATGGGCCGTCAGATCAGCCTCTCCGGGATGGGCCAGGGGATTTTCCGGCGCATGGTTGCGCAGCGCCTGCAGCGTGTCGCCGTATCCGTTCCAGCCGCCGTAATCGATCAGGATGCCCGCTCCGCCATGCTTGGCTATCCGTCTTGCGACGGCCTCGGCGACGGCGGCACCTTCGGGGCAATCCTCGACGACGTCACCCGGTTCGCCCTTTCGCGGCAGGTCGACGGTTCCGCCGAGTCCGATCCGCAAGACGCCATCGGCCAGCCCGACGAACCGTTCGCGCCAACCATCTTGCGTCATCTGGAACTGCCGCACCGGCAAGGCGTCGATGAACTCATTCCCAATGAGAAACAGCGGCTTATTATCGATTTCCTCGATGCTGTCGAGGTGCCGGACGGGTCCCAGCAGGCGACGCTGCGCCTGTCTCAGGTGCGGCGACGCTTCGATCAGGGCCACCTCGGCGGCGTCTCGCATTCCCGGCGCCACCCGGAGCGCCCGAAGGATGTCGGCCATCAGCGTCCCGCGACCCGGACCCGGCTCGGCCAAGGTGAAGGACGACGGCCGGCCCTGGTCCATCCAGGCCTGCGCCAGCGCCAGCCCGCAGAGTTCCCCGAACATCTGGTGGATTTCCGGGGCCGTGGTGAAATCGCCCGCGGCCCCGAACGGGTCGCGGGTGGCGTAATAGCCATGGCGGCTGTCCAGCAGGCAGATCTGCATATAGTCGGCAATGCTGATCGGCCCTGTCGCGCGGATGCGTGCCGCGATGATCTCTGCCAAGGGCGTCATGCCGACACGCGCGGCCGCGACTGCGCGCGCAAGATCAGCGCCAGCCCAATCAGAACCATCGGCAGCGACAGCACCTGCCCCATCGTCAACCCGACCAGAGGACCGCCGACGACGTGGCCAAGCGGATTGTCGGGGGTGATGAACTGCGCATCCGCAACCCTGAACAATTCGACGAACATGCGCGCCAGACCATAGCCCGCGAGGAAGACGCCGAAGGCCAGGCCGGGGCGACGCATGCCTCCTGCGCGCACCAGGCCCCAGAGGATCAGGGCCAGCAGCAGCCCCTCCAGCCCCGCCTCGTAGAGTTGGCTGGGGTGGCGCGCGCAAAGACCCTCGACCCCCGGACAGGCCTGCGCGGCCTCGCCCGGGAAGATCACGCCCCAGGGGAGGTCGGTGGGGCGGCCCCACAACTCGGCGTTGATGAAGTTGGCGATGCGCCCGAAGAAGAGCCCGATGGGTGCCACGACGGCCAGCGCATCCGCCAGCCGCAGGACCGGCACGCCATTCCCACGCGACCAAAGCCAGGTCGCCACGATAACGCCCGCAAAGCCGCCGTGAAAGCTCATCCCGCCTTGCCAGACCTTGATGATCTCGACCGGGTTCGACAGGTAATAAGCGGGCTCGTAGAACAGCACGAAACCCAGGCGGCCGCCCAGGATCACGCCCAGGATCACCCAGGTCAGCAGGTCATCAATCTTTTCAGGCGAGGTCGGGGGCGTGCTGCCCCAGATCGCCGGGCGGCGCATCATGGCCACGATCAGCCGCCAGCCGATGATCAGTCCCGCCATATAGGCCAGTGCGTACCAACGCAGCGACAGCGAAAGGCCGCCCAGGTTGATCGTGAAGATCTCGGGCGCGATGTCGGGGAACGGGATCATGGGACCTCGGGGTTGCGGCTCGGGCGCACGCTAGCCGCCAAACCGGTCGTGTCAACATTGAACCCGGCGGTGCGCCGGACCATATAAGGGCGAACGCTAGACAAGGGGCCACCGATGACCACGCAGAACCGCTTCTTCGACGACATGTCCAAGCTGATGACCAACGCGATGGGCGTCGCCCACGGCGCCCGCACCGAGGCCGAGAACGCCATGAAGGGCTGGGTCGACCGCTGGCTGGCCGACCGCGACTTCGTCACGCGCGAGGAATTCGAGGCCGTGCGCGAGATGGCGATCAAGGCCCGGACCGAGAACAGCGAACTGAAGGCCCGGCTGGACGCGCTGGAAGCGGCGCGTCAGGGCGACTGATTGGTCACCGTCTGACTGACCAGGTCGCCCGAGCTGTCATAGAGCAGCACCTCGGCGCCTTCGGTCACGACGACGATCCAGTCGCGGGCGAAGGTGACGGCTGCGGGCTGGGCGCCGGCCGGCAGCGTGATGGTGGCCGGCAGTTCCGGCAGCACGGGCTGGTTCAGCCGCAGCCACAGCATCGCCACCACCGCGACCATGCCCAGCCCCATCACCAGCGTCAGCCCCGTGACCAGCGCCTTCAGAAAGCGCAGCTCGGGGACCGCCTTTGCCGCAACCTTCCAGTCGGTGTCATCATCCGCCATGTCGAACCTGCTTGTGATCATTCCGGCGAACCCGCCCGACCGACTTGATAAGGCGCTTGCCATGGCGGTGCCAGAGGAGGCGGCGCTATCGCGGTCCCGTCTTGCACGGTTGATCGTCGAAGGTGCCGTCACCGGCCCCGAGGGTGTCGCGCGGGACGTCAAGGCCCGCGTGGCCGAGGGTCAGGAGTACCGCATTGCCCTGTCTCCCCCGGAAGAGGTCGAGACCCGGCCCGAGGCGATCCCGCTGGTCGTCGTCCACGAGGACGATGACCTGATCGTGATCGACAAGCCAGCTGGGATGGTCGTCCACCCTGCCCCCGGCAGCCCCTCCGGCACGCTGGTGAACGCGCTTCTGGCGCATTGCGGCGACTCACTTTCGGGGATCGGAGGCGAGAAGCGGCCGGGCATCGTGCACCGGATCGACAAGGACACGTCGGGTCTGCTGGTCGTCGCCAAGTCCGACCGCGCCCATCATGGCCTGGCCGCACAGTTCGAGGCGCATTCCGCCAGCCGCCGTTATCTGGCGCTGGCGCATGGCGTCATCGACGGCGCGGACCCCCGCCTGCGCGGCACGCCCGGCGTCGCGTTCGAGGATGGCGCAGTCCTGCGCATCGCGACGCACCTGGCGCGGCACGCCACCGACCGGCAGAAGCAGGCGGTCTATTTCGACAAGGGCCGACACGCGGTCACCCGCGCGCGGATGATCCAGTCCTTCGGCCGCCCGCCGGTCGCAATGCTGGTCGAGTGTCGGCTGGAGACCGGGCGCACACACCAGATCAGGGTCCACATGGCCCATGTCGGGCTCGGGCTGATCGGCGATCCCGTCTATGGCGGTTCCCGGCGCGCCTCGGTCAAGGCGCTTGGGGCGGCGGCGGAACTGGTGCAGGCCTTTCCGCGGCAGGCGCTGCACGCGGCGCACTTGGGGTTCCTGCACCCGCTGTCCGGGCAGGCGATGGCCTTCGACAGCCGGCTGCCCGCCGACATGCAAACCCTTCAGGACGCGTTGGAAAAGGCCGCGTCGCCCCCTTGACGCGGCGCGAACCCGGCCACAGATTACACGCCAGCCACATGCGTCCGGACATTCCTGTCCGCGCCGCGTTCTATCAGCCTGCGACAAACAGGACCGGAACCGGTCGGACGCAGGCTGCGTTGGGCGATCTCTGCGAAAGGCTTTTACCATGGCGTCATATGGAAATCTGCCCGCCCCCAGTCCCGAACAGGGGCTAAACCGCTATCTGCAAGAGATCCGCAAGTTCCCGCTGCTGGAGCCGGAAGAGGAATACATGCTGGCCAAGGCCTGGGCCGACCACGAGGACAGCGAGGCCGCCCACAAGCTGGTCACCAGCCACCTGCGTCTGGCCGCCAAGATCGCGATGGGCTATCGCGGCTATGGTCTGCCCCAGGCCGAGGTCATCAGCGAGGCGAATGTCGGCCTGATGCAGGCGGTCAAGCGGTTCGATCCCGAGCGCGGCTTCCGCTTGGCGACCTATGCGATGTGGTGGATCCGCGCTTCTATCCAGGAATACATCCTGCGGTCCTGGTCGCTGGTGAAGATGGGCACCACCAGTGCCCAGAAGAAGCTGTTCTTCAACCTGCGCAAGGCCAAGTCCAAGATCGGCGCGCTTGAGGAAGGCGATCTTCGGCCCGAGAACGTCGCCCAGATCGCCACAGAACTGAACGTGACCGAGAAAGAGGTCATCGACATGAACCGCCGCCTGTCGGGTGGCGATGCATCGCTGAATGCACAGGTCGGTTCGGGCGACGGCGATTCCGCCGCGCAATGGCAGGACTGGCTGGAAGACACCGACGCGAACCAGGCCGAGGCCTATGCCGAAAACGAGGAACTGGACACCCGCCGCAACATGCTTGTCGCCGCAATGGACGTCCTGAACGAGCGCGAGCGCGACATCCTGATGGAGCGGCGCCTGCGCGACGACCCGATGACGCTGGAGGACCTGTCGGCCCGCTACAGCGTTTCTCGCGAGCGGATCCGCCAGATCGAGGTTCGCGCCTTCGAAAAGCTGCAGGAACGCATGCGAATCCTCGCCCGAGAAAAGGGCATGCGGATCGGCGAAACCGTCGAATGAGCTGAAGCGTCCGCATCGCGCTGCATTGACCCGATGCGGCGCGGCGCTATGGTCGCGGGAACTGACAGGACGATCCCGGACCATGCCCACGCCATGACAGCCCTGACTGAATTTCAGCGCCTGGAGGCGCAGGGCCTGTGGCGCGAGACACCCCAGACGCGGCAATGCGAGGTGATCGTTTCCGTCGGCGAAGCGACACTGACGCTGATGGACCCGCGGACCGACAAGCCTTTGTCGCACTGGTCGCTGCCAGCTGTCACGCGCCTGAACCCCGGGCGGCTTCCGGCGATGTACACCCCCAACTCGGACGGCCCGGACGAGGTCGTCGAGATTGAAGACCCCCTGATGATCGAGGCGGTCGAGCGGGTGCAGCGCGCCATCGCCACGCATCGGGCGCAACCGCGACGGCTGCGCGGGGTCTTCACGGGGATCACCTTGCTCCTGATGGTGATTGGTCTTGCATTTTGGCTGCCCGATGCGCTGATCCGCCATGCCGCGCGCATCGCTCCTCCGGCACAGAAGCGCACCATCGGCCTTGCCGTTCTGGCGGACATCGAGCGCAGCGGCGGCGCCGTCTGCCGCCGTGTCTCGGGCCAGCAGGTGCTGAACTGGTTCACGCCGGCCTTCGTCGGTCCCGATGGGCTTGTGCAGGTCATCCCGGGGCCGCTGAATGGCGCACGCCGCCTGCCGGGCGATGTCTACGTGCTGGGCGAGGACCTTCTGGCGGCCTCGGCCGGTCCCGAGGCTGCCGCTGGACACCTGCTGTCAGCGCAACTGGCGCAGGACGATGACGAGGTCACGCTGGAAGCCCTGAAGCACGCGGGCCTGATGTCGGCGCTGCGGCTGATGACCCTGGGAACATTGCCGCAAGGCGCGATGGCAGGATACGGAGAGGCGCTTCTGGACCAGCCCCTGCCCCGCCCGGACCTGGCCGTCCTGCCCGCCGCCTTTGCCGAGCGCGATCTGTCGACAGAACCCTTCGCCCGCAGCATCGACCCTACCGGGACGGCCCTCCTGCCGCTGATCGAGGCCGACCCCGTCCGCGCCGGAACGCCAGCCAGAGACCTGTTGACGGACGAACAATGGCTGGCCCTCCAGCAGATCTGCGCGGGCTGAGCCGGACCGACTTGGGCCGGTTCGGTGGGCGACAGCGCGGATGATGCGCGCACGCTCGGATGTCAGTTGCGTGCGCAATGCATTTGCAACGCATTGATAATGACGATGCAGGTCAAGACAGCCAGCACTGGCCATCATCCAGCCTACTCGCGGCCTATGCTTTTGTTAGACCTGCGCGGCCAGAACTTTTGCATGATCTTCAGCCAGAAGAAGCGGCAGGTGCAGCGGGACAGGCCGGCGGCAAGCAGGACCACTCAGCCCTGAACTGCAAGGAGAACCAGTGGCGATAGCTTGGAAATACCGAAGTGATGGGCAGGACGTGCAGACGGCACAGGGATTACTTGGCCCGCTGCCTTAGATAGGCCGCGCCAGGATGTCCCGCCCAACAAAACCGCCAAAAGTGCCGCTGTCGGGTCCGGTCAGACGAATTGCTCGCGAAGCAGTCGCTCGTCCAGGCCGTGACCGGGATCGAACAGCAGCCGGTGGCTGATATCGGCGGCGCTGCGGATCTGGACGCGGATCACATTGCGGACCGAACGGCTGTCCGCATCGGCCATGACGGGGCGGCGGGCGGGGTTCAGCACCTCGACCACGACCTCGGCCTCTTTCGGCAACAGCGCGCCGCGCCAGCGCCGCGGGCGGAAGGGCGCGATGGCGGTCAGGGCCAGCACCTCGGAGCCGATCGGCAGAATCGGACCGTGGGCGGAATAGTTGTAGGCGGTCGAGCCGGCAGGCGTCGCCACCAGTGCACCGTCACAGACCAGCTCCTCCATCCGCAGCCGACCGTCGACGTGGATGCGCAGCTTGGCCGCCTGCGGCCCCTCGCGCAGCAGGCTGACCTCGTTGATGGCAAGGGCCTCGTGGCAGGTTCCGTCCGCGCAGGTCGCCCGCATGCGCAGCGGGTTGATGACCGTTTCCTCGGCCTCGGCCAGACGCTCGGGCAGGTCGTCCTCGGCATAAGCATTCATCAGGAACCCCACGGTGCCGCGGTTCATGCCATAGACCGGCAGGCCCAGCCCCTGCGTCACGTGCAGCGTCTGCAGCATGAACCCGTCGCCGCCAAGCGCCACGACGATGTCCGCCCGGTCCAGCGGCGTTTCGCCATATCGCGCCGTCAGCGCGCTCAGCGCAGCGCGGGCGTGGTCGGCATGGCTGGCGGTGAAATGTACCCGTGGCGTCATAGGCCGCATCTTTTTCCGTTG
This sequence comes from Paracoccus beibuensis, assembly GCF_026162625.1. Classification (GTDB taxonomy): domain Bacteria; phylum Pseudomonadota; class Alphaproteobacteria; order Rhodobacterales; family Rhodobacteraceae; genus Paracoccus; species Paracoccus beibuensis. The sequence continues at coordinate 26,838 of NZ_JAOTBD010000002.1, read as the reverse complement.
ATGCCTGCACCTTCACGCGGGGCCGCGCGGATGGCAAGCCCCGGCGGTCGTCCCGCTTTTGTCACTTTCCGCACTGCGGACGTTGCGCTAGAAGGCGCCAACCGCAGCCGCCGCAGCAACTGAAAGGACGCAGGACCGATGAACGCCCCCACCCGCGACAACGGCTTCTTCACCGAAACCCTGGCCAGCCGCGATCCCGACATCGCGCAGGCCGTCACTCGGGAACTGGGCCGCCAGCGCGACGAGATCGAGCTGATCGCCTCCGAAAACATCGTCAGCCGCGCCGTGCTGGAAGCGCAGGGCTCGGTCCTGACCAACAAGTACGCCGAAGGTTATCCGGGCAAGCGCTATTACGGCGGCTGCCAGTATGTTGACATCGCCGAGAACCTGGCGATCGAGCGCGCCAAGCAGCTGTTCGGCTGCGAATTCGCCAACGTCCAGCCCAACAGCGGCAGTCAGATGAACCAGGCCGTGTTCCTGGCGCTGCTGCAGCCGGGCGACACGTTCATGGGGCTCGACCTGAACTCGGGCGGGCACCTGACGCATGGCAGCCCGGTGAACATGTCGGGCAAGTGGTTCAACGTCGTCAGCTATGGTGTGCGTCAGCAGGACCAGCTGCTGGACATGGAGGCGATCGCCGAAAGCGCGCGCCAGCACAAGCCCAAGCTGATCGTCGCCGGCGGCACCGCCTATAGCCGCGTCTGGGACTGGGCCGCCTTTCGCAAGATTGCGGACGAGGTCGGGGCCTACCTGATGGTCGACATGGCTCATATCGCGGGCCTGGTGGCCGGCGGTCAGCACCCGTCGCCCCTGCCGCATGCCGATGTCGTCACCTCGACCACACACAAGTCGCTTCGGGGCCCGCGCGGCGGCCTGATTCTGACGAACGACGCCGACATCGCCAAGAAGATCAACAGCGCAGTCTTCCCCGGCCTTCAGGGCGGTCCGCTGATGCATGTCATCGCCGCGAAGGCGGTCGCCTTCGGCGAGGCGCTGCGCCCCGAGTTCAAGACCTACGCCGCGCAGGTCGTCAAGAACGCGCAGGCCATGGCGGATGAGCTGATGAAGGGCGGCATCGATATCGTGTCGGGCGGCACCGACAATCACCTCTGCCTGGCCGACCTGCGCCCGAAGAAGGTGACCGGCAAGGCGACCGAGGCCGCGCTTGGCCGCGCCCATATCACCTGCAACAAGAACGGCGTGCCGTTCGACCCTGAGAAGCCGTTCGTCACCTCGGGCATCCGCCTGGGTGCCCCTGCCGGCACCACCCGCGGCTTTGCCGAGGCCGAGTTCCGTCAGATCGCCCGCTGGATCGTCGAGGTCGTTGACGGCCTGGCCGCGCATGGCGAAGACGGCAATGCCGAGATCGAAGCAAAAGTCCGCCAGGAAGTCGCGGAACTTTGCGGGCGCTTCCCGCTCTATCCGGACCTGTAAGCAGGTCTGGGGAACACGCCCGCCGCTGATGTCAGCGGCCGGGCGTCTTCAGGGATCGAACGACCCACCGTCAGCTCTGCCAGCCGGGTTTGCGCTTGTCGAAGAAGGCGGCGATGCCTTCCGATGCCTCGCCGCCCTTCCAGACTTCCACCAGGCGATCGATGCTGTCCTCGATGACGGCGTTGTCGATCCGGGGGCCAAGCGCGCGGCATTGAGCCTTGGCGGCGGCGACAGCTGCCGGTGCGGCTTGCAGAAAGGGCGCGACTTCGGCTTCGACGGCGGCGTCCAGATCCTCTGGCGCCACGGCACGCGCGGCAAGGTTCAGCGTCACCGCTTCGGACGCATCGAAGAGGCGGGCCGAGAAGAAGACGCGCCGCGCCATCGGCTCGCCCATCCGCGCCACGACATAGGGACCGATCGTCGCCGGGATAAGGCCGAGGCGCACCTCGGTCAGGCCGAACCGGGCCGGGGCGGCGGCAATGGCGATGTCGCAGACCGACATCATCCCGACCCCACCACCAAAGGCGTTTCCGTGCACGCGCGCGATCAGCGGCTTGGGCATCAGGTTCAGCGCCGACAGCATGCCGGCCAGCGCGCGGGCGCCTTCCCGCCGCGTCGGCTCGTCAGCCTCCATCTGCTGCCGCATCCAGCCAAGGTCGCCGCCCGCACAGAACGTGGCACCCTCGGCCGCCAGGATCACCGCGCGCACTGCAGGTTCAGAACCCAAGGCACGGGCCGCTTCGGTCAGTTCATCCATCATCCGGCGCGACAGGGCGTTGTGCTTGTCGGGCCGTGCAAGCCTCAGCGTGGCCACGCCGCGCGCGTCGGTCTCGATCCTGATCGTTTCAGGCATCTGCGCCCTCCCTCATGGCGCGGGCCATGTCGGCCGCGCGTCCGATGATGTCCATGTCCAACCCGTGATCGAAGCCCCGCGCCGACAGATGCGCTGCCAGCGTCTCGGTCGCGACGTTGCCCGCCGCGCCGGGCGCATAGGGGCAACCGCCCAGCCCTCCGACGGCGGCGTCGAAGATCCTCAGCCCCCGGGCCAGGCTGACATCGACGTTGGCCAGCGCCCGCCCGGCGGTGTCGTGGAAATGCCCCGCCAGCCGATCCGCCGGCAGCTCTTGCAGGACGGCCGCCAGCATCGCGTCGACGGTTTCGGGGCGCCCTTGCCCGATCGTGTCGCCAAGGCTGATCTCGGCGCAGCCCATGTCGCGGAGGGCAGCCGCGACCTTTGCCACCTGCGCGGGCGGCGTCGGGCCGTCGAACGGGCAGTCGGTGACCACGCTGACATAGCCGCGCAGGGCGATCCCGTCGCCGAGCGCGGCTTCCGCCACCGGCGCCAACCGCTCGAGGCTTTCCGCGATCGAGGCGTTCAGGTTGGCCCGGCTGAAGCCTTCTGATGCGCTGGCAAAGATCGCAACCTCGTCGGCACCCGCGGCCCTGGCGGCATGGTATCCGCGCAGGTTCGGCGTCAGGACGGCATAGCGGACGGTCGCCGCCCGCGTCATCCCGGCCATGACCTCGGCCGCGTCGGCCATCTGCGGCACCCATTTCGGCGACACGAAGCTTGTCACCTCGATCCGGCTGAAACCCGCCTGCGACAGCAGGTCCACCAGCGCGATCTTATGGACCGTTGGGATCAGCCGCTTCTCGTTCTGCAACCCGTCGCGTGGTCCCATCTCGAAGATCTCGACACGCTCAGACATCGGCGTCCTCCAGCCGGATCAGCGGGGCACCGGCCTCGACCTGGTCGCCCGCCTGCGCCAGAACCTCGGCCACCAGGCCGTCGCGCGCGGCAGTCAGGCTGTGCTCCATCTTCATGGCCTCCAGCACGACAAGCCGGTCGCCGGCTGCGACCGCCTGCCCTTGCGTCACGTGGACCGCCTTCACCAGTCCCGGCATCGGCGAACGGGTCAGCCCGTCGCCGCCATCCTCGGCACCGGCCCGCGCCAGCGGATCCAGCGCCGCCAGATGCACCGTTCGCCCGCCGAAGACGCTGACCCCGGCGGCATGGCAGACGATCCGCTCTCGGCAAAGGTGACCATCGACCCACCAGCGGTCGCCCTGCCAGCGCACGTCATGCGCTTGATCCAGCGTCACGCGGGCAGCGCCGGGCCCCAGCACCTCGAGCATGGCCTGTCCACCATCCCACGCCACGGTCCGCCGCAGCGGCTGCCACAGCGTCACCCCGCCCCGGACGGCGGGATCGGACAGCCCCGCCAGCCCGACGACCCCCAGCACCAGCGCCCGCGCATCCGGCGCCGAATCCGCGATCAGCGCGTCCAGGTCGCGGGCGATCAGCCCCGTGTCGACCTCTCCGCGCCGAAAGCCGCCGTGCCGCGCCAGCGCGATCAGGAAGTCCAGGTTCGTCACCGAGCCCGCGACCTCGGTATCGACCAGCGCCTGTTCCAGCGCCCGAAGTGCCACGGCCCGTGTCGCGCCATGTGTGACCACCTTGGCGATCATCGGGTCATACCACGGGCTGATGGCGTCGCCCGGGCGCACACCGGTTTCGATGCGCGCGCCGTCCGGGAAACGCAGGTGCGACAGGCGCCCGGTCGCCGGCAGGAAGCCTGCCGCCACATCCTCGGCATAGAGCCGCGCTTCGAAGGCGTGGCCCTGGATTGCCAGGTCCTCCTGACGAGCGGGCAGGCTTTCGCCACTGGCGACGCGCAATTGCCATTCGACAAGGTCGATGCCGGTGATCGCCTCGGTCACGGGATGTTCCACCTGCAATCGGGTGTTCATCTCCATGAACCAGAAGCGGTCCGGCCGCAGCCCCTCGCTGCCGTCCACGATGAACTCGATCGTCCCCGCCCCGGAATAGCCGATGGCCTCGGCTGCCTTCACCGCCGCCCCGCCCATCGCGGCACGCATCTCGGGCGTCATGCCCGGCGCCGGAGCCTCCTCGATGACCTTCTGGTGGCGCCGCTGCAGCGAGCAGTCGCGCTCGAACAAATGCACCGCCCGTGTGCCGTCGCCAAAGACCTGGACCTCGATATGGCGCGGCGACAGTACGTATTTCTCGATCAGGACGTCCGGGTTGCCGAAGGCCGTCCGCGCCTCGGAGCGGGCCGAATCCAGCGCCTCGCCGAAACCCGCCGGATCGTCGACGCGCCGCATCCCCTTGCCGCCACCGCCCGCGACCGCCTTGATCAGCACCGGATAGCCGATGGCGGCGGCCTGATCCGCCAGATGCGCCGGGTCCTGGTTGGCGCCGTGATAGCCGGGGACGACCGGCACACCCGCCTCTTCCATCAGCGCCTTGGCCGCGTCCTTCAGCCCCATCGCGCGGATTGCCTTGGCCGAGGGGCCGATGAAGACCAGGCCCGCAGCGTCGACCGCATCCACGAATCCGGGGTTCTCGGACAGGAAGCCATAACCTGGATGAATGGCCTGCGCCCCCGTCGCCAGCGCCGCCGCAATGATCGCGTCGCCCCGCAGATAGCTGTCGGCAGGCGCGGGCCCGCCCAGGTGCACCGCCTGATCGGCCATCGCGACATGGCGCGCCGCGCGATCCGCGTCCGAATAGACCGCGACCGTCGCCACGCCCATGCGCCGGCAGGTATCGATCACCCGGCAGGCGATCTCGCCCCTGTTGGCGATCAGGATCTTGTCGAACATGGCTGCCTCCCTTGCGAACGCCTGCCGTCTTGTCTTTGCGTGAAGAACTCCGCCCAGTGCACCGCCACCGCTCACATCCGGAAGAGGCCGAAGCGCGTCGGCTCGATGGGCGCGTTCAGCGACGCGCGCAGCGACAGGGCCAGCACGTCGCGCGACTTGCGCGGGTCGATGATGCCGTCGTCCCAAAGCCGCGCCGAGGCATAAAGCGGATGCGACTGCCGCTCGAACATCTCGATGGTGGGGCGCTTGAATTCGGCCTCCTCCTCGGGCAGCCAGGTGCCGCCCTGACGCTCGATCCCCTCGCGGCGCACGGTGGCCAGCACGCCCGCCGCCTGTTCCCCGCCCATCACGCTGATGCGGCTGTTCGGCCAGGTCCACAGGAAGCGCGGTGAATAGGCCCGACCCGCCATGCCATAGTTGCCGGCCCCGAAGCTGCCGCCGACCAGCATGGTGATTTTGGGCACATTTGTGGTGGCGACGGCGGTGACCATCTTTGCGCCGTGGCGGGCGATGCCCTCATTCTCGTACTTGCGGCCGACCATGAAGCCGGTGATGTTCTGCAGGAAGACCAGCGGGATGTTGCGGGCGCTGCACAGCTCGATGAAATGCGCGCCCTTCTGGGCGGCCTCGCTGAACAGGACGCCGTTGTTGGCAACGATGCCGACGGGGCAGCCGTCGACATGGGCGAAGCCAGTGACCAGCGTCTCGCCGAAGCGGGCCTTGAACTCGTCGAAGCGCGACCCGTCAACGATGCGGGCGATCACCTCGCGGATGTCGTAGGGGGTACGCAGGTCGGCCGGCACGACGCCGAGGATCTCCTCGGGGTCATGGGCGGGCGGTTCCGGCGACTGCCACAGCACCGTGTCCGGCCTGCGGCGGTTGAGGTTGCCGATGGAGCGCCGCGCCTGTGCCAGCGCATGGGCGTCATCCTCGGCCAGATAGTCCGCCACGCCGGACAGGCGCGTATGAACGTCGCCGCCACCAAGATCCTCGGCCGTGACCACCTCTCCGGTCGCGGCCTTGACCAAGGGCGGGCCTGCCAGAAAGATCGTGCCCTGCCCGCGCACGATGATCGTCACATCCGACATCGCCGGCACATAGGCGCCGCCCGCCGTGCAGGACCCCATGACCACGGCGATCTGCGGGATGCCCTTGGCGCTCATCCGGGCCTGATTGAAGAAGATGCGCCCGAAATGGTCGCGGTCGGGAAAGACCTCGTCCTGGTTGGGCAGGTTCGCGCCGCCGCTGTCGACCAGGTAGACGCAGGGCAGGTGACATACCTCGGCGATCTCTTGTGCGCGCAGGTGCTTCTTCACTGTCATCGGATAATAGGTGCCGCCCTTGACGGTGGCGTCATTGGCCACGACCATCACGTCCTGACCATGCACCCGGCCCACGCCCGCAATGACGCCCGCACAGGGTGCCGCGCCGTCATAAAGCCCATGTGCCGCCGTCGCCCCGATTTCCAGAAACGCACTGCCGGGGTCCAGCAGGTTCGCCACCCGTTCGCGCGGGGGCATCTTGCCCCGGCTGACATGCCGCTCCATCGCCTTGGGGCCGCCGCCGGCCGCGGCGGCCTCGGCGGCCTGCCGCGCGGTGTCCAGCAGCGCCAGATGCGCATCGCGATTGGCGCGGAACTGGTCCGAGGACGGCAGCGCGGTCGAGGTCAGCTTCATGTCGGGGTCTCCTCGGTCATGGCCAGCTTGCGCAGCTCCCGGCGCATGACCTTGCCGGTCACGGTCATCGGCAGGGCGTCGAGAAAGGCGATCTCTCGCGGATAGGAATGGGCGGCGGACTGGCTGCGGGCATGGGCCTGAAGCGTGGCCGCAAGTTCATCCGATGGTTCATATCCTTGCCGCAACACGATGTAAGCCTTGACAATTTCCGTGCGCAGGGGATCAGGTTTGCCGATCACGCCGACCTGCGCCACGGCGGGGTGACGCAGCAGGCAATCCTCGATCTCGGATGGCCCGATCCGGTATCCGGCCGAGGTGATCACGTCGTCGTCGCGCCCGACGAAGCGGATGTACCCGTCCTCGATCACGCCACGGTCGCCGGTCACCATCCACTCGCCCCGGAACTTTGCGGCCGTCGCCTCGGGCTTTTGCCAGTAGCCCAGCATCATGCTGCCCGCGCCGCGACGGATGGCGATGTCGCCCTCGGCAGCCGTGGACTGGCCGCTGTCGTCGATGACCTGCACGTCGAATCCCGGCGCGGCGCGTCCGATGGCGCCCGCGCATTCAGGGAACATCGCCGCGCTGCTGGAGGCGACCATGTTGCATTCGGTCTGGCCATAGAACTCGTTGATCGTCAGGCCAAAGGCACCGCGCCCCCAGGCCAGCATCTCGGCCCCCAGGGTCTCTCCGCCCGATGCGACGCTGCGCAGCCCCGGCAGGCGGATGTCGGCAGCCTTCAGCATCTTCAGCGCCGTGGGCGGGAAAAACACGTTGCGGATGCCGCAATCCTCGATCAATTGCGCCACGGCCCGAGGATCGAACTTGGGCATCCGCGCCGCGACCACGGGCACGCCAAGCGCCAGCGCCGGCATGGCCACATCGAACAGCCCGCCGATCCAGGCCCAATCGGCCGGGGTCCAGATCACGTCGCCGGGCTGGCCCAGCAGGTCGTGGCTCATCTCGACCCCCGGCAGGTGGCCGGTCAGGACGCGATGCCCGTGCAGCGCCCCCTTGGGCGCGCCCGTCGTGCCCGAGGTGTAGATGATGACCGCCGGATCCTCGGGGCCGGTGGCACGGGTCGAGAACGGCCCCGCATCTGGCAGCCCATCCTCGGGGACGATGATGCGCAGATGCGCAAAGGGCTGCAGCATCGCGCGCCCCTCGGGGTCGGTGATGACGGTCCGGACGCCCGCATCCTCCAGCCGCAGCGCCAGCGCCTCGGGGCCGAACAGCTTGAACAGCGGGACAGCGATCGCCGCCGACTTCCACACCGCCAGATGCGCCGCAGCGGTCCAGGCCGACTGAGTGCGCAGGATGCCGACGCGGTCACCCGGGGCTGCATCCAATGCGTGCGCCAGCCGGTCGGTCATCGCCGTTAGCTGGGCATACGTCACCTGCCGCGCTTGGCCGTCATGTTCGATGATCGCCACCTGGTCCCGATCATGCGTCAAGCATTGATCCGCCATGTTCAGGCGCGCGGGAAACTGCCAGCGGAACTCGGCTCGCAGGCGGTCGTAATCCGCATGACTCAGCAGCCGCGTCATCAGCCGTCCTCGGCCAATGAGGCTTGCAGCCGCAGCGCCTGCTCGGCCGTCAGCTGCATCTGGCATTGAAGCCGGACGGTCCCCGCCAGGCTGCCGCCGTCATAGCGGGCCGCGTCATAGGCGCAGGCGGCGTCCCGATACCCGATCCATGCGCGCTGCATCTCGCGCAGCGCTTCCGCGCGGACCGGTGGCAGCGTCTGCATCGCTGACCCGAAGGCGTCGTTCAGCCGCCCGTCCCAAAGGTCGCGTTCGTCCGCGTAGCATTGGTTCATCCCCAGGGTCGTCTGGCTGCCCTCACCCTCCATGCAGGCCCGGGCGGCCAGGCCGATGCAGTCGCGGCCACCCTCGGCTGCAAGACAGTCGCTGACGGGGGCCGGATCGAAGCCGCCTTGGGCAAAAGCGGGCGCGGCGGACAGGGCCAGAACAAGAAGGGGGCGCATCAGACCAGCCCCATCAGTTCGCGGCCGATCAGCATGCGGCGGATCTCGCTGGTGCCGGCGCCGATCTCCATCAGCTTGGCGTCGCGGAACAGGCGGCTGACCGCGCTGTCGTTCAGGAACCCCGCCCCGCCAAGCGCCTGAACGGCCTGATGCGCCTGCACCATCGCCTGTTCGCTGGCATAAAGCACCGCGCCCGCCGCGTCCTGGCGGGTTACCTTGCCGGCATCGCAGGCCCGCGCCACCTCATAGACATAGGCGCGCGCGGTGTTCAGCGCGACATACATGTCGGCGATCTTGCCCTGCATCAGCTGGAACGACCCGATAAGCTGGCCGAACTGTCGACGCTCGGCCACATAGGGCATGACGGCGTCCAGGCAGGCCGCCATGATGCCGGTGCCGATGCCGGACAGGACCACTCTCTCGTAGTCCAGGCCCGACATCAGCACCCGAACGCCCCGGCCCTCCTCGCCCAGGACGTTCTCGAACGGGATCTCGCAATTCTCGAAGATCAACTCGCCCGTGTTCGATCCGCGCATTCCCAGCTTGTCGAAATGCGGGCCGGTGGAAAAGCCGGACATGCCGCGTTCGACGATCAAGGCCGTGATGCCTTTTGACCCCGCTTCGGGATCGGTCTTGGCATAAACCACCAGCGTCTGCGCGTCGGGCGCATTGGTGATCCAGTACTTGTTGCCGTTCAGCACGAAGCGGTCATTGCGCTTCTCGGCCCGCAGCTTCATGCCGACGACGTCGCTGCCCGCGCCTTCCTCGGACATGGCCAGTGCGCCCACGGCCTTGCCGCTGCACAGGTCCGGCAGATATTTTGCCCTCTGTTCGTCGGTCCCGTTCAGCTTGATCTGGTTCACGCAGAGGTTCGAATGCGCGCCATAGGACAGGCTGACGCTGGCGCTGGCGCGGGCGATCTCCTCGACCGCGATCACGTGGGCCAGGTAGCCCATGCCCGCGCCGCCCCATTCCTCGGGAACGGTGATGCCCAAAAGGCCAAGCTCGCCCATCTCGGCCCACAGCTCGTTCGGGAAGGCGTTGGTGCTGTCGACTTCGGAGGCCAGCGGCGCGACGCGGTCCTGCGCCCAACGGTGCACCATGTCACGCAGCGCGTTCACATCCTCGCCCAGATCGAATTCCATGCCCCGCGTGAACATCGCGATCCCCCTCCCCGGTTATTGAACGCTTGTTCATTTCCATAGAGCAGGCCACGCCCGCCCGTCAAGCACAGGCTGCGCGTCCGGCGCGATTGCGTCAAGCGGCAGGGCTTGCCTTGCGCGACGATGATTGCCAAGAAGACGCGAACCTGAACGGGCAGAGCATCCATGCGGCTGACAATCCTGCGCCACGCGCCTTGCGTTCCCGACGGCCGGATGGTTGGCCGGCGCGACGTCGCGGCGAATTGCGGCAACCTTGCGGCGCTGGCCCGGCAACGCGGCAGGATCGGCGCACCCACCCAGGTGATCGCCAGCCCCGCCCTGCGTTGCCGACAGACGGCCGAGGCGCTTAGTCTTGTCCCCGACCGGCTGGAGCCGTCGCTGTGGGAACAGGATTTCGGCCGGTGGGAGGATCTGCCTCCCGACCGGATCCCCGACCTTGGCCAGCTGCCCCCCGACCGACTCGCGCGGCACCGCCCGGATGGCGGCGAGAGCTTCGACGACATGGCCGCACGCGTGATCCCCGTGCTGCAGTCGCTCGACCGCGACAGCCTGCTGATCGCCCATGCCGGTACCGTCCGTGCGGCGCTGTCCATGGTCGTCGGCGCGGTGGCACTGTCCTTCGCGGTGGCGCCCCTGTCGATGACCGTGCTGAACCGCATCGGCGATCAATGGTCGGTCGAGGCCGTGAACATCGGAAGCGACAGCTGATGGCGCTGGTCGCGGCGCTGGCGCTTTTGCTGGACGCGCTGATCGGGTGGCCCGGGGCGCTGTTCCGCCGGATCGGCCACCCGGTGACTTGGCTGGGCCGATTGATCGACGTGCTGGACCGCAGGCTGAACGCCGGCGCGGGCCGACGGGCCAAGGGCGCGCTGGCGGTCGCCGTGGTCGTCGCGGCGGCCATCGTGCCGGCAATTGTGATCCAGTCGTGGTTGGGCGCCTGGGTGGCGGGCGTTCTGGCATGGCCGCTGGTGGCGGCGCGGTCGCTTCACGACCACCTGCGCGCCGTTGCCCTGCCGCTGGGGCGCGGCGACTTGGCGGCGGCGCGCCATGCAACGACTATGATCGTCGGCCGCGACGTCAGCCGGGCAGATGAAGCCGCACTAGCCCGCGCCAGCCTGGAAAGCCTCGCCGAGAACGCCAGCGACGGCGTCCTCGCGCCCCTCTTCTGGGCTGCGGTGGCGGGGCTGCCGGGTATCGCGGCCTACAAGGCGGTCAACACGCTCGATTCGATGATCGGCCACCGCACGCCACGGCACGAGGCGTTCGGCATGGTCGCCGCACGCCTGGACGACGTGGCGAACCTGGTCCCGGCGCGACTGTCGGCGGGGCTGATCGCGCTGGCCGCGGGTCATAGCGGTGGCCGCGCGATCCGCTGCGCCTGGCGCGACGCGGCCGCCCACCGCTCGCCCAATGCAGGCTGGCCCGAGGGGGCGATGGCTGGCGCGCTGGATGTCAGGCTGTCGGGTCCGCGCGTCTATGCCGACCGCATCGCCAATGAGCCGTGGCTGAACGGCGCGGCCCCCGACCCGACAGTGCAGGACCTGTGGCGCGGCATCGCGTTCTATCGCCGGGCGGTCACGCTGTCGGGCCTCCTGCTGGTCGCGCTGGCGCTGCTCTAGCCGAGGCGCGTGACCTTGACGGTCTGGGTCCGCAGCTCGGCGGCGGGAATCGTCGTCAGGAAGGCCACATCCGTGGCGTCGCGGCCGACGGCCACCAGCGCCATCTCGTCGGCCTCGGCCATGCCGGTCGCATCGACCAGGTGCCACTCTCCGGACAGGAAGACCTCGGCGACGGCGTGGAAGTCCTGCGGCTCGACGTCCGGCGCATAGACGCTTGCGATCCGCGCGGGGATCTGCCCCGCCCGGCAAAGCGCGATCAGCAGGTGGGCATAGTCGCGGCACACCCCACGCGCGTCCAGATAGGTGTCGGCGGCGGTGGTGTTTCCGTCGCTGACGCCGGCGACATAGTCCAGGTGCCCCTCGACCCAATCGCGCATCGCGGCCACCTTCGCGCCGCCCGTCAGCATCCCGAAGCGCGAGGCGACGAAGTTCGCGAACCGGTCGCTCTCGCAATAGCGCGACGGAAGCAGATAGCGCAGCGCGTCGGCCGGCATGTGCTCGACCTCGACGGCCTGCAGCGCGGCCATGTCGGGTCGCTGGCGCGTCACCTCGACGATCGCGGAATAGGTGCAGGCCATCCGGTCCTCAAGCCGCATCACCAGCCGCTCACCGATGCCTTCTTCGGCGGTCACCCGGGCAAGGTGGCTGGGCGATTTAACGTCGATGCGCGTGTCGGACAGAACCTGTCCCGCCACGCCCGCGGCCTCGACCACCAGGATGGCGGCGCCGGGCGCAGCCAGCCGATAGTCGAGAGCAACGTCTATCTTCATCCGCATCGGCGGCTCCTGTCTGAACTGGCGGTGTCGTGAACGGCGCTTGCGCTGCTCAATCGCGCGGGGCGGGATCGGTTCCCATCGAAGCGGGCGTACCCGGTGCCGGAGGCTCGATGACCAGCGACACGTCGACGGCAGCACCGCCAAGCGCCGAGGCGCGAAAATTCAGATCGCCGCCCATCTCGGTCGAATAGATGCGGCAGATCTGCATGCCCAGGCCGCGCGACCGCGCCGGGTCGAAGCCGTCGGGAAGCCCAGGGCCGTCATCCTCGACCGAAAGGACCAGCTTGCCGCGGCGTTCCGACAGGCGCACGACAATCCGCGTCTGGCGGTCTGGGCCGCCATGCTTGACGGCGTTGCCCATCAGCTCCGCAAGGATCTGGCCGATCGCCGCCGCCTGCGAGGGACTCGACTGGACCTGGCCGGACAGCTCGACCTCGATGTCGAGGTGGCAGTTCAGCGCCCCGCACAGATCCTTGGCCAGCGACGAGAGATATTCGGACAACTCCAGCCGTCCCGCGCCTGGGTCCAGATGCAGCTGCTCGTGCACGCGGGCCAGGGTCACGATGCGGCTTGCGGCCTCGGCCAGCAGGCTGCCCGCGTCGCTGCCCGCGTGGGTGCGCGCCTGCAGCCGCAATAGGCCGATGACGGCAGCGAAGCTGTTCTTGACCCGGTGGTCGATCTCTCCCAGCAGGATCTTCTGCCGGGCCAGTGCGGCGTCCTTCTCCGCGACCTCTTCCTGCAGCCGCAGACGTGCCGTCACCGTTGCCGTGATGTCGCGAGAGATCGAGACGATGCGTTCGATCTGCCCCGAAAGCCCGCGAACCGGGGCCGAGGTCACATGCCACCAGCGGGGCGTGCCGGTGAAGGTGGGCCGATAGGCTTCGAAGGTGGTGATCTCACCCCGACGCGCGGCCAGGATCATGCTTTCGACCATGCTGCGCTGCTCCTCGGGCCACATCGAGGTCCAGAGCCGGTCCTCGATGGTGCTGGCGTCGTCGATCTCCATCGCGACCACGCCGTTGCTGTTCATGAAGCTGACGCGGCCGTCAAGCTCGATCAGCTTGATGCAGTCGGGCGAGCTGTTCAGGATGGACAGCGCGAAGGCACCTTCGGAACCTGCCAGCAGGTCCAGGGCACGAAGGTCCGGGTTGGCGCTGCGCGGATCGGCAGGCGCGATCTTGTTCGGCAAGGAAGTCACTTTCGAGGCAGGTCGCGGGCGCGCCGCATTCGTCACGGTTGGCAAGCTTGCCGGGGCCTGTCAAGTGCCCGGGCCGTGGATCAGTCGTGCGCCGCCCGCAGCGGTTGAAGCCGGGCCAGCGCCGCCCCCTGGCGCGAGAGATCGGGCACCAGCGGCAGCAGGTCCGCCTGCAGCGCGTGGTAGATGTCGGGCTTGCCCGAGAACTGCGCAGCCGACGGTCGGTCCGCTGCATCCAGTTCCGGGACCCACCCGCCCCGCCGATGGTCGACCAGATGCCGGTCGGCGAAGGACCAGAGCCTGCGGTACCAGCGCTCGTCCTCGGGGCACGGATCCAGCTTGATCAGGGCGGCAAGCGCCCCGATGGCTTCGGTCACCGGCCACCAATAGCGCGCGGCGTTGTCCACCCGGCCGTCGCGCAAGGTATAGACAAGGCCCCCGCGATCCTGATCCCAGGCATCGGCCAGCGCCGCCCCGACAAGCGCCCGCGCCTGCTGCGGCGCATCCGTGCCGGGCCGGCCCGCCAGGTCCCACCAGTGCAGCAGAAGGCGCGCCATTTCGAAGCTGTGGCCGGGCGTCGTTCCGGCGGGACGGAACATCGGATTGCCAGCATAGCCGTGATCAGGCTGCCAGCTGTCGTCGTAGTGCTCGGGGATGCGCCAGCCGTTCGCGGCGGCCTGTCCCCCGATGAAGAAGTTCAGGATGCGACCGGCGCGCAACAAAAAGACTGCCTCGCCCGTGGCCTCGTGCGCTGCCAACAGCGCCTCGACCCCGTGCATGTTGGCGTTCATGCCGCGATAGGTGGAGAAGACCTGCCAGTCGCGCGTGAACTCGTCACGGAAAAGCCCCGCATCCTCGTCCCAATAGTGGCGGTCCAGCACGTTGCGGATGTCGTTCAGCAGCCGGTCCGCGTCGGGATGCCCGACCATTCGGGCCGAAGACGCCGCCAGCAGGACGAAGACATGTCCGTAGGCCAGCTTGGTCCCGTCGCCGATGCCGTCGCTCGTCACCGACCAGAGGTAACCGCCGTGGTCCGGGTCGCGGTGGCGGTTCCACAGATCATCCATCCCCCGGTCGATGATGCCGGCGCGATCTGGCCTGCCTGCCAGCTGCGCCAGCGCATAGGAGTGGACCAGCCGCGTCGTCGTGTGCAGCTCTTGCAGGTCGCGGGGCAGCGGGCGGCCGTCGTGGTCCAGCGCCCGGAAACCGCCATCGGGATCCTGGCTCGCGTCGAAGAAATCCAGCGCGCGATGCGCATCGGCAATCAGGAAAGCGCGGTGGTCGGCGTCGTCCAACACAGTCGGGGCAGCAGTCATCGTTGTCCCTTTCAGCGCTTGCGCAAGGCGTCGGCCAAGGCCGATCCGAAGGCGCCCTGCCCGGCCTGCGGCGGCGCGGCCTTGGCGGCCCGCGGCTTGCCTTGCGGCTTCGAGCGGGCCTCGGCGGGTGCCTGGCCACCATCCTTGCGCATGGTCAGGCCAATGCGCTTGCGGGCCACATCCACCTCGGTCACGCGGACGCGGACCACGTCGCCGGCCTTGACGACCTCGTGCGGGTCCTTGACGAAGCGGTCGGCCAGCTGGCTGACATGGACCAGCCCGTCCTGATGCACGCCGACATCGACGAAGGCGCCGAAGGCCGCCACGTTGGTCACGGTTCCTTCCAGCTGCATGCCCGGGCGCAGGTCCTTGATGTCCTCGACCCCATCCGCAAAGCTGGCGGTGACGAAGCCGGGGCGAGGGTCGCGGCCGGGCTTCTCAAGTTCGGCCAGGATGTCACGCACGGTCGGCAGGCCGAAGTCGCTGGTCACGAAATCCTCTGGCTTCAGGCGCTTCAGCACCACGCCGTCGCCCATGGCCGCGCGCAGATCGCGGCCGCAGGCGGCGACGATCTTGCGCGCCAGGCCATAGGCCTCGGGGTGGACGGCCGAGGCGTCCAGCGCCTCGTCTCCGTCGCGGATGCGCAAAAAACCCGCGGATTGTTCGAATGCCCGCGGTCCAAGCCCCGCGACCTTCTTCAGCGCCGCCCGCGACCGAAAGGCGCCCTGCGCGTCGCGATGCGTCACGATGGCCTGCGCCAGCGACGGCCCCAGCCCCGCCACATGCGCCAGCAGCGGCGCCGAGGCCGTGTTCAGGTCCACGCCAACAGCGTTCACCGCATCCTCGACCACGGCTTCCAGCGACTTGGCCAGCTGTCGCTGGTCCACGTCGTGCTGGTACTGGCCAACGCCGATGGACTGAGGCGGCACCTTGACCAGTTCTGCCAACGGGTCCTGCAGGCGCCGCGCGATGGACACCGCGCCGCGCAGCGACACGTCGAGGTTGGGGAACTCCTTCGCAGCCAGTTCGGACGCCGAATAGACCGAGGCCCCGGCTTCGGACACGATTACCTTGGTCGGCGCCTTCACGCCTTTCGGCAGGTGCTTCAGAACCTCGGCCACAAGGCGCTCCGTCTCTCGGCTGGCGGTGCCGTTGCCGATGGCGATCAGGTCGATTCCGTGGCGCGCGATCAGCGCCAGCAGCGTGGCCTCGGCGCCGCGCAGGTCGTTCTTGGGCTGGAAGGGATAGATCGTCGCCGTGTCCAGCAGCTTGCCGGTCTGGTCCACGACCGCAACCTTGCAGCCGGTGCGGATGCCTGGATCGATTCCCAGCGTCGCGCGCGGCCCCGCGGGCGCGGCCAGCAGCAGGTCGCGCAGGTTGCGGGCAAAGACCGCGATTGCCTCGTCATGGGCGCGCTTGCGCAGATCGGTCAGCAGGTCGATATACATCGTGTTCGACAGCCGCACCCGCCAGGCCCAGCCAGCGACACCGCGCAGCCAGTCCGCGCCCGGCCCCTGCCCGACCGGCCCCAGCCCCTGCGCCACGATCCCCTCGGCCCGCGCTGCCCCCGTCTCGGGATCGGGCGAGATGTCGATGGTCACCACCTCCTCCCTGGCGGCGCGCAGGATTGCCAGGGCGCGGTGGCCGGGGATGCCGGCCCAGGTTTCGCGATGGTCGAAATAGTCGCTGAACTTGGCGCCCGCCTCGTCTTTCCCCGCGACCACGCGGGCCGAGATGAACGCCTCGCGCCGCATGAAGTCGCGCAGCTTGCCCAAGACCTCGGCATTTTCGGACAGCTCTTCGACCAGGATGTCGCGCGCCCCGTCCAAGGCGGCCTTGGGCGTTTCGACGGGGCCCTGCACGAAATCGCGGGCCAGCGCCGACGGGTCGCGCGATGCGTCGGACTGGATGGTGCGCAGCAGCGGCTCCAGCCCGTTTTCGCGAGCGGTCATCGCCTTCGTGCGGCGCTTGGGCTTGAACGGCAGGTAAATGTCTTCCAGCGCGGCCTTGGTTTCGGCCACCGCGATGGCGCGGGCCAGATCGTCGGTCAGCTTGCCCTGATCGCGGATCGAGCCCAGGATCGCCGCGCGGCGTGCCTCCATCTCCCGCAGATAGCCGAGGCGTTCGGACAGGGTGCGCAGCTGCGTGTCATCCAGACCACCGGTGACCTCCTTCCGGTATCGCGCAACGAAGGGCACGGTGGCGCCGCCGTCCAGAAGCCCCGCCGCGGCGCTGACCTGGGCGGGCGTGGCCGCGATTTCGGTGGCGATCTGCCGGGCGATGCGGCTGGCGGTCTGGGCGGCGTCCATGGGGAACCCTTCGGTCGTGATCTTCAGGTCGCCTGTCTAGCCTGCCGCCCGCGCCTCGCCAAGCGGGGCGTCGATCTGCATCTCGGGCAGGCGCAGCACCTCTTGCCCGGCCGCCTTGCCGGTCAGGCTGGCACGGACCGCCTCGCGCAGTGCGGCCGAGCGCTTCAGCACGCGGCGAAAGTCGACTTCGTCCAGCACCAGAAGGCTGGTGGGGGTGATCGCTCGGACCTCGGCCCGGCGGAGGCGGCTGGTCAGGACGCCCATCTGCCCGAACATCTCGCCCCGACCAAGCCGGATCGACTGGCCCGCAACTTCCTGCTCGACCGCGCCAGAGGCCACGAAGAAGACCGTGCGCGCCGGCGTGTCCTTGCGGGTGATGATGTGGCCCGCATTGACATAGCGTGTGCGGATCGCCCGAGAGAGGCGCTTCATCTCGCCGTCGTCAAGGTCGGCGAACAGCGGGAACTGGCGCACCAGGTCGTTCTTCCTCAGCGCCAAGTCCAGCTTGGGCCGCCCCTCGGTCGCCGCGCGGCGGCGGGCGATGTCGGCCATCAGCTCGGTGTGGACCTCGGACCCGATCAGCCCGTCTTCGCGCATCGCCGCGTATTCGCGTTCCTCGAGGCGCAGCGCTGTGCGGCGGATGAAGCGGCGCTCCAGCTCCTCGGCATAGCCGGGATACTGCAGGCGCAGACCCTCCAGCGCGGTGTCCACCGCCTCGATCCGGCGGTTGAGCATTTCGTGCAGCAGCTCGGCCACGCGGCGGCCGTGGATGCGGCGGATACGCCGGTCGATGAAGCCGTGAAGATCGCGCAGGATCAACCGCTTGGCCAGCAACTTCTCGAACCGGTCTGCGGTCATCCGCGCCAGCTGCCCCGGCATGCCGAGGCGATTGCGCAGAAAGGCCGCAAAGCGGAAGGCCGGGCCATAGCGCAGACTGGACCGCGCCGCCCGCTGATAGCCGGTCCGTCCGCCGGACCGTGCGCCCTCGATCAACCGGTCGGCGTCGAACAGCGCCTGTTCCGACAGCCGGGCCGAAATCGCGCGCTCGCGGAAACGCTGGAGGATCACCTCTCGTTCGTGGCCCGCCAGCGCGATCAGGCCAAGCGTGATGCGATCGCGGTCCAAGATCTCGGCGTTGTCCTCGGCCTCGGCGCGCTCGACCGCCTCGTCAAGGCGGGCGCCGAAGCGCTTGGCCTCGGAGCGGACGGTTTCGCGTGTCAGGTCATAGTTTTCGGTCGCCGAAGCAACCCCCTCCCGCACCGTCTGCAGGGCGACGGCAACGACCTGGTTCGACAGCGCGCGATCCAGCGGCGACAACTTGTCCAGTCCCAGAAGCCCGATCACCCAGCGCAGCGTCGTCCCCTGCACGATCAGTGTGAAGACCGTGAACCCGGTGGCGACGATGCCAACCAGCCGCTTGGTTTCCACCGGCACGCGCAGGCTTTCGGTCACCGCCAGCGCCAGCGCCAGGGTGACAGCGCCGCGCAGTCCGCCCCACATGATCGCCACGCGATAGGGGCGCTGGATGCGCGGCGACAGGTGCAGCGCCGTCAACAGCGGCAGCAGTCCGAACAGGATGATGGCGCGGGCGACGAAAGCTGCCACGACCACGACGACGACAAAGCCGAGGTCCGTCAGCCGCAGTTCCACCAGCAGGCGCGGGATCAGCAGCGCGGCCAGAATGAAGATCAGCGCCCCGGCCCAGTGGGCCAGAAGGCCCCAGATCTCGCGCAGGTTGACCCAGAAGCCAGGCGCCAAGCGGCCCGGTCCCATGAAGTTCAGCGTCAGACCGGCGGCCACGACCGCCACGACGCCCGACGCGCCCGCCAACCGCTCCGCGCCGATATATGCAAGATACGGCACCGCGACCGAGACGGAAATCTGCGCCGTCTCGAAGCGGGCGAACAGGCTCATCAGGATCAGGGCAAGGCGTGCGACCAGCCAGCCCGCCAGCGCGCCGCCGAAGATCAGCGAGGGGAACTGGCCCACGGCCTCGCCGAGGCTGGGGTTGGGAACGCCCATCATGACGAAGCCCATGAACAGGCCAAAGAGCGCGATGGCGGCCGCGTCGTTCAAAAGGCTCTCGCCCTCGATGATCCGCGCGAGGCGCTTGGGGGCGGAGAGCGACCGGAAGATGCTGACGACGGCCGAGGGGTCGGTGGTCGACACGATCGAGCCGATGAGCAGGCAGACCATCAGCGGCAACCCGCTGATCCAGGACAGCGTGAAGCCGATGGTCAGCGTGGCCACGACGACGGCGACCACGGCCAGCGTCAGGATCGGCACCCAGTCGTCCAGCATCCGTCTGATGTTCATCTCCAGCGTGGCCTGGAAGATCAGCGTCGGCAGGAACACATACATGAAGACGCTGGAGCGGATCGGAAGCGACAGGATGCCCTCGGCGATCGGGTTCAGGGTATCGGTCAGTTCGGTCCGCAGCACGAAGATCGCGCCGCCGCCGATCAGGATTCCGATCGCGGCCAGCATCACGCTGAAGGGCAGCGACAGGCGCGCCGACAAGGGTTCGGCCGCAGCGATCACCAGGAACAGGAAGGCCGTGAAGGTAGTCAGCAGAACGATATCCATGTTTTCCGGATACTGGCAGATCCTCCCCGAGGGAAGCGCTTCGCGCCCTGAACCGCGAAGGTTTCGCGCGGCTGACGCCGATGTGACAGTTCGCGTCCGGCTTGAAATCTGCAGACTCTGCACACAGTTGCTGTTGCCCTAGTTTCAGTTGAAGGAAATCCCAATGTCCTCGATGTTCGAGCCGGTGACCCTCGGGGCGGTGACGCTTCGAAACCGCATCGTCATGGCGCCCCTGACCCGCAGCCGCGCCGGCGACAAGCGCGTCCCGAACGACCTGATGGCCGAGTATTACCGCCAGCGTGCGGGCGCCGGGCTGATCCTGTCGGAAGCCACCAGCGTGACCCCCATTGGTGTGGGTTACGAGGCGACGCCGGGCATCTGGAACGACGAGCAGGTGGCCGGCTGGTCGCAGGTGACCCAGGCCGTTCACGAACGCGGCGGGCTGATCTTCCTGCAGCTGTGGCATGTCGGGCGCATCTCGGACCCGCAGCTTCTGGACGGGCAGCTGCCGGTCGCGCCTTCGGCCATCCAGCCCGGCGGCCATGTCAGTCTGCTGCGCCCCAAGCGGCCCTACGTGACCCCCCGCGCGCTTGGCACCGAAGAGATCCCCGGCGTCGTCGAGGCGTTTCGCAAGGCCGCCGGGAACGCCCGCCGCGCAGGCTTCGACGGTGTCGAGATCCACGGCGCCAACGGCTATCTGATCGACCAGTTCCTGCAGGACCGCGCCAACCGGCGCGACGACGCCTATGGCGGCAGCATCGAGAACCGGACGCGCCTGCTGGAGGAGATCGCGGATGCCGTCATCGGCGTCTGGGGCGCGGACCGCGTCGGCCTGCACCTTGCGCCGAGGGGCGACGGGCACGACATGGGCGACCGCGATCCGCGGGCCCTGTTTACGCATGTGGCCCGGCAGATGGGCCGGCGCGGCCTGGCGTTCCTGTGTCTGCGAGAGCATGTGGCCGAGGACAGCCTGCTGGACGCCATCCGCGCCGCCTTTGGCGGACCCGTCATCGCGAACGAGGGGCTGACGCGCGAGACGGCGCAGGACCTGCTGGACCAGGATCGCGCTGATGCCGTGGCTTTCGGCCGCGACTTCATCGCGACACCCGACCTGCCGGAGCGCTTCCGCCAGGGCCTGCCGCTGAACGAGCAGGACGCCGCGACCTTCTATGCCGGAGGTGCCGAGGGCTATACGGACTATCCCGTCCGCACCGGCATCGCGGCCGAATGACGAAGAAAGGGCGGTCCTGCGACCGCCCTTTCCCGTTCCGGCTGCCGAAGGATCAGCAGCTGTAGTACATCTGGTATTCCACCGGATGCGGCGTGTGTTCGTATGCGTAGACCTCTTCCCACTTGAGCGCGATATAGCCTTCCAGCTGGTCGCGGGTGAACACGTCGCCCGCCAGCAGGAAGTCCATGTCCTTCTCCAGCTCTTCCAGCGCTTCGCGCAGGCTGCCGCAGACGGTCGGAATTTCCGCCAGCTCTTCCGGCGGCAGGTCGTAGAGGTCCTTGTCCGACGCGGGGCCCGGATCGATCTTGTTCTTGATGCCGTCCAGCCCGGCCATCAGCAGCGCCGCGAACGCCAGATAGGGGTTGGCCGCCGGATCGGGGAAACGGGCCTCGACGCGCTTGGCCTTCGGGCTTTCGGTCCACGGGATCCGGACGCAGCCCGACCGGTTGCGGGCCGAATAGGCGCGCAGAACCGGGGCCTCGAAGCCGGGGATCAGGCGCTTGTAGCTGTTGGTGGCGGGGTTCGTCAGCGCGTTCAGCGCCTTGGCGTGCTTCAGGATGCCGCCGATGAACCACAGTGCCTCCTGCGAAAGGTCGGCATACTTGTCGCCCGAGAACAGCGGTTTGCCGTCCTTCCAGATCGACATGTTGACGTGCATCCCCGACCCGTTGTCGCCCTTCATGGGCTTGGGCATGAACGTCACCGACTTGCCATAGGCATGGGCGACGTTGTGGATGACGTACTTGTACTTCTGGATGTTGTCGGCCTGCTCGACCAGGCCGCCGAAGATCAGGCCCAGCTCGTGCTGCGCGCTGGCAACCTCGTGGTGGTGCTTGTCGACCTTCATGCCCATGCGCTTCATGGTGGTCAGCATCTCGCCGCGGATGTCCTGGGCCGCATCGATCGGGTTCACCGGGAAATAGCCGCCCTTGTGGCCGGCGCGGTGGGCCTGGTTACCCATCTCGTATTCGGTGTCCGTGTTCCAGGCGGCGTCGGCGGCGTCGATCTGGAACGACACCTTCTGCGGCGTGACCGAATAGCGCACGTCGTCGAAGAGGAAGAACTCGGCCTCGGGGCCGAAATAGGCGGTGTCGCCGATACCCGAGGACTTGAGGTAGGCCTCGGCCTTGGCGGCGGTGCCGCGCGGATCACGGCTGTAAGGTTCACCAGTGTCGGGCTCGACCACGTTGCAGTGCACGCAGAGCGTCTTTTCGGCATAGAACGGATCGATATAGACCGACGCCGGGTCCAGGATCAGTTTCATGTCCGACTGGTCGATCGACTTCCAGCCCGCGATCGAGCTTCCGTCGAACATGAATCCTTCCTCGAAGAAGTCCTCGTCGACCAGATCGACGTCCAGCGTCACATGCTGAAGCTTGCCCTTGGGATCGGTGAAGCGGACGTCGACATAGGCGACCTCATCATCCTCGATCAGCTTCAAGACGTCCTTGATTTCCATCTCTTCCCTCTCTTCGTAGTTGCGACCCGGCGGCCGTGGCGACCGGGTGCAGAGATTTTGTGTTGTTCTGTCGGGCCGCGATCAGACCGCGTCGTCGCCCGTTTCGCCGGTGCGGATGCGGATCGCCTGTTCGACGGGCAGGACGAAGATCTTGCCGTCGCCGATCTTCTCGGTGCGGGCGGCGCCCACGATGGCCTCGATGGCGGCGTCGACCTGGTCGTCGGGCAGCACCATCTCGATCTTCACCTTGGGCAGGAAATCGACCACGTATTCGGCGCCGCGATACAGTTCCGTATGTCCCTTCTGGCGACCGAAGCCCTTGACCTCGGTAACGGAAAGGCCCTGCACGCCGACTTCCTGCAACGCCTCCTTCACATCGTCCAGCTTGAACGGCTTGATGATCGCCTCGATCTTCTTCATCGCAATTGATCCTTCCTCGCGGCTTGCCTGAAGACTGATTGGCGCGTTTGGTGGGTGGCGTAAATGAGCCAGCACCGTCTGAGCAAGCCAGAACGGCAGGACCCCTGCCAACTGTTCATTTTTTGCTCACGTTGATCGTTAAATAGGCAACTCCGATGCTCGAAACCTGCGAAATCCGCACCAGCGCCCAAATGCGCGCCATCGAATCCCGCATGATCGGTTCCGGGGCAGTTTCTGGTGTCTTGCTGATGGAGCGCGCAGGAAAGCGGGTGGTCGAGGCGATTCTGGCGCAATGGCCCGATCTTGTGTCCAGCGGTGATCGATCCGCCCTGGTCCTCTGCGGATCGGGCAACAACGGCGGCGACGGGTTCGTGATCGCGAGGCTGCTATCGGCGATGGGGTGGCGGGTCGAGGTGCTGCTCGCCGACGACCCCACAAAGCTGCGGCCGGACGCCCGTCTGAACCACGACCGCTGGCGGGCCATAGGTGGCGTCTTCAACGATCCCACACGCATTTCCCGACGAGCCGATCTGGCTGTGGATGCCCTGCTTGGCATCGGGCTGGATCGTCCGATCGATCCCCTGGCCCCATTCATCGCGGCGCTGCGGACGGCATCGCACCTGGTGGCGGTCGACATCCCGAGCGGCCTCTGCGCTGACAGCGGTCGGGTCATCTCCCGGTCGTGCACACCGGCAGCGGCCGACCTGACAGTGACATTTCATTGCAAGAAGCCCGGGCATCTTCTGGGTCAGGGGCCGTTGCTCTGCGGGCATGTCGTCGTGGCCGATATCGGTCTGCCGCAGGCGCCTTCGCATCTGCGGCAGGTCATCGGCGCCGATCTGGCGAAGCGGCAGGGACACAAGTTCGACCACGGCCACGCGCTGATCATCGCTGGCGGCCGCTGGAAGGGCGGCGCCGCGCGCCTCTCGGCCCGGTCCGCGCTGAGGATCGGGGCGGGGCTTGTCACGATCTGCCCACCGGCCGACGCACTGGCAGAGCATGCCGGTCCGCCGGACGCGCTGATGCGGCACCCGCTGGACGACGCTTCGGATCTGGCGGCGACGTTGCGGGACGACCGCATCTCGGCCATCTGCATTGGCCCGGGATGCGGCGTGGATCGGGCGGCAGCCCTGCTGCCGGTCGTCCTGCGCTCGGGCCGCCCGGCCGTGCTGGATGGCGACGCGATCACCGCCCTTTCGCAGCGACGTCTGCCGTTCCAGGATCTGCACCCGGCCTGCATTCTGACGCCGCATGCAGGAGAGTTCGCGCGTCTCTTCCCGGACGTGGCCGAACAGTTGAAGGAGCCTGTTCTGAAAGGGCCCGCCTGTTCGCGCATCGACGCGGCGAGCGAGGCCGCCGCGCGATCCTCGGCGGTCGTCCTGCTGAAGGGACCGGACACGGTCATCGCCGATCCCTCTGGCCGCGTGCTTGTCCATTCCGCCGCCGACCTGCCCTGGCTTGCAACCGCCGGGGCGGGTGACGTTCTGGCCGGGCTTATCGTCGGCCTGCTGGCCAGGGGCTTCGCCACCCCTGACGCTGCCGCTGCGGCCGTGCTGGCCCATGCGACGGCGGCACGTAACTTCGGCCCGGGGCTGATCGCCGACGATCTGCCCGAAGCAGTCCCGGCTGCACTTCGTGTGCTGCAGGCGCGTTTGCCCTCTCGCGCCTGATCACGGGCTTTGCTATCAGCCACCATGTTGCGGGTGTGGCGAAATGGCAGGCGCACGAAATTTAGATTGCGATGAAAATCGTCACTCGCCGACATCCTGACATGTAGAGATTACAGGACAAACTGCGCTCGAAATGTAAGACGCTGCGCAAGATCTGTTGCCGCCATTTCACGGACACTAGGTCATGTTGACAAATGGCGGATCCAGAGGCGGATCGAGGTGATGTCGATGAAGCCCGGGAAGATCTTTGCGGTTTAATCGTGGCGGATGGGGACGCGGCGGGCGTTCTTGAGCTTGTTGAAGCACCGCTCGACAAGGTTCCGCAGCCGGTAGAGCTTGCGGTCGACAGCCACGCGCAGCTTCCGTGACTTCCGCACGAAACCGGCGGTAGGCGCTGGACCACTTGCCGAGCTCATCGGGCAGGTCGCGCCAACGCGATCCCGTCCGTGCGATCCAGAAAATGCCGTCCAGAACAGGACGATGGTTCAGGGGTTTGCGCCCGTTCGGCGCGCGGACGGCCAGGATGGAGCGTTCATGGAACGCCACTCCTCGTCCGGCATCAGGTCCCGTGCGAATTTGGTCTCCATCGCAGATACCAGCTTGAACCATGATCAGCGCGACCTGTGAATCCCTTTTGTCAACACAGCCTAAGCTTGCATACATTGTGGTGTCCGCTAGTCACGGAGGGGCGCGGCACGCCTTCAAGGCGGGAGGCAGATCGGCTTCGATAGCTGCCCGAAAGGCCAAGTCGACTCGGATCGATGTTCACAGCTACATCAACCGCAGTTTTGTCCGTTCTTTTCTCTCCATCACCTAAAGGAAGCTCATAATGAAGCTTGCCATCGCCTTTGCCGCGCTGCTCGGCACTCCTGCCTCAGCAGCCACTCTTCACCAGGGTGACAAGTGGGTCGGTCAACTCTCGGGTCAGCAAACCCTGACCTTCGAGGCGCCCTATGCGACGCCTTGCGGAAACGGGAACTGGTCCGGCTGCAGCTATCAAGCGGGCGGTTCCATTCTTGCTGTCGATGATCCGACGAAGTGCGGCGGCTGGTGCGGAGAGACGCTGCACACGTTCAACATTGATGCCTACCAACCACAGGCGACCTGGACCTTCGACTTCACCAAGTGGGCAAACAAGTTCGTCCTGGTTCACCTGACGGGGCAGAACCCGGTCAACTTCACCTTGGCGGCTGAGGAAATGCAACAGCCGGCACCCGTGCCGCTGCCTGCCCCCGCCATTTTGCTTCTGGCCGCATTGGGTAGCTTCTTCGGCCTGCGGAGACATCGCCGCGCCGAGGAAGCAGCTTAGCCGATCAAGGGTCCTCAGAAAGCGAAGAAACCGCCCCCCGGCGTTGTGCCGAGGGGCGGACGGATCGAAGAGTGGAAGTGGGCGCTAATGAAAGAGCGCCTGCGCTGGCAGAAATGGCACATCTGCCTCCGTCAAACTTCACATTTTTTAAAATTATCTCTCATACTCAGACGTCTTTCGCCAAACGCGTAAGGACAGGACAGGAACGATTAGCGAATGTTGTGACAGCCGGAAGTCGGTGGATAGATCTTAGAACCGGTCAAGTTGTAGAATAACATTGATCACGGTCGCCGCAGTTTGAATAGCCCGGCAGTTTCGTGGACGCCCTCACGTCTCAACACGTGCTGCCGTTCGAACTCGGCGGGTGACAGCATCCTGTTCCTCGCGTGCTTGCGCATCGGGTTGTAGAACATCTCGATGTAATCGAACACGTCCTGCCGTGCCTCTTCGCGTCCGGTAGGTTCTGCGCCTGATCCTCTGGAATCGGTGTTTGAGGCGCACCTTCTTTCAGCTTGATGGCTTGAAGTTCCAAGGCAGCAGTTTGTCGATTTCTGCCTGCGGATGACCGGCGGCGACGGCTTCCAAGGTCGCCTTGAGATAGGCGGAGGGTTCGACGCTGTTTATCTTTGCGGTGGCAATCAGTGAGGCTCTACGCGTCCAGGATCGACCGCCTTCGTCATGGCCGGCGAAGAGCGCATTCTTGCGGGTCAGGGCGATAGGGCGGATCAGGTTCTAGACGCTGTTGGAGTCGATCTCGACACGGCCGTCGCGCAGGAAGGTCTGCAACCCGTCCCAGTGGCGGTGGATAAAGGCCAGTTTCTCGCCGAGGCGCGACTTCACAGATACGCGCCGACGCTGCAGCTGCAGCCATTCGAAGACGACGCCGGGCGGGTCTGCCTGCCCCGCCCCATGACCGGTCATCGCGCGCCAAGGCCCAGAGATAGGTAAGCGGCGTCTGAGCCCCACGTTGCTTAGCTGAGGCGGTATTGCGAAGTCCTTTTCATCGTTTGATGGGAATGCGTTTCGCAATGTGTGCCAAGAATTCGTTTCTCACTTCCCTGGGT